>DBMR01000108.1:46294-124328 GCA_002298785.1 Verrucomicrobia subdivision 3 bacterium UBA693
GACCAGATGGCCGTGCACGTGCCGCTGTCGGTGGAAGCGCAGTTGGAAGCGCGTCTGTTGATGATGGCGCCTAACAACATCTTCAGCCCGTCCAGCGGCAAGCCGATCATCACGCCCACGCAGGACATTACGCTGGGCTGCTATTACCTCACCGCCGAGCCGCGTACTCCTGTGCCGGCAAATCTCAGCACCTTGAAGCTGTTCGGCTCCAAGACCGAAGTCATTTTTGCCTACGACGACGGCGCCGTCTCGACGCACGAGCGCATTCGCCTGAGCAACACCGATCGCGGCCGCAAATCCGAATTCGGCGACGCCAACAGCAAAGTCATTGTGACGACGGTTGGCCGCGTCATTTTCAGCGAGATCTGGCCGCCCGAGATGGGCTTCCCCAACAAGGTGGTCAAGAAGAGCGAACTGGGTGATCTCATTTGGAAATGCTACAAAATCTGCGGGCACGACAAGACCGTGATCATGCTCGACAAGCTCAAGGAATTGGGCTTCCGCGAGGCCACCAAGGCCGGCGTGTCCATCGGTATCGATGACATGATCATTCCGCGTGAAAAAGATCAGGAAATCGACGCGGCGCAGAAGCAGATCCGCGAAGTCGAGAAGCAATATCGCAAGGGTGTGATTACCCCTGGCGAACGCTACAACAAGATCATCGATATCTGGACGCACTGCACCGACCAGATTGCGAACGTTATGCTCCGCACCCTGGAGAACAACCAGGGCAAGAGTGAATACAACCCGGTTTCGCTGATGGTGGACTCCGGCGCTCGTGGTAATCGCCAGCAGGTCCGCCAGTTGGCGGGCGTGCGCGGTTTGATGGCCAAGCCGTCCGGCGACATCATCGAGAAGCCGATTTTGTCCAACTTCCGCGAGGGTCTGACCGTGCTGGAGTACTTCATTTCGACGCACGGCGCGCGTAAAGGTCTGGCCGACACTGCGCTCAAGACCGCCGACTCGGGTTACATGACCCGCAAGCTGGTGGATGTGGCGCAGGACGTCATTATTCGTGAAGCCGATTGCGGCACTACCAATGGCATCTGGGTCCAGGCCATTTATGAAGGTGAAGACGAAGTCGTTAAGCTGAGTGAGCGCCTGATCGGCCGCTATTCCTGCGACGATGTAACCAACCCGCAAAACCCGAAGGAATTCCTGGTCAAGGCCAACGAGGAAATCGACGAGATCAAGGCCCGCCAGATCGACAGTTCGGGCGTGGAACGGGTGAAGATTCGTTCCGTGCTCACCTGCGAGAGCAAACAGGGAATTTGTATGCTCTGCTACGGGCGCAACCTGGCCACGGGCTTGCTGGTGAAGCTAGGGGAAGCCACCGGTATTATCGCCGCGCAGTCGATCGGCGAGCCGGGCACCCAGTTGACGATGCGTACGTTCCACATCGGTGGCACGGCCTCGCAGGTGTTCAAGCAGCCGCAAATCAAGTCCAAGTTCGAAGGTGTGGTTCGTTACAATGAACTGCGCCTCGTGGAACTCGAGGACGGCAATAACATCGTGCTCAATAAAAACGGATCCGTCTCCATTATGGCCGACGACGGCCGTGAATTGGAAACGCACAACATCGTCATCGGCTCCGTGATCTCCGTCAAAGACGGATCGCGCGTGAAGAAGGGTGAGACGTTCGTGCAATGGGATCCGTACAACGTTCCGATTCTCTCCGAGAAAGCGGGGCGCGTGAAGTTCGTGGACATCATTGAAGGGGTGACCATGAAACAGGAAACCGATGAGACCACTGGCCAGGAAGCCATGGTGCTGATCGAGCACAAGGAAGATTTGCACCCGCAAATCGTAATTCTTGATGACCACCACGAACCGGTCGCGAACTACCCGATTCCGTCGGGCGCGCACATCGTTGTCGCCGAGGACGAGAAGATAGTCGCCGGCACCTTGATGGCCAAGACGCCGCGCAAGACTTCAAAGACGAAGGACATCACCGGCGGTCTGCCGCGCGTCGNNACATCACCGGCGGTCTGCCGCGGGTGGCCGAGTTGTTCGAAGCGCGCCGGCCGAAGGACGCGGCTGAAATCTCGAAGATCGACGGTATTGTCGATTTCGGGCCTAGCGTTCGCGGCAAGCGCTGCATCCTGATCAAAGATCAGCAAACGGCGGTGGAAGAGGAACACCTGATTCCGATTGGCAAACACGTCATCGTCTTCAAGGGCGACTACGTCCGCAAGGGCCAGCAGTTGACGGAAGGCCCGGTGGATCCGCACGAGATCCTGGATATCTGCGGACCGCAGGAGTTGCAGGAGCACCTCGTGAACGAAGTGCAGGAAGTTTATCGTCTGCAAGGTGTGACGATCAACGACAAGCACATCGAGATCATCGTGCGCCAGATGTTGCGCAAGGTGCGCATCACCGAGCCCGGCGACACCACGTTCCTCTGGGGCGAGCAGGTGGACAAGTTGGAGTTCGAGGAAGAGAATCAGCGCGTCGAGAAGATGGGCGGCAAGCCTGCCGAAGCGCAACCGGTGCTGCTGGGAATTACCAAGGCCTCACTGGAAACCGAGAGCTTCCTCAGCGCCGCCTCCTTCCAGGACACCACCCGGGTGCTTACCGAGGCGGCCACACGCGCCCGCGTCG
This sequence comes from Verrucomicrobia subdivision 3 bacterium UBA693, assembly GCA_002298785.1. Lineage (GTDB taxonomy): Bacteria > Verrucomicrobiota > Verrucomicrobiia > Limisphaerales > UBA8199 > UBA693. The sequence goes on from DBMR01000108.1 coordinate 48,896, forward strand.
ATTACCTGCGCGGCTTCAAGGAAAACGTCATCATGGGACATATCATCCCGGCGGGCAGCGGCTTTGACATGCATCGCAAGATCAAGCTCAAGACGCTGGTCGAAATTGAAGAGGACGCCCCTGCGGAAGAACCTGCGCCGCTGTCCTTGACCGGTCCGGCGGAGAATCCGCTGCTCGGTTAAGCAACTTAGGACTGGCAGAATTCACGCGAAGGCGCCCCTAAAGGGGCGCCTTCGACTTGTACAGGCAAGCAATCGAGCTGAGGATCACGCTCGATGGTTGGCGGTCATCAAAGCGACCAACCTGAGCGGAAGGTAGGTTTGATCAACCGGTTGGCCTCGGGGGTGCCCGGGAATTCCATCTTTTCAGAATTCCATTTGAGCTTGGTCCCAGCCAGTCGGATGGCAACGATACCGAGCATCGCCAATTCCGTCAGTGGCCCGCCGTAAGAAAAATCGGATCCGGCCTTTTTGCCGTTGCGAATGGCCAATACGAAGTCGGCATGATGGCTTTTTACGCGGGGAATGGTCTTGTCGGGCCGTTTATAGGCGTCGTTCTTGGTGTCGGGAATGAGCCGCACCTGGCTGGCGCCGTGTGAACCATAAACGATGGTGCCTTTGTCTCCGATGACGACCGCTCCAGTCTCGATGTCCTTTTCATCCGGGGCCAGTTCGGCGGGGCGCGGGATTTGTTCGGTGCCGCTGTACCAGTTCATCGTGACGGGACCGCGCTTGCCTTTGGCGGGGAATTCATAGGTGATGATTTCACCTTTGGGATAGGCAAGCCCCTGGGTTTCGGGATTGTAGTCCTTCACACGGGCAGTCACGGTGGAAGGAGCGCCAAGGTCCAGCGCCCAGAAACAAGGGTCCACGACGTGACACGTCCAATCGCCTACAGTTCCGCTGCCGTAAGGAGTCCAGGCGCGCCAGCGGCCGGGGAGAAAGTTAGGATTGTAGTTTCTTGCCTGGGCGGGTCCTTGCCAGAGATCCCAGTCGAGGGTGTCCGGGATGTCAAATTTCTCCTGCAAACTCGGAAGTTGATCCAGGCCGGAGTTTACCGCCCGGCAGCCGGCGTGGATCGTGTGAACCTGGCCGATGGCACCATCCCAGATGCATTCGCAAAACGTGCGGATGGATTCGAATGAATGCCCCTGGTTGCCCAGTTGCGTCACCACCTTGTGCTCATGGGCGGCCCGCATCAGCTCGCGGACCTCGTAAAGCGAGTGTGCAAGCGGCTTTTCACAATAGACGTGTTTGCCCCGCTTTATGGCCGCCATGGCAGCCACCGCATGAAAGTGGTCCGGCGTGGCGACGATTACGGCATCAATCTCTTTTTCCATGGCGTCGAACATGCGACGGAAATCCTTGAATTGCCGGGCGGCGGGAAATTTCTTGAAGGTGTTCGCGCCCTGTTTCCAATCCGCGTCACAAAGAGCGACGATGTTATTACCCGGCGCCAGCGCGCCAATATCTCCGGCTCCCATGCCGCCGATGCCGATCGCGGCTATGTTTAACTTCTCGCTCGGAGGGGTGGTGCCGTTGGCTCCCAAAACTTGGCCGGGTATAAAATTCAATGCGGCCGCGGCGGTGCCTGAAACTTTGAGGAAATTGCGACGTGAGAGGGGGATGTGTTTCATACTCTCCTCGCAGACTAAACACCGGCCTTGCCCGGTCAAGGGTGCTGATTAACGACAAAATAATGACACAACGGGTACTGCGCCGAGTCGACGATCTCTCGGGGTGGCGGGAATCTAATTACTCCGCGCCAACTTCGACGGAAGTGAAAGTTTCGCTGCGCGAAAGATTGCCAGCGCGGTCGCGCGTGAAGAACTTAAAGTTGCCGGAGTTTCCACCCTGCCAGACGAAAGTGGAGCCGGAGCCGGAATAGATTTCGCGTCCATCAGCCTGACGTATGATCGTACGGTCAAAGCTGCTTTGGGCGAAATTAAGCCAGGAAAACTCAATGCCCTTGCCGTCGGCGGAGCGTCGAGCCTGGATATCCACGGGCGGCGCCGGATCCAGGCGCGCGCGTCGGAGCGGTTCCAGTGCCGGGCGGCCATAGCCGCCGTCTTCTTTCCAACCCTCGGTATAACCGGTGGAGTTTTCGCGCAAATGCTGGCGCGCGTCCCACAGGTTATAGCCGGGATTGGCCGCGAGAATTCTGGCGAGTTTACCGGCGACCGTTGCTGCGGCATCCGTTTGATTGGCGAATCCCACCTCCGTTCCCGGCAGGTCGGAGGCGTCGTAAAACTCGAGACCGGGTCCGAAGCTGCGCAGGTTGTTGGTAAGGCCGTAGCCGACGGTGATGGCGGAAAAAAGCCGGGGAGGGGACAAGCGCCGCGCCTGCGGCTTGCGGGATATGGATAGGCTAGCGTGGTGCGGCAACACCACCGCGACGCCGGCGGCGACAGCCTGATCCCAAGCCGATTTGTAACGGAATAAGTCGCCTTCCTCCGGTGTTACGGGTGCCACGATGATGCGGTAGTTGTTCTTCATCGCGAACGCGGTCATGGCGGAAAAATCAGGAAATACCCCCGCGACTGCGCCTTGCGGAAAGCTCTTAACTTTGTCGTAGAACGCGTTGCCAGTCCGGTAGAGTTGATCACACGTCCAATCTTTTGCGACGTGCAGAAAGATTTGGGAAAGCTTGTCGTTCTTGGCTTCCTCTCCCACCGACGCGCCGAAAACAGCACAACTCAAATAGACACCTTTGGTAAGGCCTTTCACGGTCCGACGCTGGTAGCTCTCGAGGCGTGATTTTTCTCCAGCACGGTTTCTGGACCAATAGAGGAAAGTCTCATCGCCTTCCGACTCCGCCGGCCACACGAAATTGGTACCAGTGCCTTCGTAGATTACCTGGCCCGAGGCGCGGGCGATCACTGTGCCGGCAAAGCCGGTCTGGGCAAAGTTGCGCCAGGTGAAGGCGACCCGATGATGATCGCGCGATTTGACGACCTGGAAATCGACCGGTGGCCCGGGCAGCAATTTGCCGACAGGCGCCTCTTCGCGAGGGCGTCCATAGCCGTTCGTTTCTGTCCAGCCGGAGTCCCAGAACGTTGCTGATTGGCGAAGGTGTTGGCGAGCGTCCCAGATATTGTATTCAGGGTGAGCGTCGAGGATCTTCGCAAACCGGGCGGCGACCCGCTGGTTGGAGAAACTCTGCACGGCCTCTTCATAATCCGGGCTGGAGACACCGCGAGCCAAGGCGTCGATAAACTCCACCGACGGCCCGTACGAGGTCAGGTTGGTGAAGGATCCGCCCGCTACCCCAACGGCTCCGCGCAGGCCGATGTCGTCCGGCATACGCTGGCCCGGGTTGTTATTGCCCTGGGCGGCGAAGGGCATGATGCCGTGGTCTAAGGCCGCTCCCCAATAATCGAGAGTAACGCTGAAGGGGCCGGCCACCATAGCGATGCGATATCCCAATTGGCGGCGTTCGATCTGCTCGAACAGAACTTCTTCCGGTGTCGTTTTCGGATCCAGCCCTAGTTGGCGCATAACGTCCCAACTGAAGTCGCACGTCCATCCTTTTGCCGGATCATTCGAGGGATTTCCCACGGACGCGAGGAAGAAGTATTTGGCGGATTGGACATGCGGACTGGTGGGACCACCGTAACCCATCACGAGCGCCTTTCGCTGATAAGCCGGATGCGGGTTGCTGGCTGGCCCTTGTGCCAGCGATGACCACGGTATCGCCGCAATAACCAGCAACGCGAAGACTCCGTTCCTTGGGCTCGCGAGGTGAGCTCGAATCATGGTGGCAAGTTAGCCCTCGCAAGGCACAGTGGCAACCGTTCAGCCAGTATCGAGCAGTGTTCGCAATTCGTCGGCTCCTGAAAATGAAAAGGGACGGCTTGAGCCGCCCCATGGTTGGTTTAAAATGATCTTACTACTGGTATTAGGCGCTGCGGCGCAGGCGGTTGACCAGGGTCATTCCTGCGGTAACCAAGGCCAGGCAAAATCCCGTCGGCAAGGATTCCGGCACGGACGACGCTCCCCGAGTGTTGGAAAATGAGAAGCTAAGGTCATTGTAACCGTTGACGCCCTCCGGGGTGCCGTAAAGGTCCTCAAAGCTCACCAGGGTGGTGGACGGTTGCCAATTATCCTGCACGCGGGCATGTGGCTTGCCGTCAGAATTACGGCTGGCCGGTCCGGAATAGAAGTTGTTTCCCGTGTTGCTGACGAATAGACGGAAGATCAATTCCGTTCCCGGGGCAAAGGTCCCGAGCGTAACCGTGCTCCCGACGGGGCTGCTATGATTCATGAAAATGAACAAGTCATTGGCCTGGTTACCGTCCATGCCAGGAGCCCCGGAACCGGTTCGTTCGAGATAGAGATAATTATCATACCCTGCGCTGTTACCCTCGTACTTTGCCACGATGGGAGAATTCCCGGCGACGATAACGGAAAACCCTTCCGTGCCCGGCGCTGCAATAGGGAAGGCATGGGCAGCCAAGGCCGAAAAACCAAGGACTGCGACTGCAAGAAGAGACGAACGATTCATAGGTAGTTTTTAGTAGTTTAGTTGTTTTATCCGAACCGAACCGACGCCAATACGTGCCAGATCACAGAACTGGTGCATTAGGCGTACAATTGCTAGTGGTTATAGCAACTACTGTTCCAGCTTTCTTGTCGGTTGTGGATTAAATGTGGAATGCGTTCTGGTAGAGGGTGTTGCAGATGAAGAAGTCCGTTTGCTGGGCAACTATGTTCTGCTTTCCCGCCAACGAAAGTGTAAAGCCGGCCTACGGCGGCGGCGGGAATCGAATGAGCGACAGCAGGGTTTTGGCCGGCAGAGCGTTGGTAGCACGTGACTTATTTATGAGTGCAGGAAAGCTAATGTGTGGTGTAAGCGATTCCGACGCTTCGCGGGGCAATCTGCGCATAGGGACGGAGGGCAATTCCTTGGCGCCGGAAGGTCCGGCCATGGCCGGCCTTGCCAGAACCCGTTGGTGGGACGAGAGTATTGGAGCCGCCTGTCTCACCGGAATCAGGCGCGAGCGGGTTGCGACTAGGTGAAACGGGAAAAATCGGCAATGAGAAAGGATTCAAATTATGGAGACAATCTTTGAGAACCTCGAACAATCCCAGAGCCGTGTGGCGCGCGAGCGGGTTCTGGCCGATCTGAAGGCTTTGGCGCATGACTCCGAAGTGCTGCTAAAGGCCACTGCGGGAGATGTCAGTGAAAAGGCGAGGGAAGCGCGGACCCGGCTTGCTTCGGCGCTCGATCGGACCAAGGTCACCATGGAGGAGTTGCAGCATCAGGCTATTGCCGGTGCCAAGGTGGCGGCCCAAAAGGCTGATACCGTAATTCGCGATCATCCGTATGAGTCTATCGGGGTCGCGTTCGGGATCGGCTTGTTGTTGGGCGTTCTGATCACACGAAAATAGGTGCTATGAGCGATCCCGAAGCAAAGTCCAATGGATGGTCAGAATCACTCCGGCGCAGCAGCGATTCGATACTGGGATTGATTCAAAGCCGGCTGGAATTATTTGCGGTGGAGTTGCAGGAAGAGAAGCTGCGGGTCATTAACCTGGTCGTGTGGATGAGCATCGCCATCAGCCTGGGTTCGGCCGGCTTGTCGGCCTTGATGGCGGCGCTCGCTTTTATTCTATGGCATAGCGCCGGTTACCTGGGGCTGATTGCTCTAGGGGCGGTGGCGATGGGCGGGGCGGCGGTCATTCTGTGCTTTATTCGCCACCGGCTTCACCACGGCTGGACTCCTTTCAGCACCACGGTCGCCGAATTCCGAAAGGATCGTGAATGTTTAAGCAAAAAAACTTGAGCGAGCTGGCGGAACGCAAGGAGCTGCTGGTGCTGCAATCCGAGTTGCACCGCGCCTTGCTGCAGGCAGAGGTGGCGAATCTGCGAGCCCGATGGCAATGGTTGGGGCAAGCACGGGAGAAGTTGCCCGGTGGGCCATGGCTACTGGCCGGCGGCGCTGCGGCGGGTTTCCTTTTGTTGCGCCGCTGGCGTACCGCGGTCAAGTGGTTTCCAGTCCTGCTATCCGCCTGGCGCTGGGTAAGAAAACTGCAGCCGAGTTGAGGACCGGTGTTACCTGGTTCCTCGCCCCATCCAGACCTCCAGGCAGTCCAGAGGCACGCGACCAGATTGGGCGGTCACGGCCACGGCGTGGAACGTACCCGGCAGGTCGTTGACTTCCCAAAGCGGCGCAGAATCGTTAGCGACCGTGGAATGCAAGTCGAGGGTCGCTGCGACGCGGCCATCTACGAGAACCTCCAGGGTGCCGTAGTGCGGCCCGCGTGGGGACCAGATCCTGAGGCCGGTGCCGATGACGTTCCATTTTGCCCTGGCCCCGGACGTTCGCGATAACGCTCCCGATCCGAATCGAAATTGTTGACCCTCGACCTGGTCCCAGTCACCAGGCGCGGCTCCGGCTCCCAGTAGCGCTTCGGTCTGCAGGAACATGGTTCGCCCGGCTGCCGGCTCACCTTGGATGCTGAACTTTTCTACGGTTAAGTGGCTGTTTGCCTCCACCCGCCAACCCAATAATCCGAGATCTGAAGCGCCCGTGAGCGCCTGGGGTTGTCCGGACCAAAGTTCGCGGTGATTCAACTCGATGGTGAGGCGATCCTCCACCCGTTTTACTTTCAGACGCAGCCGTGTTTGATCCAGGAATTTTCCGGACGCTACCACCGTCGCGCTTTCGACGGTGTCGAAACGGCACAACCGCCATTGGCCGGAAGCCAGTTCCAAGCCCAGATGACGGGTGTTGGATAATGGATGCAACGTAGCATCCGACGTTGGGGCATTGGGACCCAAAGGAGCCGTATAATTCAAAAGCAACCGTGCGGTGCCGCGCAATTGCAGCTCGGTGTTCAGAGTGAAATTAGCATAGGCGGGTCGCAACAATGTCAGCGATGGGCCGGCGTGCCCGCTGAGCACGAAACCGCTTTTGCGAAATGGCCGGTCCCAGAGTCTCTGCGCCAGGTTGATGGTGCCACGTCCATCCCGGTCGCGGGACGGAAACATCACGCGCAAATGGCCATCGGGCATCACAGCTCCGGAAAAGGTCTGTCCCCAAATGCCAAAAAATTCGGACTCGTGGTCCGCCGCATGCCAGAGCGAACCATGTTGGAAAAGGGACCACGCGGCGGGATCCTCGGCACGCTCCAGGGGCGCTTTGAACAAGACATTGAAGTTGCGGTTTAAGGCGACAGAGGTGGCGGGTGCATAGACCGCTCCTTCGTGGGCAAAAGCCGGAAAGAACTCCAATAAAGGCGGGTGAAAATAGTCACCTTCGACGTGCCGAACGAGTCGCCGTTCAGAGTAGGGCCCCTCGGGGCGGGGCGCTGTCATGGCAAATAGCGCCCAACTGTTCGGGGCGTGATCCATCATGCCGAGGATCAACCAATCATTGGTCCGGCGCAGCAGTGTCGCGGCGTAGGTGCGTTGGTATCGATCCGACAGTTTGGATAGAGTTGAGTTCCGGGTGATGGGTTCCGGCGCTCGGTGCCACGGACCCTCCGGGCGGTCAGCCCAGGCATACGCCAGGCCGCCTTCGGCGTTGAAATCGGCCTCGCCCCAGTCGTAAACCATGTGGTAACGGTTTTCAGCGAAGACCACGCTTACGTCCGGTGTGTGTCCGCCGCGGTCGAACATTGCTTTTTCCCCGTGCAGCACGGGGCCAAGATTGGTCCAAGTGTGTCCATGATTGTTTGAACGGTAGAGCAGGCAACGGCTGGGTGGGGTCATATAGCCTTTGCCATAATCGCCCACAAACACATACAAGTTACGGCTTTGAGGGTCCGGAAAGAAGAAACCGTTTACAGGCCACTCGAAGGGCGGCGCGCCACGATGAATAGGGTTGCCCGGCAGCCGTTGAAAGGAGTCAAAAGACGGATCGCCGTACACCGGGTGTCTTAACCAGTCATCCCTGTGCCGCGCTTCGGCATAGTCACAAAGGGTGACGGCAGACGCTCCGAGGTTAGCGTTCGCGACGAGGCAGATTATGGGGAAGAGCCGAGCCAGAAAGTGCCGGTGCCACGGTGGTGTCTGGGACTTGAGAAGACCAATGTTCATTGGCGTTGTTAGGGGGAATTTACGGGAATTCCGGTCAGCGCAACCAGGCATCTACCGTCGGTGCCAGTTTTTCGGCGAAATTGGACGCCAGAACCGCCGCGAACGCGCCGGCCACGACATCCAGTGTGTAATGCGCCCGCAAAACAAGTACGACGAGCATTTCTCCCAGGGCAATAGCTCCGGCGACAGCGGCCAGCCAGGGCGGGCCGAAAGCGGCAGCCTGGAGCGCTCCCAGCACAGCCAGCGCGGTGTGGCCGGAGAAGAAGAAGTTGTTGCCCACGCTGTAGGTTACGAGAAGTGTCGGGAACCCAGGGTTCCTCCAAATGATGCCGGGAGGCGGTGGCAAGGTGCACAACCCTTGGCAGATTTGCCTTAATCCAAACACGATGAGCATCGCCAGGAAGGGCGCGAAGGTAGAACCGAAAACGGCGATTCCGATAAGGGACAGACCGAAGAGATCGATGAACAGGGAACTGGTGATGAGCGCTGCATTGGCGGCACGAGGATGCTCCGAAAGGTAGAGGTGCCAATTTGCGGTGAAGTCGTGAACGGCATCTCCAATACCACTCTTGGGCGCCGACTTGCGGGAAATGAGCGCCTGCGTCCAAAACCAGACGACCAGCGCGCCGGCAATGACACCGACACGGAGGCCTATTTTGGTCCAGTTCAATTGTGCCAGTAAGGGCGGCATGGTATCAGGGGAGTTTGCGCCGTTGGTTTTTGGATTCCTCGAGCAGTTGTTCGAGTTGCTGACGGAGTTCCACTACGAGCGGATCGGTTTCAGCGGCTCGATCCCGCGCTGGGCTGACCTCGATGGCCTGCCCGACAGAAATGACCGCATGGAGCGGTGGATGCGGGGTGACGCAGTCGGTGAGGTCTTCCTCATAACGCTCGACAGTTTCCAGCAGGCGTTCGGGGGACGGTGTGCCGCCGAGGTAATCGCCGGAGTAACAATGCAGTTGCTGGGCGAGATACAAGTTTGCGAGCTGGCGCCACCGGCGTGCGCTCTCCGGCTCGGAGAGTTCGCCGTGCACCATATCCGGCAGGATGGCCGCGCGCAGACGTTTGATGCGGGCCATCGGGTCGGGTTCGCTGCGACCTCCGGTCCATTCCTGCTCGAGCGGTTGCAGAAGGTGATCCAGCAGGTAGGGGAGGCGCTGATTGGCCGGGCCGGATTGCGTTGCGCCGAGGTGTTCAATTTCCTTAAGGGCCAATAAGGCGTGCCCGGCTTTGACGAGACGGTCGCGCCAGTGCAGGTGGCTTTGCGCCTGCCAGGACAGGCGGGATTCAATTTTTTCCAGGACCGGCGCCAGCGTCGACGCAAGGTCACCTTCAAAGAAATAGCGGATGAAAATCGGATGCACGACCACTTTGCCGGGTGGCTTTGTTGCCGCTCGCTGCTTCGCCGCTGACCGGGCCAGGAAGGCTACGCCATCCATCAGGTTCAGGAGCCGGTCGTTGTTTCGAGTAATGAAGCCCTCTGGGAAAATGGTCAGTGGAAATCGGGCTTCGGCTAAGATCCGGGTGGCGCATTTGAGCGATTCACGATCCAAGCCTTCGCGATAGACGCTAAAGCCTCCCAGTCGCGGCAAGAGAAATGACTGGAGGCGGCTTTGCATGAAGAGATGCCAACTCGCCATGACATGGAAAGGCTGAGCCACTTCGCGCGAAAGCAATCCCAGGACCATGGGGTCGCAAGGCCGGCAGTGATTCGAGGCCAGCATCACTCCAGCCCCGGCTTTCAGCGAGGCGGCCAATCGCTCTGCGCCGACACACGACCACGAGGTAACACCGTAGTTTTGGCGCAGATAGCTTGGCAGATACCACTGGATGATCCGCGCCCAGAAGGGGCTGAAGCGCGGTGGAATGAAGCGGTAGGTCTTGGCGATAACAATATTTTGCATGTGCGTTATGCAGCGCGAGGTGGCGTCAGGCCTCTGTGGTTCGGCTCGCGAATTGCACCGCCAGTTCGCGAATCTTGCGCAAGTCCAGTTTGCCCGTGCCCAACATGGGCAAGGCATCCACGTGACAGAACTGATCCGCACGCGGTTTCCAAAGATTTGGCAGGTCCAGCAGCGGCAGCTTGGCGGCGAGTTCTGTCCATTGCGCCGCTTCCAGCCGGTGCAGGACCACCAGTCGTTCGCCCTTCTTTTCGTCGGGCACCCCGGCTACGGCAAACACCTGTTCCGTGACTCCGGCCAGCTCATGCAGCTTTTCCTCGACGCGGATATGTGGGACCATCTCCCCGCCGATCTTGCTGAAGCGGCTCAGGCGATCGGTAATTTGGAGAAAGCCATCCTCGTCCACTGCTGCGATGTCTCCCGTGGTGTACCAACCATCCCGCAGCACCTCAGCGGTTTTCTCCGGGCGCCCAAGGTAGCCCTGCATCACATTTGGCCCGCGTACGAGCAGCAGGCCCGGTTGCCCAGGGGTCACAGGTTGCATCGTGTCCGGGTCCACGATCCGCACGCAGATGCCGGGCAGGGGATGCCCGATTTTGCCGCGTTTAGCCCCGACCTGGCGGAAACCTGCGGAACGAAAATCATGCGTATTCACGGCGACGGTCGGCGAGCATTCGGTACTGCCGTAAGCCTCAAACGGCCGAATGCCAAACTGGTCCTCGAACGCCGTCGCGAGCCGGTCCGGGAGTTTTTCTGCGCTAACCGCTACGACACGCAGGCTGCCGAATTGTTCGGGCGTGCAACCCCGCAGGTAGAATTGCAGAAACGTTGGGGTCGCGAGGAGGAAGGTGATTTTGTGCTCGCAGACCATGGGGCCGATCTTCTTCGCTTCCAGTGGATTCGGATGGTACGCTGCGCCGACCCCCAGGACCGCAGGCAGCCAAAGAGTGCCGGTGAATCCGAACGAGTGGAAAAACGGTAGGGCGCCGAGGAACCGATCTCTTGCATCCAGGCTGAACACCTGTTCCATCTGCTCGATATTTGAGCCGATGTTGTAGTGGCTGAGCATTACCCCTTTCGGGTCACCGGTGCTGCCACTGGAAAAGATGACTGTGGCCAGGTCGTCGAGCGTGGGTTTCTTGCTGCATCCCATCGCCCGCTCCAGGCATCTCACCGGCAGCGTCCAGGCCATCAGCGTGGCGGTCAGCTTTTCAAGACTGGTCGGTTTTGCGGCGCAATCCTCGAGGTAGACGATTTTACACGGCACCGTGAGCTTTACCTTCTCGAGGAAAGCCCTGGAGCTGATGACGGTTTTGATCTCGCATTGACGGATGCAGGACGCGAGGGTTTGTTCCGACACCGTGTAATTCAAGTTAACCGGAACCCTTCCGGTCAACATTGCCGCGTAATTTACCAGCGCCCCTCCGACCGACGGTGGTAGGAGCAGTCCGACCATCTTCTGGCTATTCCAGGTTTTTCTCAGACGCCGGGCCAGGAAAATGGTTTTGATCAGCACGGCGCCAAAGCTGAGCCGTGCGGACTGGGAATCGGCGATGGCGAAACGGAAGGGGTGGCGTCGGGCCGAGCGCACGAGCGCGCGGTGTAGCGGGCGGAGGTGTGCGCGGCGGTGGTGCCAGCACGAAGCCAGCAATTCGGATACGGCCTGGCGGACCTCCGACGCAGTGGCCTGCGGTGGCAGGGCCCGGCCGAAGCTGACCGTGACCGGGTAGGGAATGCGGCGCGGCAATTTCCAGACGAAACGATGTTTCTCGAAGCTGAAGATACTTCCCCAGACACCGTCGAGCGCGACCGGCACGATTGGTGCCTCGACATCCCGCATGATTTGTTCCATGCCCCGGCGGAAAGGCAGCAGTTGTCCGATGCGCGTGATTTGGCCTTCGGCGAAGATGCAGACCACTTCGCCGGAACGGATGGCTTCGCCAGCGGTGTGCAGCGACTTGAGCAGGTCGCGGGGTCGCAATGCCGAGGAAATGGGAATTACGCCGAGAATGCGGGCAAAGGGCTTTACATAGGGCAGTTCATAATAATCCGCGAACATCATGAACCGTACCCGACGGTCAGTAGAGGCGATGAGCAGCAGGGCGTCGACAAAAGAAACATGGTTGCAGACGAACAGCGCGCCGCCTTTATCCGGAATATTTTCCCGGCCCAGGACCCGCACCCGGTAGAGCGTGCGCGTCAGCAGCCATAGACCAAACCGCAGCAAGGCGTCAGGCAGGAGCCACAGCACGTAGATCGTGCCGGCCAAGGTGGCCACGGCCGTGAGGATGAAGACGGTGGAGGGACTCAAGTGCAGAACGACGGTGACGAGGTAATAGATTCCAGAGGCGGTGAAGATTCCGACGAATGAAAGCAAATTGGCGGCAGCCAGTACGCCTCCTTTGCTTTTTCGATCCGGACGATGCTGAAGCAACGCGGCGATCGGCACGATGAAGAACCCGCCGAAAAAGCCCAGGAGCGACAAGTCTGTGGCGACGTGGGCAAAGGACAAGCCGTGCCTCCCAAGCAATGCGGCGAATGCGGTCATGCCGATTGAGCCCAGCGGGATCAGGCCGTACTCGATCTTGCCGCCCGAGAGATAACCGGCCGCAAAGCTGCCGAGGCCAATGCCGATGGCGGTGGCCGCCTGAAGATAGCTGCTTTGCTGTGGGTCGGAAATGTTCAGCACGTCCTTGGCGTAGATCACAATGAGGAATTGAATCAGTGCGGCCAGGGCGAAGAAGTAGGTGTTCCCGAGCGTGGCCAGCCAGAGCACGCGGTCTTTGCGGATCAACTGAATCTGGGACCACAGGTCCGCGAGAAAATTTGGGCGAAAAGTCTTCGCCGGGTCGGCGGCAGATACTTTGGAGATGCCGAAACTGGTGGAGAGACCGAAGACCGCAAGCGCGATGAGCACCACGCCGGACCAGGCTTGTTGCCCGGCGAAGGTTTTGCACAACCAGGCCCCCGCCACCGTCCCACCGATAATGGAAACAAATGTCCCTAACTCGAGCACGCCATTGCCCCAGGAGAGCTTTCGTTCCGGCAGCAGTTCCGGGAGCAGTCCGTATTTCGACGGTCCAAAAAGGGCGCTGTGGACTTCCATCAGGAAAATGCAGGCGATGACCAGGAAGAGTTGGTCGGCTGCCAGTCCGCACAGCGCCAACAGCATGACCACGATCTCAAAAATCTTGATACCAATGGTCACCGAACGCTTGCTGTAACGGTCCGCGAGAAACCCACCGGTCATGGAGAAAAGGATGAACGGAAGCGCGAATAGGGCTCCGACGATGCCAACGAGTTGGTCGCGCTTGTCGTTGGAGAATCCCATGCCGGTGATCAGCGAGATAACCAGCCACTTAAGGACGTTATCGCTGAACGCACCTTGGAATTGGGTGATAAAAAGGCACCAGAAGCCGCGTTGCCCTTGATTACGCGCCGTATCGGAGTCTGGATTCATCGTGGTCATGCTCGCAGCCTGTGGAAATACGGTCAAATTGATAAAAGCCCTGCAACCATTGATTTACGCAATGGAACTTCTGTAACTGCTACGATCCCCCACCAAGGCGGCAGCCTCGGTATTGGTCATCGAGCCAGCCAAACGTCAACCTGCCTGAGACCCACCCGATGCGACCGTGGGTTGCCGGGGCGAATCCGTTCGTGGAACCCGGGCAATTTCGGACCGTCATGTAGGGCGAGGCCTGCCAGAAGGCCACGCCTGGGCGCTTTATTTCATCTGCTTGGCCAAGAACTCGTAACTGGCATGGGCGAAGTCGAATGGGGAGCCTTCCCCGGAATCCTGCTCGTAAACATACCATTCGATACCCGCCTCATCGCCGGCAGCGAAGATCTCCGGCCAATTCAATTCGCCCTGGCCGAGCGGTTTGAATTGCTGTTTCTTGCCATCCCTGCCTTTAACCACGTCCTTGGCATGGACCACCGGGCAGCGGCCTTTGTATTTGCGAATGTAGGTGGCGGGATCTACCCCGGCCACATACATCCAGGCCAGGTCGAACTCGGCGTTGAGGTTTTCCGGCTGCGTGGACTCCATCAGGATGTCGATCTTGCGGCGGTTGTCGTCCGGGAATTTTTCGAACTCAAAGCTGTGGTTGTGATAGGAGAGCCTGATGCCGGCGGCGTGCAGTTTGGCGCCGAGTTCGTTTAACCGACGGGCGCCGTTGAGCCAGTCTTTCACCGTGGCCTTGCAGTCGTTCATCATGCCGCCCGGGGCGATATCCTTGACTCCGACCGTCTTCCAGAACTGCACATTGGTGTCAAAATCCTTCTCGAAGCGTTCGATGCTGATGTGGGCAGCGATCGGCTTTAGTCCGGCGGTGTCCAGGGCGGCGCGGATCTTTTCCGCGGGCAGGTTGGGCATGCCGCTCCATTGCACGTATTCCCAGCCCATTTCCCGCACCTTCTTGAGGGTGTCGGCCAGGTCTTTCTTCGCGGGATCCCGCATGGTGTACAATTGGAGGGCCATGGCCCGCTTCTTCGTAGCGGCCAGGGAGAGCAGCGGATGGCTGGCGAGCGCCAGCACGCCCAGCGCCGCCAACATTTCACGGCGCGTATATCGTCGATGTGATAAATTCATATATTGAGAAATTTACAACGCTATAGAATTGGTTCTCTGCTTCTCGCAGGGTGCAGAAACCGTATGCCTATTTGTCCAGATCGAGATAATACAATTCCTTGGCCTCTACCTTCATGCCTGGATTATGACCCTGGATGGCGAAGTGACCGGTCTTGTATTCGGCATCATCGTAGGTCATCACGAGCTTGTCGTTGATCCAAAACTGAATATGCGTGCCGACAGCTTTGATGTGGTAACTGAACCACTCGCCGTCCTTCGTGAGCAACTCGGTGGCTTTGCCCGTGGGCTTGCCCGGTTTCCACAGCCAACCCGTGTAAGCCTCCTGGCTGTTGCAGATTTGGGCTTCATAACCGCGGGGGAAGCCGTCCGGATTATCAGCCGGCGGATTGGCGCGAAAATAGACACCGCTATTGGGATTGGACCCCTGGTCCGTGACGCGGAACATGCCTTTCAGTTCGAAATTGGTGCAGGTGGCGTCCGTGTAAATGTGCCCCATGCCTCCGACCCCCACTAAGACGCCATCCTGGACCGACCAGGTCGCCTTGCCGCGAACCTTCCAGCCAGTGAGGTCTTTACCGTTGAACAAGGAGATCCATTTGGATTGGTTCTCGGAATGGGCAGCGCAGCAGAACAGCAGTGCACCCGCCATGATGATGAGGGATTTCTTCATGTGATGATTTTGTAAGTTCAAAGGTCAATCAGCCGCGTGAAGATTGAAAGCACAAAGTGGCAAAACACGCCTGCGAGATTGGCCCGGGATGGTCCCTGGCGTCTTGGCTGGTATTGTGTCCAGGTCGGCAATCCGCTATGACTGGACCATGCTCGGAATGCCATCAATCCTAAGCACCCCAGCTACTCCGGCTTCGTCGCCGAGCTCTGGAGATCGTCCACCGCTCGCCACTGTCCTGGTGCTCTCGCTTGTAGCCCTGAAAGTAGGTGTTCATTTCCTTACGAGCGCTCTGACGCCTTATGAGTTGCACCGGGATGAGTTCCTTTACCTGGGCATGGGAGAACACTTGCGCTACTGGCTTATGGACTTTCCGCCCGCGATTGCCGTGATGGCACGGTTGGCCCGGGCGGTTTTTGGCGACACGCTGTTTGCGGTGCGTTTCTTTCCGGCGGTGGCAGGCGCTTTGGTAATGTGGTTTACCGCGCTGATCACCCGGGAATTGGGGGGCAGGCGCGGCGCCCAGGCCTTGGCAATGATCACCGTATTGCTTGGGCCGCTCTTTCTCCGGCCCAGCAGCCTGTTTCATCCGGTGGTGTTCGATCAACTCTGGTGGACGTTGGGGTTCTTCGCGCTGGTCCGATGGCAGGGAAGTGGTAACCCGCGGTGGTGGTTGCTGATCGGTGTTGCCGGCGGTCTGGGGTTGTTGACCAAGTTTAGTATCGGATTTTTTGCGGTGGGCCTCTCGATCTCGTTGGTGATTTCCCGCCAGCACCGGATTTTTTGGACAGCGTGGCCGTGGCTCGCGGTCGGGATTGCCTCGGCCATTGGCAGCGCGAGCTTAATCGGACAAATCCGTCTGGGATTTCCGGTCCTGCTCCATATGGATGAACTCCAGCGCCAGCAGTTGAGCCATGTAACCTACACCGGATTTATTCTCGGGCAGGTATTGATGTTGGGCCCGGCGATGCTGCTGGCACTCGGAGGTTGGTTTTACCTCGCGCGTGCAGCCGCAATGCATTCGCAACGCACGGTGGCCTGGATATGCCTGGTTTGCTTTCTCGTGCTCTTGCTGCTCCACGGCAAAGCCTATTACCTCGGCCCGATTTATCCCACGTTGATTGCGGCCGGGGCCGCCGGTTTGTCCTCGCTGAGCCGTGGGCGGAGACTTGTTGGTGGAATACTCATTTCCATGATCTTTGGTTGGGGGATGATTGGCTTGCCGTTTGGACTCCCGATGTTGCCACCGCAGGTGATGGCACAGTACGCCGCCAAGGTAGGGATGCAAGCCGCGGTCACCACCAATCAAGGACGACAATTGCCGTTGCCACAAGATTACGCCGATATGCTCGGATGGCGGAAGCAAGTCGCGGCAGTCGCGTCGGTTTGGCAAGCACTTCCTCCAGATCAGCGAGCCCAAGCCATGTTGTTGGCTCGAAATTATGGCGAAGCCGGCGCACTCGAGTTTCACGGACCAGAGTTCGGTCTGCCGTCGAGGATTTTGCTACCAGAAAACGACCTGCTCTGGGCACCGCCGCCTGGAAATGCCTGTAACGTGGTGGTCAGCATTGGTATTTCCGAGAGCGATCTGCGGCAGTACTTTCGGTCGGTAAAACTCGTGGAACGCTTTGACCATCCGTGGATGGTTCCCGAGGAGCGGGGCGTCCCCATCTGCATTGCCGAGAGCCCTTCGCGATCCATCCTCGACGCCTGGCCCCGGCTGCGGAGAGGGCCCTGATCGAGGGGGATGCCATTCTGATTGACCGCAATCGACGTGGGGTGCTCTACTCAGACCATGACTGGCGTTCAGCGATTTTTCCTGGCAGGGCTACTTTTGATCCAAGCCATATATCATGGATCCGCTGCTTCTTATGACCTGGTAATCTATGGCGGCACTTCGGCCGGCGTGGCGGCGGCGGTGCAGGCCCGGCGCTTGGGAAAATCCGTCATCATTGTTTCTCCGGACAAACACCTCGGTGGACTCTCGAGCGGTGGCCTGGGCTTCACGGATACGGGCGATAAATCGGTGATTGGGGGCATTGCCCGTGAGTTTTATCACCGCGTCTGGCAGCACTACGACCGGCCCGAGGCTTGGAAATGGCAAAAACGCGAGGCTTATGGCAACAAAGGGCAGGGCACGCCGGCAATCGATGGAGCCCAACGCACGATGTGGATCTTCGAACCGCATGTCGCGGAGGGTGTGTTTGAGGATTTTGTCCGCGAGTATCGCATTCCAGTGGAGCGCAACGAGTGGCTGGACCGTGCCAAAGGAGTGAAGAAATCCGACGGCCGCATTCGCTCGATTCGCATGCTGAGCGGCAAGGTCTACCGGGGGCGGATGTTTCTGGATGCCACGTATGAAGGAGACCTTCTGGGGGCGGCTGGGGTGGATTACACTGTGGGCCGAGAGGGACGTTCCGTCTATGGCGAGGAGTGGGCGGGAGTGCAGACTGGGGTCGTGCAGCACCGCCATAATTTTTCGGTGCTCAGTGGCAAAGTCAGTGCCTATAAAATACCAGGAGATCCAGCCAGCGGCCTGCTGCCCCGCATCAGCCCGGAGCCACCCGGTAAAAAAGGCGAGGGAGACAAACGCATTCAGGCTTATTGCTATCGCCTGTGCATGACGGATAATCCGGCCAACCGGGTGCCCTTTCCCAAACCGGACGGCTACGATCCGGGTCAATACGAATTGTTGCTTCGCATTTATGAAACCGGGTGGCGGGAAACCTTCGATAAGGTCGATGCGATTCCCAACGCCAAGACGGATACCAATAATCATGGTCCCATGAGCACGGACAACATCGGTTTCAACTATGATTATCCGGAAGCCAGTTATGAGCGGCGCCGGGAAATTCTTCGCGAGCACGAGCAATATGAGAAGGGTTGGTTTTACTTTATTGCCAATGATCCACGGGTGCCTCGGGAGACACAGGAGCGCATGCGCCAATGGGGTTTGGCCGCCGATGAGTTCACCGACAACGGGAACTGGCCGCACCAGATTTATGTGCGGGAAGCGCGGCGGATGATCGGTATGCACGTGATGACCGAGCATGAATTGCTGAAGAAACGGCCCACGCCCAATCCTGTCGGAATGGGTTCCTACAGCATCGATTCGCACAACGTGCAGCGGTATGTTACCGCCGAAGGGAATGTCGAGAACGAAGGCGATCTCGGCGTTTCCACCCGCGGACCGTACCAAATCTCCTATGGCGCGCTGGTGCCGAAATCGAATCAGTGCAAGAACCTCCTGGTCCCAGTCTGCGTGTCGAGTTCCCACGCGGCTTATGGTAGTATCCGGATGGAGCCGGTGTTCATGATCCTGGGCCAATCGGCGGCAACGGCTGCCAGCTTGGCCTTGGACGCTCGGCAATCGGTGCAGGAGGTGTCCTATGAAAAGCTGCGGACTCGTCTCCTTCAGGATGGTCAAGTGCTCGAAAGACCTTAGAAAACTCACCGCCGACAGACCCGATGGTTGGCGCCGCCATAGCCGAAACGGGTGTGGAGTTGGCCCTCGGCTGAGGCTTCGCGCTCAGCGCGCGGGATATTTTGAATAGAGCTTGGAGCAGGATGACCGCCGGCGGTAGAGTTCCGAACTGTCGTTTTGCCGCTTTACCATTCCGGGTGAAACTGGCAGATAGCTCTCTGTTATATGGTTGATATTCGAAACCTCATGTTGGTGGCGCTGCTGGTTTTCGCGGGCGCCTGCGCCCCCGTGCGCCCGGTTCCCAGTCCCGCTCCGACAGCTCTGAGCCCTGGCGTATTTCCAGGGCGCATGCCAGATGGCTCGGTGCTGCTGCCCAATCAGTGGTATTTGAAACCGGCCGGACGGCAACTCCAACTGGGCGATTTCCCGGTCAACATTGCGGTGCATCCCAAAGGCCGGTATGTGGCGATTCTGCACAGCGGCAACGGCCCCAACGAAGTGCGCGTGATCGATCTGGAGACGGAAAAGGAGGTCTTCAAGGCCGCATTGCCGGCGGCATTTTATGGAATCGAGTTCGATGCAGCCGGTGCCAATCTCTATTGCAGCGGCGGTCCGGACGAAGTGATTCATGCGTATGAGTTCAAATCTGGCAGTCTTGAGAACCATCGCACGATTCGATTGCGTCAGGCTTCCGAGCGCGGCGTGCCGTCCGGTTTGGCGGTTAACGCCGCCGGCGCCCGAATATTTGCGGCTAATGTCTGGGGCCACCGGGTCACCTCCGCAGCCTCAACCGGTGAGGCACAGCCGGTGGACATCCTGCTGGGAACCAACCTTGATTCTGGTCGGGTATTTGCGGCAACCACCACCCGGGATGAGGATGAATTCGCCGCTGAAAAGCGGGCGGAAGCGGCACTGGAGGAAACGCATACTGGCGACACCTTTCCCTACGCCTGCCGGCTGGACGAGAAACGCCGCCGGCTCTACGTGAGTTTATGGGCCAAAGCGGAGGTGGCGGTGATCGACCTGGAGGGGCAGCGTCCGGTGGCGCTGTGGCGGACTGAGGAGCACCCCTGTGAAATGGTGCTGAACCGGTCGGGCAAATTCCTGTTTGTCGCCAATGCCAATCGCAACACCGTATCCGTGTTTGATACGGATACGGGTCGCGCCGTGGAAACGATCTGGGCCGCGTTGTTCCCGCATTCTCCGCCCGGATCGACCCCCACCAGCCTGGCGCTTACCCCGGACGAGAAGACGCTTTTTGTCGCGAATGCGTGCAATAACGTGATCGCGGTTTTTGATGTGTCCCACCCCGGTCGCAGTCGTTCGCTCGGGTTCATTCCTGCGGGTTGGTACCCCACTTCGGTGCGGGTGACTCCCGATGGTAAACACCTGCTGGTGGCAAACGGCAAAGGCTTGATTTCGAGAGCCAATCCGGGCGGGCCGCAGCCCGGATTGCGCCAGCGGCGCGAATCCATCGACCAATACATCGGGCGCCTCTTTAAGGGCAGCCTGGGCATTATCGATCTGGCCGCACCGCGGGAATTTCCCGCGCAACTCGCCTCCTTCACCGCAGAGGCATACCGGTGCAGTCCGTTGCGCGCTGACAACGGCGTTTCGGTTCCCCGCCCGGCGGACAGCCCAATCCCTCTGCGTCCTGGCGATCCCTCACCCCTGCGGTACTGCATTTACGTGGTGAAGGAGAATCGCACTTACGATCAGGTTTTGGGGGATATGGTTGGGGGTAATGGTGACCCTTCACTCTGCTTGTTCCCTGAAGAAGTCACTCCCAATCACCATCAGTTGGCCCGTGAATTCGTCTTGCTGGATAACTTTTACGTTGAAAGCGAGGTTAGCGCCGATGGACATGAATGGACGATGGGTGCTTACGCCACGGATTTTGTCGAGAAGATGTGGCCACTAAGTTACGGCCACAACGCTTCGGGCAAGTTTCCTTACCCCGCCGAGGGGAATTTTTCTATCGCCTACCCTGCCGGCGGTTACCTGTGGGATGCAGCCCGGAGGGCAGGGGTGACCTATCGTAGCTATGGCGAATTCGTTGCCAATGGCCGCACCCCCGCCGATCCCGCGCGCAGCCGGGTGAAAAGCCTTCAGGGTCACTTCGATCCTTATTACCGCGGCTTTGACCTGACCTATCCGGACGTCAAAAGGGCTGAGCGATTTATTTCCGAGCTCCAGCGATTCGAGAAATCCGGCGATATGCCCCGCCTCCAAATCGTGCGGTTGCCCAATGATCATACTCGGGGAGTCAGCGCGGGTGCGCACACTCCGCGCGCGCTGGTGGGGGATAACGACTTGGCCCTTGGGCGGTTGGTCGAAGCGGTAAGCCGATCCCGGTTCTGGCCTGAAACGGCCATTTTTGTGGTGGAAGACGACGCCCAAAATGGTCCGGACCACGTGGATGCTCATCGCACCGTCGCGTTCGTGATCAGTCCTTACACGAAGAGGAAGTTCGTGGATTCGACGCTGTATTCCACCTCCAGCATGCTGCGAACGATGGAATTGATCCTGGGCCTGAAGCCCATGACCCAGTTCGACGCTGCCGCGCGTCCCATGTATAATTCGTTCCAGTCGCAGCCGGACCTATCCCCGTTCGCCGCTCTGCCGTCGCGCGTGGATCTCGATGAACGGAATACCGCCAGTGCCTGGGGGGCGGACCTGAAATTCGATTTTGCCAGGGAAGATGCCGCTGATGATTTGCTGCTTAACGAGGTGGTCTGGCGGTCGGTGCGGGGCGCGGATTCGCCCATGCCAGCTCCCGTGCGTGCCGGATTTGTATTTCCCACAGTGAACGGCAAAGACGAAGATTAAGCGTTGGCCGGGTGGGTTCGTCAGTGCCCAAGCACTTGCAGCCCACTCTAAAAGCGAACATTGAGTCGCTTGGAGTAGGTCGATGGCCCGAGCAAAAAGCGGTTTGGGCCGTCATTTAAGCTTGCCTTTTGGCTTCGCGACCGGAACATTGCACCCCCTAAATATTTATGGATTCCGACATCGCGCATTCCGATACATTTTGGAAGTTGTGGGCCTGGTTCGAAAAAAACCGCAAGCAAGTGCTTACCGGGATAACGGCTGCCGCGGTGCTGACGTTAATCATCTGGTTCTTCCTGTGGCGCGCCGAAGAAAAACAGATTGCCGCTTCGCAGGCTCTGGCCCGAATCGTGACGGCACAGATGACCAACCCTGGCGCTGCGCAGAATCAAGCGGAAGCCCTGCTGAAGATCGCGACCGATTACCCGGGATCATCGGCGGCGGAACGCGCGGTCCTTCTGGCGGCCGGCAATCTCTTCACGCAAGCTAAATACGAGGATGCCCAGAAACAGTTCGGACGATTTGTCCGTGAGTTTGGCAACAGCCGGCTATTGGGTCAGGCCAAGCTTGGAATCGCTGCCTGCCTGGATGCCCAAGGCAAAACCAACGAGGCCATCGCAGCATACAAGGATCTGGCCGAGCGGCATCCGAACGAGATCGTCGTACCGCAGGCGAAGTTCGCCCTGGCTCGGCTTTACGAGGCGCAAAAGCAGCCCGAACAGGCAAAACGTTTGTTCGAAGAAGTTGCCCGTGGCGATGCTTACGGTTCAATTGGCTCGGAAGCCGGAATGCGCCTGGAAGAAATCAAGCTTAAGTACCCGAACTTGACCCCGACAGCTCCGCTGCCCACGAACGCGGTTCCCACCCGCATCGAGAAGCAATGAGATTGGCGCTCATCGGTACGGGGTATGTTGGGTTGGTGACCGGAGCGTGTTTCGCAGAGGTTGGGCACCACGTTATTTGCGTGGATAATGACCCGGCGAAGATCAAATTGTTGCAGGAAGGTGGCATCCCGATTTACGAGCCCGGCCTGAAAGAGTTGGTGGAGAGAAATGTTGCTGCCGGGCGCCTGAGTTTCACCACGCGCACCGAAGCTGGGGTCCAGGCTTCCGATGTCGTGTTCATCGCCGTACCCACCCCGCCGTTGCCCGACGGTTCGGTGGACTTGAGTTTCATCGAGAAGGTGGCCCGAGAGATCGCTTCCGCCATGACCAGCTACAAGATCGTGGTGGACAAAAGCACGGTGCCGGTCAAGACCGGGGATAAAGTGGCCGAAACCATCAAACGCTACTGCAAAGCCAAAGTGGAGTTTGATGTGGTCAGCAATCCTGAGTTTCTGCGCGAGGGCTTCGCGGTCGAGGATTTGATGCATCCGGATCGTGTGGTGATCGGTGTGAAATCTCCGCGCCCGGTGAACACGATGAAGCAGGTCTACGCGCCGTTCAATGCCCCGATCATCGTGACGGACATCAATTCGGCGGAGTTGATCAAGCATGCCTCCAACAGTTTCCTGGCGCTCAAGATTTCCTACATCAACGCGATCTCCGTGATTTGTGAAGCCACTGGTGCCAACGTGCAGGAGGTGGCGAATGGGATGGGCATGGACGAGCGCATTGGCCGCCGTTTTTTGGATGCATCCCTCGGGTTCGGCGGCAGTTGTTTTCCCAAGGACCTCAGCGCCTTCATTAAGATCGCCGAGCAGGTTGGCTACGAGTTCGGCCTGTTGAAGGAAGTGCAAAAGATCAATACGGTCCAGATGGAGCGGTTCGTTAAGAAGATCGCCGACACCCTGTGGGTGCTGAAGGACAAAAAGATCGGTGTGCTGGGTCTGGCGTTCAAGCAAAACACGGATGACGTGCGGATGTCACCCGCCATTGACCTATGCCAAAGACTGCAGAAAGAGGGTGCCCTCCTGCGTGTGCACGATCCGAAAGCCATGGAAAAAGCCCAGGCCGTCCTGAAAGACGTCACTTACGTGGGCGACATGAATGCCGTCGCGGATGGCTGCGACGCCCTGGTAGTGGCTACGGAATGGGATGAGTTCAAGAAGTTGGACCTGGCGCGTTGCCGGGAAGCCATGACCCACCCCATTTTGTTCGACGGTCGCAATCTTTTCGACCCAGTGGAAATGGAGAAGCTGGGCTTTATCTACAAGAGCATCGGACGCTAGTCTCACATTGCGGCACCATGAAAATTGTTGAAGTGGCTGCCGGATTGGTATTTCACCAGGGCCGCTTGCTGATTACCCAGCGCTATCCCGATGCGCACCTGGGCGGTTTGTGGGAGTTCCCGGGCGGCAAACGGGAAGAGGGCGAGACCTTTGAAGCCTGCTTGGCCCGCGAGTTGGTTGAGGAACTGGGGATGGAGGTCGAGGTCCACGAGTTGTTGGAGGAAATCACTCACCATTATCCCGACAAAGCGGTGCTGCTCAGGTTTTACCGTTGTGGTTGGAAACAGCATGAGCCGCGGCCGCTGGGCTGCCACGCTCTGCAATGGGTGACCCGCGAACAGTTGCGCCAGTATGTTTTTCCTGCTGCCGATGCGCGGCTATTGTCCCGTCTCGAGAACGAACCGGCTATCTTCGCTTCCTGTCCGTAACCAGGCTACTGAACCGAAGCCAACGGACTTAACTGAGGCGGAGCGTCATCGTGGCCTGGAGTGAACCCACCTTCAAGCTGGAGCATCGACCAGACAAGAAATGGGCACACCAAGCCGCAAAGACGAGATGATAAATGCGGACTCAGCATTTCTTGGTAGGAATATGGCTGGTGGGGCAGGGCAACAACTGTCCGGCCCGGACACAGTTTGTCCGGGCAAACAGCCCCTCCACCCCCTTGCCCCCTCGTCAACCCGTCACACCCGTCACAGAGGCCGTAAACATTGGTCAGGATTGGGGTCGTACCCGTCACAAAACCCGTCACACGACCCGTCACCTGCCTGTCACATCGGGGTGGGAGGTTGAGAGACCAGGGGTGGTCCAGGGGCGCATTGCCGGAACAGGGCGAGACGACCTTGGGCGCGCCCGGATCTGAAGCCGGAAAGGCGGTGCGAGGCAACGCCTGGAGGTGCGCAAAGGCTGACGCTGCATCCACCACCGCTCCTGCCGGAGCTACCAAATGCGGGGGCTTCACGCAATAAAGCGTGAGCATCACGCGCTTGGACCCGCGGTCACGAGTGAAGGTCTGGCTTTGTCAGCGCCCGCTGGTTGGATTTCCACAGCCAGAATGGCTCGGTTTGCTGGGGTTCTGGGCGTTGTTGAGAGATCGCGGATTGAATTGTGCATCGGGTTTGTGGGTCCGGCACGGAATATGCATAGTCTTCTGGAAGGCGACCATTGGGTGAGGTTACTTTATAGAAGATGGGAGCGGTGTCGTGCGCCGATGGTGCGGAGTGCTGAACCTGTCCGCACTTCTATCCAGTGAGGTTTTAGATTATGAAATTCAATTTTGTGCGGTTCGTCTCGGATTCATTTTACCGGAACCTGATTCTCGCCCTGGCGCTTGCCGGTGGGACAAGCGTCCTAGCCCAAGGCACGTTCACGAGGATCACGTTCGAAGGTCCTCCGGTCCAGCCTCCTGGTTCAGCTTATTTCGTGCAGCAATACTATGAGGCCGGGGTGTGGTTTAGACCACTGGGCGTTGTTGGGCCGGGCAATGGCTTCGTGCGCGCAAGGGGGGGGGATCCAGGCTGGCCAGATAATGGCACGGCTTACCTGCTGGCCGGTGCCGGCGATTCGTTGATGTTCAGTATGACGGGCGTCCGGGTGTTCGACCTGGTTTCGGTGGACCTGGCTGAATTCAGCACGCTCTACGCGTACCCTACTTCGGTGTGGTTTGTCGGGTATAAACCCGATGGTTCGAGCGTGACGACAGTTTTGGTGACGGACGGCATCATGGACGGTAATGGTCCGCTGGCCGATTTTGAGACCTTTTATCTCGGCGAGGCCTTTCGCGGCGTGGAGCGGGTGGAGATACCAACCAACGGCTGGGCGCTCGATAATCTGGTGCTGGCGATTCCGGAGCCGAGTGGCGGAATGTTGCTAGGTCTTGGTATCGTGGCCATGGTGGTTGCGCGTGGGCGATTTGGGCCTTTAAAGAGGTCACCGTAGCTTGTGGGATCAGCCGGTTGACGAGTTTTTGGGGTTGGGGAAAAGAGCCAGGCATGCTGCGGCGACGGCGCTGACTCGGGAGGTGTAAGATCCCAAGGCCCCAGCGATTCATATTGGCGCCCCCGACCGGTTTGGTGTCCACCGTTTACGGTGTTTCCGGGCCGGGGACACGCTGAAGCGTGGACACCGAACAGGGACCGGATTGCGCTCGGTGCTTGCTGGGTTTGGTGTCCACCGTTTACGGTGTTTTCGGCCCCTGACACGCTGAAGCGTGAACCCAAACGGGGACCAGATTGCATTCGTGGGTAAAGGTTGGAAGGTGTCAGTCCTGCCAATACACGCCCGGAATTCGCGTCGCACCGGCGCACCTCTTTTTGTAGGAGTCGAAGTAACGAGACTCTGACTAGCCCGGTGGAGCTGGGATGCCGGCCAGTTGCGACTGCGCCGGAAGATCGATCCGCAGAAGCTTGCCTGGCGGCGCAGGTGTGCGCGCTTTTCCTTGACCCCTCGGCGCGGCTCCGTAGCCTGTGCCGCACAGCCCGGATTTTATATGGTATCAAAGCTAGCATTATTAGGGGGGAAACCCCTGCGCACTCGGCCGTTTCCATCGTGGCCGATTTTTGGGACCGCCGAGGAGAAAGCCTTGCTACGGGTGTTGCATAGCGGGAAGTGGGGCAGGTTGCAGGGCGACCAGGTCGATAAATTTGAGCAGAGTTTCGCCCGGCAGCATGGGTGTTCCCATGGCGTCGCGGTCGTCAATGGGACGGTATCCTTGCGGTTGATCTTGATGGCGGCCGGAATTCAGGCGGAAGACGAGGTGATTGTCCCTCCCTACACGTTCTTGTCTACCGCCACCGCTGTGGTGGAGGCGAACGCGGTTCCGGTTTTTGCTGACATTGATCTGAACACGTTCAACCTGGATCCCCGCGCGGCGGAGACGGCGATCACCCCCCGGACGCGGGCCATCATCCCCGTTCACTTCGCGGGACAACCGGCCGACATGACGGCATTCGTGAAATTGGCGCGGCGGCGCAAGCTGATCCTGATTGAAGACGCCGCGCATGCGCATGGTGCTTCCTGGAACGGCCAACCGGCCGGGTCTCTGGGCGATGTGGCCTCGTTCTCCTTTCAATCCAGCAAGAATTTAACCTGCGGGGAAGGTGGTATCATCACGACGAACGACGAGCGCCTCGCGGCGGCTTGCCGATCGATGCACAATTGCGGTCGGGTGCCCGGAGGGATTTGGTATGAGCACCATGTGATCTCCGGGAATTATCGGCTCGGAGAATTCCAGGGGGCGGTATTGAACTGCCAATTGCAGCGATTGGAGCGGCAGGCGCAAATTCGGGAGCGCAACGGGCGTTACCTCGCGGCCCGGTTATCCCAAATCCCCGGTCTGCTGGTGCAACAACGTCCGTCTGAGTGTACCCGTCACGCGTATCACCTGTTCATGCTGCGACTGGAAGCGGAAGCGTTTGGCGTTCCCCGCGCCGCGGTGTTACAGGCCCTAAGGGCGGAAGGTATTCCCTGCTCGGGGGGGTATGGTTTTTCTCTGCCGCAACAACCCCTCTTTCGCCATCGTGCCTTTGGTCCCTATCTTCCCGGGGCGGGGCGCCGCCTCGATTATGCCAACACCCGATGCCCCAATAGCGATTTGATTTGCCGCGAGCAGGGCTTCTGGATTGAGCAAAGCGTGATGCTGGGCACTCGCGCGGACATGGACGACATCATTGCCGCTTTTGAGAAAATCCAGGGGCAGCGCGAGGCGCTCAACCTTTGGGCGCGAAAGGAGAAAGCGTGACTTCGGAGAACGGTTTCTTAAACCGACGCCTGGTGCCCGCACTCACCGCGCTGAGTGAAAACACGTACATGTCCGCCATTCGCGCGGGCATGGTTTCGGTCGTACCACTTACGATCATCGGCGGGCTGTTCATCATCATCGCCTTTTTACCAGTGGCCGGATGGGAAAAGACCATCGCCGCATACCTGCCTTTATTGCAGGTGCCGGTGACGGCTACGTTCGGTTTGCTGGCGGTGTTTGTCGCGTTCGCTATTGGGTATGACCTGGGGCAGCGCATGAAGCAGGAGGCCGTCGTCAGTGCCTCGATGGCCACCCTGATGTTTCTATTGATCCAGGTCCAGATGAAGGATCAGACCCTGGTGATGGATAACCTGGGTTCCAAAGGCTTGTTCCCGGCGATCATCATTGCGCTGGTCACGGTGCGCGTACAGAAATTCTTCACGGACCACAACGTGGTCATCAAGCTGCCCCAGAACGTTCCGGCAGTGGTTTATGAGTCGTTTCTGTCCCTCACCCCGATGCTCTTCCTGATCGTGAGCCTGTGGCTGATCCGGTTTGTGGCGGGGGTGGATATCAACGCGCTCATTCAGACCGCCTTCAAGCCGGTGGTTTTTGCCTTGAACACGTTGCCGGGCATCCTGGTTTACGCGTTCATGGTGACGCTGCTGTGGTCGGTGGGCATCAATGGTGACAACGCCATGGACGCCATCGTGGCGCCGATTTTTCTACAATTCCTGGCGGCCAATGTGGAGGCGACCTCTGCGGGGCAACCGCTGCCCTACGTGACCGCTTATGGGTTCTTTACGACCTTCGTCAACGTTGGCGGCACCGGTGCGACGATCGCCTTGGCCCTGGTCATGCTGAATTCGAAGGAGCCTGGCTTTCGCAAAGTGAGCCGGTTATCCCTGCCGACCCAGATTTTTGGCATCAATGAACCCATTTTCTTTGGCTTTCCCATCGTGCTGAATCCGGTGTTCATGATCCCCTACGTCCTCAACGCCATGATTCTGACCACCGGGACCTTTTTGTTGATGCAATGGGGTGTCCTGCATAAGCCGCTGGTTAATGTGCCTTGGACCACTCCGCCCATTATCGGCCATTACCTGGTCTCGGGCGGGGACTGGAAAGCCGCTGTCTGGGGCGTCCTGTCGATCTTCATTGCCATGGCGGTTTACTTCCCGTTTGCCAAGGCGGCTGAACGGCAGCGCTTACAGGCTGAAGCTGCGGCGCTCAAATCGCCGGGAACCACGGAGTCGGTCTGATTCCTTGTTGGTTCTCGGTCACTGCCGGTTGAACCGCCGGTGGTTTTCCTGGGAGTTCGGCGTACAAAAACCAGCCCGACGGGCCGATGTAGGCGAGTCGGGCTGGGTGAAACAGAATCAGGCTTAACGTTTACCGCTAACAATTTCGGGCATCTTGAAGATCGGCAGGAACATGCAAATGACCATGCCGCCCACGACCACACCCAGGAAAACGATCAGGATGGGCTCGATCAGGGCGGTGAGGCCGGAGAGGACGGTTTCAATCTCCTCGTCCAGGAAGTCTGAAATACGTTCGAGCATGTTATCGATTTTGCCGGTTTGTTCACCGGCGGTGATCATGCGAATGATCATGGTAGGAAAGACCGGGTGCTTGCCCAGGGCGACGGAGATGCTTTCGCCACGTTCAATATCCCCAGCCGCAACCTTGATCGCCTTTTCCATCACGACATTACCCACGGTCTGGGAGACAATCTGGAGCACTTCCAGGATGGGCACACCGCTGCGCACCAGCGAAGCCAGGGTGCGGGTGAACCGCGCGAGGCAAATTTTGTGCGCAATTTGACCGAAGACTGGCAGCCGAATGCGGTTGGCGTCCCAGAAATGGCGGCCCATCGGGGTTTTGATAAAGTATAACCAGCCGTAAACCGCGCCAACCATCGAGAGCACCAGTAGCAGCACGTAGCGTTTGACGATGTTGCTGAGATCAATCAGGAATTGGGTCGGGGCCGGCAGCTTGGCATTGAAACTTTGGAAGATTTCACCGAATACCGGCACGACTTTCACCAGCAGGAAGATGGTAATCAGGATGGCCACCACGGTGACCACCGTGGGGTACATCATAGCGGATTTGACCTTTTTGCGCAGGCGAGCGGAGTTTTCCAGGTAGAGCGCCAGGCGCCCCATGATTTCGGCAAGCAAACCGCCTTTCTCGCCCGCCGCCACCATGCAGGTATAGAGCCGCGAGAACACTTTGGGATGCTTTTGCAGGGCTTCGGAGAAGCTGTCCCCGCTTTCCACCCGGGTGCAAATGTCTCGAATGACATCGCGCATGACCTTATTTGTGGTCTGATCCGCCAGCGATTGCAGGGATTGGACCATGGCCAGACCGGCATCGATCATGGTAGCCAATTGCCGGGTAAACACCACGAGGTCAGCCAGGCCGACTTTGCCGCCCCCGGTGCTGCCCCGTTTTCCAATTTTCTCCTGGATGGAAACGACCAGCAAATTGCGGTTGAGCAACAGCGAGATGGCTGCTTGTTCCGTTGCTGCCTCCACCGAGCTGCGAATTTCCCGGCCAGAACCGGTTTCCCGGGCAACAAATAAGAAAGATGGCATATGAATCAGATTCTATTTTCTGGGCCCCGGTCCAAAGGCGGCAGCCTGGTTTCTATCCACAGTTTTGTACAATATGGTTGGGAGCACAGCAGACTTCATTCCATGTTTCGGGCGACTGAAAAACGCTTACACACCCGAATAAATCGGGAGATTTCAGCCGGTAACCGTTCCCTTAGGTGTCCCGGGGTGGAACAAATCTGCACAAAATCGGGAAAAAAAGGGTTGTCAAGCGATCCAACATTGCCTAAATAGAGTCTTGAAGCACCGGTTTTGGTGCGAAGGCGTAAACGGTTTTTGCGCCTTAAGATGCAACTATTGGTGATAGGAACTAACGCAAACAAGATCGGAGGAACGATTAATGAATAATAAATGGACAGTTGCGCTGGCCGCCTTAGGAGTGGTCAGCCTGGCATCGGTCGCCCAAGCCGAAGAGAAGGCGAGCTCTGTGCTCACCTCGCTCTCTTCCACGACCATCAGTGGTTATGTGGACACCTCGGCACACTGGAACTTGAACACGGGAAACGCCAATCTCCCGCCTTACAGGTTCAATAGCCAGAACAAGGCCGATGGATTTAACCTGAACGTCGTGCAGTTGCGCTTGGAAAAGCCGCTCGATGAATCGCAGTGGTCTGCCGGCTATCGCTTCGACCTGTGGGCCGGCCCGGACGCCAACGCGCTCAACACCCAGTCGAGTGGCCTGGGAACTGGTAGCGATTTCGGTATCCGCCAGGCCTATGTGGCTCTCCGCGCCCCGGTGGGCAACGGATTGGACTTCAAGATGGGCGTGTTCGACAGCATCATCGGCTACGAGTCGATCGAATCTGGTAACAACCCGAACTACACCCGCTCCTACGGCAATACCATCGAACCCACCACCCATACCGGGTTGCTGGCTTCGTACCGCTTCTGCGAGATGTTCAGCGCATCCGCGGGTATCGCCAATACCACTGGTCCGACGATCAATGGTCGCGCCTTCAATCCGCAGGATGGCAGCGCGGCTCCTCGGGCCGAATCCTACAAGACCTACATGGGCTCTGTGGCGATCACCGCTCCGGAAAGCATGGGTTTCCTGAAGGGTTCCACCCTGTATGCTGGCGTGGTTAGCGGTTTCAATGAAACCGTGGCCAACACCGGCTACGGGCTCCCGGCCCAGAGCTACTACGTCGGCGCCACCATCGCGACTCCGGTCACCGGTTTGCGCGCGGGTGTTGCTTGGGACTTCCTGAACGCCAACACCACCTACAACAGCGCTATCGGCACGGTTAAGGGTGATGTCAGCGCGCTCGCGGGCTATCTCTCCTTCCAAGCCACCGAAAAACTGAGCCTCCATGGCCGGTTTGAATGGACGCGCGCGGATGGCGACCAGCCGGAAGCGATCGCTATGGATAACAACGTCTATACCACCACGGCGACGGTGCAGTATGACCTGTGGGCCAACGTGCTCACCCGCTTGGAATTCCGTTGGGATCACGCGGACAAAGGTTACATGTTCGGCGGGACCATCCCGGGCGAACCCACCCGCGCCGATGCTTATCTGCTCGCTCTGAACGTCATCTACAAGTTCTAAGTCGGGCTGATTTAGTAATCTCAAAACCCCTGCCGCAGGCGACTGTGGCAGGGGTTTCTGTTTACTGGCCTCAGAGGAGAATGCGACAAAGTCTTTCCCCCTTGGGAGCAGCTTATACCCGGGCGGGTATTCACCGGGGGGGGGATCAGCCAATCGCCAATTCCCGGCCGGATGGCAACTTGTCGAGGTGGTAGATCAGGTAACCGTGCAGAAATTGTTTAAGCTCAGTTACTTGAGTTTGATTCGTTCGAATGCGCCCTATGAAGTCCCAGCTTTCCGATTGCAGCGCTTGCGCCACCTTCACGGTGCCGGGTGAGAGGCGGGTTTGGCTAAAGTCAGGAGCCATGCCTAAGTCGCTCAGCAGCTTTAGTTCGAAGGCGAAAAGGGTTTCCGGGCGGGGCGGGGCGGTGGAGGCTACCCGAACGGCATCTTTGAGCAGGGCGTAAATGCCGGGGATTGGGGTGTCGATCTCGGTCGTGGCTTCGACCAGGGTGGTAAAATAGGAGCCTTGTCGTAGGCAGCCCAGATCCTCTCTCAAAGTCGCATGCGTTTCCTTCAAAGCCAACTCTCGCAAGGTGTGCAGATCCGATCTGCGGCTTCGCTGGAAGGTAAAATCAGCCTCGTAAAACAAGTCCAGCTTGCCCAGAAAGGGGGATTTTACGCGGCGCGCACCTTTGGCGACGGTCGAGATGCGACCCTGCTCCAACGTGAGCCACACGACGATGAGGCTCGTCTCGGTGAGCAGGCGGGTCCGCAGAATAATCCCGGAAGCTGATTCAAGCATGGGGCTAAGCCTCTGGGGGCGCTGCTCCGGCGTTCAATCCCGGGGGCGGTGTGGATTTGAAATCCGGCAGGATGGAGCCCAGGCTGATGATGTACTTAATGCCGTCAGCCACGCTCATTTGCAGCTTGGTGACTTTTTCTTCAGGCAATTGCACCAGGAAACCAGAGGTGGGGTTGGGAGTTGTCGGCACAAAGACGGTCACCATTTTTTGACCCGTTTGCAGCGGCAGCCCATCATCGCCGTCATTTGTGACAAACCCCAGTGAGTACATGCCTGGGCTGGGGAATTCCAGCGCCACCACCGTGCGGAAAGAGGCCTTTTTGCTGGTCGCGAAGGCGTCGTTGACCTGTTTTGTCGCTGCGTAGATCTTGTTGAGCAGCGGGATGCGCATCAGCCCGGCGTCGACCAACTCGATAATCTTTTCGCCGAAATAGTTGCGGGCTCCGAGCCCGACCGCACAAATCAGGAGGATAGCCAGCATGAAAGCCCACAGGCTGGAATACCAAAAGAGCGGACCGGCGCCGTCGTCCTGGTGGGTCCAGGAGCGTGGCACAAAAATGAGGAGGAGATCGGTGAACCGTGCCACGGTGCCAAACAGCCAAATGATGACCGCCACCGAGATGATGGCGGGCAGCACCACCGCCAGACCCGCCAGGAAATTGGCGCGCCAGCGGGATAAGAGAGCGTTTTTCACTAGCGCCATGGTAGGCTTAGTCCGAACACGGCACAAGCCGCACCCGCCGTCGAATACCACCCCCGGGGGGCAGCGAAGGTGCGGGGGCTTACAGATCCCGCAAAGCTGCGGAGATAGATACCCGCGAGGCGCGCAAAGCCGGGAACAGGCCTCCGAGCAGGCCGATCAGCGCCGCCCAGACGATTCCCTGCGTTAGCAATTCCGGGGTCACCTGGAAAGCGAACGTCACCTGGCTGAAGCTCTGCCAGTTCATGGTCGAGGTGTGGAAACCGTTGAAAGCGCCGTAGGCCAGTCCGCCGCCGAGCAATCCGCCCCCTAAAGCCAGGGCTAACGATTCCAGCATGACCGACGCAATCACCGCGCTGGCGCCGAAGCCCAGCGCGCGCAAGGTGGCAATTTCGCGTTTACGGACCGACACGCTCGTATACATCGTGTTGAGGGCGCCGAAAACCGCACCGAAAGCCATCAAGAGTGCCACCAGGAAGCCCAGGGTATTGATCAACTTGGTGACCGCGGTCGATTGCTCCGCGTAATAATCGTTCTGTCGTACCACTTTGACATTCAAACGGGGGTTGGTGGTGAGTTCATCTTTGAACGCCTGAAACTTCGCCGGTGATTCCAGCCGCGCCTGCACGGATTGGTAGGAATCACCCCGGTCGTAAGCCGCCTGCAAAACCCGGGCATCAGTCCAAATCTCGGATTCCGCAGTGCTACCGCCTGCGGAGAAGATACCGACCACCGGCCATTCAAACCGGCCCACCGGCACTTTGCCGCCCACGTGCAGCCCGGCGAACTGTCCGCTCGCCCCCGCCCCGACGATCACTTCGTTTTTGCCCCACTCGAGCGCGCGCCCCGATTCAATCTTGAAATGGTCTCGGACCTGGAACGCGGCCTTTTCCACACCGCGCATTGGCACGTTGGCATCCATCCCGGTAGCACGCGTGGGGAGGTTTATGATGACGAACAATTCGGGCGAAGCCAACGGGCTGCCATTGTCCCGGCGCACGCCCGGGGCCTCGGAAATCAGGTTCACATCCTCCCGGCTTAAGCCGCTCACCATTTCGCTATCGGCCCCGCTGCGCAATACCACCGCGTTGTCTGGCGAGCCGGACACTTCCAAGGCGCGGCGGAAGCCCGCGCCAATGGACAACACCCCAACGAGGACGGTTACGACTCCGGCGATGCCGCAAACCGCGGCGGCTACCGAGCCGATCCTGCCCGGTATGCCGAGCAGGCCAAACTTGGTGATCGAAATCACCTGGGACAACCAGTTAATGGGACCGGCCATAATTAAATTCTCCTCAAAGCATCAGCGACTCGCAGACGCATGGCGTAAATGGCGGGAAACACTCCCGTGACCACACCTAGAACGATGCTGATAATGAATCCGATAGCGAGGTCCCGTACGGGAAACGCGAACAGAGGCAGCATGCCCCCGGTGGGATCGCCCCGGCCAATCATGACCCAGGCCAAACCCAGGCCCGCCACGCCGCCCAGCAAAGAGATCAGGCAGGATTCCGCCAGGATCAGTCCCAGGACCTGCCCCTGGTTGAACCCGATCGCTTTGAGCACGCCGATTTCTCCGGTCCGTTCCCGCACCGATTGCGACATGGTATTGCCCGTCACCAACAGGATGGTGAAGAAGACCGCGCCCATGATGGAGGCGGTGATGAGCGCAATATCTCCGATCTGACGGGTGAAGGCCTGGACGAATGCGCCTTCCGTTTCCGCCTTGGTTTCAGCGGGTGAGTTGGCGAATTCGGCGTCGATGGCTTTGGCGATTTGGGGCGCCTGGGCTGGGTCAGCCACCCGCACAATGTACCAGCCGACCTGGCCTTTGGCCCCTATGCGTGCTTCTTCAAAATAGTCGTAACGGAAGAACATCTGGGTGGTGTCAGTATTCTTGTCTTTGCCATCAAAGATGCCGGTGACCTCAAATTCCCAGGTGTGGTTGCCGTCGGTTTGCGCCCAGATGGCGGATTGGATGGGGACTTTGTCGCCAATCTTCCAATGGAATTTCTCCGCCGTTTTGCGGCCCACGATGCAGCCAGTCCGGGTGCGCAGCCAGGCTTGTTTCTCCTCGGGCTTCAGCAGGAATTCCTGGTGCATAGGCAGGAACTCCTCCGGCACCACCGGCATCTGGGCGAAGAAATTCTTGGGATCCTGGTAGATGCCACCAAACCAGGTCAGGTGCGTGGCGGCAGACACACCGGGGATTCGTTCCATGCGGGCTTTGTAGGATTCCGGAAGCAATTGGATGATCGAGACCTTGTGGCGCACCACCAGGCGATTGGCGCCTTCGAGGCTGATGCCGCCCGCCAGCGCCTGCTTGATCGCCGAGAGAAAACCGAACAGCACAAACGCCACCAGGATCGAGAGCAGGGTCAGGGTCGTGCGCAGTTTCTTGCGCTTGAGATTACTCCAAATCACAGGAAGGAATTTCATGGTGCGGGATTCCAGGATTATTGCAGCGGTTCGCTGGCCAGTTGCCCTTTATTCAGATACACCGTTCGCGAGGCGCGCGCCGAAGCGTGCGGATCGTGGGTCACCATGATGATCGTCTTGCCTTGTTCCCGGTTCAGGGCTTGCAGCAGGTCGAGGATTTCATCCCCGGCTTTACGGTCCAGGTCGCCCGTCGGTTCGTCGCACAGCAGCAAAGTGGGGTCGGTAACGATGGCCCGCGCGATGCCCACCCGCTGTTGTTCACCTCCCGAGAGTGTGCGGGGAAAATGCCGTGCCCGTTGTGACAGGCCGACCATATTTAACGCCGCCGCCACGTGCTTTTGGCGTTGGGCTTTGGTCAGGTGCGTGAGCAGCAGCGGCAATTCCACGTTGCGCTCGGCGCTCAGCACCGGCACCAGGTTGTAGAGTTGAAAGACGAATCCGATATGCCGCGCCCGCCAATCCGCCAGCCGCCGATCTGACAATCCCTCGAGCGGTTCTCCACCAATGCGGACCTTCCCGCGCGTCGGACGGTCCAGCCCTCCGATGAGATTCAACAACGTGCTCTTTCCCGAGCCGGAAGGTCCCATCAAGGCCAGGAATTCCCCTTTAGGCACCTTTAGGTGGAGATCTTTCAGGACGTGGATTTCTTCCGCGCCGCGTCGAAACACCATTTCCACGCCGTCGACATCCACCAGGATTTCCGAGTTTGCATTGCTCATGGTCGCCTCTTAACAAAGCCGTGGATTGCCAAAGATGCAACTGGCGTCCAGCGGAATTAAAGTGATTTTTCGTTAACCTTGGCCCCGTCCTTCAGGTCCGGGGGCCAGTCCACCGCCACGTGCTCGCCCGCTGCCAAACCGCTCGTGATCGTGGACTCGTCGTTGCCGCTCTCGGCCATCGTAACCGCCCGAAGTTCGGCGCGCCCGCCGGCCACAACCAGCACCATGTCCCGCCCATTCAGTTGGCGGATCGCGCCTTTGGGGACCTTCACCGCCCGGGTGGAGCTCCCCGTCTTCGCCTCGTTCGTATCGTAAAACCCGACCTTCACACTCATCTGGGGCAGGATGCGTGGATCCAGTTTGTCAAAACCGACGCGGACTCGCACGGTGGATTTTTGCCGATCCGCGGTGGGAATGATCGCGATGACTTTACAGGGGATTTTCCACTGCGAATAGGCATCCAGCACCGCCTGCACGGGCTGTCCCGCCGTGACGCGGTTGATGTAGCTTTCATTGACGTCGATCTCGATCTCCAGCGAGTCCATGTCCACAATGGTGCAAATGCCCGTGCGCGTGAAGCCGCCTCCCGCTGATACCGGGGAGATCATTTCCCCGGGTTGGGCGTTTTTCGAGGTCACGATGCCAGTGAAGGGAGCGCGGATGATGGTATCGTCCATTTGCTGCCGCCACAGGGCGACCTGCCGTTCATCCACCACTACCTGGCTTTCCTGCTGAGCTAAACGCGCCCGTTGGGCGAGTTCTGCCGCCTCCGCCCGGTCAAAATCCGCGGTGGTGGCAATTGCCGCCTGGAGCAGGCTTTGGACGCGACGCAGTTCGCGCGCCGCTTCCTGGATGCGCACCCTGGTTTCGGCCAGTCCTGCCTGTGTCGCCTTCAACTGGGCCTCTGCCAAATCCAGGCTGGCCTTGATGTTCGTGTCATCGAGCCTCGCGAGCATCTGGCCTTCCTGGACGCGCTTGCCTTCTTCCACGAGGATTTCCACGACTTTGCCAGTGACTTTGGAGGAGACGGTGGCTTCCCGGCGGGCGGTGACGTATCCAGAGGCATTCAGGACGGTTCTTTCACCGGTGGGACCGGCGGGAGCCCCCCGCACGATCGCCGTTCGCACTTCTACGGCACGGCTTCCGGCAAATCGATAAACAACTATCCCGGCTCCGAGGAGCAGCAGAACCAGGAGCAACAGCATCAGCCATCCACGCGAGCCTTCCGTCGAGTGGTGGGGGCGGTCAATCTTCAAGTCATCCAGGCTGGTTTTGGATTGGCTCATTAGCGAAAGGCGTAAGGAAACCCCCTTTCGCTTCTGGGGTCAATTCCGAATCACCCGCCGTCAATAACGCTCGGCAAAAGGACTCTGGGCCATGGGAGCCAACCGGTCGGAGCATTATTCAGCGTTCCGGGTACAAAAAACACGCCGGGGCGGGGCGACCACCCAATCCCCGGCGCTGCGGCCATTGACCACAACTTCACTTACCTGAAGATATGGCCGCGAATTTCACCACCACCATTGAGGCTGGTGTGGACGTTTACATAGGTTAGCCCGTCAATGAGGTTTAGCAGTTGCGGGACCGTCATGGGGGCAATGCCTGAAAGGCTGCCGGAAATGCCGTAAGCACCGCCATTGTAGGGATCTAGCGGCACGAGCACTCCGGCGGTGCCGGTCAATGACGCCGGGCCATGGATGTGGGACGCCGTGGCGGTGCTCGACAGGTTCCGGTAGGTGACTGCCACCGCCAGTCGGTCGCGCACGAGGGCGAAGGTTCCGGAGCCGGTGCCGGTGGTGGCCAGCGGAGTGGGTCGTTCATTGTTGCCACTTAAGGTGGAACTCATGGCTACGGGCGCGATTTGGCCGCGCATTTCGCCGCCCGGATTAGCCGCCGTGTGGAAGTTGATGTAGGTGGAACCGCCGAGCAAGGCGTTGCGTTGCGCCACCGTCAGGTTGACCGAGCCGGAGATGGTTCCAGCGGTGCCGAACGCGCCGCCATTGAACGGCGCCAGGTCGATCATGACGCCCGCGTTAACGGTGCTGCTGGCTGGACCATGAATGTGGGCCGCGGTGGCCGCACTGGAGAGTCCGCTGTAGCGTAAATTGAACGTAAGCCGATTTCCCTCGAGACTGAGAGTGCCGTCGCCAGTAGCGCTGTTGGTCAATGCGGTCGGTTTCTCCGCCAAACCGCTCAGCAGAACCGTCGCCGGCACCCCGGTGGGGTGAGGCACGATCTGGCCGCGAATCTCGCCGCCCGGGAACAGGGCCGTGTGGAAATTGATGTAAGTCTGTCCGTCGATCATCGCGGACATCTGCGCGGGGGTCAGCGTGACACTGCCCGAGAGGCTGCCTTGGGATCCGAATGCCCCGCCGTTGAATGGCGAGAGGTCCACTAACACGCCGGCATTCTGGCCCGGGACTGCCGGACCATGTATATGGGCTGCAGTAGCCGATCCACTCAGGCCCGCGTAGGTGACATTTAAAGTGAGTTGATTTCCCACCAGGGACAGATTCCCCAAGCCACGACCAGTGGCGGACGTCACCGGATTTTCCCGCGAGCCGCTGAGCTCCACCTGAAGGTTCACCGGTGCGATCTGTCCGCGAATTTCTCCACCGGGGAAGGAGGCCGTGTGGAAGTTGATGTAACTGAGACCGGCGAGAACGTACGCCTTTTGGGTGTCGGTGAGCACGATGACGCCGGACACGGTCCCGTTTGAACCCCACGCCCCGCCATTGTAGGGGGAGAAATCGATCAGCACCCCGGAGTTTCCGGAGGTGCTGGCCGGGGCGTGAATATGCGCGGCTGTCGCATTACCCGAGAGCCCCTGGTAGCTGATGTTGAATGTCATGCTGTTTCCATTCAGGTGAAAGATCCCGAAGGCCGTGGCCGTGGAACCGTTGACCGGATGCTCACCCCCGCCGGTGGCATAAGCCGTCAGCGGGACGGTGGGGAGGCGTCCGGCTTCCTCGACGCGGAAGAACCCGGCAGCGCCATTTTGAGCTACGACGGCGGCGCGTTGGTTTGTGATCACAACGCTGGTCCAACTGGCATCAGCCAGCTCGCTTTTTCGCTGCAGAGCGAACGGGCCCAAACCGCCGGACCAGGACGCGGCCACATTGGTATTGTTGGCCGGCGTCAGGCCGCCGAGGTTCAGCGCAGTGCCAACCGGTACGAGTTTGACCATGCGGCCGGCGTCTCCGCTGGGTCCAAGCCAGCGGCTGCCGAACGCGTAGAGTTCGCTATCCGGTCCCTCGCCAAAGCCTTTCAGCCATAAACCGAGCAGTCGATCATCGCCGCCCATGCGCAGTTCCGTCACGCCATTTGTGTCATCCAGGTAGAACAAGCGGCCACTCGGCGCGGAGAAACTGCCCCAATCTCCGAAAACATAGCGCCCCGCAAGCTGTGGGATCGCCGTGCCTCGATACACAAAGCCACCAATGACCGCCGAACCGTCGTCGTGATCGTACTGTGCGATGGGATCGATCATGCCGGTCGGGGGTTGACGTACCGGAGCGGTAACGACTGAGCCTGAGCTCGGATCAAACCAAAATGCGCCTTCCCGAAGATTCCAGCCGTAATTACCGCCGGCGGTGATAATGTCGACCTCCTCGACTTTGTTCTGGCCGACATCCGCCAGGTATAACTGGCCGGTTTGACGATCAAAACTGAACGAGAATGGATTTCGCAATCCGTAAGCATAGATCTCCGGTAGAGCGTTCGTCCCGATGAAGGGATTGCCAGCCGGAATGCCGTACTTGCCGTTCGCGGCATTGTTTCCGTTCACATCGATGCGAATAACCTTCCCCAGGATGCGGTTGAGATCCTGCGCGTTTCCACCCGCCACGTGGCCCGTGCCGACGTCGTTCGCCTGGCCACCGTCACCCAGAGTTACATACAACAAGCCATCCGGGCCAAACCGCATCGTGCCGCCGTTGTGATTCGATTGGGGTTCGTCGATGCGCATCACTTCGCGTCGGGAGGCCACGTCGACGAGGTTGGAATTGGCGGCGCTGATGCGCCACTCGGTGATGACCGATTGATGGTCGTTCGCCACACCCGTCGTGAAATCCGCCGTGCCGTTGACCGGTTCGGAGGTGTACGTGTAGATCAATGGGTTCTGCGCAAAGTTGGGATGGACGGCGAGACCCAGCAATCCCCGCTCGTCGTAGGCCCCCAGCAGGACCAGGCGGGAGCGCAAATCCAGCAGGGGCGTGGCCAACCGCGTTTTCCCAATGATTACGTGCACCCGGCCATCCTGGTCATTCACAAACATGCGGCCGCTGCTGTCATCCGGCACGGCCATGCTCAAAGGAGACGCCATGCCGTCAGCGATCGTCTCGAGTTCGACGGCGATATCGCCCTTGGGAATTCGGGGGACGATCGGGTTACTGATGACCACGCTGCCTACCGAGATGGTTACGGCTGTGGAGGTGGTGGTGGCGCCCAGATTATCGGTGGCGACCACCGTCAAATTGTGGCTCCCCGGAAAAAGCCCGACGGTCAAGGAGTACGGCGCAGACGCAATATTGCCCAGCAAGGTTGCTCCATCGAAGAAAGCCACATTGGTTACCGTGCCGTCGTTGTCGGTCGCGGTGGCTTCGATGGTCACGTTCGCCGGGGTGGTGAATGCCGCGCCATTGGTGGGATTGTTGATGCCGGCCATGGGCGGATTGTTGGAACTGGTGGCCGGCGTGTAGCCAATCGTCAATGTTGGTTTATCCACGCTTTCGCGCGAACCAAATCCTCGTACCGTACGGTCGTTTACCTCGTCCTGAGATTTTAGGAGCCAGCCGAAGTTCTGAGCACTGTTGGCTAGCCAGAATTGCACGTCAGCCAGGACCCCCGATCCACCCCAGGCATATACGGCGTTCACGGTGGAATTCACCGCTACGGTGGCGCTGGGGGTGCCGGTGGTGTCGGCCATTGCGCCCGGGGTCGTCCAGTTCGCGGTTCCCTGAATTCTGGCATTCCAGGAACTTTCTCCGGTACTGGCCGGTCCGCCGTTATTCGACGCAGAATTCGTCCCTTCCGCCCACGCGGCGTTCACCCGCAAAAGATCAAAGGAGGAATCAACCGCACCGAAACCCGGGATCTTCACCGCTTTCAGAGTCAGCACCGCCGAGGTCACAACCGAACCCGACGGCAGGCCGCTGAGATCAAAGCGCAGCAATCCGTGCCGGATGCCGGGCGTTCCCAGGTTGCCGCCGTCGCGGCCCGCGTCGAATGAACTAAGCCCCCCGCCGTTATTATTAAGCGCCGCGCTGTTGATAAAGGTGTCCGCCACGGGGTTGAAAATCATCGAGTCCCCGTGTGCGCCGGTGGGCGCGAACCACAGGGCCAATAACAATGTCCCTGCCATCTTTCCGAGCTGTTTTCTCATGTGTGTTTTTCGAGTTGTGGTGTACATGCTGATCGGCACGATCCGCTCCCCGCCGGCCAAGTTTCGGTCGCGGCGCTCGGTCGGGTCCGGGACCGGATGATCCCGGATCCACGGCACCGTGAGCGTGAACTCGCGCTCGCCCCATACCAGGATCGGGATGCGGCGGACGGGGTTCTTCTCGTGTTCCATACTAATGAGAGGCATGAGACCTGTTGATGGTTCCCAAATATTTTTGCCACCCCCCAAAGATCGGGGAATGGTCGGCGGTGGGGAGCCGGTTTCCGGCGCCCCTATCCCATGCTTGCCACACTGGTTTCGTGGTTTTAGGCTGTGCTTGCATTTTTTTGGGAACCTTTGTGCCGGCTCAAGACTCACATTTCGGAAGCCCCATAGGGGGCGAACTGGACTTCGACTCGATCGTAAGCCAGTTTTACGAGCCGCTATACCGATTTGCGATGAGTCTGAGCCGTACGGAACATGATGCCGCTGACCTGGTGCAGGAGACGTTTCTGACCTTGGCGGCCAAAGGGCACCAGTTGCGGGATTCCTCAAAGGTTAAGCCCTGGCTCTTCACGACCCTGCATCGGACCTTTCTGGCTGGGCAACGGCATGGGACGCGGTTTCACCATGTGGAATTGGAGGAGGCTCAGGACGAGTTGCCGGCGGCGGAGGCGGGCTTTTCCGTATCGCTTGATGCCCGGGAGGCAGTCGAGTTGCTGGCCGCGGTGGATCCACAATACCGGGCCGCGCTCGCCCTCTTTTACCTGGAAGACTATTCCTACCCTGAAATCGCCGCAGTGCTGGAAATCCCGCTGGGCACGGTCAAATCCCGGCTGGCCCGGGGTCTGATGCAGTTGAAAGCACTGGCCGGAAGATCTCTTCGGGGCGCCCGGGGGGAAGGAGGAACTAGTGAATAGCGCGGACGCGAAAAAAGTGCTGATCTTGTATCGTCCGGGGCTGGCGGACGAGCAGGATCCGGAGATCGCCGAGGCTTTGGCGGTTACGCGGACCGATCCGGAATTGGCCACCTGGTTCCGGCAGCACTGTGAATTTCAGGAGACCATGCGGCGCAGCCTGCGTCAGTTGGCGCCGCCTGCCGATCTCAAAGCACGGATCCTGGCCTCCAGAAAAGTGGTTCCGTTGCCGGTCGCCTTTTGGCGGAGACCGGCAACGCGGTGGATGGCCGCGGCGGCGGTGGTCCTGCTATTGGCCGGCGGAGGCGCGCTGTTCAACCGTCCCGCGTCATATGAACGGTTTGCCCTGTACCAGTCCCGCATGGTGGCCAGCGCGGTGCGGGATTATCACATGGACGTGCATACCTCGGACATGGCGCGGTTGCGCGAGCACCTGGCTGCGGGTGGTGCGCCGGCGGATTACCTGGTGCCGGAAGGTTTGCGGTCCCGCAAATTAACGGGGGGCGGAGTGCTCAAATGGCGCGGGCATCCGGTGAGCATGGTTTGTTTCGACCGGGGCGACAAAGAGATGGTTTTTCTTTTCGTAACCGACCGTTCGGCTGTCAAGGATCCGCCACCCGCCCAACCCCAGGTTTCGCAGGTGGCCGACCAGGTGTCCGTAAGCTGGACCAGCGGCGACAAGATTTACACCCTTGCCGGACCGGAGGAACCTGGATTCGTGAAGAAATACCTTTGAAGCGAGCGGGCTAGTAGCCGCCTCGCGTGCCGGAGT
Organism: Verrucomicrobia subdivision 3 bacterium UBA693; assembly: GCA_002298785.1. Lineage (GTDB taxonomy): Bacteria > Verrucomicrobiota > Verrucomicrobiia > Limisphaerales > UBA8199 > UBA693. The sequence continues at coordinate 92,135 of DBMR01000108.1, forward strand.
CGTAAGCGTTCTCGGCGCTCATGCGAGCCATCAGCCAGTTAAAATCCCCCAGTTCCGGGTAGGGAATTGCAAACGGAAGATGCGCGGCATAGGCCGCGTTAGGCGGGCGCGTGCTGGCAAACCGCCACTTATGCGCGACCGCGTGCCCGTCCGCGAAGGTGAGATTCGCTCCGCCATTGTGCCAGGAGGCTGGAAGGTCCATCCACCGGTTGCTTTCCGGTTGGTCCAGGAAATACCCATCATTGAGGCTGTCGGGATGCTCCTCGATGAAAACAAAAATCTCGGTTGGTTGCGGAATCTGAGTGGCCTTGAAGTACTGCTGGTAGTACGGATTATTTACGTTTGCACCGGTGCGGGTGAACTCCCCGGCGTCCCCCACCATCATGTTCATGGATAAACTGCGGACGCGCCGGGACCAACCGACCTCCGCCTGCAGATCGCTAACGACGTTGTCGGAAGGGCAACGATAAACTCCCGCCTGCCGTCCCAGGTAGCTACCGATGCCGCCTTTGGTCAAAACGATGGTGTTGGTGTTGTCCGAATCCACCTCCCAGCTCATGATTGGGCTGGTCCAATTGACGTATTGATCCTGAGCCACCGCCTGCTTGATCTCCGCCGTGCCGAGATTGTAGGGCATGCGGTCATTGGCGTCTCCCGCATAAAGCATCGACGCCAGGCTGACCTGTCTCAAATTATTGAGGCAGGCAATGGCGCGGGATTTGGCGCGGGCGCTCGCGAGCACCGGCAAGAGCAACGCGGCCAGGATCCCAATGACGGCAATAACCACCAGCAGCTCCACCAGCGTAAAGGCGGAGTCGGTCTTCTTTGCCCTGCAAATCAGCATACCGTTTACAGTGATAGAGTTAAGGCAAACTTCAAGTGTCTATTAGATACGGATAAGCCACCCGCCCCCATTTGTCAAAATGGACTGTGCCCCGGGCGTGAGCGCCCGGGGATCGGCACCTTCAGAATTAGTGGGACGAGGGCTGGAACCGTCGTTTGGCGTTTAACCGCCGACGCGCCAGCCTTCGCGGTAATGGGAATTGACGAACTGGTTGGCTTCCTCGAGATTCGTGAAGCGCAACGCTTCACTGTCCCAGCGGAGCTTTTGGAGGGTCAAATCTTCGCGCAATTGAAGTCGCAAGGCCACATTTCCGAGCAGGACGGCCTCCGTCAATGGTCCGGCCCAGTCGAAGTTTGCTCCGGCTTTGGGTCCGCCTTTGCATGCTCGGACCCACTCCTCGTGGTGCCCGACCGATCTTGGCAGCGTGCTGGCGATGGTGCCGACCGCTTTTCGTCGGGCTTCAGGGAAGATCGCGTTGTTCAGGATGTAACCCTCGTCCCCGATAATTAGCCGTCCGTTGTCCGCCATGGGCACGCTGTCGGGGAGGGATTCGGGGCGGGGCGGGCGCAACCCGCCATCATACCAGCACAATTTGCACGGCGGCATCTCGATATCGCCTTTGGGGCCGGTGGCGACGCCGGTCAGAAACTCGTTGATAGTCTGCCGAGCGGCGGAGCGGGCTGGGAAATGGTAAGTCACCATGGACCCGAGGGGGTAGGTTTCTTTGTTCACACGGGTGGAGGCCGCCTGGACGGTGAGCGGCGCGCCGAGTTTGAGCGCGCGAAAAATCGAATCCAACGCATGACAGCCGATGTCCCCGAGCGCGCCGGTTCCGAAATCCCACCACCCGCGCCAGCGGAAGGGCAGGTAAATCGGATTATAGGCCCTCTTGGGTGCTGGTCCCAGCCACATATCCCAATCCAGGGTATCCGGAACAGCGGGCGTATCTTTCGGTTTCTCTACGCCTTGTGGCCAATACTCGTTAAACAAGCCGTTGGAAGGGCGATCAGTCCAGATGTGGGCTTCACGCACTTTGCCGATGGCTCCGGACCAGATGTTTTCGCACAGCCGCCGGGTATCTTCGGAAGCCTGACCCTGGTTCCCCATCTGCGTGGCGACTTTCGCCTCGCGCGCGGCTTTTGCGAGGAGGCGGGCCTCGCCAACCGTATGGGTCAACGGCTTTTCGCAGTAGACGTGTTTGCCGCGCCGGATGGCTTCGAGCGCGGCGAAGGCGTGCCAATGGTCCGGCGTGGCGATCACCACCGCGTCAATTTCTTTCACCTCATCCAGCATCTTGCGCAGGTCCGTGAACTGCTGCGCTTTGGGGTAACGCTTGAACGTGTGGGCGGCGTGCGCTTTGTCGACGTCGCATAGGGCGACGATATTCTCGCTCTCGAACGAGCGCAGGTCGGACGCGCCCTGGCCGCCGATGCCGATGCCAGCAATGTTTAGTTTGCGGTTTGGAGCATTTTCACCGCGCAGATTGGCTACAAACGCCGGGGCCGCCCAAAGTGCGGCGGCGGAGGCGGAGCACGTGGAAAGGAAATGTCGGCGATTCAGAGTGAGGGAATTTTTTGCTGGGGTATTCATACAATCTGGCTTTCAATTTGAGGCCGGGTCTCACGTAAAGCAATCTTTTCGTAAGGTGCTTAATATCGCTAGACCATTTCGGTTCTGGACCGGCAAGCCCCGGTATTCCAGGGATTTGGAGGGAGAAGGCCTGCCGGGTGCCCTCGATAAGTGTTGGCGCGCGAGTGATAAAACATTATGTTAAGCAGACTGTTGTTATGAGTTTGGATTTGATGGCTGAACGCACCGCCGAGTTGTATGCGAAATGCTTCGGCCACTCCCCCCGTTGGATCGCCGCCGCGCCGGGTCGCGTCAATTTGATTGGCGAGCACACGGATTACAATCAGGGATTCGTGCTCCCCATGGCGATCGAGCGTTACACTGTGTTTGCCGGGGACAAGAACACGCGACGGGAAGTGGTCCTGCACAGCATGACGACTGGGGATACCGCCAGCTTCAATCTGAAGGGCTTGACCCGTGGAAATCCTTCCTGGTCCAATTACATCCGCGGTGTGACGGCCAATTTCATGGGATTGGAGCGGAAGTTTCCCGGGTATCAGGCGGTGATCGACTCCACGGTGCCCAGTAGCGGTGGCTTATCCAGCAGTGCGGCTCTTGAGGTGGGGGCGGCGACCTTGCTGGAGGCGATTACCCATCGCAAACTGGAACCTCTGGAAAAGGTTCTGCTGTGCCAAAAGGCTGAACATGAATTCGCTGGGGTGCCGTGCGGGATTATGGATCAGTACACCTCGGTTATGGCCCAAAAGGACCATGCGCTGCTGCTGGACTGCCGCACCAATACCTCCACCCCAGTGTCTATGTCCGGCAGCGATGTCGAAGTGCTGGTGATAAACACGACGGTACGTCGGCGGGTCGGCGAGGTTGAATATGCCAAACGTCGAGCGCAATGTGAGGAGGCTGCCACGGTGCTGGGATTGCCTGCCTTGCGGGACGCCTCCGTGGCAGATCTGTCCGCCGCGCAAGCAAGCTTTGACCCGGTAGTATTTCGTCGGGCGCGACATGTGGTGACTGAAATCGAGCGTACATTGCAGGCCGCGCGAGCCATCGCCGCGGGCGATTGGGCAGCCCTGGGACAACTGATGTATGCGAGCCATGATTCATTACGGGCCGATTTCGAGGTAAGTTGTCTCGAGTTGGATGCGGTGGTTGAGATCGCCCGGCAGCTCGCCGGCGATGGTGTGCTGGGGTGCCGGATGACCGGTGCCGGCTTTGGTGGTTGCGCGGTTTGCGTGGTGAAGTCAGAGGCCACGGCGTTTCTCACCCGGCGGTTCCAGGAGCTCTATGAATATCGCACAGGTATTCAACCGGAGATTTTCCATACGCGCGCGGCGGCGGGTGCCCGACTGCTGGCTTGAGCCAGAGGTCGCAACCGGATGCCCGGGTTTGCCACTCACTTTCCCATTCAGTATCGTTACGGCCATTCACCATGGATACTGCAAGATATTTAGGCATTGAAATTGGCGGCACCAAGCTGCAACTGGTCGCTGGCTCCGGCACTGGCGAAATCCTTGATTCGCGAGGTTATGCTGCCGAGGCGGAGCAGGGGGCGAGCGGAATTCGAGAGAAGATCGTTCGCGGTGTTCGTGAGTTGTCGGCCAGTCATGCTTTCGCGGCGGTTGGGGTAGGCTTTGGTGGTCCGGTGGAATGGCAGACCGGAAAGATCTGCACCTCACACCAAGTGGAAGGCTGGTCCGGGTTTGATATGCGGAGTTGGCTGCAGGAACTGGCCAAAGTTCCGGTCTGGGTGGACAACGACGCGAACGTGGCGGCTCTGGGGGAGGCTCGTTGTGGTGCGGGCGTAGGTTTTGATCCCGTTTTTTACATCACGCTTGGCAGTGGTGTTGGTGGAGGAATGGTTCAGGGTGGCACGATCTACCATGGCCAGGTCCCCGGGGAGTCGGAGATCGGGCATGTGCGACTGGATCGCAGCGGTGCGACGGTGGAATCGCGGTGCTCAGGGTGGGCGCTGGATGCCCGGATTCGAGAGCAAATCCGCCGGGAGCCGGCTGGTGAGTTGTGGCGGTTGGCTGGTGCAGAGGGCAAAGCGGAGTCCCGGCACCTGGCGGCAGCGCTCGCAGTCGGTGACCCTGCGGCGAAACGCATTCTGGATGAGTTGAGCGCGGACCTGGGATTTGCGTTGTCGCATGTGACCCACCTGTTTCATCCTGCGGTCATCATCCTGGGCGGAGGGTTGTCAGGGGTGGGGGAACCGCTGCGTGCCGGTGTGCGGAAACAACTGCAGCGGTTTGTGATGGACGCGTTTGCTCCCGGACCGGAGGTGCGGTTAGCCGGTCTGGGCGCGCAAGCGGTGCCGGTTGGCGCGCTCCTGCTTGCTGCCATGGGCGGCTCATCCGCCGGTGCTCCGTCCTCATTCTTGCTGGCGCGTTAACTTTTGCCTGACATTCGGTAAACCCCGGCGATAATTCTCTCTATGAATAAATGGATTTCTGATTACATCAGCGCCCAAAAGGCGGCGCACGACTCCATCCCGGTTGAAGGGGTGGCGAAGGGGATCAAGATTTTGCGCGAAGCTTTGGAGGCCGATCGCCAGATTTTCGTGTTCGGCAACGGCGGCAGCGCGGCCAATTGCTCACACTTCGCTACGGATCTCGGCAAAGGTTCCTCGGACAAGTTGGGCAAACGTTTTCGCGTCGTGTCACTCAACGACAACACCGCCTGGATGACGGCCCTGGGCAATGATTACAGCTACGAGGACGTGTTCGTAGGCCAGCTGCAAAACTACGGTCGTCCCGGAGACGTAGCCATGTCCTTAAGTGTCAGCGGTAATTCGCCCAATTGCGTCAAGGCGCTGGCCTGGGCCCGTGATCACGGGCTGCGCACAATCGCCATGGTGGGCCAAAAACGCGGTAAGATGGCGGAAATCGCCGAACTGGTCATGACCATCAACGACACGCATTATGGCCGGGTAGAAGATGCGCAGATGGGCATTTGCCACCTGCTGTGTTATGCCTTCATTGAGAATCCGCAAGCGGGCAAGTAAGTGACGGCTTTATGGCTGCCGCAATTAAGGCCAGAGTAGTTCCGGAGCGGATGGTGAGTTCCGTTCAACCGGGGGGCGCCGCAGGTTTCCGAGCACCCAATCCGGTTTCGGTGGACCAGGTAATGGCCGAGGAGCGGGCCGCGGCGTTCACCCGGCGCAGTATCAAGTCAGGTGCCAAACTGGCCGGTTTACGCATGGTGGTCTCGATGATGGACCTGACCACCTTGGAAGGCAAAGACACGCCGGGTAAGGTGGCTTATCTTTGCCGCAAAGCGCTGCAACCCGCCGACGAGGGCTACGGCGTGCCTCATTGTGCAGCTGTCTGCGTCTATCCGAACATGGTGCGCTACGCGCGCCGTTTTCTTGGAGACAATGACCAGGTAAAAGTCGCATCGGTTGCTACCGGTTTTCCCAGTGGGCAGTATCCACTGCGTACGCGGTTGGAAGAAGTTCGGCGTGCCCAGGGCGACGGCGCTGATGAAATCGACATGGTCATTGATCGTCCGGCTTTTCTCCTGGGCGATCATGCGCGTGTGTTCGACGAGATCGCCGCGATTAAGGCAGTCTGTGGCCCGGCGCACCTCAAGGTCATTCTCGAAACCGGCGAATTGGTCACTTATGATAATGTGCGGCTTGCCAGCCGCATCGCCATGGACGCCGGCGCTGATTTCATCAAGACCAGCACCGGAAAGATCCAACCTGCAGCTACGCTGCCGGTGACTCTGGTTATGCTCGAAGCCATCCGGGAGTTCTTTTTTGAGACTGGAATTCGGGTCGGCATGAAGCCGGCGGGCGGCATCCGCAACTCCAAGCAGGCATTGGCGTACCTGGTGATGGTGAAGGAGACTCTGGGCGATGACTGGCTGACACCAGATCTTTTCCGCTTTGGCGCCAGCACCTTGCTGAATGATGTGCTGATGCAGATCGCCAGGCTGACCGACGGACGCTACCAGGGGTCCGATTACTTCTCTCTTCCTTAAGCACGTGTTTCCCATGATCCGATGAAAAAGGCCAGGACCAGCAAAGCTACTTTCAGCGCTCCCGCCCCGAGTCGGGGAGCGGCAACCGCCGTGACTCATACCGCCCGCCCCGTGGTGTCGGAACGCGCGCGCAGCCTGAATTTTGGCAACAAGTGGGATTATGCTCCGGCGCCGGAGAGCCACGATTATCTTCCCATTGCACCGAGGCATGACCTGTTCATCGATGGCGAATTTGTTCCCCCATCTACAGGGGATTACTTTTCCAGCATCAATCCTGCAACCGAGGTGAAGTTGACGGACATCGCCCGGGCGGGAGAACAGGATGTGGATCTGGCGGTGCGCGCTGCTCGCCGGGCATTTACCGAGGTATGGGGTCCCATGCCGGGCCGGGAACGCGGAAAGTACCTTTACCGTATCGCGCGAATCATCCAGGAGCGTTCCCGCGAATTGGCGATTCTGGAAACCATGGACGGCGGCAAGCCAATCAAGGAAACCCGGGATATCGATTTGCCATTGGTGGCGGCTCATTTCTTCTACCACGCCGGCTGGGCGGACAAGTTGACCTATGCGTTTCCGGGCCGCGATCCCAAGCCGCTCGGGGTGGTCGGGCAGATCATCCCTTGGAATTTTCCGCTGCTCATGGCGGCATGGAAGATTGCCCCGGCCCTCGCCTGCGGTAACACGGTGGTCATCAAACCCTCGAAATCCACCAGCCTGACCTTGTTGCGACTGGCGGAAATCCTTCAAGAGGCTGGTTTGCCGCGTGGTGTGGTGAACGTCCTGACCGGCACCGGTGATACCGGCACCGCCCTGGTGAAGCACCCCGATGTGGACAAGATTGCTTTCACCGGTTCCACCGAGATTGGGAAGCAACTCGCCCAACTGACCGCCGGCACGAAGAAGCGGATCACGCTCGAACTGGGCGGGAAAGCCGCAAACATCGTGTTTGCGGATGCGGCATTGGACCAGGCAATTGAAGGGGTGATCGCCGGGATTTACTTCAACCAGGGTCATGTTTGCTGTGCGGGGTCGCGCTTACTGGTTCAGGAAAGCGTTTACGCGCAGGTCGTCCAACGCCTCCGCGACCGCATCCAAACTTTGCGAGTCGGCAATCCGCTCGACAAAAACACGGATGTCGGGGCCATTAACAACTCGGCGCAGTTGGAGAAGATTCGCGAGCTGGTGGATTGCGGCGTGGCTGAGGGCGCCACCGTGGTGCAAACCCAGTGCTCGCTGCCGGCTAAAGGTTATTGGTTTCCGCCAACGTTTCTCACTGGGGTTACCGCCTCACACCGGGTCGCACGTGAGGAAATATTTGGGCCCGTGTTGGCCGTGATGACTTTCCGTACGCCCGAGGAGGCGATTGAGCGCGCCAACAACACCCCTTACGGACTGAGTGCTGGTGTGTGGACTGAGAAGGGCAGTAAAATTTTCAAATTAGTAAATCAACTTCGTGCCGGGGTGGTCTGGGCCAACACATTCAACAAATTCGATCCCACCAGTCCATTCGGCGGCTATAAAGAGAGCGGTTTCGGCCGGGAAGGCGGTCTGCACGGTCTGCACGCCTATCTCCGTTGCTAAGATGCTTCAGCAAGCGCCGGTAGCTGAGCGCACGCAGGGCGGAATTTACGCCGAACCCGGGATGAATGCGCCCGTGCACCATGGTGGTTCTACCTTGGCGGAGATCAGCGGCCGACGTTGGGGGCAACCAGGCTTTTCAACGCTGGAATTCGAATTCTGCGTGCAATCAGGACAACTTGTCTTGACGTGAAGTTTTCTGAAACGAGTTCCGGCTTGACAAGTTGCAAGGGCCCAAATTAGGCTCGTTTCGCATGTCCCATCCTGGATTCGTCGCTCATTCGCGGCGTACACGTGTCTCGCTCTTGGTGTTTCGTGACACAGCCGGGGCGATATTTTCAGGAGGGGAACCACCTCAAGTAACTCCCGGTTAGAAGTAGTCTGTAGTAACACCGACCACCCCCCAACCAAACCAGTATATGCAAACCAATCATCGAAAAATCCTCATGGCTGCGATGCTCGCCGCCAGTATCGCGGGCACCACAGCCCGCGCCGAAATCATACACAGGTATGATTTTAACGCGGGTCCCAACGATTCCGTGGGTGGAGCCAACGCCGTGCTGCACAACAACGCTCAAGTCACCGGCGGATCACTGGTGCTGGATGGTCTGAGCCTCGGCACTACCAATCGCGCGGTCAGCAGCGATGCCAGCGGCCCGTATGCCACTTTGCCCGGCACGGTATTGGTGGGATTGACCAATACCACAATCGAGTTCTGGACCACCCCCACGAATAATGGCAACACGGCGGGCACTTGGTCGCGCATCTTCGATTTTGGCGCCTCGGTCAATGGCTCGGGCCAAAACTACATCATGTTCTCCCCGCACGACTCAAGCGCCGGTTCCCGCAGCTCGATCCGCGATGCCGCGAACCACGAGTATTCGGCCATCAGCACCACCGCGCTCGATGACGGCGCGGCGCATCACGTGGTGATAGTATATGATGCTGTGGGCGGCTGGGTGGAGTATTACCTGGATGGCGCACTCGCGAGTTCGGGCCGCGCGGCAGCACCGCTGCCGCTTTCGGTTTTGCAGACCAACAACATGTACATCGGCCGGTCGCAGTGGAACGGCGATGCCTACCTGGCCGGTTCCATCGATGAATTCCGCATTTGGGATCGTCCGCTGAGCGGAGCCGAAGCCATGGCCAACCAAGTTACCGGTCCGGATCATCCGGCCATGGACCTCAGTGTTTTGGGAACGCTTACCACGATTAACATGCTGGACCCGGGCCAACTGACGGAATTGCAGACTGTTAACACTGCCGTCACCGGAGACTTCGTCAATTATCCGATGTTGAACATCCTGCATCTGCCAGGGCTGACCCTGACTTCGAGCGATCCCACGGTCGCCACCATAGACGCTTCGGGCAACATCAAGGGCTTGAAGCCGGGCACTGCAACTATGACCGCCCAGTACGGCAGTGTGACCGCCCAACTCGTAGTTGGTGTGCTGACGGACGTCATCGCGCCGGTGTTGAGCCTTTCGGATCCGAACTACGACCGAGTCTTGATCCTGACTTCGAGCAAGCCGCTCGATCCGGTTTCCGCCACCAGCGTCGCTACTTACCAGATTGATGGCGGCGCCATCGCGGTAAATAGTGCGATACTTTCCACGAACGGTTTGGTGGTGACCCTGAGAACTGCTCCCTTCAACCTGGCCACCGCCCATACTCTGGCCGTTACGGGACTGAAAGACACGGTGTATACCCCCAACGTGGTGAATGGCACATACCCGTTTGGCCTCGTTCCTGGCACGGTGACGCGCAAAGTCTGGCGCAATTTCACTGGCACTACCCTGGCGTCTTTCCAGGCTTTGCCCACCTATCCATCCAATCCCACCGAATACCAGTATCTGTCCACCGCATCGACTCCCGCGGCGGATGGTGACAATTATGCGGATATGCTGGAGGGTTACCTGATCCCCGACACCACAGGGTGGTATTCTTTTGCCATAGCGTCCGACGACGACAGCGCTCTCTACATCAGCACCGATTCGACTGTTGCCAACCTGATTACGAATTCGATTGCAAATGTTGCCGGTTATGTGAGCGCCGCACTGAGATGGACCCAATACGCCAGCCAGCAATCGACCAATAAGCCTCAATATTTGGTGGCGGGGTCGAAGTACTACTTCCGAGCCATCCACCGTGAAGGCACTGGCGGTGACTTTCTCCAGATGGCCTGGCAACTGACTAATGGCTTGGCGATAGCCGATAGTACGCCCGTGATTCCAGGGGCAAATTTGGCCCCGTTCTACGACACTCCCGTGGTCCTGAGTATTTCCAGCAATCCGCCGGCCAGCCAGACGATTCTCCAATCACGCCCGGTCAGCTTTGGCATCGCCGTCGTAGGCGTTCCGAGCTACACTAGTCTGCAGTGGTACCGCAACGGCCAACCAATTCCCAATGCGACAAACCGTACCTATTCCATTGCGAATGTGGCGCTGACGAACGATGGGGACGTCTATTACGCCGTGGTGGCCAACCTGGCTTACACCGTTCAAAGCAGCAATGCGGTCTTGCACGTGACTCCCGACACAGTGGCCCCCACCCTGGTCTCAGCCAATACCCGCCTGGGCGGGACGGTCTACATCACTTTTAGCGAGGCGATGGATCCCACCAGTGCCACCACGATTGGCAACTATACCATCGCGGGATACACCATCACGAATGCGACACTTGATGCCAGCGGCACTGTCGTCTCGCTGGCAGTGACGCCAAAGATCACCGCTAATTTTGGGGTGATCGTCAATAACGTAAAAGACTTTTCGGGCAACCCGATTGCCTCGAGCAGTGCCATTAACGGTTTTGTGCTCGGAGTTACTCCCGGCATGGTCGCCTACTGGCCGCTGGACGTTTTGGCGGGAGGCAAAACCCCGGACTTGGTGAGCGGCTATGACATGACTGCCGTGAGCCTGGGCGCGACCAACGTCGTGGCGGGCAAGTGGGGTAATGCCTTTTATTTCGATGGCGTCGCTACCCTGCTAAAGCACACCTTCGCCACCACTGACCCCATGCCTATTTATAAGCAGCCCGCGCATACCATCTCCATTTGGGTAAATGCCGGGCCGAATACCTCCAGCCAGAACGATCGTCGGTTCTTCTCCGAGTCCTCGCTGTCGAATAATCAACCTTTATTCAACCTTGGGAATAACAATTCCGCAACCGTTATCACGAACGCGCTGGTCATCTATGTTCGCAACGATAATGGAACGATCGTCGCTGAGCATACCAAGACCTCCCAACCGGTTTTTGATAATACCTGGCATCACGTGTGCGTGGTTCAAACCGCCAGCAACAGCCCGGTGAAATTCTACATCGACGGTGTGTTGGATACTCTCACTTACACGCCAACTTATCCCATGACGCAGAGCACGACGACGATCGGCGGGATTCAGCGGGCGTCGGCTTCCGGCCTATTCCCGGGGAAAGTTGATGATGTGGCCGTTTGGAACCGCGCGCTGGATCCGGATGAAGTTGTTTATCTCGCAACTCATGTAACGCCCACTCCGCCAGTCATCCCGCTGCCACTGACCATCAACTCCTTCAACGTGAACCTGCCGGCGGTGCAGCAAGGCGGTTCCGTCATTTTGAGCTGGGACGTCAGCAAGGACGCGGACGCCATCGATATCCAGCCAGGCATCGGCTCGGTGCTGGACAAGACGGTTCTCGGTGCTGGCACGTTGACCATTCAATTAAGCACCTCGATGAATTATACCCTCACCGTTCGCCGTGGTGTTGAATCCAAGACGGCGCAACTTTCCGTTGCCGCCATTGGCGGCGTCGCCTCAGGATGGACGTTGCTCGACAACTTCGACCGTTACCCGGTGGGCAGCCTGGGCAGCCCCTGGCTGACTCCCAACGCGGGATTGCATATCGTGGATGTGAACGGGAATCGCATGCTGGCGGTTAACGCCGCGGGCGCGATGGCTGCGTTACCACTCAACAATTACAAGATTCTGGAAGGAGCGACCGCCACGTTGTTCGCGCGCCTGTTCGTGCCTCAGACTTTGGACATTGGTCAAGTGGATGAATTCCTCGGGCTGACCGACAAGGGACTGCGTAGCTGGGGTGACTACCCCAACGATTGCGGTCCCAGCATCGAGATGCAAAATCTCCTCGGTGATCCCCAAATCGGGACCGAAAACGGCTACGGCAGCGCACTGGAGTTCGCGGCCACGCCAGTCTTGCAGGTCGGCAACGTTTACAACTTCTGGATGGAGATCTTCAATGACGTCATCCTCAACAACGACCTGGTGACGATGTACATTGCCAAAGACGGCGACGCCACGCGGACCGTCCTCTTCCAGAACTATCGGTCAAATCGCAATCCGGATGACCAGACAATTCTGGGTCCGACGGGACCGAATTTGAACAACCTGCTCGTGGGTGGAAACACCGCCACGTCGTTGATTTATTTCGACGATCTCTACCTGAGCGTGTCGAACTACACCGCCACCGTGCCGCGCGCGTTCGGCTTCAGCACACCCATTCCTGCTCCCGCGGGCCAACCGAAGATGACCGCCACCCAAATCGCGGGCGGACTCGTCCTCTCCTGGTCCGCCGAGTTAGGGGCTGGTTACACGCTGACCTCGGCTACGGATCTTGTGGGTGCCACGTGGAACACGGTTCCCAATCCGGTGGTGCCCGCCGGGACCAACAGCACAGTCACCATCAGTCCGTTGGTGAATAAAGCGTTCTATCGACTGGTCAAGTGACCGTGATTTAACCTTCAGGGTGCAGTTGCACCCGTACACAACAAGACCGGGGAGTGATCCCCGGTCTTGTGCTTTAATCAAAGGCTGCGGCGGATAATCGGCCGCCATGCTTGCGAATGTTACTTCTGCGGCACCGTCGCGATGGTCTGCAGTATCCGGCTGGCGATCTTGTAGGGATCACCTTGCGAATTCGGGCGGCGATCTTCCAGGTAGCCCCGGTAGCCATTGTTCACGAAACTGTGCGGGACACGGACTGAGGCGCCACGGTTGGCCAGGCCGTAATTGAACTTGTCGATCGACTGGGTCTCATGAAGACCCGTAAGGCGCAGGTGATTATCCGGGCCGTAAACCGCGATGTGCTCGTTTTTGTACTTGTCAAAAGCGGCCATCAGCGCCTCGAAGTATTCCTTGCCACCGACTTCGCGCATGTATTTGGTGGAGAAGTTCGAGTGCATACCGGAACCGTTCCAATCCACGTCCGGTCCCAGCGGTTTGCAGTGGAAATTCACGTCCACGCCATACTTTTCGCATAGGCGCATTAACAGGTACCGCGCCACCCACATCTGGTCGGCGGCGCTCTTCGAGCCCTTGCCGAAGATTTGAAACTCCCACTGGCCTTTGGCTACTTCGGCATTGATGCCCTCGTGGTTGATCCCGGCGTCGATGCAGAGATCCAAATGGGCGTCGACGATTTCGCGGGCAACGTCGCCCACCGCGTCATAACCGACGCCGGTGTAGTATTTGCCTTGCGGTGGAGGGAAGCCGCCCCCTTTGGGGAAGCCCAACGGAACTCCATCTTTATATAGAAAGTACTCCTGCTCAAAACCGAACCAGGCATCGGGATCATCCAGAATCGTAGCACGCGAGTTGGTCCGGTGCGGCGTCTTGCCGTCCGGCATCATGACCTCGGACATCACGATGACTCCGTTCTTCTTGGTGGAATCCGGGAAGACGGCTACGGGTTTCAGCATGCAGTCCGAGCTGTGCCCTTCGGCCTGCCGGGTTGAACTGCCGTCGAAGCCCCACATCGGGAGCTGGTCGAGTTTAGGAAAGCTGGCGAACTCCTTGACCATTGTCTTGCCGCGGATGTTCGGGACGGGTTCATAACCGTCCAGCCAAATGTATTCTAGTTTGTATTTCGCCATGGATGTAATTGGAGGGAGTTTCGTGCGTTAATGCTGTGTCGATTTATGGTTTAAGTTCGCGGACTTTCGCAAACGTCAGGTTCTATAGCAGGCACGATGCCATTTGGTGATTATTTTCCGTTGGAAGGTTGGTAAACCCTTGGTAGGCCCAATGAGTATGGGGGTTGCAGCGTCTGGCTTTTTTTGTTGCTCTCGCTCCATTGGTCCAAATTCCTGTCGATATTTGATCAGGCTGGGCAGAATTCGATCCCGATCCTGATTTGACCGCGAAGCAGCCCCAAGGCAGGATTATTCAGGCATGTTGCAGGTGAAGGACACACTCCGGGCGACCGTCCAGGTCAGTTTTGATGGACGGGTGTTCAAGACTTATCACGGAAAGGATGCCCAGCAACGATATGATCGGGAGGTGCAGGTATTGCGCCATTTGGAGGCTCGCGGATGCGGATTCGTGCCACGATTATTGGAAGCGGATCCGACGAAACTGCGCATCATCACCAGTAATTGCGGCACCAGGGTTGAGCATTTGGACGCGGACCGCACCCGGGAGTTATTCGCAGAACTGGAAGGTTACGGGGTGCGGCACGATGATCCCGACATGCGCAATGTGACCTATCGTCAGGCCGACGGACGGTTTTGCATAGTGGATTTTGAGTTGGCAACCATTCTGCCGGACTCGCCGTAAACGCGCGGGAATGCATCTCCCCACACAAGTAGCCGCCGCCAAAGGCCTGCAATGGTCCGGGCGCAGTGACCGCGGCAAAATTCGGCCCAACAATGAAGACTCCTTTCTGGGACTGATGTTCGACGCGCGGGAGGTACAACACCTGGGCCGAATCGGGGAAAGCCCCAGTGGCCATGCCGACTTCGTATTCGCGGTTAGCGACGGAATGGGTGGCGCTGCGGCCGGAGAGCTTGCCAGCCGAATTGCGGTACAGAAGATTACTACGTTGCTCCCCCGGGCCTACCGCCAGTCCGCCGTTGGTTTGGACGCCGGTTTCGAGGATGTCTTGGAGGAGTTATTCGCCGAAGTCCACTGGGACTTGGCGCGCCTGGGGGCGAACTACGAGGAATGCACCGGGATGGAAACCACGTTGAGCCTGTGTTGGTTTACCCCCGGTTGGATGTATTTCGGTCATATCGGCGATAGCCGAATTTACTATCTAGCGGCTGGTTCGGGTGGGATTCGTCAACTGAGCCATGATGATACCCACGTAGGATGGCTCCTGCGCAACGGCAAGATCAACGAGCGCCAGGCTCGGAGCCATCCGCGACGCAACCTGCTCCAAAAGGCGCTCGGTGGCCGGAACCAGTTCTTTGATCCGCAAGTAGGCGCCGTGGCGTATGAACCGGGAGATATGTTTCTCCTGTGCACGGATGGCCTGGTCGAAGGGCTTTACGATGGGCAACTCGAGGAGTTATTGCGTTCACCGGAATATGCCCAGCCGAACGCCAACCTGGCGGATCGCCTCGTGCAGGAATCGCTGGCAAGCAGTGGACGCGACAACACGACCGCGCTGGTCATACGGGTGGTGTGACGACGGCGTCTGCGGCGATCCTAAACGCGGGTGAGAGCATGAACCAGATGGCGTTTGAGTTTGGTGTCCCGGCATCAGCCGGTTTCGTGTGTCCGTGGCCGACCGGCTGAAGCCGGGACACCAAACCTCGAGGGTGGCGCGGTCTTGGGCTTCACCCACTTCTAATTCTAATCACACCGCGAATTTTCCCAAGCCAGATGCGGCTTGTTTCAGCGGCATGGCTGCTTCATGATTCGCAGCCATGAGTTCGAGACTGTGGTGGTGGTGTAGCTTGCTGATGGCCGGCCAGGCGCTGGCAGCAACTGAAAACTGGCCGATGTGGCGTGGGCCGCGCGGGGACGGCTCCAGTCTCGAAACCGGGGTTCCGGTTCAATGGAGCGCCACAAACAATATCGTATGGAAGACGCCGGTTTCCGGCGAAGGGCACTCCTCGCCGATCCTCTGGGGCGAACGCCTGTTTCTGACCACCGCCCTGAGGGACGCCCAGGAGCGTTGCCTGCTTTGTTTCGATCGGGGCACTGGCCGATTGCTTTGGCAGCAAACGGTGTTGGCGGCTCCGCTCGAAGCCAAGAACTCCGAAAACAGCTTCGCCTCCTCGACTCCCGCCACCGATGGCCAGAAAGTCTTCGTGACCTTTTTGGATGGCAAGGAAGTGGTGGTGGCCGCTTACGATTTTTCCGGCCAAAAGAAGTGGTTGGTCCGGCCAGGGCAGTTTTACAGCCAGCACGGTTTCAGTCACACGCCGGTGTTGTTCGAAGACAAGGTCATTCTCGGTTGTGACAGCAAGGGCGAGAATTTCATCGTGGCGCTGTCCCGTGAAGATGGGCACGTGCTTTGGAAAGTGCAGCGCGATAATCCCACCCAGAGCTACAGCGCGCCGCTGATTCGGCAGATGGCCGGGCGGATGCAAATGGTAATTCCGGGGAACAAAGCTGTGACCGGCATCGATCCCGCCAATGGGAAGACCCTCTGGGTGTCTGAAGGTCCTTCCGAGGATTGCGTGATCACGCCGGTTTACAATGAGGCCTCCGGCCTGGTGCTCAGTTGCAGCAGTTGGCCCAAGCGGGTGCTGCAGGCCATCCGGCCGATTGGCAATGGGACACTTTCGCAAAGCAATATTGTTTGGAGCTCGACGGACGGTGCCCCTTATGTGCCGTCTCCAATCAGCGTCGGTGCTTACTTTTTTACTTCCGGTTTTGCGACCAAAGAAGCCTGGTGCTTTGAGGCGGCGACGGGGAAGGTGTTATGGCACGAAAAGACGGGCTTGCACCACGCCTCACCGGTGGCGGCGAACGGGCTAGTGTACTTTTTGAATGACGACGGAGTGGCCCATGTGTTCAAGGCCGGGCCGAATCTCGAACTGGTGGCGCGCAATGAACTTGGTGAAAAAACCTACGCCTCTCCCGCCATCAGTCGGGGCCAGATTTTTTTGCGCGGCTTCAAGAACCTGTATTGCGTTGGGGCCGTGGTTAAGTAGGAAAGCCGGGGTTTCAGGCGTTAATCGCCGCTGCCGAAAAACGGCTTGATAGAACGGGGGACAGTGGTAGGATGCTGCTCGCTTCAGTCCACCTTTGCGGGTGGATTTTTGCTTTTAACGAAAGAATCAACGTGAAGATATTTAGCGGCACATCCAACCAACCTCTGGCGGAGGCGATTTGCGCATCTATCGGCCTGGAGTTGGCCAAGTCTACCGTGAAACCGTTCCCGGACGGGGAGACGTTTGTCAAGATCGAGGAGAACGTCCGCGGAGAGGACGTCTACCTGGTGCAATCGACCAGCCCGCCGACCAACCATCATTTGATGGAGATGTTCATTATGATCGACGCCTTGCGGCGGGCGAGCGCGGCCAGGATCACGACGGTACTGCCGTTTTACGGCTATGCCCGCCAGGATCGCAAAGACCAGCCGCGCGTCCCGATCACGGCCAAGCTCATTGCCAACCTGCTGGTGGCGGCCGGGGCGAACCGCATCCTGACCATGGATTTGCACGCGCAGCAAATTCAGGGCTTTTTCGATATCCCGGTCGATCATCTTTACGCGGCCCCGGTGATGTATGATTACCTGAAGAGCAAGAACTTAAAGGATGTGGTCGTGGTGAGCCCGGACGTGGGCGGGTTGAAGATGGCTTATGCCTATTCCCAGGTCATGGAAGCTGGGCTGGCCATCGTGGCCAAGCGGCGCAAGAGTGCGACGGAAGTGGAATCCATGGCGGTTATCGGCGAGGTCAAAGGCAAGGACGTGCTCCTGGTGGATGACTTGACTGAAACCGCCGGCACCCTGGTGGCTGCGGCAGACCTTTTGAAAAAGGAGGGAGCCGCCAGTGTCATGGCCTGTGTTTCGCACGCCGTTTTGGGGGAAGTAGGGGTGGAAAGATTACGCAATTCGGCTATTGACGAACTGGTAACAACTGATACTGTCCTACGCCCTGCGATAAGCGGGGTGAAGATCACCACGTTGTCGGTTGCGGGACTGTTAGGCGAAGCCATCAAACGAATCCATTGCAATTCGTCGGTAACGTCTCTGTTTGAATTTAAGGGCGGACGCACGAGTTAACGTGCCGGGCCGCCAGAACGGTTTTAAGACATGAAATCTGTATCATTGAATGCTGCACCTCGGTCGCTCGGACGCCGTGGTGGCTCAAAGCAATTGCGCGAATCGGGCCGTATTCCTGCCGTCATTTATGGCCGCTTGACCCAGCCCCAAAACCTCGAAGTCGGCGCCAAGGAATTGAAGGACCTGATCCACGGATCGGCTTCTGAAACGATGCTGGTGGATTTGGCGGTCCCCGGCGACGCCCGCCCGAAGCGCCTGGCCCTGGTGCAGGAAATTCAACACCACCCTTTGAGCGGCCAGGTGTTGCATGTGGATTTTCATGAAGTCGCCGAAAACGAAAAAGTCACCATCAACGTGCCGGTGGAGACCGTGGGCGAAGCCATTGGCGTGAAGACCGATGGTGGCGTGCTGGAGCACGTGTTGTTTAAGGTCAAAGCGCGCGCGCTGCCGAAAGATTTGCCCGAAGTGCTGACGGTCGACGTCAGCCAATTGAAGATCGGGATGGCCATCCACCTGGGCGAAATCCCGGTTCCGCCGGGAGTGGAGTTGGTCGGCGACAAAGGCATTCCGGTGATCGCTGTGGCGGCGCCTCGCGCCGAGGAAGAAGTGGCCGCGGTGGCAACCGAAGGTGTGGCCGCTGGCGACGTCGAGATGATCAAGGAAAAGAAGGAAGAAGGCGAAGAAGGGGCGGCAAAGGCCCCGGCCAAAGGTGCCGAAAAGGCCCCCGCCAAAGGCGCGGAGAAGGGTGCGGCCGCGGCCCCTGCCGCTGGCGACAAGAAAGCCGCACCGGCAGGCGACAAGAAGGCCGCCCCGGCGGAAAAGAAAAAGTAGTTCATTTGAGGGCCTCTGCCGGATACCACTCCGGCAGAGTGGCCCGATTCGCGCATGGAGAACCTGTGGCTCATTGTGGGTCTGGGCAATCCCGGCGCCGAATACTCCCGCACCCGGCACAATGCCGGGTTTTTGCTCGTGGAACACTTGGCCGAGCACTGGCGAGCGGGTTGGAAGGTCGAGAAGAAATTTCAGGCCCGGGTCGCCCGAGCCGAGGCGAATGGGCGCCGGGTGCTGCTCTGCCAGCCGCAGACTTACATGAACTCGAGCGGCGAGGCGGTGGTGGCGGTGAAGTCGTTTTATCGGGTTGAAACGGCACGGTTGTTGGTGGTCGTGGATGACGCGGATTTGCCCTTGGGCGAAATTCGCCTGCGGCCGAGTGGCAGCCCGGGAGGGCACCACGGATTGGAATCGATCGAGCGCTGTTTAGGGACGCGCGAATACGCGCGGTTGCGGATCGGAATTGGACGGCAGCGTGGCGAACGGGAAATAACCGATTACGTGCTGGGCCGATTTAGTTCGACCGAGACGTTGTTGTTGGATAAAGTTTTAACGGTGGCTTCGCGTCAGGCTGAGACCTGGGTCGAGGCCGGAGTGCAGAAAGCAATGAATCAGTTTAATGGGATGCTGGAAACACCGGCGCCCGAGAACGAAAGAAAAGCGCAGTGAAACGATACGAAGGTTTGTTCATACTCGATACCGCCGGCAAAGAAGAAGGTATCAAGGACGCGATCGACAAGATCTCCGCGGAGATCACCGCCGCAGGCGGTGTGGTCGAAACCGTGCAAAAGATGGAGAAAAAGCAGTTCACCCGCGTGGCCGACAAGAAGTACGCCGCCGGTTATTACCTGAACGTGATTTTCGAAATCCAACCTTCGTCCATCGACGCGCTTAAGCACCGCTTCGTGATGAATTCGGACGTGTTCCGGACCCTCTTCACGCTGTCGCCCGCACCGAAAACACCCGCCGCAGCCTAATCGTCCGGCGGCCGGACCTCCCCATTTATGGCTAATTTTAACCGAGTCATTTTGGCGGGCAACCTGACCCGTGATCCGGAGATGCGCTATACCCCCAAGGGGCAGGCCATCGCCAAGATCACTCTCGCGGTCAACCGTAACTACACGACCGAGACCGGTGAAAAGCGGGAAGAGGTGAGTTTCATCGATTGCGATGCGTTCGGCAAACAAGCCGAAACGCTGAGCACTTACATGAAGAAGGGGCGTCCGCTGCTGATCGAAGGCCGGTTGAAGCAGGACACCTGGGAAGACAAGAATACCCACCAGAAGCAGAGCAAGCTCAAGGTGGTCATCGACAATTTTCAGTTCCTCGGCTCTCGCGACTCCGGTCAGGGCGGTGGGGCCGCGCCGCCGGATGTTTCCCGGGCGGTCCCCGGTCCGAACGCCGCTCCGGCCGCGGACGCAACCTCCGGTGCCGACGCTGCCCCGGACGAGGACGACGTGCCTTTCTAACTAATCGACCGTGCCAGTCTCTGGCCAACAACATCCATCTTTAACATCAATTTCCTATGGCAAAAACTGAAGTCATTTTAACGCATAACATCGTTGGCCTTGGCGGCGAATCCGATCAAGTGAAAGTCGCTGCCGGCTATGCCCGTAATTATCTAATTCCGCAGGGACTGGCCATTCCGCTGACCGGCGTCAACAAGCGTCGCTTGGAAGTGCTCAAGCAGCGCCGCGCCGAGCGTGAAGCGCACGAGCTGAATACGATGACCGAACTGGCCAAGAGCATCTCGAAGTTGATCTGCCTGATCGCAGTCAAGACCGGTGAGGACGGTAAGATGTTCGGCACCGTTACCTCGGGAATGATCGCGGACCAACTCAAGACGCAGTTCGACATCTCCTTGGACAAAAAGAAGATCCACCTCGAGCTGCCGATCCGCACGCTGGGCGACCACGATGTCGAGCTGCGCCTGCATGCCGATGTGCGCGCCACCCTCAAAGTGCGTGTCGAAAGCACCACCCCGGCGCCGCAACCGGCCGAAATCGCCGCGGCTGAAGCCGGACGCAAGGAAGAGGTCAAGACCGAGAAGCGTGGCAAACGCTTTGAAGCGGGAGCGGAAAAAGAAGCCACTGAAAAGAAACCCCGCGCGGCCAAAGGCGAAAAGCCCGCCAAAGGCAAAGGCGAATAATCTCGCCAGACAGTTTTTTTCGAGCGACGAGCAGGCCTTCTGGCCTGCTCGTTTTTTTACCAGTCCTTGCGCGGCTTGCGGGAGTCGCGTGGGTTGTTCTCCGGCTTCATTGGGATCACCTTCTCGTCCTCCTTCTGAGAATCGAGCAGACGCTGGGCTTGCTCCCGAGTCATCTGGCCCGCTGCGGTCGGTTCGGTCCCATCGTCTTTCTTTTCATCACCCGACTGCTCGCCGCCGGCGGCTGATTTGGCCTGCTGCTGCGATTGCTGCTTTTCAGCACCGCCCTTCTGTTCTTCAGGTTTGGATCCCTGTGAGGAATCTTTTTGTTGCTCGTCTTTCTGCGACGCTGATTGCTGATCCTGTTGCTGTTGGTTCTGCGCCTGCTGTTGCTGCTGGTTTTGTTGCTGTTGATCCTTCTGATCCTGCTGCTGCTGCTGTTGCTGTTGCTGATCCTTCTGGTCCTGGTTTTGTTGTTGCTGGTTGTCTTGCTGCTGCTGCTGTTGTTGCTGCTGTTTTAGTTCTTCGATCTTCTGCTTTACCAGTTCGCGGTTGAACTGGGCATCCGAATCTTTGGGGTTAAGCTTCAAGGCGCTTTCAAAGTCCTGCAATGATTGTTGCCACTGGGTGCCGCGGGCCTTCGGATCCTGAGTTTGGGCGCCCTGGTAAAAGCGGGAGTTACCACGGTTGTAATAGGCCATTTGCTGAAGGTCGAGCTCTTTGGCATTGGCCGCCTTGCCGAACTCCTCGATGGCCTGGTCGAGTTTTCCCTCGCGGTAGGCGGCTGCACCGGCGTTGAAATGCAGGCGCGGATCCTGGTTCTTGTTTTGCAGCTCCTGAAATTGTTTTAGGGCGGAATCGTAGTTGCCAGCTTTGTATTCGCGCAAAGCGCTGGAGGGGGACGCCGATGCCGGCAGGGAGACGGCCAAAAGCAGCACCACCACCGCACTAGCCAGTGATCGGGCACCGGTGGAGGCCTGGGTCGAGCGCGGTTTGCGGGAGCTTTCCGGGATGAGAATTTCGATAAGGAGCAGCAAGATGGCCATGGCGAGCGGCCAATGAAAACGCTCATGATAGCGCTTCACCAACTTCTCCTGGCCATCGTTGCGGGGCAGGGGGGCCAGACCGTTTTGATAAAGCAACTCCATCGTCTTTGAGCCTTGCAGGCGGAGATAGGCGCCATTGCCGGCGGCAGCGATCTTTTCAAGCAAATCCTCGTTTAGCCTGGATTTGACGACGTTTCCCTGCTCGTCGCGAACATAATCAACTCGGCCGGAGGCATCGCGGGCGCGCAGAACCTCACCCTCGGTCGAACCGATGCCGATCGTGAAAATACGCACGTCCGCTTTTGCGGCCGCGGCGGCCGCTTCGACGGCCCCCTCTTCGTGATCTTCTCCGTCCGTCAGGAGGATGAGCACCTTGTGGTTATCGCCTTCACGATAGGCCGGCAATGCCGTCTGGATCGCCTCAGCGAGGGCGGTGCCGCCCTGAGGCAGGATATTGACATCGAGAGCATCCAGGCTCTGGCGGAAAGCACCGTCATCGAAGGTCAGCGGGCATTGCAAAAAGGCAACACCGGCAAACGCCACCAAGCCTAGCCGATCCGATTTTGCCTGCTGCATTAAATCCATGGCGGCGAGTTTGGCGCGGGCCAGGCGGTTGGGAGCGATGTCTTCAGCCAGCATGCTGCGCGAGGTGTCCACAGCCAGGACGATATCCAACCCGCGCTGCTTCACGTCTTCCCACGCAAAGCCCCATTGGGGGCGGGCCAGGGCCACAATCAGGAGGCTGACCGCCAGAGTCAGGCAGGCAAACCGGGTATATTGTCGCGCGGGCGACAGGCCGGATAAGAGGCCTGGCAGCAGTCGGGCCTGCACGAACTGGGTGAGCAGCGATAGGCGCTTGCGGGTGGCCCACCAGAAAAAAACCACCATCGCCGGTGGCAGAACCAGCAGCAGCCAGAGCAAAGCGGGGTGTTCAAACCTCATGGCAGCCTCCTGAATATCGTCTGTCGCAGCAGCAACTCCAGGAGCAGCAAACCCAGCCCCGGAGAGATGAGCCAAGGGAATAACTCCCGGTGTTGAACAAACTTTTTCACCTCTTGCTCGGTCTTTTCTAGCTTGTCGATTTCCGCATAAATCTCCTGGAAACGGTCCGCACGATCGGCGCGGTAATATTTCCCGCCGGTGCGGTCAGCGATCTTCTGCAGCGTGTCCTCGTCAATATCGACGGGCACCATGCGATAGACGGTTTGGCCGGTGAACGGATTGCGGCCGGTGGGCATGGGGGCCTCGCCACGCATCCCGACGCCGATGGTATAGACTTTGATCTTCAGGGCTTGCGCCGCTTCGGCGGCGGTGAGCGGAGCGACTTTACCCGAGTTGTTCTGTCCGTCGGTCATCAAAATCACAATCCGGCTCTTGGATTGAACCTCGCGCAGGCGATTGATGGCGGTGGTCAATCCGGAGCCGATGGCGGTGCGGTTCTCGTCGATGGTGCCAATTTTTAGGCGGTCCAGGTGTTGGAGCAGGAAGTCATGATCGAGGGTGAGCGGCGCGGCGATGAACGCCTGGGTGGCGAAGGCGACCAGGCCCACGCGATCATTGGAGCGCTTCTCGATAAACTTCCGCAAGACTTGCCTCGCCATTTCCAGACGGTTCA
Organism: Verrucomicrobia subdivision 3 bacterium UBA693; assembly: GCA_002298785.1. GTDB lineage: Bacteria > Verrucomicrobiota > Verrucomicrobiia > Limisphaerales > UBA8199 > UBA693. The sequence continues at coordinate 115,717 of DBMR01000108.1, forward strand.
CCCGCTTCCCTCCCACTTCGAAATCCTCCGAGATCATGCTGCCGGAGAGGTCGATGGCGACCACGATATCCACGCCGCTGGCATTGATGCGAGTCTGGCTGCGAGTCAGGCGCGGTTGGGAGAGGGCGACAATCAGCAGGCCCAGGGCCAGCCAGCGCAAGGACCAGAGGAAACCGCCGGAACTGGCCCGGGAAACATTGAGGATGTTGCGGACCAATTGCGTGGAGGAATAGACAAAGGCCGGCGGTTCGCCCTTTTTGCCTTTCAGCCAGGCAACGAGCGGCAGCACAAGCAGCAGCAGCAGGAGATAGGGATGGCCGAAAGTCATGTCAGTTTGCCGCGGGAGTGGCAGCCGGTTCCGCCTGGTGTGCTCCGGGCGCGGCGGGCGGCGGCGGTTGGGTTTCCTCCACCAGGCGCACGGCGGCGGCGTGGAGATCGCGCAGTTCCGGTTCTCGCGGTTCGTAGCGCGCAAATTTCACCAGGTCACAACGTTCCAGAAAGACACCCAGGCTCTGCTTCTGGTCCGGGGTGAGCATGGAGGTAGACTGCAATTCGTAGAGAAACTCCTCGGTAGTCCGTTCCGGTGCGTGGAAATCGAAGCGTTCCTCCAAGTACCAGCGCACAGTATCGGAAACCAGGATGCAAAACTCGCGGGGGTTGTGCAACAGGTCGAGGGCCTGTTCAAGCTTTCGCAGCGCGCGCAGGTGGGCCGGGATTTTGACCGTTAGCTCGGGCCGATTGCGGCGCTTTTGCCAGTATCGCCAAAGCCAGTAGCCCAGTGCTGCTACTGCCAATGCCGCCGCCAGCCACAGAAGCCAGGCCCAGCCATTCGGGATCTCCACCGGTGGGCGAATGTCGCGCAGCACGTTGTTGGAACCCGCACTGGCGGCTGGCGGGGTGGCGAGAGATTTTATGGCACTGACGTTGGTCATCGGGTTCAACTGCGGCCTCGCCGCTTCTCGCGCATTTCAAAAAAACGACCCAACGCAGCGGCGTAAGGCTGATCGGTGCGTAATTGGATGCTGTCGATGCCTGCCGAGCGAAAGAGTCGGGCGGTGTCGGCCAGGGCGCGGGTCTGTCGCTCCGCAAACGCCGCGCGGCGACGTGGATCGCCGGTATCCACCTCCACCACCTCGCCCGTCTCGGCGTCCTTAAGCACCAACCGGCCCAGGGCCGGCAGTTCCAGTTCCCGCGGGTCGGAGATTTGCACGGCTACCACGTCGTGCTTGCGGTTGGCATGCCGCAACATTTTCTGGGAAGATTGCGCTAGAGATTCGAGTAGCAAAGTTCGCGACTTCAGTTTTCCGGAGGTCGTGTCCTGGTCCCCGGCTGATCCGATAAAGTCCGAGATCACCACGGTGATAGCCCGATGCGCCGTGACACGCAGCAGGAATTCGAGGGCGTGATTCAAATCGGTCCCCGGGCGTGCCGGATCGTGGAACAACACCTCGCGAATGACACGGAGCACATGCCGCCGGCCTTTGCGCGGTGGGATGAACTTTTCGACCTGGTCCGTAAACAGGATTAGCCCCACTTTATCGTTGTTTCGAATCGCGGAGAACGCGAGCACGGAGGCGATCTCCGCCGCCAATTCGCGCTTGGACTGCGCCACAGAACCGAAGCGGCCGGAGCCGCTGGCATCGACCACCAGCAGCAGCGTCAGTTCCCGTTCCTCGACGAATTTTTTGACAAACGGGTGATTCATCCGCGCCGTGACATTCCAATCAATGGAGCGCACTTCGTCGCCGGGTTGATATTCCCGAACCTCATCGAAGTTCATCCCCTGGCCTTTGAACACGCTGTGGTATTGGCCGGCGAGCGTCTCGCTCACGAGCCGGTTCGTGCGCAGTTCAACCTGCCGAATCTTTTTGAGGATTTCACGGGGAATCATGGCGGTGGGAGAGCCATTCCTTTGTGCGGCGCGGCGGCGTGGTGCGGACTTCAGGGCACCGGCAATTCGTCAAAAATCTTCTGCACCACGGTTTCGCTCGTCATTTCTTCGGCTTCGGCCTCGTAAGTGATGGCTACGCGATGTCGCAACACGTCCATCCCGATGCTTTTGACGTCCTGAGGGGTGACATAACCACGGCCACGAATGAACGCGTACGCTTTTGCGGCCAAGGTCAGAGAGATCGTCGCGCGGGGTGAAGCACCAAGTTGGATGTAATCCTTTACCTGGATCTTGAATGACTCCGGATCACGCGTGGCGCAGACCAGGTCCACGATGTAGTCCTTCACTTTGTCATCGATGTAAATGTCGTTCACCACCTGGCGGGCATTGAGAATCTGACCGGGTTCCACGACCGCCGAGGCGGCGGGCGTGCCGGAAGTCCGGGCCATCAGGTCCAGGATTTGCCGCTCCTCGGCGCGCGAAGGGTAACCGATTTTGAGCTTCAGCATGAAACGATCCACCTGGGCTTCCGGCAACGGATAAGTGCCTTCCTGCTCGATCGGGTTTTGGGTCGCCAGGACCAGGAACGGTTCTTCGAGCCGGTAGGTTTGCTCGCCGATAGTGACTTGGCGTTCCTGCATGGCTTCCAACAGCGCGCTCTGCACCTTGGCTGGGGCGCGGTTGATTTCATCGGCCAAAACCAGGTTGGCAAAGATCGGTCCGCGCCGGGTCGTGAAAGCGCCGGATTGCGGATTGTAGATCTGCGTGCCGATCACGTCGGCGGGCAGCATGTCCGGGGTGAACTGCAATCGGGAAAACTTGACGCTCAGGCATTGGGCGAGGGATTTGACCGACAAGGTCTTGGCGAGGCCAGGCACGCCTTCCAGGAGGACGTGGCCGTTGGCAAGCAGCCCGATGACAAGACGCTCGACGAGGTAAGTTTGCCCCACGATGACTTTGCCTAACTCGCTTAACAAGGGGCGCACGAAGGCCCCTGACTCCTGCACCGCCTGGTTGATGGCGCTAATTCCGTTGCTCATGAATGTTTTTTAAATTTCTTTCCGATGGACACTTGGGAGGGGATTTGTGTTCAAAACCGCATCTGGGCGTCCAGAATATCGCGGGCGATCTGGTCGCGTAGTTCCCGGGTGGAAGGGAAGCGGCGTTCGTCCCGCAGCCGGTCAGCTACGATCACTTCCAGTTCGCGCCCGTAGAGATCGCCTTCGTAATCCAGCAGATGCGCTTCCACGCGTAATTCCGGCACGGGATTGCGCAGCGTGGGACGGACCCCGATATTCAATACGGCGCGGTAATTGCCGCCTTCGAACCGCACGTGGGCGGCGTATACACCGTGCGGCGGCAATACCAGTCCGGCAACACCGACGTTGGCGGTCGGGAAGCCCAGTTGTCGTCCCAGCCCGTCGCCGCGCAGCACTGGGCCGCAGATGGAATAGGCGCGGCCGAGCATCTGGCTGGCGGCATCCAGGTCTCCCCGGGCCACCGCTTCGCGGATGCGGGTGCTGCTGACCGGCTTGGAGTCCAGAGAGACGGCGGCCAGCCCGTGGACGGAGAAATTCAGGGCGGCGCCCAGTTCTTTCAGGGTGTGAACATTGCCGGTGCGCCGATGACCAAAGAGAAAATTAGCCCCCACACACACGCTCTGGATTTGAGGCAGTTGCCGGCTTAGGTCGCGGACAAAAGCTTCGCCGGATTGCCGGCTGAACGCTTCGTCAAAACGAATGAGCAGGAGGGCATCCGCCCCAACTTCCTCGATTGCCTGGATCTTGCGCCAGAGCGGATAAATCAACGCCGGCACCCGGGTGGGCGCCACTACGGTATTGGGATGTTGATCAAAAGTAACGACCAGCGCGAGGCCTTCCCGCCGCCGGGCATCGGCCAGTGTTTGCCGCAGGAGCTGTTGATGTCCCAGGTGAACGCCGTCGAAAAACCCGATGCCGAGGCAAATCTTCCGGTCGGCGGGGACCAGCTCCGCGGCCGTGCGGATGACTTGCAGTCGGCCCATGGTTAGCTCGCGGCCAATTTGAGAAACGGCAAAACGCGGGCGGCTAACTCGCGTTCGGAGAATTGCAGGACGGTGGCCAGCGGCAGGGCCTGGGCGACATCGAATTTGCCGGAGACCGCGCGGCGCAGCGTTGCCAGGTGGGCGCCACAGCCCAGTTTTTGGCCCAGTTCGTGCGCCACTGAGCGCACGTAGGTGCCCTTGGTGCAGGCCAGCCGAAAGGCGCCAACCGGTTCCTGGTAGCTGGAGAAGCGGAAATTGTAGATGTGCACGAGGCGGGGTTCGCGCTTCACTTCGACGCCCTTGCGCGCCAGTTTGTAGAGCGGGACGCCGCCGACTTTCACCGCCGAGACCATCGGCGGAGTTTGCATGAGATCCCCCACGAACTCGTCGGCCGATTCGTTGAGTTGCTCGAGGGTCATGGGCATCACCGGCAGCGCCGAGGTAATCTCGCCATCGGCATCGTAGCTGTCCGTGGCCTCGCCAAACTTGATCGTACCCTCGTAAACTTTGTCATCGGCCATGAGCCGCTCGGAGAGCTTGGTGCCGCGGCCCAGCACGATAATCAGCAGGCCGGTGGCGTTTGGGTCAAGCGTGCCGCAGTGCCCGACCTTCGCCAATTTGAACTTGCGCCGAATTGCGTCCACCACGTCGTGGGAAGTGGGGCCGGCGGGTTTATCGATGAGAATGGCGCCGTCCAGCGCCGAGAATTCCTGGAGTGCCATGTTATGATTTTAGCGCGTTGAGAGCTTTGCGGATGGCGCCAATAACTCGGCGCTGCACGGAGAGCGGACGCCCGGCGATGCGCGCCCCCGCGGCCGCGGGATGGCCGCCTCCGCCAAACTGGGCGGCGATTTCGTTCACATTTACCAGCGGGCTTTTCGAACGCAAACTGAGGCGCACCATGTCCTCGCCCATTTCTTCGAACACGCAGGCAACCACCACCGGAGCGATGGCGCGTATGTGATCGATCAATCCTTCGGCATCACTGCTGTCGGCGCCGGTGCGCGTGAAATCGCGCTGCTTCAGCCAGAAATAGGCAATCTGGTTTTGCTGGGTCAGACGGAAGTGGCTGTAAATATGCCGCAAAAGCCGGGCCCGGGAAACGGGATAGGATTGATAGACTTCGTCGCAAATCTCGCCCAACGCCGCGCCTCGGCTTACCAATTCCGCCGCCACGTGGAAGGTTGAGGGACGGGTGGACGGGTATTGAAACGAGCCGGTGTCCGTCGACACCGCGGTGAACAGGCAATTGGCAATGGGCTTGGTAACCGGCCAGCCTGCGGCTTTGAGCAACTGAAAGATCAACTCGCCGGTCGAAGGCTCTTTGGCCGAAATCCAATTGATGTCGGCGTAGCGAGTGTTGCTTTCGTGATGATCGATGTTGATGAAAATCTTGCGCTGCTGGATGCAGGCGCCCACACCTCCGAGACGTTCGAAGCTGGCGGCGTCCGTGGCGATCACGCAGTCAAAACTTTGGCCTTTGCGGGGACGGCTGATGATCCCTTGCCGATCCAGAAACTCGTATTTCTGTGGAATTTTATCCTCATTCCAGCAAACGACATCCTTGCCGGCGGCGCGGAGTGCCAGGGTCAGGCCCAACTGTGATCCCACGCAATCCCCGTCCGGCCGAATATGGCCCACGATACAAAAGGTCTGGCATTGGTTGATCGCTTCGAGGATGCGATCAATAACTTTGGGGTGCGGCTTCATTGCGCGGGCGCGTGGCCGTCCTGGTCCGCGGCACCGGAAGCGTTTTCGGCCGGCGCCGGGTGTTCCTTCTCGAGTTCCTCGATGATCTGTAGGACGCGGTTACCCCGCAGGACGGAGTCGTCCATCATGAACTTGAGGGTGGGGGTGTATTTGAGGATGACAGCCTGCGCCAGCAGGCCTTGAATGCGCTTGCGCTCCTGCTGCACTAATTCGAACCCTCGCTTTTGCTGGTCTTTGCTCCCGAGGATGCTGATGAAGACCAGGGCCGAATGCAGGTCGGCAGCCACATCGACATCATTGACCGTGATCAGACCGTTCTCAGTCACAGGAAACTCGCGGCGAATGACCTCGCCAATTTCGCGCTTCAACAATTCGCGCACCCGTTCCAATCTCAGTGAAGACATAAACCTATCCTCGTGGCAGGGCGGCGGTCGCGGCAGGTGTAACCAACCTCACTCCGCTCCGCCGCATGTCGCTCAGAGTTTTTGAGCGATTTTCTCCATGGTGTAGCACTCGATGTTGTCCCCCACCTGGATCTCGCTGAAGCCCTCGATGCGGATGCCGCATTCCATGCCGGCCCGCACTTCGTTGACCTCATCCTGGAACCGGCGCAGCGATTGCGTGAGCCCCTCGTAAATGATTTCTTTGCGGCGGCGCACCCGCACTTTGCCTTTGACGATACGGCCGCTGACCACCATGGAACCGGCCACCGGGGCGCCCTTGGATAGCTCGAATACCTTCCGGACTTCGGCCACGCCGACCGTGACGTCTTTGAGCAACGGCTCCAGCAAACCGGCCATCGCTTCTTTCACCTGGTCGATCAGTTCGTAGATGATGGCGTAAAGCTTGATTTGCACCCCTTCGTGTTTGGCCTTGTCGGCCACGCCGCTGTCCACCCGGGTATGGAAACCCAGGATGACCGCGCTCGAAGCCGAAGCCAACGCCACGTCGGACTCCGTGATCGTGCCTACGGCGCTGTGAATGATTTCAAGGGAGACTTTGGTCGACTCGATCTTCTTTAGGGCCTCGACGATCGCTTCGACAGACCCTTGGGTGTCGGCCTTGACCACCACCCGCAACGACTTGCTCGAGTTTGTAGCCAGTTGGTCGAAAAGATTCTCCAGCGTAACTTTGGCCCGGCCTACTTCCTGGCCTAGCGCACGGGCTTCCTGGGCTCGCTGCTCCGCCAGGTCACGCGCGGCCCGCTCGTCTTCCACGACGCTGAATTCCAATCCGGCCTCCGGTACACCGTTCAGACCGAGCACCTTCACCGCCACGGACGGCGCGGCTTCTTTGAGGCGTTTAGCCTCCTCATTGATAAGCGCCCGGACGCGTCCGTAAAACTGTCCGCAAATCATGACATCGCCGACGCGTAACGTGCCTTTGCGTACCAGCACCGTGGCGGTGGGTCCGCCCGGCTCCAGCCCGGATTCGATGACGTTGCCTTTGGCGTGCCGGGTGGGGTTGGCTTTCAACTCCAGCAGATCCGCCTGTAGCAGGATCATCTCGATCAGTTTGTCGACGTTCTGCCGGGTAAGCGCGGAAACATCCACGAAAATGGTATCGCCACCCCATTCGTCTGGCGCCAAGCCCTTGTCTTGAAGTTGCTGTCGCACCTTCATAGAGTTGGCGTTCGGGTGATCGATTTTGTTCACCGCCACAATGATGGGCACTTTGGCGGCCTTGGCGTGGTTTAGCGCTTCAAGCGTCTGGGGCATGACGCCGTCGTTGGCGGCCACTACCAGCACCACAATGTCGGTTACGTTGGCGCCGCGGGCGCGCATCGAGCTGAACGCTGCATGACCCGGAGTGTCCAGGAAGGTGATTTGCGCGAGTTCCTTTTTGCGCTCCGGATGCGGGAATGAAATGGTATAGGCGCCAATGTGCTGAGTGATGCCTCCGGCTTCACCGGCGGCCACGTTCGATTTACGCACCACATCCAGGAGGCTGGTCTTGCCATGGTCGACGTGACCCATGATGGTGACGACTGGCGCTCTCGGGCGCAGATCTTCGGCTTTGTCCTCGACATCCAATTCGAGTTTGCGAATCGGGGCGTGGATGATTCCGCTGCCGCGCTCCCGCTTCTCCACTTCGAATTTGAAACCGTATTTGGCGCAGATTTTTTGCGCAATGCTCTCGTCGATCGCCTGGTTAACGCTTGCGAAAACGCCCGACTCCATCAGGTCTGCGATGATCTTGAACGGCTTCTGTTTGAGCTGCTCCGCCAATTCACGGACGACGATGGGCGGTTTGATGGAAATCACCTGCGCATCTGAAGGCAGGGCAAATTTAGGCCCGGTTTCCGCCGGTTTACCTGGTCCTTTTTGAGCGGGCTGCCCCCACTTGGCGCCGGGTGACGCGGCCGCGCCTCCGCGTTGGTCGCGGAAATTGCCCCTCTGATCGCGAAAGCCACCGCGCTGGTCACGTCGCTGCGGCCCGTCTGAAGGTAAAGGTTTCTTGTCGCCGGGTTTGGCGGGTGGTTTTGCAGTACCAGGCTTTTCGGCGAGCTTGGCGCCGGGTTTTGGCGGCAACTGAATAAAGCCAACTTTATCGCCGACTTTGGGTCCGGGTGGAGGCGGCGGCGGTGTTGGGGGAGCCGGTGGCGTGGGTGGCGCCGAGGGAATCACGGGTACCGCCGGGGCGGCCGCTTGCTCCGGCGCCTTCGCGGGCGCTTCCGGCAGGGGAATTGCAGCGGGCTTCGGCTCCGGTGCCGCTGGAACGATCACTACCGGCGAGACAACCGGCGCCGGTTCGTGGGCGATCACCGGTGCTACCGGCGTTTCCACGGCGGGCGCGGCTGGGGTAATTGTTGGCGTCTCAACTGGAGGCACAACAGCCACAGGCGGCACGACAGGCTCCGGGGCTGGCGCATGGGTCACCACCTCGACGTGCGGCAAAGGCGTCGGCGTCGGTTCTGGCGCCGGGGTCGGCGCGGGGGCTAAAGCGACTGGCTCAGGAGGAGTGGGCGGTGTTGGGGGCGGGGGCGGG
>DBMR01000071.1 GCA_002298785.1 Verrucomicrobia subdivision 3 bacterium UBA693
GATCAGCCGTAACGCTCAACGCAGCATGGTTGATGGTCAAGTTTCCCGGATTGAATGTGACCGTGTAGTTGCCACTGGTTAGTCCGCTCGGGGTGACGGCATAAGTCCCCACGTTCTCGCCTGGTGCACGGGTGAAACCCAGGCTGCCACCCAAGACCGCTGCGGTCTCGCTGTTCACGAACCCGGCATAGGTCACTGTGAATGTCGGGTCCGCCGCACCGTAAGTCTTGGTCTTCGCATCGGCGGTGACGCTGAGCGGCACCGGCGAAATATCCATCACGTTTCCGACAAAAATAATAGAGTAGTTGCTGTTCACCGTCAGCGAACCCTGCGTGATGCTGTAAGGGCCGCCGGTTACCGTTTCCCCGGCCGTCCGCGTCAACTTACCGGTCACCACCGCCGCGACGGTGTCGGCCAACTGCAATCCGCTCGCGATAAAGGTCAGCGGCGGATCGGCAGCGCCATAGAACTTGCCTTGCGGCTCCGCAGTGATCGTCAAAGGAGCCGGGTTAACCGACAGCGTAAAGGTATTGGTGACGGTCAGGCTCGGGACGCCGTTGTCGGTAGCGGCGACGGCAACCAGAAAATCGCCGGCCTGGGTAGGGGTCCCGGAGAAAGTTCGCGTCGCCGCGGCGAAAGCTATGCCCGGCGGCAAACCTGACGCCGAATAGGTCAATTGATCATTGTCAGGATCAGTGAAGGTATTGGCCGGAAACTGAAAGTTGAATGAGGCCCCATAAGTGCCGGGGGCGGGATTGCTGATGGGATTTGCCACCACCGGCTTCAGGTTCGACACGATCACTTTCGCGGAAGTCAGGTCATAACTCACCTGCAGGCCGATGTCGTTGGAAGGATATTGAAAATTCGCGAATGCCCCCGAGCGGGAGAGGGCCGTCAGGAAGGTGAATACCGCGCCGTTCGTGGGGGAAAAACCGTTCGTTAAAGTAACGCTCAGCGTGCCTCCCAAGGCAGCCCCGCCTCCCGCTCCGCCGGCACTGACCGTGACCAGGTCGAAATTTGTTCCGGGTTGATACCCTCCCAACTCGATGTGCAACACGCCGGAACTGGTCTGCTGGAAATTTCCCGAGATATCCAACTGGCCCAGCGGCAGGCCCGGACTGATCGTGCCGGAATTGATGACGTTCATCGTATTCGCCACCGTGACCAGGCCGGTGCCGACCAGCGAACCACCAAGGATCTGCAGCGGTTGCCCCTGGGCCGTCAAATCGCCGCCTTTTAGAAAAGTCAGACCGGAATTCTGCTGATTGATCGCATAACGCAGGGTATTGGTCCGCACCTCAACCGTGCCGGTGTTAATGAAGCGAAAATCAATGGAGGTAGCACCAAGGGCCGCCGTCCCCCCGGTTTTCTGGAAGGTGCCCTGGTTAACAAAGAGCGGCGTGGTCCCGGCACCGGTCGCCATGTTGCCGTCGAAAGTATTGTCAATCGTCGCCCCCGGCAAATTCGTGATCACCGCTCCATTGAGCCCGGTAATATTCCCCGCGCTCCAGGTCGTGATCACCGGATTTACCAACCTGCAGCCGTTCAAAGCCACGCCGCCAGTGATATTCATCCCGCCGTTGGCCATCACCAGGGCATTGGTGATCGACCCACCGCTCAAGGTCAACAAGCCGGTAATCGTCACCGGGCTCACACCGCCGAGTGTCCCCTGGGTGAGGTTGACGGCCGCCACCGTGCCCGAACTATTGTAGTTAATGACACAATTCGCGCCATTGATCGCCAGAGTGGCACTGGTGACATCGCAACCGGCGGCCAGCGTGGCAATTCCGGAAATAAGATTAAGCGTGGAACCCGATCCGAACAGGCCGCTTGCGCTGAGCGTGGCGGAACCTCCCAGGCTGAGCACGCTTCCCGCGGACACCAGTGAACCAGCGGCCAGACTATGGCTGCCCCCACCCAACTCGACCGTACCCCCAGCCGAGGTGCTGAATGTTCCGGTGTGAGTGCCGCCCCCATCCAGGCTCAGGATGCCGGATGCGGACTGGGCGACGCCGCTGTTGTGAAACGGGGAGTTGATATTGGCGCTCGCAGATCCACCGGTTTTTCGAAAAAGCCCCGCGTTGTTGAAAGTCGCGGGAGCCGAGGCCACACTAAGGCGGCCGTCAAAGGCGACATCAAACGTGCCGCCGGCGAGATTGTTGATCACGGCACCGCTGCCGGCCGTGAAGTTTCCGGAACCCCAGGTCGTGTGACCGGCGTTGCTCAAGGTCCGGGTGGTAAGAGTCACCCCACCGTTGATAGTGAGCGTTCCGGCGCTGGTGATGGTGGTGGTCCCCGTTCCGCTCATAGTGCCGCTGGCCCAATTCAAAGATCCGGTCACGGTCAAATTCCCCGCGCCGGTGACGGTGCTGTTACCCACCGTCAGCACCAGGACGCCATTCGAGTTTACGGTGCTGGCGCCGTTCAGAGTCAGAATCGATCGGCCGAGCGAGAGCGTCTGCTGCCCGCTGGTGCCGCCGAGCGCCAGGCTGGCTACGGTGGGATTCACGGAGTCCGGCACGGTCACCGTGTAGGTGCCGATATTGGTGATGATTGCATTATCGGCCGCGGTCGGCACCTGGGCGGGCGACCAATTGGCCGCCGCGTTCCACAGTCCGGTGCCGCCGATCCAGGTCAAATCGGTGGCGTTCGCTACCTGGCCCGCGAGCAACATCGCACCCAAAACCGCCCACCGCACCATTCTTACCCCAGTCATTAGTTGTTTTGTCATAGGTCAAATTGTCGCCGGCATCATCAGGTGCGCGGCTTACCTGTAGGAGACGCCAACCCGGGTTTGGTTCCCGAAAAAGTGCGATTTGCGTTTGCCCCGGCCGGCACCGGGGATAAATTGGAGGAATATTCACCAGTAATATGGGTAAACGAGACGAACGTGTCGACGCCTACCTGGCGCAGGCCCCTGAATTCGCCCGGCCAATCCTGGCCCACCTGCGGGAGGTGGTGCATGAGGGCTGCCCCGCCGTCGAGGAAACGCTGAAATGGAGCATGCCTTCCTTTGATTACAAAGGACTCCTGTGCGGCATGGCCGCCTTCAAGCAACACGCCACGTTCGGATTCTGGAAGCATGAGCTCGTGGTGGGCGGGACGGCTGAGCGAACCGCCATGGGCAGCTTCGGACGCCTCCTCTCGTTGCGGGATCTGCCTTCAAAGAAAATCCTGCTGGGCTACATTCGCAAGGCGGCGGCGCTCAACGATGCGGGCGTGAAAGCCCCGTCACGCGCGCGCGCCAAATCCGGAACCAAACGCGAGCTGACTGTGCCCGATTTCCTCCTTGCCGCGCTGAAAAGCAACCCAAAGGCGGCGGCCAATTTCGAGCAGTTCAGTTACAGCCACAAAAGGGAGTATGTCGAGTGGCTGACCGGCGCGAAACGCGAGGAGACCCGGCAAAAACGCCTCCAGACCGCCCTGGCGTGGATCGCCGAGGGCAAAACACAAAACTGGAAATATATGAACTGCTGAGCGGCCGCGAAGCAGTGGCGCCTTCGCCTGGTTACTTGCTTTCCAGCCCGGCGATGATATCGCCCTGGATTTCGCTTCGAGTCACCGCGAACAACGCAGGCCGCCACGGGTCGAGCGTGAACCGGAACCGAGCCACGTGGCCAAGATACTTTTGAGTGCTGAGGTCATACACATGACCAGGCGCGGCAAGGCTGGCCTCCACTTCTACGGTCCTTTCGAGCGCTTCATTGCCGCCCGCCTGCTTTAGGTCCTCGCTCATCTGATAATTGATGTTGCGCTCAAAGGCGAGCAGGCGATGGGGACCCATCTGATAACGATGCACCCGCGTCCGCGCGGCTGGATCGACCGTGACCGGCGGTCTGAGCGCTCCCAATTGCGCGGAAATCCAGGCGGCCCAGTCGAGCTTGCCCTGGAGCCGATCCACGGAGTATGGCCCGCCGCCGCTGGCGTTGAGCTTTGGCCCGCCCCGCTCTCCAGTCGCCACCACCGTTGCATCGGACACCGGCCCCAAATCCTCAAACGGACCGCGCGCGCGGAGCTTGCCGTGTTCATCAAACAGCCCGGGCATGCCTTCCCAGAAAAGCATCCGCTTTCCGCTCGCATCCGCTCCGCCCGTCAGATGTTCGCGAATTTTTCGCGCTTCGCGGTCCGACATCGCCCGGGAATTCGCCAGCACCAGCGCGCCAGGGCCTGCAGTGGGCAACTGGCCCGCTTCGATTTGTTCCGAAGAAACGAATCTCGGGCTGAAGCCGAGGTCCTGAAACACTTTGAGCCAACCGTTTCGCGTGCCGGCCATCCGGTTGTGGTCCGCCTCGAAGCTCGAGAAGCGGCGCAGCCAGGTCGAACCATCCACCGTTGACTCGATGAGCCAATCCGCCTGGATGCTGGGCTGGGAGTAGTGAATGAAGACCGGGTCCCACTCCGGCTGGGCCCGCATGAATAGCCGCGCCAGGGGTGATGCCATCTCCTGCAGCACGGGAGCCAGTGCCCGGGCCTTGGGCGTCAGTTCGTAATTCGGATGCTTCCAATCCAGGCAATCCTCGCTCCACCAGATTATGCAGCCGCGGTCCCCTTCCAGCAACAGGTGCCAAAGCCGGCGCGACGCCGTCGCCGTTTCCTTCTCAAAAACGGTGGTAACCATCGTCTTTCCCGGCATGAAAGAGCCCAAAATCTCGCGCGCGTTGCCGATGTCATACGGCTCCATCCAATCAAGCGCTTGCCCCAGGCGCCAGAGGTCGTAGCCACCGAACGCGTGCGGCATCTGCGTCCCTTCAACACCCACCGGGGTGCGCGGATCCACCTCGCGAGCCGCCTGCCGGAGACGATCGAGCGTTCGCGCCAGGGTCAGATCCATGTAGGTCCGGAAATCGGACCAGGGCGAGAAATTCCAACTCGTAGGACTTTTTCTGGCCTCGATCGGATCGAATTTCACGCGGCTCACCGCCGCCCAATCCGGTTTCCCGCGCGGCATCGCCTCCCCGCTGGCCATCCGGTGCTTGATCTGGTCGGTGGTGAACGGCTTCACCTCGTCCCACGAGCCAAACCGCGTCTCCCATTGCACGTTCAGCGCGGCAAGATCGACATACTGTGTTTTGAGCCAGTCGCGAAAACCCGCCAGCGTCACTGGGTGAAAATCGTAATCAAACGGGTTCGCGGAAATCGTGGTGGAAAGCTCATCGCGAATATCGTAAGCGACCGGTTCATGGTCCCTGGCTTTTCGCGCGATCCGTCGCATTTCGCCCCGGGCCCAGTTCAACCATTCCGGATCATCCAGAGCATAATCCCGCACCAGGGCGAAATCCGGACGCCCGTCCCGCGCCCATTGCGTGACGAATTTGTCCCAGTCGCTGACCTTCGAGTTCCACTTCAGGCAAAGCCCCCGGTTCACCATGTTTTCAACATAAAACGGAAACCGGTTGTCGAGCAGCGGACCCAAATCGCCATCGCCGTAAACCATCGCGGTATTGATCCCCATCTCCTTGAGCCGTTGAAAGAAAAGGGGGATTTTGTCGCGATCCTTGTAGGCGGTGTCTCCCACCCACATGATGGTCCGGTATTGATCCCAGGTCCGAACCTGGTTCGTCGCTTGGGACCATGCCGGGCTCACCGCCAGGGCCAGAATGGCCAGCACCAGGCTTATGCATCGATTGGGGCTCTCATGCTTTCGATGCGGGCAATGGGTCGCGTTTCCGGACCTTGTCGCTTCCTGTTGTACTGGAAACGTCCATCGGTAGAAGTCTAACGAGCCAGGAGTTTTCATCGCATTTATGAAGGTTCACCGATCCATTCCTGAATGCGCTCGCGCGCCTCCTGGAAATAATCACCGCCGGGATCCAGCCAAATAATACTCGAGTCACGCCTGAACCAGGTGAGTTGCCCTTTGGCGAACTGGCGAATGGCGATGCCAAGCTGTTCCTGCAGTTCGCTGACACTGCTCAATTCTCGGCGGAGATATCGCGTGATGTAACGGTATTCCAGCCCGAGCTTTTCCAACCGGATATCAGACACCCCACGGGAGCGGAGCCCGGCAACTTCCTCGATCATGCCATTCGTGAGGCGGTCCCGGAGCCGCTTTTCAATACGTTTCTCCAGTATTTCGCGGGGCCAGGTCAAACCCAATTGCAGGCAGTGGTATCGCGGACTCTTGTTCTGCGCGGCGGCATTCGCAACGCCGGCCGAGACAATCTCTACCGCACGTATGAGCCGGCGCCGATTGCTTTTATCAATCCGACTGGCGGCGTCCGGATCGCGCTGTTCAAGCCGCTCGACCAGGTCAGCCAAAGGCATGGTCTCTAGTTCGGCCCGCAATTCTTCGTTCGGAGGCACGTCGACCAACTCATACCCTTCAACGACCGCGCTGATGTACAACCCCGTTCCGCCTAAGAGAAAGGGCATTTTGCCTGCCCCGGAAATGTCGTCGATGGCGCGGTAGGCCGCCCGCTGATATTGGGCCAGCGAGAAATATTCGGAAACCTCAGCGACGTCGAGGAGGTGATGCTTTACCGTCCCCGCCTGGGCCGGCGTGATCTTCCCGCTGCCCAGGTCCAGGCCGCGATAAACCTGGCGCGAATCGGCAGAGATAATTTCGCCGCCGAAATGCTTCGCCAGGCGAATCCCCAACTCGCTCTTTCCGGAGGCATTGGTTCCCAGGATGACAACCAGCTTCTTCATGGTCAGCCGCTTTGTTTCCTGCCTTTATCCCGGCAACTCGGGGTTGATTTCAACACAAGGCCTTCCTCACCGGAGGAGATGAAACCGCCCATGAACCAGCAGGCGGAAACACGACTGATCGCAGTTGGGGAGACCGTGGCGGGATCAAGGATGACCTGAACGCCACGTCGGCTTCTCAAGATGCTGGAAAGCATGAAACCAAGGCCCCTTCATACCTCGAATCGTCATTTTCTGACTTGGTCTTCATTCATTCACCAAAGCTTAGTCACCCTCCGCACAAAGTTCCAGAGGCTGCCCGTCTCCGGAGTTATACTAACTACCAAAGCATTTCGCCCCAACAAAAAACTGGCAAACCGGAGGCATGCTGTCCAACGCGTGATATGACAAGATTTTTCTGATAGTAAGATACTAACCGGAGGGGTAAAGTTGCACTGAACGGTAAGTGCTAATGAACAACTTACTTGAAATCCAGGGGAGGAAATTGCGGCTGGGATCAGCTAACCAGCCGCCGCTTAATCACAGTTAGTCATGAAAGCTCTGATGCTCAAGTCAGCCGTCATCGTCTTGGCTGCCACGACGATGTTCACCGTAGGAGATTGTGCGGAAGACAAGCCATCCAGTTCGCAACCCGCTAGCTCGAACCAAAGCACAAATGCACCCGCAATTTCCGCCTATCCAACCAACAGCCTTCTGGGCTTTATGCGGAGCCTGAAAGAACCTATCGTCCTTGATCAGAACCCGGAGCGGAGAATTGCCAAAAAGGGCCGAACCAGCGTAGATGAGGTTCAAGTCTTCGCGCTCAAAGATGGTGGCGGAGCCCGTCTCTGCATTTCCTTTTACGGTGCCTATGATGAAGCATGGCTAAAGACAAACAAACATGCGTTGTTGGTCCTGCGTCCGGCGCCAATCGAGCAATACGGGTGGGGTGGATACGCACCAGAACGCGGTTCGGAGGAAGAGAAAGAGGTGGCCAGAGTCCTGGCCGCTGCCACCGGGGAGAATCCGAAGAAGTATCTTGAGCTTGTTCCGCATGACTAACCCTTTTGTGCAGCGTTCGGCAACAAACCTATGACTCACGAGGAACTCATAGCCATCGCACGAGAGCAGGCCAAGGGCTTTGATGATCCTGAGGGGTGTTGTCCTCAGATTGGGGACCTTCCCAAGTCTCGGGCTGTGGATGCGGTCGTCGTGTATTTCGAAAGCGATGAACACAACGGGATGATTGAGGTGATTCTCCAACGCGACTCGGGTAAGTTGCTTGGCGCGACGCTGAGTCCCCACAAACCCAAAGCAGCTACATGACCCGATCGCCAAACCAGAGCGCTTCAGGCATGGGCGGGATTAGGTCTCTGTTTCATGGCGTACGCACCTGGCCCGCCCTGCCGGAGCTTTCGCGTTAGAGTGCATGACATGAACACTCGCGGGCTGGCCCCAGTAATGAACAACACCAAGTGGGAGGAACTCCGCTTGGCGATGTATTCACTCGGCGACCTCCACCCCAAGTGGCGCACCAAGGATGTGGAAACCGGGTTCATACCGGAATGGGATGGGGAATGGTACTACCACTTTCGTAACGGGGACTACGAATCCATTGAGTGGGTGGAGATAAAAGTTGCGTCACCAGAGCAGGACCAAGCGGTTCTTCGTGCCCTCAAATCGATCCACGTTCCCGGTGAGAGGACCGAACACGGTTACCGGGTTTTCGGCTATGTCGAGCCCGGGACGGCAGTGAATTACATCGAATGAACTCCAACCATCAGCCTGCACTGAACAACCGGACCGACGTCCGTTTGCAATTCGGCAGCCAGCGGCCAGGCGCCAGCAAGGCTGCGCGTTCGATGAAAGCCGGGTATATTGCACTCCTTGCAGCGACCTTCCTCGCTCATATAGCCTCTGCAACGCCGCCTTGGCCTCCTCAAATTGTGGCCTCCCCAACCAGCAATTACGTTGCGTGGTTGCAATCGAGTCTCAGCGAATCTTTAGTGATCCGTTCAAACGCCACAGTTCTTTGTAGTTTCGCCTATAAAGACTTTGGCATTCCCGAGCGCTCCACGATTGACCTGATGTCCACGGCTGGTTTGCTGTGGTACCGCGATAGCATCTCGTTCTTCGACAAAGCTGAAAGACATCTCGTAATGCGGTTGAGATGGGGGCGGTTTGTTGTCGTCGACCTGGCGACACGAAATCCTTCCTTGGACATGGCTCCGGAGCTGCGCCGCGAGATCGATGAGGCGGTCAGGCAGCAGATCCTCACCTGGCTCAAGTCCGCTGATGCGCACGAGAGAGAGAAAGGCGCCCGTTATGCGGGGGATGTGAAATTGCACGAGGCGATTCCGCGCTTGAGGGAGCTGGCTGCGGATCCGCCGAAAGGGGACTATAAGGACGGGGATGCCCCTTGGGTTAAGTCATATTGGGTACGAAAGGCGGCATTGAATGCTCTGAAGGAAATGAACATGGAGGTGAAAGGCGTGGTTCTTGAGGAGCCGGAGCAATGACAGCATCGAACAAACACCCTGGTAACTCCGTACCACACGACCCGCGCCCTGAGAGGGCCAGACCCAAGCGGGTGTTTCTCTTTCAGGGCACAAAAGTGATAAAGAAAAATGAGCTACCGACCTTGCTGCCGACAGCTCATTGGAGATCTCAGGAATGCTTACCTGTTATAGGTATAGCGATATAAATTGCCCTACGAACACCCCAGGCTTTCGCCGCAGTTGAGGCATTTATAGCAGGCGCCGTTGCGGACTGCCACATGGCCGCAATTCGGGCAGGTGGGGGCGTCCTGCTGGAAATGCGCGACCGCGTCACTGATGCTCTTGATGGAGCGCTCGGGATGCGCGCGCGTTCCGTTCTTGCCGCCGCCGCGGGTGACCGCGCCCGGCTTCAAGTCGACGACATCGTTGTCTTCCGAGAGCGGCAGCTCAGGGACGGGCCGGTTCACCTTTTTTTTTAGCTCCTCGAGGAGGCCGGGGATGGCGAGTTCCGGTTGGTTGCGATTGGGCGTATTGGCGTCGCGATAGCCGGGCACGAACTGCATCGCCATCCAGCGGAACACGTAATCGGTGATGGAAGAGGCATTCCGGATATCGGGATTCTTGGTGTAGCCGGAAGGCTCGAACCGTTGATGGGCGAACTTGCGCGACAGTGCGTCCAGCGGCACCCCGTATTGCAGCGCCATGCTGGTGAGTGTGCCGATGCCATCCATCAGGCCGCCGATGGTGGAACCTTCCTTGGCCATGGTGATGAACAACTCGCCGGGCTGGCCGTCTTCAAACAGGCCGACGGTGAGGTAGCCTTCATGTCCGGCAATGTCGAATTTGTGCGTGATAGCGGTGCGGGTATCGGACAGGCGGCGGCGCAGCGGCTGGCCGGCCAGGACCTGCAGCTTGTTGACTTCCTCTTCGAGCTCCTTGATGCGGTTCTCGAGGGTCGGCACCATGGTCGCCACGTCGGGTTTGTCGCCCGCGTCGTTGGTCCGCTTGGTATTGAGCGGCTGCGAGCGCTTGGAGCCGTCCCGGTAAATCGCCACGCATTTGAGCCCCATTTTCCAGGCCTGCACGTAGGCGTCGCGCACGTCCGCCACGGTGCATTCGTTCGGCATATTGACCGTCTTGGAAATGGCGCCGCTGATGAAAGGCTGGGCGGCGGACAT
The DNA here is from genome assembly GCA_002298785.1 of Verrucomicrobia subdivision 3 bacterium UBA693. GTDB lineage: Bacteria > Verrucomicrobiota > Verrucomicrobiia > Limisphaerales > UBA8199 > UBA693. Next base: position 10,301 of record DBMR01000071.1, read on the forward strand.
CATGCGCAGATGCGCCAGGTAATGAATGCTGCGCTGACCGCGATAAGGTTTGAACGCGCAATCGAACACCGGCAAGTGCTCGGGCTTGAGTCCGCTCCGCGCCGGGCCGGCTTCCTCCTGCACGTCTTCGATCGTATCGAAGCGTTCGATGTGAGCAATGATCCGCTCGATTTCCGCGGCCGAATAGCCGAGCCGTCGCAGGCCTTCCGGCACCGTGCGATTGACGATCTTGAGCATTCCGCCACCTGCCAGCAGTTTGTATTTGACCAGGGCGATGTCGGGCTCGATGCCGGTGGTATCGCAATCCATGAGGAACGCGATCGTGCCGGTGGGCGCCAGCACCGTGACCTGGGCATTGCGATAGCCATTGGCTTCACCACGCTCCAGCGCGGCCGTCCACGTGTTGCGGGCCTCTTCTTTCAGGTAATGAAATTCTTCGCTCGGCTGAATATCTTCAGCCGCCGCGCGGTGCTGCCGGATCACCTCCAGCATGGAGTCCACGTTGTCTTTCCGCAGTGGTTTGGTGACATGGGCGCAACGGGCATCCCGGTAACCGGCAAAGGGACCTTTCACCCCGGCCAACTCGGCGGAGACTTCATATGAATGACCGGTCATGATGGCGGTCAGGGCGCCGGCCAGGGCACGGCCCTGGTCGGAATCATACGGCAACCCGTAGCTCATGATCAGGGAGCCGAGGTTCGCAAATCCGAGCCCGAGGGTGCGGTAGATGTGAGAGTTCTCGGCGATTTCCTGGGTCGGGTAACTGGCATTGTCCACCAGGATTTCCTGCGCGGTGATGAACAGCCGCACCGCCACTTTGAACCGCTTCACGTCAAACGTGCCGTCCGCGCGCTTGAACTTCATCAGGTTCAAGGAAGCGAGATTGCAGGCGGTATTGTTCAGAAAGACGTATTCCGAGCAGGGATTGGTGGAATGGATCGGCTCGGTGCCTTTGCAGGTATGCCATTTTTGGATGGCGCCATCGTACTGGAGGCCGGGGTCGCCGCACACCCAGGTGCCTTCGGCGATCTTGTTCAGCAACGTGGCCGCGTCCTTTTTGGCCAGCGGCTGACCGCCCGTGACGGACCGGGTCCACCATTCGCGCCCATCGATGGCGGCTTGCATGAACTCGTCGCTGACACGCACCGAGAGGTTTTCGTTTTGATACATCACGCTGCCGTAGGCCTCGCCGTTGTACGAGCCGTCGTAGCCCTGCTCGATCAGCGCCCAGGCTTTTCGTTCCTCTTTCTGTTTGGCGTCGATGAATTCTTCAATGTCCCCGTGCCAGTCGCGCAGGGTGTTCATTTTGGCGGCGCGCCGCGTTTTGCCGCCGCTCTTCACCACGTTCGCCACCTGGTCATAGACCTTGAGGAACGAAAGCGGCCCGCTGGGGCGTCCACCGCCACTGAGCTTCTCCTTGCTCGAACGAATCGGGGTCAAGTCCGTGCCGGTGCCGGAGCCGAACTTGAACAGCATCGCCTCGGCGTAGGCCAGATGCATGATCGACTCCATGTTGTCTTCCACGGATTGGATGAAGCAGGCGCTGCACTGGGGATACTCGTATTGGGTCTTGCCCCGCTCGGCTTTGCCGGTCGTGGGGTTGTAGAACCAGTTGCCACGGCTCGATGTGTTCCCAACCCGGTACTGGTGATAAAGACCCACATTAAACCACACCGGCGAGTTGAAAGCGCCGTGCTGATTCAGGCAGAGCCACAGCAGCTCGTCGTAAAAAACCTCGCCGTCCGTCTTGGTGAAATAGCCATCCTTCACCCCCCAATCCGTGATCGTGCGGCAGATGCGATGGATGAGCTGCCGGACGGAAGTTTCGCGTTCCGGTGTGTTCTGCTCGCCGTAGAAGTACTTGGACACCACCACCTTGGTCGCCAGCAGCGACCAGGACTTGGGCACTTCCACATTATCCTGCTTAAAAATGACCTTCCCGCCGTCATCCGTGATTTCCGCCACCCGTTTTTCCCACTCGATGCCATCAAAAGGCGAGGTCCCGGCATCGCTAAAAACACGCTCAATTTTCAGAGCCTTGGCGCCACCCTTCCCCTTGGCCTTTCCACCGGGGCGGGTGGCAGACACTTTAGCACGCCGAGCAGAGGCCGGCTGGGGGCCAGCAGACAATACTTCCGAGTTCGAATCGATCATGGCTGATCCTTAATCTGGTTGAGATGGGCGGTTCAAACCGCCGAGTTAATTTAAGCTCAAAAAAGTCAATTTTTCCCGCAATTTCTAACATCCACGTGAAATTGCGAAGCCCCATTAGTAGGGGAATGGGCGAACAATAGACCCCACCTATTGTTGCTACAAGAAAAAAGTTGGAGAATCTACGCTATCGTTAATTGCCCAAAAAATCAGCGGTTTTTTCCGGGTAAAATCCAGTTTTTGCAACTGACTTTTTGTGGACATTAGCCCCTCTGAATCCCAACCGCCAGGAAGGCGTTTTTGCGGCAGATTTGAAGGCTCCAAAGGGGTGTTTTCCAGCCGTTATCGACCCGAAAACACCCCATGCTCAAGTTCTTGGCATTGGCTGGTTACCGCAGGAAGACCGCAGGGAAAAAGGCCGGATTCCAGGCCCACCCAACAGACGCCAACGGTGTCAGGCTTATCACCGCGGCGCAAACCCCGGTGACAACCAATTCACCACCCCAAAACAAGGAAGCCGAACGTCAAGCGCTGACGACGAGCACCGAATTCCGACCGCCAAAAGGGTTCTGCACCGCTTCCTTGGCATTCGGATCGGGCACCCAATTCCCGTCCACCACGAATAGATACTCGTATCGACCTGGGTTTACTTTGAGGCTTCCGGTCCAGCGTCCGTTGCCGGCGGGCTGCAGCGGCGTGGCTTCCGGTTTCCAGGCGTTGAAAGAACCAGCGACCGCGACGCTTTTCGCGCCTGGTTGCACCAACTCCAACCGCACTCCCGAAGGGGTTTCCACTGCCGGAGCGGGCTTCGCCGCCACCACAACCGGGACCGCGCTGACTGCCGGAGCGGCTGTCACCGGCGCCGCTTTCTTGACCGTTTTCGATTTAATTCCAGTAGTTTTCGATGTCTTATTCATAATCAGAGCATAACCATGTAACTCCTGACCAACTGCAATGCAACTTTTTGCATCATAGCACCGAATGTGCCGCAGGGCCGATTTTATTGGGTCATCTTGTAAATCATTGCGGTTTAACCCACTTGTAACACCTCCGACACCGATTTGACCGGCGGAGAACTGCGCGAAAAAACTCACGATGGCCAAAAAGACACCGTCAACTTGAACCCCAGCCGATCTCGAGGTTTGCACACCGGGTCGGAGACTCTCGGGTCGTGCCCGGTAGGCCGGCATGATCGTCGAAAGGGCGTGTTGGCTCTCGGACATCGAACGCCCATTGCCGTTGTTGCCCGTAGTGGGAGTGAAAAATGGCGTTTACATTCGCGGTGCGCTCTGGAGAATCAACTGTCAGCATGAAATCCGCTCGCAACGGATGTAAGCATTTATGAAAAAGATACTTTGCTCACCCCTGCCCCGCCGCCGCTTTCTGCGGAGTTGCGCCGCCCTGGCGGCCCCGATGATTTTGCCGGGATCAGTCCTGGGTTTGAACGGCGCGGTTGCGCCTTCCAATCGCATTGCCTTCGGAGCGATGGGAGTGGGAAACCGGGCCAGGGCGATCCTGCCCAATTTTCTGTCGTTCAAAGAGATTCAATTCGTGGCGGTGAGCGACTGCCGCGGCGACCGGCTGAAGAGTGCCAAAGAACTGGTGGATAACCATTATGGCAATGGTGACTGCCGCGCCCTGCCGGATTTTCGAGAACTGCTCGCCAACAAAGAGGTGGACGCCGTACTGATCGCGACCGGCAACCGCTGGCACGGGCTGGGCTCCATCTACGCCGCCCGGGCAGGCAAGGATATCTACTCAGAAAAGCCGGTGACCCTTACCATCGGCGAAGGACGGAAACTGGCGGACACCTGCCAGCGCTGCGGCACGATTTACCAGGCCGGCACCCAGCGGCGCTCGACCGCTTCCTACCAGTTTGCGGTGGACCTGGCGCGCCGCGGCAAACTGGGACGGCTGAAGAAAGTGGAAATGCAGGTCTGGGAAGGACCAGCCATCCCGCTGGAAAAAGCGGCGGCCGTCCCGGCAGGATGGAATTATGACATCTGGCTGGGGCAGGCGCCGTGGCATCCTTTCGTACCGGCACGCGTCAACGCCTGGCAATACTTCTGGGACACCGCCGAGGGCGTATTGACCGATATGGGCTGTCATTACACCGACCTCATGCAGTGGGCGGTGGACGCGGACCAATCCGGGCCGGTGGAGTTTGAAGCCAAAGGCATATTCCCGGACGCGACGAAGTTCGGCAGTGATACGCCCCTCACTGCGGCCGCCCGCTGCCGTTATGCCAACGGCGTCGAGGGCGTGATGTATCAACGCGGAGCTTTTGCCGACCGCTACATTCGTTTCATTGGCGACGAAGGCTGGGTCCAGGTGGATGACGAAACGGACCTGGTCACCACCTCCCCGACTTCGCTGTTGAGCATGAAAGGCGCGGGCGCGGTAGGCTGGGGCGATGCCTCGGACCACGTGCGCAATCTCATCCAATCGATCCGCAGCCGCAGGCCCACCCTGGTCCCGGCCGAGACGGCCCATCGGGCCATCACCATCTGCCAGGCGTGGAACCTCTGCCTGCGCCTGGGGTGCAAACTCAAATGGGATCCGGTGAAGGAGCGATTTGATTCGGAAGAGGCCAATCGCATGCTGTATCGCGAACCTCGGGCCCCCTGGCGTGCCTGAACCTCGAAATCCTGCGTATGAAATTCAACTCCGCTCACTGCTTCCGGCTGCTCACCTCCATCGGTCTGGTCCTGGGAAGTATTCACGTTCAAATCGCCACCGCCGCCGATTATTCCGCACTGGTGGCCGCTGCCTCGAAAATCGAGCCCGGACAAAGCCTCGAGGCTTTTCAGCAGCTCGAAAACCTGCGCCTGGCCGCCACCAACCAGGTCGCACGAAGAGATTTGGAATCGGCGCTGGTGCAATTATTGAAACCGGAATCCACGTTTCTGGCCCGGAGATTTGCCTGCAAACAACTGGGCATCGTGGGAAGCGGGGAATCCGTTCCCGCCCTGGCCGCGCTCTTGTCCTCCGAAGAAACCGTGGGCATTGCGTGCCTGGCGTTCACGACATATCCGCCCGGAAAAGCGGATGACGCTTTGCGATCGGCGGTGTCCGGCGCGGCCCCGGGAGCGAAAGTGCAGTTGCTCCAGGTGCTCGGAGATCGCCGGGACCCGAAGGCGGTAAAACTATTTGCCGCCGCCGCGCTCGACGCCAATCGCGGTGTGGCGGAGGCCGCCATTGCCGGCCTGGGCAAGAGCGGCTCCAGCGCTGCGGTGAAGGAACTCGAAGCGCTGCGGAAAAATCCCACCGCCCCGCACCGAGTGGTTTTGGAAGCGATTCTTAACGCCTCCCAGGCCCGGTTGGCCAGCGGAGATCGAAAAGGAGCAGCCCAGCTTAACGAATCACTGCTTGATCCCGATGAGGAATTGGCCATCCGCCGCGCGGCCTTCGACGGTCTGACACGCTCCGACAAGGACGGCGGCCTGGCGCGGATTTTAGCCCTGCTCAAGAGCGATGACCGGGCGTTGCGGCCGAACGCCATTGCGGCCGTGGGAAGACTAACCCTACCGACTGCTTCGAGTGCCGCATTTGCGGCCTTGCTGCCGGCACTTTCCCCGGATGAGCAGGCCTGGCTGATCGACAGCCTGGCCGTCATCGGAGACAAACCGGCCCTCGCGGCCGCCAAACAGTCCCTCCAGAGCCAGAGCGCTGTGGTCCGGCAAGCCGCCATCCCGGCGGTGGCTAAACTGGCCGGCGGAGACGCGGTAGAGCCGCTCGTCGGCGTGCTGAAATCCTCGCCATCCCCGGAGGAGGCCAAACTTATCGAAGCCGCGCTGGTTTCCCTGCCAGCCGGCAAGTTACTTGATCAGTCCATAACGAAAGAGCTGGAGCGATCGGAAGGCACTGTGCGCGCCCAACTCCTCATCGTAATCAACCGTCGCCAGGGCGCCGCGGCCACGCCGTTGCTGCTTGCGGAAGCGGATAATACCAACGCCATCGTGGCCAAGACGGCCTTCCGCCGGCTGGCGTTGTCCGCCGGGACCGCGGACGTGCCGGCGACCATGTCGAAACTCCTGCGCCCCCTCGCCCCGGAGGTGCGGCACGAAGCCGAGGTGACCGTCGCCGCCCTGCTGGGCAAGATTCGGCAGCCTTCCCTGCGCTCACACGCCGCCCGCGATGCCATGTCCCGCGCCGATACGTCGGAGAATAAGATTTCGATTCTCAACCTCCTGCCGGCGTGCGGTGATGAAGACGCTCTCGCCAGCGCCCGGGAGATGATGAGCGATCCGGATCCGGCAGTGGTTACGGCTGCCATCGAGTCGCTGTCAGAATGGCCGGATGCCGGCGCTTGGAACCTTCTGGCCGGAGTCTACTTTACTCCAGGCGACGAGACGCGACGTACCCTCGCGTTGAAAGGCCTGGTGCGCCTGCTGTCCGAGGGCAACGCCCGGGCGGATGAGGAAATACTGGGACGCTATGCCAAGCTGCTGGAGGCCGCCCGCAACGACGCGGATCGCCGCCAGGTTTTGGGCGCATTGGGCGGGGCGACTCATCCCGGTGCGCTGCCCCTGGCGCAAGCACAACTCACCCGTGAACCGGTGCGGGCGGAAGCGGAAGCCGCCGTGCGCCGGATCGCAACCGCGATCAAGGCGAGCCAGCCCCAGGCTGCCGAAGCCGCCTTGAAAGCGCTGCCGCCCAAATAGTCACTGGCTCCAAGATGCTCTCCGCCGGTGACGGCAATCGATGACCGGCGGCTCCGGTGGCTTGTCTCATCGCCCAAGTTCGGCTAGCTTATGATCGTGATTTACGATCCCAGCCTGGACGAATTATTGCAGAAAGTTTGGAGCGGCGCCCGTGTGTCGGGAGCGGAAGCCCTGCGCCTTTACGGGTTGCCCCTCGAGGAACTTGGCGCCCTGGCTGACCGCCGGCGGCAACTCGCGCGCGCCGCGGCCCACGAGGGTCGCGGCAACCAGATCGTCACCTACATCGTCGACCGCAATATCAATTACACCAACGTCTGCAACGTTTACTGCAAGTTCTGCGCGTTTTACCGCACCGAAAAGGACGATGACTCCTATGTCATCTCGCTGGCGGAGCTGGACCAAAAGATCGAAGAAACCATCGCCTTGGGCGGCACACAGATTCTCCTGCAGGGCGGACATCATCCCCGGCTGACAAAGCAGTGGTATCTCGATTTGCTGGACCACATGCGCTCGAAGTTCCCTGCGGTGAACATCCACGGCTTTAGTCCGAGCGAATTCGTGCATTTCCGGGAAGTCTTCGGCGAGCCACTGGAGAAGATCATTGCTGATTTTAAAGCCGCTGGATTGGGCTCGATCCCGGGTGGGGGCGGGGAAATACTGGTCGACCGCGTGCGTGAGCGGATTTCACCGCTCAAAGCAATGAGCAACGACTGGCTCGAGGTAATGGACGTCGCACACCGGCTCGGCTTAAATTCTTCGGCCACGATGATGTTTGGCCATGTGGAAACAATCGAGGACCGGATCGAACATCTGGAACGTCTGCGGGTCCAGCAGGACCGTTCCAAAGGCTTTACGGCGTTCATTGGCTGGACTTTCCAGGCGGAGAACACCCGGCTGAAGGCACCACCCGCTGGAGCCCACGAGTATCTGCGCACGCAGGCGCTCGCACGCATTTACCTCGATAATTTTCCCAGCGTGCAAAGCTCCTGGGTAACGCAAGGACTGGAAATCGGCCAGGTCGCGCTCAAGTACGGGGCGAACGACCTCGGCAGTATCATGATCGAGGAAAACGTTGTGTCGCAGGCGGGAACCACGTTCAGAATGACGGTGGACGATATGCGCCGCCTGATCGAGGAATTGGGCTACGAAGCGCATCAGCGAGACAATTGGTATGGCCTGCTGAATTAGCCGCAGGATCGATGCAGGCCCCAGCGCTCGGATGGACTCGCCACCTGCCTGGAGAACGTCATTGGACTTGCCTGACCGGGAGACCCGAGGCACATAAAGAGCATGCATAACCTGCGCCTGCTCCGAGTTCTTCCCTTCCTTAACTTCGCATTACTGGCGCCGCTCGCCCTGCCAACATCGACGGCAACGGCGGGCACCATCGACAAAGTTCCTTTCGGCACCACCAGGGACGGCCAGGCCGTCGAGCTTTACACTTTGAAAAACAGCGGCGGCGCCTCGGCCAAAGTCATGACTTTTGGCGCGATTATCTATTCCCTGGAAATGCCGGACCGCCAGGGGCAATTCACAAACATCACCGCCAACCGCGAGACGCTGGCCGATTACGAGGCCCGCAGCGGCGCCTTCGGGTCGCTGATCGGCCGGTACGCCAACCGCATCGCTGGCGGAAAATTTAAGTTGGACGGCCAGACCATTTCCCTCCCGGTCAATGCCGGACCAAATCACATCCACGGCGGCAAAGGTTTCGACAAACGGGTCTGGAACGCCAAGCCAATAACCGGCAAGGATGCGGTCGCCCTGGAGTTGACCTACGTCAGCAAAGACGGCGAAGAAGGATACCCGGGAACTTTGCACTGCACGGTGGTTTATGAACTGAACGACCAGAACGAATGGAAAATGGACTACACCGCCACCACCGACAAACCGACGGTGGTGAACCTCTGCAACCATGCTTATTGGAACCTGGCTGGAGCGTATTCCGGCACGGTGCTCGGCCAGGTATTGCAGGCCAATGCCGACCGCTATCTCAGCGTGGATCAGACGCTCATCCCCACCGGCCAACTGCTGCCGGTGGCCAACACCCCCTTGGATTTTCGCACCCCTCATACCATCGGGGAACGCATCGGCGACATTCGCGAAAAACAGTTCAACGGCGGCTATGACCATTGCCTCGTCATCAACCAATGGCGTCCGGGGGAGTTAACGCGGTCCGCGAAACTGTCCGACCCCAAATCCGGGCGCACTATGGAAGTCTGGACGACGGAACCGGGCGTGCAAATCTACAGCGCCAATTTTCCCAACGGCGCCCTGACCGGGCCGGGAAATTATCCCTATCCAAAGCATGCGGGGATTTGCCTGGAGACGCAGCATTATCCGGACTCGCCCAACCATCCGGAATTCCCCTCGACAACTCTTCGCCCCGGACAGACCTACAGGGCCACAACGGTGCACAAGTTCGGAGTGGCCAAAGAATAATCTTCCCAGATCGGGACGATGACCAGAGCGCGGGGGTTCTGCCCATGCAGGGCAATGGCGAGACTACTTCGTGGCGAGCGAGTGGAACACACTCTCCATGATGACTTCCTTGGTCTTCCAGATGAGCGCCATGGTCATGGCCAGGGGCAGCAGCACCAGCACCACCAGGAACCAAAAGCTGGCTTGATCCAGGACTTCGGCGACCACGCCCAGGGCCCTTGGCAGGTGCGGCAGTTGATGCAGCACCGCGGCCACACTGCCGATGATCAGCGTCAGCAGCAGCAGGTTGAGGTTGAACCAGGTGAATTGCCGGGTCTCAACGCGCAGCGTCTCGTCCGGCAACATCGCGCCCAGACGACGGAGCACCAGGTTCAAGCTGGCAATGAACAGCACCGCCACCAGGGCCAGGCCAATGACGACGTTTAAAAAAAACACATTGGCCGGCACACGGTTGAGCCAATAGAGAAAAGGGCTTAAGCCGCAGAGGATCAGGGCCAGCACCCGGGCGAGATCGAGGGCGTTGCGCCAAACTCGTTCCTGCCGCTGGAAATCGCCCATGATCCACAGCCCGTACAGCAGGAGCCCGTTGCAAGCCAACGGTGGGACCACGCCGTAAGTGCGGATCGAGTCCAGACGCACCGTGTGAAAGCAAACCACCAGGGTAATAGGCAAACCCCAAAACAAACACGAGAGCCCTCGCACCAGCTTCCCGAGGGAGCGCATCAATTCGGGATTAGGTGGCGCGTCAGGCATGAGCCTGGGTGACTAGAAGCTTAAATAAGTGTATTCGCGCAAGCCCCGCTCGTAGTCATCCAGCAGGCGCATCGCTTCGGATGGTTTCATGCGGTCGGACTTGATCGCCTCATCCACCTGCGCCTTCATCTGGCGCTTGAGTTCTTTCTCGTCATACTGCACGGAATCGAGCGTCTGCACGATGGTGGAGCCTTCGATGATTTCTTCGACGTAGTATCCGGCGGGTTCATCGGGATCGAGAAACACATGCACCTCGTTGACGCGGCCAAAGAGGTTGTGCAGGTCGCCCATGATGTCCTGGTACGCGCCGAGGAGGAAGAAACCAAGGTAATACGGTTCGATCGAGCCATTGCCGTTCGGCACCAGCGGGTGCAGCGGCAAGGTGTCGCGCACATCGCGCAGATCGATGAACTTGTTGACCTGCCCGTCGGAATCGCACGTGATATCCACCAGCGTCGCTTCGCGCGTCGGTCGCTCATTCAACCGGCTGACGGGCATGATCGGGAAAAGCTGACCCAGCGCCCAATGATCCAGCAGGCTTTGAAATACGGAAAAATTACAGAGATATTGGTCGCCGAGGCTGTCCTCGAGTTTGCGAATCTCCTCGGGCATGTAGGCCTGGCCACGAAAACTGTTCACCACTTCCTGGCTGATCTCCCAGTATAGGTTCTCGATCTTCGCCTTGTCGGGCAACTCAAGCATGCCCAGAGTGAACATGTGCTGGGCATCTTCCCGCCGCTCCAATGAATCGTGGTAGGCCTCCAGCTTGTTCAGCCGGGGCAGGTTCTTCCGGATATCCAGCATCTCCTTGACCAGCGCATGCTCCTTATCCGGATCGTAAACCAGATCCGAGGTGGGGCGAATCTTGGCAATCGCGCCGAAAACCTCGACGATCAACACGCTGTGATGCGCCACCACGGCCCGCCCGCTCTCACTGATAACGTCGGGATGCGGCACCCGCTCCATGTTGCAGACGTCGGCGACGTAATAGATGATGTCGTTGGCATACTCCTGCAGCGAGTAGTTGGTCGAGCTGTCGAATGCCGACCGGCTGCCGTCGTAATCCACTCCCAATCCGCCCCCCACATCGATGAATTCAATCTGAAAACCCATCTTGTAGAGCTTCGCATAAAACCGGGCCGCTTCCTGCACCGCGCGTTTGACGATGAGAATGTCCGGGACCTGCGAACCGATATGAAAATGCAGCAGCTTGAAACAATGCGACAGGCCTTCTGCCTTCAACATTTCCGTGGCTTGCAGCAGTTCGGAGGTGGAAAGGCCGAACTTCGCGTTCTCGCCGGCGCTCTCCGCCCATTTGCCACCGCCTTTGCTGAGCAGCCGGGCTCGCACGCCGATTAACGGCTCGACCCCAAGTTGCCGCGAAATGCTGATCACCTGGCGCAGTTCCTCCAGCTTCTCCACGATCAAAATCACCTTTTTCCCGAGCTTGGTCCCCAGCAACGCCACGCGAATGAACTGCGCGTCTTTGTAGCCATTGCAGACGATCAGGCTGCCCACCTGGCTCTGCAACGCCAACCCCGCGAACAGCTCCGGTTTGCTGCCGACCTCCACCCCAAAATCAAACGGCCGCCCCGCGTCCAGGATTTCTTCCACCACCTCGCGCAACTGGTTCACCTTGATCGGGAACACCCCGCGATACCGGCCCTGATAGCCAAATTCGGAGATCGCATTGCGAAACGCCCGGTTGATGGATTCCACCCGGTCCCGGAGAATGTCCTGAAAGCGCACCAAGAGGGGGAACTTGAGGCCGCGGCCCTTGGCCTCTTCGATCACATCGGTCAGGTCCACCGCCGCCCCCGCCTCTTTCAATGGCCGGGCGGTGACATGACCATTGTCGTTGATATCAAAATAATCGGCGCCCCACCGATTGATGTTATACAGGTTTCGAGCCTGTGTGACATCCCACGGCGGTGAAGCGTCGCTGCTGTTGCTCATTTCCATTTGTCCTAACCGAGCGGCACTATAGGATTCCTGCGCGGGAATTCAATACGCACGTTGAAAAAAATTTCAGCTCCGTCAAAGGGATAAACGCCCGCTAACACCCCTCTCCAGCCGTCGCGAACCGCACGCCGGGCGAGTCACAGTGGCTCGCGACTTGCCGGGAGCTGCGCTGAGAAAGTGCTTCGAGCTTTCATGAACCGCTGGTTTATGCTCTGCTGACCCAATGCCAAAGACATCTTTGCTGGATTTGGTCTCCTACTGCGATCACCTGTTGCGCCTGCGGGAAATTCCGGATTACGACCGGGCCGTCAACGGCTTGCATGTCGCGAACCGCGGCACCGTCACCCGCGTGGCAGCCGCGGTGGACGGTTCGCTGGCCACCGCGCGCCTGGCCGTGGCCGCCGGTGCCGATTTGCTGCTGGTCCATCACGGTTTGTTCTGGGGCAAGACCCATCCCTGGACCGGGCCGCGCTACGAGCTGATGAACCTGCTCGTCAAAAATAACCTGGCAATTTATAGCGCCCACCTGCCGCTGGACGCTCACCCGAAATTGGGAAACAACGCCTGCCTGGCGTCAGCCCTGGGTCTGAAGGCGCGGAAACCATTCTTCAATTACAAAGGCTTTCCGATCGGCTGCCAGGCGGCGCAGCGGATCAACCGAAATGAATTGGCGCGTCGCCTGGAACAAGCGGTGGGCGGACCGGTGCGCGTGATCCCAGGCGGACCAGAACAATGCCGCCGCATTGGCGTGGTGAGTGGAGGGGCCGGCGCGGACCTCGAGCAGGCGGCTGAAACCGGCTTGGACACTTTCATCACCGGCGAAGGCCCACACTGGACCTACAGTCTCGCGGAAGAACTGGGCTTGAACGTTTTCTATGCGGGGCATTACGCCACCGAGACTTTTGGCGTCAAAGCGCTGGCCGAACATCTCGCGCGGAAATACCGGCTGTCCTGGGCCTTCGTAGATCACCCCACCGGATTGTGACCGCGGGACACTCGCCTTGCCCGGCGACAGATTACTCGACAACGCTCTATGACCCGTGAGCACCGGCAATCGAAATAACCGATTGACGGCGTGCGCGGCGCGTCATTAGCCTTTTTCGGTGAATTTCGACCACTATCATTTCCAGGCAGGGCGGTTTCCAGCCTGATTCAAAGCACCTATGGCACAACCTCCCCTGGTCAGTTTATTAATCCCCACTTTCAATAACGGTCACACCGTGGGCGAGTCCATCGAGTCCTGCCTGCGTCAAACGTTTCAAGACCTGGAGATCCTGATTTACGATGAGGCGAGCAAGGACAACACCCGCGAAGTGATCGCGGCCTATGCGGCGAAGGATCCCCGGGTGCGCGTCATGACGAGTGACAGCAATTCCGGGCCGCTGATGGCCTGGCGCAAGCTCCTGCACGAGGCGCGGGGGAAATATTGCACGTTCGTGTGGTCGGACGACTTGATCCTCCCGAAATTCGTGGAACGACTGGTGGGGGTGCTGCAGCAGAATCCCAAGGACCTGTTGGCCGGCTGCAATGCGTACCGCTACTACATTCCCGCCGATCCCAAAGCTCCAATTCCACGCGCCGATCTGGATCATCCGGATCCCACCTGGCAATGGTTGAACGAACCTTACGAGACCGCGCGCATCAAAGGAGATACCTATGCGCTGGGCATTTTCGCCAAAATCTATCCGGTCACGCAGATGTGCAATTTGTTTGTGACCCAGGCGGCGCGCGAGGTCTTCGATCACTACATCAATTTCGAAAACCCTTACGGATTCGATTACTCGCGGCTCGCCTATGGGAATGACGTCGCATTTCTGAGCGAGATGGGGATGCGTTCCGGCGAATTGGTCCAGGTCGGGGAACCCCTGGTGGTGGCCCGTTCCACTCCCAATAGCCTTACGGAACGACTCATTCATACCAACCGCTGGCAATACTGGCTACAATATACCTATGCCTTTTATGCAGGTTGGTCGAAATGCCGCGAGCTTTCCCAGCGGGTCCCGACCTTAGTCAGCGCGGCGGAGGATCGAGTGCATTTCTGCAATCTCTTTTACGCGGTGACGAATCGAAAGTGGCCGCGTTTCTGCAATCCGTTCAAGGCGCTGCGCGCGGTGTGGTTTATTCTGCGGCAGGATCGCCACATCCAGAAGCAAGCCTCGGCTCAGACGCTCGAACGCTGGCTGCAACACCAGAGTTAGTACCGGGAAAGGGCGTGACGGGCCCGGTTAATCAGGCCCGCTTGCGGCGCAGGCTGAGCAGAGTGCCCCCCAGCACCAGCAGAACGGCAGCCGATGGCTCTGGAACCGCCACCGACGATACGTAGAGGTTCGCGACGTTGATGAAATTCCCGTTTACCCCGTCGTTAGCGATGGTGAGCGAGGTGATCACCGAGCCTGAGGACATGCCGAAGAATCCATAAGCGCCGCTCTCGAAACTGGGCACGACCGCGGTGGTGCCGTCGCTAAAGCTGATGGAAATCGAACCCGCCTGGCGGACCCCGCTGAGATTATTGAGGAAGAAGTCCGCGCCCACCGTGTGCACGTTGCCACTGTTAAAAGTAACAATGATATCATCGGTGCTGCTGAAATTTCCCACCGCCTTGTCTGGCGGTTGAGTAACGAACAGACCACCGGGCGGCGCGTTGATGACATAACTGACCGGCGGCGCGCCACCGGTGAACGGCAGCGTGAGCACCGGACCCGCGCCGCTGGTAAGGCTCGAAAAATCCTCCAGGTAGTAACCGCTCGACAAATCGGCCACGAAGCTCGACTTCGAGGTGTACACCTGCGCGGCCGCGCTAAACGTGACCAACAACCCAACGGCAAGTAATGTCAATTTCTTGAAAGTCTTCATAATCAACTTCATCCCTGTCAACCGGGAATTCCCACCGTGCGCAGCGTGAGGTTAGCTACTGTTCAAGTCAAGGACGATTTTCGCGACCCGACAACGGTCTTGCCTCAACCCGGTGAACCATTAACCTCGCGCCGTGCTCACGCCGGCGACCAGTGTGTCCCTGAAGCCATTTCTCCTGGCCCTCATATTGGCCGCCACCGGCACCACCCTGGCGGCCTCGACTAATTCAGCCTGGTTTCTGCGTGTTTGGCAGGTCGCAGAGGGCTTGCCCGACAACAGCGTGGTGGGGACCGAACAGGTGCAGGACGGCTTCGTTTGGGTGGCGACCCAAGGAGGTCTCGTTCGCTTTGACGGCATGCAGTTCCGGGAGTTTATGCCGGCAACGGAGGCAGGCGAGCCCACCAGTCTCATGCAGGCGCTTTTTCTCGATCGGTCCGGCCGGTTATGGGTGGCCAAAGACCGCGGGGTGCTGCTCTGCATCGATCGAGGCAGCGTCAGGGCCTTTACCTCCGCCGATGGACTTCGGAACCAGGAGGTGCGGTTGGTGACTGAAGATGCCCAGGGAGCGATCTGGGTTTCCTACATCGGTGGGGACGTCGTTCGTCTTCGCGACTCGAAATTCCATCCCGTCAGCCAGGCTGACGGATTGCCACCGGGCGGCACTTGTCAGATGGTCAAAGATCGTGATGGCCAACTTTGGTTTGCGAAAGGGGGCCAGATTGGGGTCCTGCGCGGAGATAGATTGGTCACCCTGACCAACCTGGTCGCCCAGCGAATTGGGGCCGCGAAGTCGGGGGGAATCTGGACTTGTGTTGGGTTGAGGCTGTCTCGATATCACGAGGACAAAGGAGCCGAGTTTATTGGCACCCTGCCCTCGGCTTTGCCAAACGTAACTCCCACCGTCTTGTTCGAAGACCATGCCGGGGCCTTGTGGATTGGCACCCGGAATGCAGGATTATTTCGTCTCGGCCCTTCGGGATTCGAGAGCGTGCCGACCTCCCACAATGAAATCTGCAGCGTGATGGAAGACCGCGAGGGAAACATCTGGGTAGGCACTCGAGGAGGGTTGAATCGTCTCCGTCCCAGTGTGCTGGAAGTCACGGATATCGGCTCCGGCGTGCCGTTTGAAGCGGTGCGTTCGGTCTGTCAGGACTCGGATGATGCCCTTTGGTCCGTGGGACAAAGCGGGATTGTTTGCAGAAAACTCCAATCGACCTGGAGCCCGGTCTCGACTGACGATGGTTGGTCAGTCACCTTTGCTAGTTGCGTCGCCGCGAATCCAGGAGGGGGAGTGTGGATTGGGACTCAATACAAGGGGCTGCACCGGTGGCGCGCGGGGCAAGTGGTCTCTCAATTCACCACCACCAACGGATTAGCTGGGAATTATGTTCGGGCCCTGCTGGCGACTGCTCCTGAAGAATTATGGGTCGGGACCGAGGCTTCGGAGGACCAGCGGCAGAGTCTGCAGCAGTGGCGTGCCGGCCAATGGCGTACGTACCAGTTGCCGCAAGAAGGTGGTAGTCTGGTGGCGGTGGCTGCGGATACGGCTAACCAAGCGTGGGTGGCCACGGCTGGGGGCCTGCTGTTTCGGGTCGACGGGGAGAGGTTGGTGAATGAAACTCCTCGCACCCTCGGCGTGCCACAGGCGATTCGCTGTCTGTTGGCCACTCCCGATGGAAGCCTCTGGATCGGTTACGCGGGAAGGGGCGTCGGACGGTTGAAGGCGGGGCATTTCAGCCTGTACCGTCGGTCGCATGGTCTTCAGAACGATTACGTCTCTCAAATGGTCGCCGACCGGCACGGCCGGCTATGGTTTGCGGGAAACGAGGGCGTGTCCAACGTAAAGCTGGCGGAATTGGATAGCTTTGCCGTTGGCGGCTTGCCGTCTGTTCATTCGGTTCTTTACGGACGCAATGAAGGCTTACGCGGTACGCAGGCCAGTTACGGTTCCTGTCCCGGAGCGTTCGCCAGTGCCGACGGGTGCTTGTGGATTCCGATGCAGACCGGGGTGGCCCGGATCGATCCGGGGTTTCAGGAGAACCCAGTGCCGCCCAAGGTGGTGGTCGAACGTGTACTGGTGGAGGGACGCACCGTCGCGGCATACCAACTTGGCCAGTCTCCTGCGGACAATGAAATGGCGGACGTTCTTGATTTGGGCAAGGAAGGTGCCCGGCTGCACCTGAAGCCAGGTTATCAACAAGTGCAGTTTGAATTCGCGGCCTTAAGCTTCTCCGCGCCGCAGAATGTCGACTGCAAATATCGTCTTCATGGCCTGGACAAGGATTGGGTTTCAGCCGGCGGGCGCCGAGTGGCTTATTACCCGCACCTCCCGCCCGGTGACTATCGGTTCCAAGTTATCGCGTGCAATGACGCAGGGATCTGGGATGAGAACGGCGCGACTCTCGCCTTCACCGCGGAACCTTTCCTCTGGCAAACCTTGTGGTTCCGCGTGGCGGCTACGGCATCGGTTCTTGCACTTGTCGTTGGGGTGGTCCTGGAGGCGAGTCGCCGGGAACACCGGCGGAGAGTAAGACGGCTTGAACTGGAGCGCGGGACGGAACGGGAGAGGGCACGCATCGCTCAGGATCTCCACGATGACCTCGGAGCCGGCTTGACCCAGATCAGCCTCAATACCGCGCTGGCCCAGAATCCGGCGATGCCCCCCGACCTGGCGCGCGGGTTGTTGCACGAGGTAGACCAGCGGGCGAGAGAATTGGTCACGGCCCTCGACGAAATCGTCTGGGCAGTGAATCCGAAAAACGACACAGTGCGAGCCCTCTCGAGATATCTATGCCAATTTGCCCAACGCTACCTGGCGCCCGGAGGCATGGCATGCCGTTTAGAAGTCTCTGACAGCCTGCCAGACACGGCGCTGGGTGCCGAACAACGGCACCACCTTTTCCTGGCCTTCAAGGAAGCCTTGCACAATGCGCTGCGTCATTCGGGAGCCACCGAACTCAAACTCACGATCGCCGCCGACGCGAAAACCCTGTCGGTGAAATTGGAGGATAACGGCCAAGGGTTCGAACCTGGCCAATCCGCCGAGGGCGCGGATGGCTTGGGGAACATGCAGGCGCGCATGGAGCGACTGGGGGGAAGTTGCGTGGTGATGAGCGTTCCCGGCAAAGGAACTACGGTGAGACTACTTCTCCCGCTGGAGGGCGAGCGGACATGAACCGAGCCCCCAGGACAGCATCGCGGCGCAGCGAGGCTCGCCTCCTGGATTAGTCCTTGCGTGCCATTGCCAAGCCTGGATCGATGCAGGTATTTTGGCCCAGTGATTGTCGCGCCACTCAAATGAAACCGGCTCCCGCTCCGGACCCAGCCTGCTCCGCAACTCCAACGACCAGGATTGCTCTGGTGGAGGATGACCGCGGGTTGCGCAACAGCTTGGAGAGATTGTTGAATCTCTCTCCCGGGCTCCGGTGCGTGTGCAGTTGCGACAGCGCCGAGGAAGCGTTGAAGCTCATTCCGCGCAACCCGCCCGACGTGGTGCTGATGGATATTCACCTGCCGAATCGCTCGGGGATTGAGTGCACTGCCATGCTCCGCCAGCAATTGCCTCGATTGCAGATCATCATGCTTACCGTGTATGAGGATGCCGACACGCTCTTCAAAGCCTTGCGAGCGGGTGCCTGCGGTTATTTGCTCAAGCGCGCCAAGCCCGAAGAAATCATTGAGGCCATCGCCGAGGTGCAACGGGGCGGAGCCCCGATGTCGAGCGAAATTGCCCGCCAAGTGGTTGCGGCTTTTGCCGAGAACAAGCCGTCCGGAGAGCCGGAGGAGGGGCTCTCACGAAGAGAGCAAGAGATTCTGGATTACCTCCTGCGGGGCTTCGTGAACAAAGAGATCGCGGCGGAGCTTTCCATCAGCGTGTTCACGGTCAAGAACCACCTGCGCCACATCTACGAAAAGCTCCAAGTTAAGTCTCGCATGGACGTGCTGGTGAAATTCCGTGAGCCGCGAAGCGGTCTTGACCCCAGGAATCGCGAAGTTTGAAGGCCGCCACCCCTTCTCGGAATTGTTTCTCTCCCGTGCAAAAATAGTTCCCCGGTGCCATTTCTGGGCCGGCCGTGAGCTGTTAAAATTTGCGGATGAAATTCCTATCCCCAAAAAACTGCAGATCCCCGAAAGTTACGGGCTTGCTGGCGGCCGCGCTCCTGCCACTTTCCGCCCTCGGAGCGGTCAACACCTGGAACAACGCCTCAGGCGATTTCTTTTGGAACTCCACCAGTCCTAATTGGACCGGACCCACACGTTGGTCCGATGGCGACGACGCGATCTTTGGCGCTGCCGGGGTTGGCAGCGTCGACCTGGCTTCACCGGTGATCGTCGGAGACCTGACTTTCAATGCCGACGGTTACACCATAATGACTACCTCTGGAAACGTTCTGAGTCTGGGCAACGGCTTGGTTGTGCCTGCGATCACCGCGAACAATAGCGTGATCATCTCAGCCAGTATCCAGGGCACGAATGGGCTCACCATCCAGGGCAGCACCAACGTGACGTTCCTCGGGGACGTCAACGCCGGGGTGGCCAACCAATACACTGGCGGCACCTTCGTGAGGGGAGGCCGACTGATTCTCCAGTGCGCCAATGCCAACACGAGCGGGACTTCCTACGGCGTGGACAGCATTGAGGCGCTCGATGCCGGGGCCACGGTGGTGATTCCGGCTACGTTCAACGGAACCACCTGGGTCAGCCAACGCGACCAGATTGCGGCCTCCGCCGTTGGGTCCCACTTGAAGATGACAGGCGGAACGCTGGACCTGTATAACGATCCCAAGAATCAGCGAATCCCGGTGCCGGAAGGCAGTGGCTTGATTATCAACACGGGGCCGGATGTCCAGGCGGGGCTGCTCATGATCGCGGACGGCCAAAATCACACTTTCTCAGGGATCATTGCTGATGGCGGTCCGCTGGTCGGTAACAACACGGGGCAAGGGCCTGGTCATCAGATCGGAATTGTCAGTTTCTCGGGATCCAAAAATGGTGGTGGCGGCGAGTTGACCTTGTCGGGCCCGAACACTTACTCCGGTTCGACGCGGATCGATCAAGGCGCAAGCATTAAGCTGGAGGGCGCTGGAACACTTGGCAATCCCTCGGATAACGGCCTCACCGGTCCGTTACGCGTCTATGGCCCGGGACATTTGGACCTCAACGGCACCAGTCAGACCATCGCACTGATGACTGGCGGCAACACCACCGGCCAAATTTACAACAGTGCAGAAGGCACGGTTTCGACCCTGACATTCGGATATGGCAATGAGCAGGCCAGTCGCAACGCGAACATGCAGTTCATCGATAATCCCGGCACTGGCGGTATCCTAGCCTTGACCAAAATCGGCACCAATTGCGCCCAGACCTTGTCCGGCGTGAACACTTACAGCGGGGACACTACCGTCCGCGAAGGGATCCTGATCTTTACCACTACCACCGCGGTGAGCCCGAATTCACGGTTTCGCCTGTTCACCACCGGAGGCGTCTTGCAACTAAACTATACCGGTGATACAACCGTGCGTGGATTGTTCATCGACGGCGTCCGCATGCCCCCGGGAACTTATGGCGCCTCGACCGCGCCCATTAAGGGCACGGGAACTATTACCGTTCCAGCCCCGAACACCTGGAACAATGCCTCGAATGACTCCCTTTGGAACACCACAAGTGCGAATTGGACTTCGCCCACCACCTGGGCAAACGGATCAGACGCAGTCTTCGGCGCCGCTGGCGCGGGCACCGTTTCGCTCGGAGCGCCGATCGTGGCCGAGTTGATCACCTTTAACGCCCCGGGCTATACGCTGGATGCTGGTACGGGCGGCAATACTCTGACCCTGGGTGGAGCGACACCAACGATCACCGCCAACGCAAACGTGACCAACGCCACCAGTCTCCTGGGAAATGCCGGGTTGACCGTTCAGGGAACCTCGGAACTGTGGCTGCTGGGCGAGACCGTCAATCCGGACGGCAATCACTACACTGGAGGCACCTATGTCAAAAGCGGCACGCTCGTCCTCCGGGCACAGAGCGCGGTCGCCAGTGGCTTGTCCTATGGAGTGGATCGGGTCGAAGCGGTCGACCCGGGCGCTATTCTGAAGTTCGGTACTCTCAATGACGGCCAGGATCAGTCGACCAGCATTTCCAAAACCGCGAACGGGCAAATCACCACCCAGGGATCCGTCTCCCCGCACCGCCTCAACCTGACGGGCGGCACCTTTGATCTGAACGGTGATGATAATCAAAACCAGGTGCCCCAGCCTTCCGGCACCGGAACGATCATCAACACTTCGCCCTATGCTCGCGGGGTGTTGAAGTTCACTAGCTACGGGGGGACTACCACCTTCTCGGGCAGCATTAAGGATGGTGGCACCACCATCGCCCGCGCCAACAACGGTCCGGGATTCCAGATGAACATCGATTCGCAGAGTGGAACTGCTGGCACGTTGATTCTGGCCGGGTCGAATTCGTTTTCGGGTTTCGTCCGAATCGGAAACGGCGGCACCATCCGGTTAAGCGGAGCCGGCACGCTGGGGTATCCTGCGCCCATCAACTGCGCGGCGCGCCAGATTATCCAGAACAATGGTGTGATCGACCTTAACGGGACCAGCCAGAAAACGGGCTTCTTCAATGCCGCTGCCTCTGCTGCCATTACCAACAGCGCGGCGGGAACGTTGTCCGTTTTGACTCTCTGCTACAACTGCACCAATCTCACTGTCCCATCGCAGGGCGGCATCAACTGCAGCCTGCAGGATGATTCGGCTGCCGGAACTTTGATCGGCGTGGTGAAGGAAGGCATTGCGATCCAGCCGCTCAACGGGCCCGCCAACAACTACCATGGTGACACGGTGGTAAATAACGGCACCTTGCGGATCGACCAGGCTGGCGCGGTCAGCCCAAATAGCACCTATCGGCTCTCGGCCAGCAAGGGAACGCTAGCCCTGGCCTTCACCGGCACCACTCCCGTCAAGCGATTGGTTATTGACGGAGTAGAAATGCCCAATGGTGTTTATGGCGCCACGACCGCCCCCATCACGGGCACCGGCTTCATCCAGGTCACCGGATCCATCGCGCGCCCGAACCTCGGCTTCTCGGTTTCGGGTGGCGGGCTCGTCTTCTCCTGGTCGGGCAGTTTCAAACTGCAGTCCCAAACCAATAGCTTGAGCACCGGTCTGGCCGGGTCCTGGTTCGATTATCCCGGCGGCGGGGTCAGCCCAACGACGGTCCCGCTGGATAATAGCCGTGGCTCCGTCTTCTTCCGCTTGGCGCCGTTGCCGTAGCGCGGTCTATTCCACCCTATCCAGTTACCCAAATCAGCACAACCGGCGGGGAACGTTAAACCGGACGTTTCCCGCCCTTGATTTGTCTCCCAAAGAACCCAATAGTTCCTCTCGCCATGACACCTGCCGCTTTGCTCACAGTAAGTTTGACCGCGTTCGGCTTGGCACTCGATTCGCAAGCCGCCAAGTTCGCCTCCGAGTACGAGTTGCTTCGCAAACTCCCGAATGCCGAGGTGGCAGGGATAGTGACCAATACCGGTGTTCCGGATGCTCAGGGACTCATCGGGTTCAATCAGCGCGAGGGGAAGTGGTTTGAAGCAGGGATGCAGCGGGGCGGTTGCTGGATGTTGATTGGAGCAGTGGTCGCCGGTGATGAGACTAAAGCGGATGCGGCCTGGAAATCCATCGAGGCAACCTTCGCGCGGCAGGTCGAGGACGGCGGATTTCTCACCAACCCAAAGCCGGGAGTGGATCGCCCGGCCACCCAGCCCGAACGGGTGGAGACCGCCTTCTTCTATCTGCAGGAACTGGCACACGCCCTGTTGGTGGTCAGGGACTCACCTATGGAAGGCCATTTCCACGCTCGTATCGAGGCGCTTAAACCCAAAATGCGCCGGGCCTGCGCGTTCATCCAGGCCGGCTACGACGGAATCATCAAGAAAGCCGGGCACACGGCCAACCGCATGTTCATCGCGGCGAAAGCGTTTGGTCTCTGCGGCGTGATTTTGAACGACGATGAACTCAAGGCGTCCTCGAAGAAGCTTGTGAGAGTGGCGCTGGCACGACGGGACGCGGAAGGGGTATTTGTGGAGAATGGCGGGCGCGATTCCAGTTATAACGCGGTTTCCTTATTAATGGGCCAGGTGCTGGCGCTCTATCTACCTGACCCGGCGGTGGACGATGCCATGTCGCGGGCGATGGCCTGGCAGCGCACCCGCATCCGGCCGACCGGGGAAGTAACGGTGGAAGGCAACACCCGGACGGGAGTGGGAAAAGAGGTTTTCATGGGCCGGCCGAAGGAGGTTAATTATCACGAGGTCGCCCTCGCTCTCTGCTATTACGGAATGCTTCACGACGACCCGGACGCATTGCGACTGGCGCAAAAGGTTTCCGATTGGCCAGCTCTCAAAGGGCGTTGAGAGGAATCACGAGCGCGCTTGACATCCGGCCCGGAGCTCCCTACCACCCTCTACGCAAAAAGAGACAGTTTCCGATATGATCAACAGACGCACGTTTCTCCGGGGAGCGGCGGCCATTGCCGCTGCTTCTGCCACTTCCGCCACCTTGACGCCCGGCAGGGCACAGGCAGAACCTGCCGCAGGCTCCGCAGGTTCTTTCCGGCTGGGCATGGCGGGGTTCACCTTTGCGAAGTTCAAGCTGGACCCCACTCTGGAGATGCTGCAGAAGCTCGATGTTCATTATCTGTGCATCAAAGATTTCCATCTGGCGCTGAACAGCACGGAAGAGGAAATTAAGGCGTTTCACGAAAAATGCCGGTCCCACGGCGTGGAGGGTTACGGAGTCGGCCCGATCTACATGGGCAGTGCTGAGGAGGTGGACAAGGCCTTTGCCTACGCCAAGCGAGTCGGCGTGAAAATCGTGGTGGGAGTGCCGTTTAAGAAGGTAGGCAACGGGCGCGCCGCTTCGACCGAAATCCTCAAGCTCGTCAATGACAAGGTTCAGGAGTACGACGTCAAATACGCCATTCACAATCACGGACCCGACATGCCCGATTTGTTCCCTTGCGCGGAGAGCATCATGTCCGTGATCAGCAGCCTGGACCGGCGCATTGGTCTCTGCCTCGATATCGGCCATGAATATCGGGACGGGAAAGACCCGGTAAAGACCGTCGAGCAATACGCTGCCCGCGTCCATGATATCCACCTGAAGAACGTGACAGCCGCCAACAAATCGGGCCGCGGGGTCGAGCTCCCACGCGGGGCGATTGACCTGGTGGCATTTGTGCGCACCTTGCGAAAAGTGGATTACCAGGGCATGTGCAGCCTGGAATACGAAAAGGACATGGACGCGCCGCTCACCGGCATCGCCGAGTGCGTGGGTTATTTCCGCGGCGTTATGGATGCCGTGCGCGCATAGCCCATCCTTACGCGGCCTGACCAGAGGATTAAGGGGCCCGACGTTTTTCGCACGGCGCTGCCGCGAAACTGAGCCTGGATAGTAGGGACTGCTTAGCCGCTGATTCCAAAAGCGATAAACTGTTATTTCAGGACTGCTTGCGGCGGAGCAGGCAAACTCCCGCGCCCAAGGCACATAACGCGGCACCCCCCGGCTCCGGAATAACGGCCGAGGAAACATAGAGATTACCAACATTGATGAAATTCCCGCTCGGTTCAACCGTCAGAGTGGTAATCACTGAGGTGGAAGAAAGACCGAAGAAACCGTAGGGACCACTGGTGAAGCTGGGCACCACGGCGCTAGTGCCGTCACTGTAACTTAGGGAAATCGACCCGGATAGCCGCTTCCCATTGATATCATTCAAAAAGAAATCCGCACCGACGGTGTGTACATTGCCGCTCGTAAAGCTGATCACGATCGGGTCGGAAGTGCTCCAGTTCCCGACGCCGGTATCCGGTGGATAATTCACGAAAAGACCAGAAGGCGGAGCCGTGATGGTATAGCTCACCTGGGGAGCGCCGCCGGAAAAAACTATGGAAGCCAGTGGCCCGTCACCGGGAGTTTGGGCGGAAAAATCATTGAAAGAGGAGCCCGGGACCAAGTAAGAGACAAAGCTGGACTTGGACGTTTCAGCGTAATCCGCGGCGGTGCAAGCCCCGGCCACGCAGACCATCGCCACCGCCAAATTTCTGATTTTATTCATAAGCTAAGTAACAACGAGCAAGATCGGCTGACCCTATTTGCGCTTTTGTGCAGGCCGCCGGCTCTGAAGTCAAGACCGTTTTTCCGCACACAATATATGGCGCCTATCGACAACCAAATCCCGCACAACCGCCTGCCGCCCCCGCTTCAGGAGGTAACTTTGATCCGACCTTCCTGGTGGTCTTTGAGCAACTTGATGTCGGCGTCCACCATCAGCCGCACCAGGTCTTGGAACTTGGTCCGAGGCACCCAACCGAGCTGGCGCTTGGCCTTGGAAGCGTCCCCCAGCAGCAAATCAACCTCGGAGGGCCGCAGATAACGCGGATCCAGCTCCACGAATTTCTCCCAATCCAGTTTGACGTAGCTGAAGGCTTCCTGCAAAAACTCGCGCACCGAGTGGGTCTCCCCGGTGGCCACGACGTAGTCATCCCCTTTTTCCTGCTGAAGCATCAGCCACATCGCTTCCACATATTCCTTGGCGTAGCCCCAATCCCGTTTCGCGTCGAGGTTGCCCAGGTACAGTTTATCCTGCAACCCGGCCAGGATATGAGCCACCGCCCTGGTGATCTTGCGCGTGACAAAATTCTCGCCCCGCCGCGGTGATTCGTGATTAAACAAAATCCCGTTGGTCGCGTGGAGGTTGTAACTCTCGCGATAATTCACCGTGATCCAAAAGCCATACACCTTGGCGGCGGCATAGGGACTGCGCGGGTAAAAAGGCGTCTCCTCGTTCTGCGGCACCGCCTGCACTTTGCCATACATCTCGCTCGAAGAGGCCTGGTAAAAGCGCGGCTTGATTCCTGATTCGCGGATGGCCTCGAGCAACCGCGTGGTGCCGGTGGCGTTGGTATCCGTAGTGTATTCGGGATTGTCGAAGCTTACGCGCACATGGCTTTGCGCACCCAGGTTGTAAATCTCCTCCGGGCCCAGCTTGTCCAGCAACCGCACCAGCGAACTGCCTTCGGTCAAGTCGCCGTAATGCAGAAAGAGCCGGGTGCCCTCGATTTGTGGGTCGGAGTAAATCGGATCAAGCCGGCCGCGGTTAAAGGTGCTCGTGCGCCGCACGATGCCATGCACTTCATAGCCTTTGCTGAGCAGCAATTCGGCAAGGTAGGATCCGTCCTGGCCGGTAATTCCGGTGATTAAGGCTTTTTTGGGCATAATGCCGCGCTAAACTTCGATTCCGTAAGCTTTGATCTTGTTGTAGAGGGTCTGGCGGCCGATCCCGAGGCGCTTAGCGGTTTCGAGCTTGTTCCCGCCGGTCTCCTTTAGCATCTGCACGATCGCGTTGCGCTCCACCCCTTCCAGCAGGGTGAAGTTGGTGTCCTGGCTTTCCTCGACCGAGCTGCGGAATTTGGTGACCGAAAGATCGCCCGCCTCAACCATGTCCCCTTCGCAAAGCAACACCGCCCGTTGGACTTCGTTTTGAAGCTGCCGAACATTACCCGGCCAGTCGAAGTTCGTCAGCCGCTCGATGGCCGCGGGACTGAAACCACGCAGCACCCGGTTGGCCTGGGCGGCGAACCGGCGCAGAAAATTGTTGGCCAACGGCATGATGTCCTCGCGTCGCTCGCGCAAGGGCGGCAGAAATACTGAAATGGCGCTGATCCGGTAAAACAGGTCTTCGCGCAGCTTGCCGTCCTTGATGGCTTCCTCGGGCCGACGATTCGTGGCGGCGATGATCCGGCAGTTGGTGCGATAAGCAGTCTTGCCGCCCACCGGGCGAACCTCTTGATCCTGAAGCACCCGTAGCAACTTGCTTTGGGTATCAACCGGCATCTCGGAAATCTCATCGAGGAACAGCGTGCCTCCTTCCGCCTGGCGGAACAGGCCGTCGCGATCACTGTGGGCGCCCGTGAACGCGCCTTTAACCGAGCCGAACAGCTCGCTTTCGATCAATTCCCGCGGCAGCGCCGCACAATTAATCTTGATGATGCGGTTCTTGCTGCGCGGACTAAAGGCATGCACCAGGTCGGCAATGACTTCCTTGCCCGAACCGCTCTCGCCGGTAATCAGCACTGTGACATCGCTCGGCGCAATTCGTTCCACCGTGCGCACCACATCCCGCATCGTGGGGCTCTGAAACACGGGCGAGGTTCCCCCGCTAATGGTTTCGAGCGCCCGCCGCAGCACCCCGGTCTCTTCGGTCTGCTGCCGACGCTCCATCGCGTTGTTCAAATCCGCGAGGAGCT
This sequence comes from Verrucomicrobia subdivision 3 bacterium UBA693, assembly GCA_002298785.1. Taxonomy (GTDB): domain Bacteria; phylum Verrucomicrobiota; class Verrucomicrobiia; order Limisphaerales; family UBA8199; genus UBA693. The sequence goes on from DBMR01000071.1 coordinate 37,430, forward strand.
TTTCGCCATCCCAATGCGCCCCTTTGCGAATGAAATTGAAAGCGCCACGTTTCGTGGCTTCCACCGCCCAGGAAACGGCTTCCGTCTCGGGCGCCGCGCCGGTAAGGATAATGACCTCGGTCTCGGGCCAGCGTTTCTTGATCGCCGGCAATTCGTCCAGGCCATTACAATCGCCCAGATCGACGTCCAGCAGTATCACCTCCGGCTGTTCGCCGGCGTAAGCCCTTTGCAACGCCGCTCCGCTGTCGATTTCCGTCACCTCGTATCGCTCCCCCAACAGCGCGCGCACGAGCAATCGAAACGCCGCGTCATTATCTACGATTAGAACTTTGCCCTTCATAACTTAGGTTTCCGACAGCCCCCGCATGCCTGCGCGAACGCGTGAAAAATCGCTCGGTGCTCTGGATGCCGGCCAACCAGACGCTCCGGATGAAATTGCACGCTCAATAGAAAAGCCGGCCCAGCGGCTTCGCCAGGTCCCTTCTCGAGGACCTCCACCACCCCATCCGTACTTCTACCGACTACTTGCAAAGATGATGCCACTTTTGCCACCGCCTGGTGGTGTGTGCTATTCACGCCTAAGGACTGCTTGCCCATTATTTTGGCGAGTAACGACCCGGGTGTCAATGTCACTTCATGAACAATCTGGCTGCGGTTCTCCATTTGCCTATGATTCACATTGCTCGGCACTTGGGTGGGCAGGTCCAAGTACAAAGTCCCTCCCAGCGCTACGTTCAATACCTGGTGCCCCCGGCAGATGGCCAGTAACGGTTTTCGCTGCGCGAACACCTCACGCACCAACAGCAACTCCCGCAAGTCGCGTTTCCCGCCGTCCGGAGTTAGTGTGGCCAGCGCTTTCTGTTTCGCCGGCGTTCCCGGCGCATAAATCTCCGGGTCGATGTCTTCTCCTCCCGTCAATAGCACCCCGTCGCAGCGCGCCACGCACTCCGCGATGGTCGATTCGCAGACGGTATTCGGCATGGTTATCGGGATCGTCCCCGCTCCCAGCAACGCTTCCTGGTAGGTTTCAGAAAGCGCTATCGACATATCCCCGAACTCGTCCCCCTTCTTTTCGATGTTAGGAGAAACCAGGACGAATGGGCGAGTCGGAACCCTCATGATTCGTCAGGGATTTCGGCCCCGGGATAGCGATCCCGAATCATGCTCATCACCCGACCTTCCTCTTCCGGTCGGAGAAAACCTCTATTGATGCGGCGCCGAACGCCGTCGAGTAATTCCAACCAGTCCTCGAGGCATGGTTGCTCGACCGACTGCCATTGATCGAAGCGCTTCTCTCGCAAAAAGAAACGCCATTCACGCCCTACGTGTTGAGCGTACACTTGCAGGCTGATGCCGTCATCCGTCTCCCGCTTCCAACTGATCTCCGCTTTAGCCATGTTCGCTCCCCTGGTTCAGGGCAAATCCACACTGGCCACCGCCATCGCCGCAATTCCTTCTTCGCGTCCGATGAATCCCAGATGCTCGTTTGTCGTGGCTTTGATCCCGACCTGACCGACCGCCAATTGCAAGGCTTTGGCGATGTTCTGCTTCATTTTCGCCGCATGCGGGTAGACTTTCGGTGCCTGGGCAATAATGGTGGCATCCACGTTCACAATCCGCCCGCCGCGAGCGGCGATGACGCGCGCTGCTTCCTCCAGGAAAACCTTGCTGGGAGCGCCCTTCCAGCGCGGATCGGTGTTGGGGAAGAAGTGCCCGATATCCTGCTCGCCCACCGCGCCCAACACGGCATCGCAAATGGCGTGCATCAGCACGTCCGCGTCTGAGTGACCGTCCAACCCCTTGGAGTGCGGTATCTCCACCCCTCCAAGGATAAGCTGGCGACCGGCGACAAACGCATGCACATCATAACCTATCCCAACGTGAACCATGCGCTCAATATAGGGTCGGAGCGCAGTGGGACCAAGAAACATTTGCCGGAGAAATGCTTAGCGGATCGGCTGGACGAAGCGCCGGAATAACGAAAACCCGGCGTCGGTAGGAAGCAACTGGCAGCGTCACCCCTCGGGCGGTGACCCCGCCGATTGCTGAGTCCGGGACGCCACGGGCAGGGTGAAATAAAAAGTTGCTCCTTTGCCGGGCTCACTCCTGGCCCACACGCGGCCGTCGTGGCTTTGCACGATGTGTTTCACAATCGACAATCCCAGCCCTGTGCCGCCCTGCTCTCGTGACCGAGCCTTATCAACCCGATAAAAGCGTTCGAAGATCCTTTCCAACGCCTCGGGGGCAATCCCGGGACCGTCATCCGCCACGGAGCATTCCACCTGCTGATGCTCGGCCGACCGGGCGGAAACGAACACGTGACCTCCGGGTCGCCCATACTTGTTCGCATTATCGACGAGGTTGGTGAGCACTTGTTCCAGCCGCACGGGATCCGCGTTTACGGTGAGCTCCGGGATGTCGGAGCGGAGTTCGGTACCGCGGTTGAGGGCGCGAGGCCGGAGATCCGCCAGCACCTTCTCCACCAACTCGCGGAGCCGAACCGGCTGCAATTGCAGCGGCAATCGCCCGGATTCGAGCTCGGAAATCGTCAGCAAATCTTCAATCAACAGCCGCAACCGATCGGCATTGCGGTCGATGGTATGGAGGAATTTTCCGGCCACCTCGGGGTTGTCGCGGGCGCCGTCCAGGAGCGTTTCGACGTAGCCTTTTATCAGCGAAAGCGGCGTGCGCAATTCATGGCTTACGTTGGCCACGAAATCTTTGCGCGCACGTTCCACCTGCTTCAGCCGGGTGACGTCGTGGAATACCAGCAGGACGCCGCTCGATTGGCCAGCGCCATCAAGAATTGCGGCCGCATTGACCTCCAACCATCGCTCGGCGGGGGTCGAGATTCGAATTTCACTGCTGGCCACGGGTTCATCTGAAGTCAGCCCCTGCACCAGGGCCGCCAATTCATGGCGGCGCAGGGCTTCCATCAGAGTGCGGGAATGGATGTCCTCAGTAAGGCCGAAAAGCCGGCCCAGGGCTCGATTACTCAGTTGCACCCGCCCCTCGCGGTCGAGAAGAATTAAACCTTCGGTCATGCCGTTGAGCATTGCGTCCTGCCGCAATTCAAGCTGGCGCTGGGCCTGCGAATGCTGCTCGGCGACACGCTGCAAGGACAAAGCGGCGCGCTTTTCCTCCGCCCGGTAACGCGCGCGCCACCAAAAATGCAGCGCCACGAGGGCTCCGGCGAGGACCAAGGCTATTGCGGGCCAAAACATGACGCCTCCTTATACCATACCGCGTGATCCGTGAAAACCAGGACGGACCGGGACCGGCTTAATTTTCGGCGAAACGATAACCCACCCCGCGGATGGTGTTCAGGTGTTTGGCGGCGGGTCCCAGCTTTTCGCGGAGCCTTCGCATGTGCGTGTCGACCGTCCGGCTGTCAACCAGGCTGTTGTATTCCCAGACGTCGCGCAGCAATTGATCGCGGGACTGCACCCGGCCGCGGCGCTGGGCCAATACCGCCAGCAGTTTGAATTCCGTCGCCGTCAGCTCAATGGCCTTGCCTTTCCAACTCACCAGGTGGCGGGGTTCATCGATAAGCAAATCCCCCAGGGTCAGCACACTCCCGGACTCCTCCGCAGGGGCTCCGCGCTGCAGTATTTTCCGAATCCGCAGTACCAGCTCACGCGGGCTGAACGGTTTGGTGATGTAATCATCCGCGCCCAATTCCAGGCCCAATACACGGTCAATTTCAGCCGCTTTAGCGGTGAGCATGATAATGGGGATGGCGGCGGTCGCGGGATCGCGGCGGAGCAGTTTGCACACCTCGAGCCCGTCGATCTCCGGCAGCATCAGGTCGAGCACAATGAGGTTGGGCATGCCGGAACGGGCCTTGCGGATGGCTTCCGCCCCGTCGGCTGCTGTCAGGACGTTAAAGCCGGCCTGATCCAGATTGAACTGTACCAGTTCAACCGCCTCGGGCTCATCGTCCACCACCAGGATTCTAGGTCTCACGGCCATCTGCTTAGCATGGCCCAGGTTACGGAACAACGCCAAGGCGGTGACGGTTTTGTGACAAAACCGTTACGAGCCGCCTCAAGACAACCCTTTGATCTGCCAGCCTTCACGATAGGTCCGGCGCACAAAAGGGTTCGCTTCCGCCTGGTCAAACTGCAGCATCGCGCTGTTCCAGTTCAACGTGGTCTTCGGGAACCGCGAGGCCACCCCGCCCAAAAGCACCGCCTCGGTCAGCGGCCCGGCATACTGCAACCGGGCGGATGTCTGCGCTTTGCCTTTGCATGCCTGTACAAACTCGCCCCAGTGATCGCCGCCTTCCGCTTCCGGGAGCTTGATCGCCTGGAACTTCTTGTCGGGATAAAGTTGCGGACGGGAGATGTGCGGCAGCACCATCGTGCCGCTGGTACCCACGAAGATCGATCCCGTATTCGGGCGTTCATCGCCCTCGAGCAACGCCAGGACCTCTGCCGGCGGCTTCTGTTCCCCGTCATACCAGGTTACGTTGATGGTCTTGTCGGCGGTATAGGACGTACCCGGAAACTCGTAATGTATCTTGGAATCCATCGCCCAGTTCCCGTTGGCCGGGGCTGCGCCTTCCGACCGCACGGTAATCGGGGCTCCCAACTCGAGGGCGGTGAAGACCGGGTCAAAGATATGGCAGCCCATGTCGCCAAAGGTGCCGGTGCCGAAATCGAGACGTTTGCGCCAGTTGGCTGGGTGGTAGTAGCCATTGCCGATGAACGGACGCGGCTGGCAAACTCCGAGCCACAGATCCCAATCCAGCCCCTTTGGCACCGGATCCGATCCCGTGGGTGCCCCACCGGTGTCGCCCCAGGATTTAGGACACCATGAATGCACTTCCTTGATCTTCCCGATGATCCCGCTTTGAACGATGATCACTCCCAGCCGATAAACCGCGGTGGAATGAATCTGAATCCCCATCTGGGTCACGAGCTTGGGTTGCCGCTCGGCGAACCGAGTGAGTTGTCGCACTTCATACAGGTCATGCGCGAGCGGCTTCTGGACGTAAACATGTTTGCCCATTTGCATCGCCCGCATTGCGATCGACGCGTGCATGTGATCCGGCGTCGAGACGTTCACCGAATCCAGATTCTTGCCTTCCTTCTCCAGCAACACCCGCCAGTCCTGGTAAATGCGGGTTTGCGGAAATTGTTTGCGCACCAAATCGGTCCGGGACAGGTCTACGTCCGCCACCGCCACCAGTTCGAGGGCGTTCTTATATTTCGTCAGTTCGTTCAGATCAGCCCAAGCCATGCCGTTGGCGCCAAAGCTGGCGTGCCGCAGCACGCTCGACGGAGGACGCGCCGCCCAGCCACTGGTGACCCAGGGGGCCGCCAGCGTCGCCACGCCCAAACTTTTAAGGAAGGACCGCCTCGAAACACCGGTTTTGAAATTCATGCGCAAGGAAAAGACTTTTTGCCGTAATGCGTCAAGGTAAAACCAAAACGCGTCGCCGGCGCCCGGGGGCTTTTTCTAGCTTTTTTAATTGCCGAGATCCTGACTATGCTCTCCGGCCACCAGTGCGGCCATCGTCCGCATTGAGCCGCAACCGATAGCCATGGCTGCCAAAAACACGAATCGCCTCGCTCACGAGCGCGCCCTCTGGGCGCAAGGCACGAAATTTGTGGCCGGAGCGGACGAAGCCGGGTGCGGGCCCCTGGCGGGACCGGTGGTGGCTGCCGCAGTCATGTTTCCCTGCGCCTGGGCCGAAGCCGGAATCGCCCACAGTTTGCACGGCCTCAACGACTCCAAGCAGCTTTCTGAAGCCGACCGCGAAAACTACTTCAACCATCTGACTTCCTTGACTGAGGTTCGTTCCGCAATTGTGATCGTGGATGTGGAAACGATTGACCGGATCAACATCCGGCAGGCGGCGTGGCGCGGCATGAAAGACGCCCTGGACCGACTGGATCCGCGGCCAGAGCACGCACTGATCGATGGGTTGCGCATCAAGTGGCTGCCCTATCCTCAAACGGCGCTCGTTCAAGGCGATGCCAAAAGCTACTCGATCGCCGCCGCGAGCGTGCTCGCGAAAGTCACCCGGGACCGGTTAATGAAGGATTTTGACGCCCAATACCCCGGCTACGGGTTCGCTGACCACAAAGGGTATGGCACGCCCCAGCATTATGCCGCCATAACGCAACTGGGCCCCTGCCCCATCCACCGGAAATCATTCTCCCCTTTCCGTGCAAAAGAAATGGAATTACCGCTTTTTCAGAATCCACTGAGCGATAATTACTAAGAAGAAAAGTGGAGCCAATGAGTGGGATCGAACCACCGACCTACGGTTTACGAAACCGTTGCTCTGCCACTGAGCTACATTGGCACCCCGAGCCGCAAAAACCAGGGAATCCCGGAAATATCGGCCCGTCTCACTAAGGCACAGATCATACAAGATCGGTCAGATCGATGCAAGCAGATGCGGAAATTTGGAAATTTGCGCGGAGCCAGGGGCAGAGAGCAGACCGGCAATCCATCGAATGCCGGTTGATCACAACCGGGAGCGGTTGCAATAGGCGAATTTCAACAGGCTGTGACTGCCGCTGAGTCCGAGCTTGTTGCTTGCGTTTTGACGGTGCGTTTCGACTGTGCGGACGGCGCACCCCAGCAGCTCCGCGATTTCCTTGCTGGTGCGGTCATCCGCGATGTGCTTGAGAATCCGGCGCTCAGCCGGGGTGAGTTGCTCCAAACCCGGTTTTTCCTGCCGCAGCGATTCGTGGCGACGATGACGCAACGCCAGCAACCCGGAAAGCGTGGGACTGATGAAGGTCCGCTCGGCGGCTACCGCCCGTATTGCCGCCAGCAACTCCTCGACGGCGTTTTCCTTGAGGACGTAGGCCCGGATGCCAATACTGAGCGCTGTATTCAGCAATTCCTCATCTTCGTGCATCGTTAAGAGCACCATCCGGGTGGCAGAATTCTTACCGGCCAGTGCCCGCACGACCTCGAGCCCGGTCAGCTTTGGCATCCGCTCATCCAGGATCGCGATATCCGGACGGAGCTCCTGGATCAGGCGCAGGGCCTCCTCCCCGTTTCCGGCTTGCCCGACCATTTGCAGCCCTGGGTCGCTTTCGATGACCTCGCATAGGCCCCGCCGGAAAATGGGGTGATCGTCCGCGATCAAAATTTTCAACGGTATACTCATTGGGTGACCGACCCAAGGTAATGGACAAGCGGTCTCGACGCAAATGCCGGAGCCCAGTTTTTGCCACCAACTGGAAGCAGGCTACCGCAACGGTACCACCAATTCGACGCGGGTTCCCTCCCCCGGCTGCGAGTGGAAGGTGATTTCCCCACCGAGCGAGCGCGCTCGTTCCACAATGTTCGTCAGCCCGAAACCGCCGGAAGAGGATCGGGCGATGGTGGTGGGTTCAAATCCCTGGCCATCGTCGCTTATGCTAAGCCGGAGCGATCCCGCATCACGGCGTAACTGGATGCTCGCCTTCCTCGCCTGCGAATGTTTGACGATGTTGTTCAGGCACTCCTGCGCGATGCGATAGAAGTTAATTTCAAATTCGCGCGGCAACGTCCCGTCCACGTCCTGAAGGTCAGTTTGGAATGCAATTTGCGACGAGTCCGACATTTGACGAGCCATCGCGGCGATGGATTTGGTGAGGCCGAGTTCATCCAACTGGAAGGGGCGCAGGTTTTGAGCGATTTCCCGCACCTCATGAATGGCGGCGGACGCCATGGCAGAGACTTCCATCACCTGGGCGGCCATTTTTTCCGGCTGAGCCTTTTGGGCCAGGGCCAGGGCGGCGCGATTCTTGATGACGAGCAGGTTTTGCCCCAGGCTGTCATGCAATTCCGCGGCGATGCGCTGCCGCTCCTGCTCCTGCGAATCAATCAGTTGGCGCGCGAACGCTTCCTGGGCGGCCCGGCGCGCCTCCAATCGGCGCATGCGCCAAACATAGAAGGCCGGTCCGACGCCAATAAACCCCAGCAACATCAGGCCGCGAAACCAGCCCGTTTGCCAGAAGAACGGTTCCAAAGTCAACCCGAGTGCCGCACCGGCTTCGTTCCAGGCTCCGTCGTTATTGGCGGCTCGCACCTGGAACGTGTACCGCCCGGGCTTGATGTGCGAGTAGCTGGCGAACCGGTCGCCGCCGGCTTCCACCCAATCCCGGTCGTAGCCCTTGAGCCGGTAACGGAAGCGCACCAATTCCGACCCCGACGGACTAATGCCGGTGTAACGAATCTCCACCCGTTGGCGCCCGGGCGGAATTCGCAGCTCACTCGGTTGTTTCCCGCCCGGTGACTGATACACCCCGTCCACCATTACCTCCTCGATGTGCACGATCGGGGGCGGCGCGGGTTTGGCAAAGCGCAACGGGTCGATCACCGCCACACCGCTGCTCGTGCAAAACCAAAGCCGCCCATCTCGCGCCTTGAGGGCGGCGGGCTGATACTCGGTCCAGCAATCGGGCCGCACCAGGCCTTCATTGCGACCGATGAGAGCGCCGGTAACCACATGAAGCCGGCCTTCAAGCAGCCCGTGCAGATCGTCCAGCGTCACCCGCATCAGCCCTGCACGCGAGCCGATCCATAGCTGCTCATAATTGTCTTCCAGCAGTTGTGTAATCGTGTTGTCGGCGAGACCTTCCCGGGTGGTGAACGTCACGAATCGGGTGCCATGCCAGGCGCTCAATCCGCCCCCCAGTGTTCCCACCCACACCGTCCCGCGAGAGTCAACACACAAGGCGCTGATAAAATTGTGGCCCAGCCCGTTGGTGCGCGTAAATCGCTCGATCTGCTGTCGAGTGATGCGGTTCAACCCCTCCTCCGTCCCCGCCCAAATCGCCCCCGCAAAGTCCTGGGCAAAACAATAAACATTGTTGAAAGACAAACCTTCCCGGGCGGTGAAAAGCGTGACATTCGTTCCCGAAAAGTACTCGATCCCAGACGTCCGGGTGCCACGCCAAAGACCGCCATCTTTGTCCAGGAAAAGCGCACGGGTCCCAGACGCGGACCCAATGCGCTCGACGATGCGCCCGTCCTGAATCCGACACAGGGTCCCGTAGTACGTTCCGGCCCAGACGCCGCCAGTCCGCGCGGCCAGCACCGCCGTCGGCAAGGTGAAGGGATCATCGGACGCCGCGAGATCCAGCGGCTCGAAACGGCCGCCCACAAACCGCTGCAACGTCCACCCCATCACGCTGACCTGGATGGTTCCCGCAGCGTCTTCGCAAACGCCGGCCAGGCTCAAGGCCTGGAGTCCTTCATTCCGGCCAAACAACTCAAGTCGCCGCTCCCGCAATCGATACACACCCGCCCCGTTCATCCCCATCCAGAGGTTGCCTTCGCGGTCTTCCGTGAAGCAGATGGCCCGATTGCCCTCCAAACCATCCGCCGCGTTCACTTCGCTAAGTTGGTCGGCACGCAGTCGGAACGCCCGGTTCCGCGCGGCCGCCCCCAGCCAAATATCACCGTCGGGTGCGGCGTAAAGCGTGCTGCAGCGCTCATCCTCGAATTCCGCGACCTGCGACCACCGGCCATCTTCCAACCGAAACAGCCGCGTTCCACCCACGAGCCCATAAAGACGTCCGTCGCGAGACACTGCTACCATTTGCGGAATTGGCGTGACCGCCACTTTTTCAAACTTCGAGCCGCGATGCCGCCACAGCCCATCGTTCCCGGCGATCCAAATCCCGCCATCCAGCGCGGCGCAAAGGTGCTGGACTGAACGAGGCCCCGACTCGGGCAACGGGACCAGGTTGAGTTTCGTCCCGTCCCAGCATGCCAACCCGGCCGGCCCGTGCATCCACAGGCGCCCATCGGTGTCTCCGGTGAAATTGCCAAAACTGACTGGCGGCCCGCCAGCTTTCAAAGTGACGGCCTCAAAGCGGCCCTCCAGATATTTCAACGCCCCTCGACGCGTGCTGATCCAGATCGCCCCGTGGCTGTCCTCATGCAGCCCCGTGATGTCATCGACGAACAAGGACGGCGTGTTGGCGGAATTAAACCGGGTGAAGCGAACCCCATCGAACCTGGCGAGCCCATTGGCCGTGCCCATCCACAGATAACCGTCCCGCGTTTCGATGATCGCACGCACGGTGTTCTCCGGGAGGCCATCGCTAGTCGTCCAGTTCTTGATGAGAAACGGTCCGGCCGGATTGCTTGCCGCCAGGGAGGCAAATGACACCAGGACCAACAGCACGCACAGCCGCCGCCAACTTCCGGACGGACGCCGCCAATGGAGTTCCTCTCCTTCGGCGCCGGTGCCGTACATGCCTCGACACTGCATTGGACTGACTGGTTGCAAGGTGAAATAATAGGCGCTTTTGGAGCCGCTGACAACTTGGCCCCGCAACGCAAACAAGATGTGGACCGCCGCCCGGGTAAAAGCCCCGCACAGCCAATCAGTTTTTCCTGCCGGTTTGACGAAGACCGCTATTCGGGTCCCAACCTTCTACTCCTTGCGCTCGCCGTCGGTGAAATAATTCTGGGCAATCAACTTGCCGCCTTGAAGGGTGGCTTTCGCCTTCAGATAACCACTGGGAAAGTAGGCGGTCGCCTCGCCCTGAGGCTGATCAGCGACGTACTGGATTTGCTCCGATAACTGGCCATTCTCGTGCCAGCGACGAAATGTGCCGTGCAACTTTCCCTCGATAATCATGACTTCGGACATGCGGGCGCCGTTCGGATACCATTTGGTCCGCAGTCCGTCCGAGATGCCGTCTTTAAAGTACTCAGTGACCTGCACCTGGCCATTGGTATAGTAACCCTCCGAACACCCATTCAAGTGGCCCTGGAGAATAATCGAGCGCGAGCGCAGCGTGCCGTCTTCCGCGTATTCCAGCATCCGCCCTGTGAAAGCGTTGGTGTGCCCGAGGAGACAAAGCCGCCCGGAGACCAGCGCCAGTTCCGACCGCTTGACTTCCGTCAGCGAGCGCCCGGAGTCCGTGCCGGAATTGAACCAGTGAGCAGCCAGCCAACAACCGGCGGCCACTACGACCAGAAGTATCAGCATCCGCAGACCGGCGCGCCGCGGGTCTCGGGCTTCTGACGCGGGATGGGATTGAGCGGTTGTCATAGTTAGGATCTATTGCACTTTCGCCCGGAAGAACCGGCGGCTGGACGCCGCCGCATCGGGCGGGACCTGGATCTGGAGCAGCACGGTATTCGTGGCTTCATAATTATCCAGCAGCGCGCCTCCGGGCCCCGAATCGTTCAAACGGAACGGCGTCGGCGCCCAGTTTTGCTGCAAGTCCGTGCTGGCTTCGATCGTGTAGGTGCGGCCGCGAATCGCCATGAATTGGAGCGTCGAAGTTCCGGCATTGGCTCCCAGGTATTTCAGCACAAAACCATCGTTCGGGTCGAAGGCGTAGGTGCCGGCCAGGTACTCATTCAAGTTGCTGATCCCGTCTCCATCCAAGTCATCGTTGGGTCTGATGGACTCCAGCGTTCCACCATAGATGGCGATCAAGGCCTGTTCCCAGGCGTCCGGCAGACCATCCCCATCCGAATCCTCACCGAGGGTCAGGTCCAGTCGGGTGGATTGGGCCGGTTGTCCAAGTCCAGCGGGGCTAAGCCTCATCTCCATCGGCAGGTAGGTGGTCTGACCGATCTTCACCTTCAGGCGAAACGACTGGTTCCGGCGCATCACCGTGGGCGCGTATAAGTCGAGCGTCGTGCCGGCATCCATGGGCACCTCGAGACGGTAATTGACTCCCGGCTCGGTTGAAGAAGCCACCACGGCGCGCACGGTGACGTTGTTGGTGGCCTCGATATAAACCTCCGCGGAGCTGAAGTCGAGTGGATCGCCCCACTCGTTGCGCACCATGCCGTAGAGGGTGTGATGTGGTGCCGGCGGATAGGCCTGTGCCGGGCCGGAGACCAGCACCGCCAACAGCAGCAAGGCCGTGCCGGCCGTCAATCCGCGAATCAGGGTAATCGTTTTCATGGCGATACGTCGTGGGTGTGGCCTCAGTTACCGGAATAGGAATACGTCACGAAATGCAGCTTCACATCCCGCACGGTGCGAATGAACCGCTCGAGGCCCTCGTTGGGATCGTTGAGCAGGGTGGTTCCGGGAATCACCAGCTTCCATTTACTGTTCCACACCGAGCGGCCGATCAGGCGATTGCTGGTAAACTGCGACCGCTGCAATCCGCCCGTCGAGGTGTAAATGCTTGGGCTGAACACGCTGGCGGTGGACACCGGGCGAAACGCCTGATGCTTGCGAATGGCGAACGGCGGTTCGCTGAGTGAATCGCTTGATTGATACAGTTGCGCGGTGGACAAATCAGAACTCCCAATGTTGAACGGCAACGGGATCGCGACATCGTCCACACTCCAATTCCGCACCGTGCCGGTGTCGCCCAGGGGCGGACTGCGCATGGAATCGACGCCCATGGGCACCAGGTAAATATAGGGCGTCGCGGCGAGCGCGTTCGGATCCAGGAAGGTCACGGTGGGATCGCTCGGGGAAGTGCCTCCCGAACTGGTCACCGCGCCGGAGTTGGCATTGGGATTGTCCATACCCAGGTAACCTTCAAACGCGACACCGGCCGCGAAAATCTTCGTGGCAAAAGAGCTCGAACTGAACGCGTGATCACCGGCGGCCAACGGACGTCCGAACAGGTTCAGCCCGGGAGTGATCGTCGTGTTGAACTCGATGACGATTCCCGGCACCGGTTGACCATTGTTGGAATCGATTTGCAGGCAATAGCGCCGCACGTCCGGATCGTCCAGCAAGTTGGCCTTGAGCCCGCGACTGAGGATATCCTTCCAGTTCGACAGGCTATTGGAATCCGGCAAAATCCGGTAATTCTCCGTCCGCAATGAGACCGTCGTGCCGTAGGCGTCGGGATTGTTGAATCCCAGGCGGCCCTTGACCACAGACCAGTCGGCGAACATCTCCGCCATGGCGCTGGACAGCCCGGGGTCCCCGGTATCGCTGCCGGCAAATTGCGGTTCGCCGTTCTGCATCACCCCGAGTGCGCGCGAATGCACGATCCGGTTGATGAACTCCTTGCCTTGATCGGTATGGAGTAACCCGGTCTCATAGTCATACGCCTGCGCCGCCATGAACGAATACTGCGCGGCGAGGTCGAATAACGTCTTATACCGTTCGAGCTTTTCGTTGCGGAAGATCCGGAACGCGGCGTCACGAGTGCGATAACCTTGAATCACCGCCGCGGCGCGCTGGCGGAAGATTTGCCGCTCCAACTGGATGCGATCCCCTTCGGCGAGCAGCGCTTTATATTTGCGCCGGGCGTCATCGAGTTCCTGCAGCCGCTGGTTGATGGTCATGAAGAAGTTATTCATGCCATAGACCTTGTCGCGTATCTCGCTCGTGGCGTCGCGCAATTCCTGGTTGTATTCCTCGGGAGCTATCCCGAACAATTCAATGGACTTGTTCGCGGCGTCGTTCGCCAGTTCAAGCGCGCGCGTCACGGAGAAGGTCGCCACCCGCGACCATTCAATCACGCTCGTCACGCCGACATCCGCCGCTTTCAAAGCCGCTCGCGCCGCGGAGGTCAGGTCGCCGCCGGCCGCCACGCCCGCAATGAAGGACTGTGGCAAAGCTTCCGACGTGATCAACGCCAGTGTATCGACCTCGTCCTTGGTTTCCTCGAGGATCTTGTCGGCAATCTCCGTCGCCGCCTTCACCGTCGAGGTTACGAGTTCGGTGCCGTAAATCGCCTCCTGGTAGTCCCTGATCTTCTTGTGCGACGCCTTTTTGTACTCATACGACACGATGGCCCAGTCGAGGTCGTACTTGGCGGCATCCGCCCAATAGAAGGCGGTGTAGGCGGCATTGCGAGCCTTCACGATGTCGGAAATGGCTTGCTGAATTTTGCCCGGAGAATTGCGTTGCCCAGTCCACTCCTTTGGTTTGCCGAAGAATCCATGGGACTTGAGATTGTAGGAAACGTAAAGGTTGGTTTGTGCCAGGTAACTGGACGACGGGCTGGTGCCATCGACCTCGTTGGTCCGTGCCAGGGTCACGAAGTTGAAGGTCGAGATCAGGTCGCTGTTCGCCCAACCGCTCGAGAAAGACTGCACGTCGATCGTCCACGGATAGTCTGTTTCCGGCGTCAGCAGTGATCCGAACGTCAGTTCCGCGTTGTCGATATAAGAGTAATGCACGAGGTCCGGCCCCGCGTAATCCGTTCGATACGTCTTGCCCGGACCGATATCCTCCGGATACGGCGTGCCGTAGAGTTCGATCAGCGCGTTGGTGTACGCCAATTCCTGCTTGTCCACCATCGTCTTAAACTCCGTCCGGGAGTCTTCTTCGGAGCGCATCAGACGGGTGACATCTTTGGCGTCGTCGAACGCGACGAGCGCGTTGCGCAGCGCACCCTTCGCCCGAGAATATACCTGCTCGAAATGGGTCACGTTATCGCCGCCCACCACGGCGTTGGGATTAAGATCGAAAGGAATGGTGGTCGCCGGCAAGCCGAGTGGAGTGTGACCAGCTTCGGCGTTGTCCATGGCGGTCTGCAGACTCTTCGACACCGCCACCAACTCCTTCAACTCCGGCACGGTAGTCCGATCGACCTGCTGAATGCTGCCCGTGTGCGTCGGGTCGGGATCTTGATCCGGGAGGATGGCGTTGCCCACCACCCAGTTTAGATAGCTGCCCTGCCCCGTCCGCGACGCCCAATGATCCATACCCCAGTAGCGCGTCGTCGGCACCGAGCGCGTCGTCGTATTCCCTTTGGTCGCCGAGAAATGCGACCATCCGGTGCTGGTGCCGGATTTGTAATCCCGCCTCCACGTCAGATCGAAAATCTGTTTGCCCGAGCGCGCGACGGCGGCGGCCGCGGCGGCAAATTTTCGCTCGTCCTGGTAGTCCACAGAAACCGGCTTGCCCAGCACCGTGACCGCTTCGATCCGGGGCACCCAATCGAAATTGTTGTCCAGGAGCAACGCGTAATATCCTTTTAGCGCGGTGAGGTAATGTCCGTAAGCATCGCCATGGCCCTGCGGATAGAGCCGGCGGGCGTCTTCCGCGTCCACCCGGCCATCGTTGTTCTGGTCCAGGATGTTGTAATTCAGCGCGTAGATCACTTCGCCGGCATCGATTCCGCGGGTGTAATTCCACACCATGCGATTATACACCGGGCGCAGTTCCACCCCCGGCAGGAGGAAATCGTCCCGGCCACGAAGCAGCGCGAGCTCTTCTTCCAGCAACGAGGGCAACTGGCCGCGGAACGCGAACAAGGCGGTGGCAATGCTGCCGTAGGTATTGTCCTTGGTGCCGATACCGATGGTGGGGTTGGCGGCATCCGCCCAGGCTTCGTTGCCCAGCACCATGTAGAGGTCATTCAGGTACCCGGCGGCCAGGAGCAGCGCGTCGTTGGCGGGACCGTAATTGATGCCGCCGCCAATGCTCAACAGCTTGCCGCGGTTAAGCACGGTCTCGTAAACCTCAATAAGCCCGGCGTTGTTGATGGCTTCCAGGTTGAGGGCCACGTCGCCTTCCCAGCGTGCTCCCGCCTGGGCTACGATACTAACGTCGGTGTTGACCGAGTTGTTAAACAGGTCTGTGACGCGTTGGTTGAATGGATTGATGCCTTTGAGCACGCGCTTGATCCAGCCTTCGGCCAATTGGGGGGTGGTCCACTGCGACCAGTTTGCATTCCCGCCCTGCCCATCAGAGACATAGGAGGCGTGATTGGGGCGCTTTGCCTGGTAACGCATGATCAGGTAATTGTCGGAGAGGCTGCGCACATCGGCATTACCCCCGAGCACGGCGCGCACGCCATCGGCGTAGCGATCCACATCCAACGGCAACCATTGCTGCGCCGTCACGTCCACCGAGGCGAAGGCCTCGATCCGCGCGTTGAAAGTCAGGAATTCATCCGGGAAAGCGCCCGAGATCAACTCGACCACGATCGCGTGCTTGCGACTGCCATCGGCATTCAACGCGCCCCCGGCCATCAGCGCATTATTCAGACGATAACTGCGGCTGAGCGGGAATAGCCGGGCGGGAGCGGCGCTGGTCTGAGTGTCGTTGGGACCGGTATTCGCCGCCACGGCAAGCTGGCCATCGAGATAAACCCGCGCACCGAGCGCCGGGTCCAGATCGAGGCTGAGCCAAAACTCCGAATAATTGGCCGGCGGCTCATTGAATTCCCGGAAGACGATGCTCTGCACCTGGTTCGTCGCAGTACGCTCGTAGAGGTCCACAATCTGGGTCACGTCCACAGCGCGCACTCCCGGAACCACGATGAGCTGGCTGTCGGTAGTGTTCGGATGAACCACTCCCTGAATCTCGGCGCCATCTGCCGTGCGGACAGTTACCTTGTTGCCCGGAACCAGCAGGTGTGGCTGCGCCGGATCAATCGAAAAGCTGAGGTTGAGATCGTTGGACTGGACCCCGGTGAAGGCCACTCGGGTTATCGGAGCCACCGAAGTGGAGACCTCCTGAGACAGGCGGTTGGCGCTGGTGCCCGGCACTGCCGCCGGTATGTCCGTGTCCAGCGGGTAGCGGAGATGCTTCCAGGTGCCGTCGGCCAGAATGGTGCTCGGGGTGTTCTGGTAAACCACGGGCGGCAATCCATCCACTGGCGCGGCAATCTTCCATTCAAAGTTATAGTCGTCAGTCCGCGCGGCTAAATCCACCACCTGCTGCAAAGTCAGTTTTTCATTCAGCGGATTCGAGGATTCCACGATGTTGACTTCGCCACGATACAGGGTGTTCACCACTTTGATGATCTTCACACTCACGGGATCCCCTTCCGGAGTGAACGCATGACCGTCGCCGGCAATCAACGATACGAAGCCTGTGCCTGGCCCGACGGCTGTGAGCGCGTAGGAATCGACCGCCACATCTGAACCCGTCACCCGCGCCAGCGCGGTGTTCGAGACTACCAACGCCGGACCGTTATTGGTATACGTTCCGGGCTTGGCCGGATTGGGGAGGAACGTCTCCATAGTGGTTGAGAGCCCGTCGATGGCCGCATTCCATTTGGTGCGTGCGGCATCGTCCGACGTGCAGAGCCCTTTGAGGGTGGCGACATCCGTGGAGCTCAGCACATTGAGAAATACATACTTGTCCCCCAGGGCGGCATCCACGAATTGCCCCTTAAACACCAGGGCGCCATGGGCTCCTCGATTGGGGTCCAGGAAGAATCGCTCGGCCAGGTGCGGCGGCAGGTTCGGAAAATAGGTCTTCCCCAAAAAGGTCTGGGTCTTCACCGAATCCGGAATCGCGCCCAGAATCGTGCTGGTGGGATCCGAGGGATCACCGAGACTGAATTGCTTTTCACGTGTGGGATCATGGAGCACGACCGATTCATTAACCGTTCCCCCCGCCGCCTGGGATTCCTGGTAAAGGATGTTGAAACTCGTCTGACCTCGCACCGCAGGGAGCCCGCGTTTCGGCGTAGTCAGCGTCTCGGCCATTTGAAGCACCGGCACTGTCGCAGGCCACACCGGCCGATAAACAATCCCCAAGGCGTTGCCGTCAGGATCTTGCGCGTTGTTAGCGTTGCCGAAGACGGGGTCACCGATATAAGTCCCATCGGGATTCACGTCACGGAGATAGGGAGTGACGGTGCCGACCGGCGGTTGGGCGTTCACTGCCCGGGTGGGGAAGAAGAACCCAGGCAGGGTCTTGTAGTAATACTTCATGACCATCGTCGGAGCGCCGTCGCTCCCCAGCTGACTGTCATGAGCGCCCCGATAAATCCAAGTATTGCCCTTGCGATCCTGGAAGGTGAAGGCGGCATAGAGCTGGCGCATCTCATCGGTGACATTCGCCTGGACTAGCGGCTCGGATGCCAGGCGATAGCCAGTGAATTCATTGTCCCCGGCGGCACCGGTTGGCGAGACCAGCACGTTGGCTTGCTTGGCCGCAGCGGGTGTGGTTGTAGCAAACTCCACCTCGACGTAGCCATTCGTGGCCGCGGTGATCCCCACCTGCCAGACCGATCCCGCGACCGTATCATAAAGCAAGGCTGCTGCCGTGAGCGTCGTCCCCTGGCTGTTCGCCGCGAACCGCCAGCGATTCGGATTCGAGGCGGGGGCCCCGCTCCAGGTTTGTAGACTCAACGGGCGCTGGGTGCTCGCCCAGCCATTCAACGTGGTACCGGTGGTATTGGTCGGGAAGAACCAATAAAGGTGGTCCACTGCGTCGGGATCCTGAACGGCCATCGGCGCGTAGCGCGGCACGTAATGACGCCCGTCCGTCGTTAATGCATAGCTGAAGAACAGACCGACTGCACCGCGCGCGGACGCGGCCACATTATAGGCGGTGAGTTCGGAATTGAGGCTCCGGCGCACTCGGCCCGGAACACTGGGCGCAAACGGCTTATCCAGGAGTGGCAGTGGCATGGGCGCCTGCAACACCGCGCCGGCTTCCTTCAGGTAGTTGAACGTGATCCCTTCCGCCGGCTTTTCTCGCAACACCTTGAACGCGCGCATCGCCGGCCGCTCATCGCTTTCAGTATAGCTCAGCAGCACGAAAGGCGCCGAAGAATAGCCGGACGCATTCGTGATATTCAGGTCATCGCGCAGCGCGTAGGCCTGGCCGCCCTGCATGAGCGCGTGTTCCTCGTTAGGATTGTAACCCACCGCACTGGCATCGTTCTGGTAGTAGATGCTACCGCGCGCCTGCAGGCTCGGCAGCGCGCCCGAACCGTCGTTGCTGGCCAGGACGATCTCAGAGGGCGAACCGGGCCACTGCAAGGTGTAACGGCCGATGACCGCAGGCCAAAAGCTCTGCTTGAAACCCGCCGCCAAATCCACCTTGTTCTTCCGAAACCACCATACTTCCAGCGAGTTGGTACCGGGAATGGCATTGACCGGAATGATCGCGCCCCGGTTCGCCGCGTCGAACCCACCGGCGAAAGGATCCACATAGGCCGTCGGATTGAACGACGTGCCGGCGGATTGGAGAATGTATCCGGCCAGGTAGTTGGTATCGTTGCCACCACCGGGCTCGCCGTCGGGCGCCCCGATGCGATCACCGACATTCACCGTCACCTTCACCACCCGGGGCGCGGAGATTGCAGGCGGCCAGATGAAAGACTGCGTGTTGGTGTCCCAACTGGTGAGGTTGGCGGCAATTGTGCCCGCGAAATTCGTGGTTTTCAGATTCTGATCCAACCAGGAAAACACACGCTCGAACCGGATACTGCCCTGCGAACTGAATCGCAGCAGGGCCCGGTGCACCGGGTACTGCGGGGTAAGCCAACTGTAGTAGGAAAACGTCTCAGTCAGTTTGCCGCGCGGCTGATCCAGCGGATCCTGGTAATCGAGCAGGGGCGCGTTTTGCGACGGCAACGCTACCGCGGTCTTTCGAGCCTCCTCATCGGTCGCAGCAGTCGGCCGAATATAGTGGCTGTATTTCGTTACGTCGTTGGGCCAGACCAACTGGTAGCGCACGAACCGAAACGGCCATCGCAAACCAGCTAATCCTTCCTGCATCCAGTGAACCTGGAGATCGTTCTGATTTACCGTCTCTCGATTCGCGTAAAACACCGGCTTGACGCTGCCATTCGGATTGAACCGGAACGTGAAGCCCTGCCCGGTCTGCAGGAGAGGTTCAGGGAACAAGTCTTCGTCATCCGGAGCATTGTCCTGATAGGACGTCAGGCGCTCGCCCAATTCCACGGTTACATCATCCGGAGCCGGTTGACGCGACACATCCAGTATTTCGAAACCAAGATGTTCCCGGGCCGTACCGCTGCGCACATCCCCGAGCAGTTCGACAAAGATACGCCCCTCGACATTATAGGAACGGATGAATCCGCCAGACAAGCCGCCGGACTCGTCCAGCCAAAGCGTTCTCAACTCTTGCAACGAGTTCGTCGCCACCGGTTGTACGCCGGCAATCTTCACTTCTTCAACCACGTTCGAAGGGAAATTCCGGTTGTAGACAACGACGATCCCGCCGACGCGCGCGCTGGGCACGAGGATGGGCTTGCCGGTATCGGTGAAGGTGCGCTCCGTCCAATACATTGTGCGCGGCGGCTTCACCGGGCTGCTGGAAATGGTGTAGAAATTCGTCCAGACCACGTACGGCGACCCCAGGTAACTGACCGTTCCCACCCCGGCCGGCGGATTCGCGTTGGTGGACGAGAGGCTGCGTCGCCAGACCACGCGCGTGCTCCCGGGGTTCACGGCAAAGACTACTTCCGCATTCGGACTCCAATAATAATCGGCGTTGTTGTGATTTACGGAAGTGTAAGGCTCGCGCGCCCAATACAGTTCCGGCGCTTGAGGCAACCGGTTGGGATTCACGTTTCGGTTTGTTAATGCGAGATCGATGCCATACTCGTCCGTGTTGGGCACCGGGATGACATCACCAAAAAGGAATGAAATCGTCCGGCTCAGGAACGGGGCGCCGACCGCCGCTTGCGGCATGATCAGGAAGTTGGTCCCGCTCACCTTACCGCGCGGGAGTTTCAAGGTTTCCGCATTCGCCACGTAACTCTTCGAAGGATCCAGTAAGTTGACAAAGTTCGAAACGCCGGGCTTCGCCAACGCTCCCCAACTGAGCAGGCTCTGAAACTGGCTGCGGGTACCCGGAGCCGGCACCACCGGCGCGCGTCCATCGGACCCAAGAGGTACGCCATTGGTATTCGAGATCGGCATGCCGTTGGTGGAAGCCAGGTTGTAACGCGTGGCATTCTGCCTAATTTCCAAGGGCAACGACTGGGCGGCCGCTTGGATTGCGGCCAGCACCACCGCCATCGATACCGCAATTACTCCGGGTAATTTCATAGGGCACTTCCATTGGACATCAGCCATCTCCTGCACTGCGGCGCGAGGGCAGCAGCTCGCCGGCGAGGGCCAGAGCGCATCGGGTGGATTTGCCGATTGGCCGTAATCCAGGTGTGAGGCTTTCATGACATATCCTCAGGTCCAGATCGTTAACTACTCAGCGAGGGCCGATGGCGATGAAGTGAAATTCCCGGGGGAGCAGCAGGCTAGTAGATCCCAGGTCTTGAAAGGTCGTCACCGTGAATCCGGCCGTCGTTATAGAACTGATCGTGGCCGAACCCGCTACATTGCCCACGAGTGTAACAGTAATTGCCGGCACCTCCGAAAACCCGCCATCGGTAAACTTTAACTGATACACCCCCGCACCCGGCGCGACAGACCAACCACTGGCGGTGCCCAGGGCTAATCCCTGTGAACTGACTCGCCCGCGCACGATTTTCAAGTTTTCCGGGCCGGTAACGTACTTCGAAGTACCACTGGTCAGGGCGCCCGTCACGTCCAGGTTGCCATTCACCGTCACCTTGTTGGCGGGAGCAGTCTCGACCTGAACCACCGTGCCGCCGCCGGTCTGATCGTTTATCAATAATTTACCCGCTCCTTCGCCATTGCCGCTGCCCGAGGAAACGAGATTCCAATTGTGCCCGCCAGTCGAGGTGTTTCGCAGACTGATCCAGGTGCCCGCGGCGTTCCCGGAGTCAAGAATTTCGGCCAGATAAGTGTTGGGGGACCGGACATGCAATGCTCCCTGGGGCGAATTGGTCCCAATGCCCACGTTGCCGCTGCCTTTCACGCGCATCACTTCGGTAAACGACGCGCTGCTGCCATAACCAAAGGCCACGTCGCTCCCAACCACGTCACTGTGGATTTGCAGCAGGCCAGATTGCACCCCAAATCCATAACTAACCCCGGACAATCCATATAGACTGATTTTGTCCCCCAGGCTCGAGGCCAGGGAGAGTGGAAACGCCGGCGTGGCTACGCTCAGGCCAAGGTTTCCGCTGCTAATAATCTGGTTTCCCGTAAAACTGTTGCCACCTGCCCGCAAAGCCACATTGCCGGACAACCGCGCGTCGGCCAGGGTGCCCGCCGTAATGGTCGAAGCGTTCAGTGCCGGGATCTGGGAGGCCGACAACCCTGTCAGCCCGGAACCGTCGCCCGAGATCACGCCGGCGACGAAAAGATTAGTGGCAATCTCCGCACGGCCGATCGGTGTGTTGTACCCGAGGTAGGTAAAGCCATTGGTGCCGATCAGCTTGTTGGCTCCCGCGGACAGGAAGGAATAAGGGGAAGGCACCAGCCGGAGACGAGGCAAGATATCGGTGGTGATGCTGCCCACGGTCACCGAGATGCCGATATAACGATCGGAAGCGGTGGCATTGGTGAATACCGATGAAAGCGGCGGGCGCGCTTCACTGCCGAACGCGGAACCTTCCCCGAGCACGACGCTGAACTGTCCCTTGTCTACCGTCACCACCTGTTGCTCGGTCCACAAGGCGGTGCCGGCCGTAGCGACCGAATAGATTCGGAAGATGACCGGGTAATTGGCGGGGTTGTTGGTCGCGAGCGGTGTTCCAGTGGAATCCACCAGGAAACCCTGGTACGTCATGTAATCACCCGGACTAGCCGTGGCGGCCCCGGCGCGTGGGGCACCCACCAGGAACAGGAGGCTCAGGCACAAGCCCAGGGCGGCAACGGCCCGGCGGCGATGAATGGAAACATTGAGGCGATTCAAACAGGTCTTCATAAGCGTCCGGCTGAAGTTGGAGCATCGATGGATCATGGCAGTGGCTGACAGTGTTCGGTTCATGGCGTGGTCAAAGAGGCGATTTCACTAATGCGTTTGAGCGTAAAGGTCCCCAGCACATTGTATTGACGGGTGTTGGTCCCCCGTGCCTGCACGGTGATGACCTCGACGTAGTTGCCGCTGAGGTCCTGCGTGCCGGCGGTCAGGCTGTTAAAGTCATTCTGCGGCGCGGTAAAGTTGAGTGTGATCTGGCGCGAAACACCAAAAGACTCGAGGCCGCGCTCAAGGGTACTGCTAAACTGCGCGTCCAGGTTGTCGTGATCTGGATGGTAGGTGTGGAGGAAAGGATTCGACGCCTGGTCATCGTAAGCCAGCGGCACCGTAACCGTCAGACTGCCACCCTGCTGCATGTTCCCGGTAAAATTCCAGGGGGCGTTCCCGGAAGAGGTGGGTAGATGCACCGCGCTGATCCGACGGGCCGTTGACAACTGCGAGGACAACAACAGGCTCTCTTGCGTAGCCACCACGGTGTTCGAGCCCAGCCCGGTGCCGTAGTAAATCTTTTGAAACAGCTTCGAGCTGGTACCGTCGTTGTGCAGGATCAGGCGCAAGGGAAACGACTCCGCCACCGCGCCCGAGTCCACCTTGATCGGGCCATCGAGCAGATACGATCCGGTTTTGTTATCCGGACCACCGTAAACCAGCACCCGGCCGCTGCTGGGATCGCGTTCGTAATGATACCCGTTGGTGCCTTCGGCGAGCTGCAACCGACTCAACAAGGCGGCCAGTTCATCCGCACTGCCAGCCTTCGCATAAGGCTTCAAGTAACTGCTGACATATTGCGCCAGGGCTCCCCCAACCCATAGACCGGCGCTGGATACTTTTTGCGCGGATACCGCCATGTCCACCCGAGAAAGGCCCAGCGAATCGGTAAATCGCAGGATCCCGGCAAAAACGTCGCCCGGGTTGCCGGGCATTGCCGATCGGTTCACCCCAATGTATACCTCCACCTCCGAGCCCTGCTGCCCGGCGGCGGCCAGCGACCACGATTGCGTCCCGGCGCTCAGATCAAGGTAGCTGAACGTCAGATCATTCGTATTGATCGGCCCGCGCAGCAGGAGCGGCGGCATCCCGGTAATCCCCGGCTGGCCCAACGGCGGCTCCTCTGAGGGCAACGCCTGCATGGTAACCGTGATCGGAACATTCGCCGTGTTCCGGAGGCGAAACTGGGTCTGGCCGCGGGTGGTCCCAAATCTCAACCCGGCAGTCTCCGCCTGCACGAATTGTATCGGTCCAAAGTACTGATTGTAGTTTTCACCGGCCCGCACCCAATATGCCTGGTCGCGGCGCACCGACGTGGTGCGATACGCAAACACCCGGGCCGGATTGGTAACCCCGAACTCACCGCCCTGATACCGATAGATCTCCGCCATTTGCTGCAATCCCGGAGCTTTGGCCAAAAAGGTTTCAAAGGTCGGCGGGGTCGCCGCGGGGACCGGAAAACCGATGAAATTCAGGCCCGTCAATGTCCACTTGTAAGTTGGAATCACCGGACGGCCTTTGAGCTTCCAATCGTAATTAAACGCGCCGCCCACCCGGACGAGATAAGCGCCATTTCCCGTTAATTGGCGTAGCGGCGAATTAGTCCCTTGCTGGCGTGTCCACGGAATCCACTGGCTCCCGGCGGAGGTGGGATTTTGCGGCGAATTCACGTATTGCCCGGTGGGCAAAGCAGGTTGCCAATACCATACCTCCTGAATGGGATTGAAAGGATCAGCGCTCAGCAGCGAGTCAATCGTAGCCGAGGAAGGATCAATATGGAGATAAACCGAATTCCAGCCGGGCTTTAGGTTGTTGGTCTGGGTGAGCCATTGCGCTGACGCGGGCGATCCCAGACCGATGAGGGCAACGGCGATGAGCCAACCAAAATAACGGGTGATTCGCATGCGAGAAACAGGTTCAGGTTTTCGATGGCGGCGCGAGAATGAGCTCCACCAGGAGGGAGACATTTTCCTTGTCCACAAAATTCACCGCACCGGCCTGGCGCGCCTGGTCCCGAAATTCCGGCTGCGTGAATTGCGAAATGATGATTACCCGCGCGGCAGGATCCAGCTTGCGGATGGCCTCGGTGGCTTTGATCCCGCCCATGCCAGGCATGCGCAGATCCATGATCACCCAGTCCGGACGCCATTCAGCGAACTGCTTGACGGCCTCCTCGCCGGAATCCGCCTCCGCCACGACGCTCTGGTACGCCTCGAAAATGTGGCGTACCGTGCGCCGAAACTCCGCGTGGTCGTCCACGACGAGCAGTTTTAGCGGCGAATTCTCAGGCATGCTCCCACAGTGGATCGAATTTCACCGCGGGGTTATCGGAGTGAATACGCAAACGCGCCTACGAGTGAATACGTAGGGCTCGTGCCGTTGCGGCACTGTTACTGACCGGCCCAGGCTTTTGCCCGGGGCTCGCTACCAGATCTTCGACCGGGCTTCAAGCGGGCGCCACATCGCATCGCCCTCCTTGATTCCAAAAGCCTGGAAAAACTCGGCCATGTTGACATGCGCACCGATGGCTCGAAATTGACCGGGACTGTGGGGATCAACTGTAACCAGTCGGCGAATCTCCGCGTCCCGACAATTGATGCGCCACATCTGAGACAGTGAAATGAAGAAACGCTGTTCCGGAGTGAAACCATCGATTTTCCTGCGCGAGGCGGGATCCTTTTGCAGAGCGCGCTGCAGCGCTTCGTAGGCAATGCTGGCACCGCCAAGGTCCGCGATGTTCTCTCCCAGGGTAAGCTTCCCGTTCAAATGCAGCCCAGGCAGCGGCTCATAAGCATTATATTGATCCACGACCTTCCGGGCGCGCGCCTCGAACGCCACGCGGTCGGCTTCCTGCCACCAATCGTTGAGGTTCCCGTTGGCGTCGTATTTTCGCCCCTGGTCATCATATCCATGGGTAATCTCGTGCCCAATCACAACGCCGATCGCGCCGTAGTTCACCGCCTCGTCCAGGTTGGGGTCGAAAAAGGGCGGTTGCAGGATTCCCGCGGGGAAAACGATTTCGTTCTGCGTTCCGTTGAAGTAGGCATTCACGGTTTGCGGGGTCATGTTCCACTCCGTCCGATCCACCGGCCCACCCACGCGCGCCAACCGGCGACGCACTTCAAACGCCGTCGCGCGCTGCACATTTCCAAAAAGGTCATCAGCTCGAATTTCGACGCCGCCATAATCCCGGAACTTGTCGGGATGCCCGATCTTCTGCGTAAACCGGTCGAATTTGGCCAGGGCTTTGGCCCGCGTCGCTTCGCTCATCCAGTCCAGCTTTGTCAATCGGTCGTGAAAGACGGCTTTGACGTTTTGCACCAGTTCGCCCATGCGCAGTCGGGCCTGCGGCGGGAAGTGCCGCGCTACGTAGAGCTGTCCCAGCGCCTCCCCAATCGAGCCGTCGATGAATCGCGCCGCAATTTGCCAGCGGGGCTCCGGCACTTGTTGGTCCCGCAAGATCCGATCATTAAACGCGAAGTTCTCGGTCTCCGCCGCCGCGTGGAGGTACGGCGCGGCGGCATTCAGCACGTGCCACTTGAGATAAACCTTCCAATCATCGAGGGGGCGATCCACCAACAGGCCGTAGAGGGCCTGAAAAAATTCCGGCTGGCCAACGATCACTTCCTGGATCGATCCAGCGCCGAGCGCCTTTAAATAGCCCGCCAGCGGCATGGCCGGGTATTCCGCGGTGATTTCGCTGACCGTGAACTTGTTATAATTGGCGACCGGATCGCGCAGCTCCACCCGGGCTTTGGAGGCCCTGGCCAGCGCCGTTTCGATTTCAATGATCGTGGACGTCTGAGCTTTGGCCTCGGATTCCGGCGTGCCCAGAAGCTGCAGCATGCGGATCACGTGGTCATGGTAAGCTTGTAGCTGCTTGGAAAAGGATTCCTGCAAATAATAGTCTCGATCCGGCAGGCTCAATCCGCCCTGCCCCAGTTGCAGCCCATAAACGTCGCTGCGCCGGGCGTCGGGTCGTGCGTCGACGTTAAAGCAAGCCCGTATGCCACGTCGGTGCAGATCCGCCAGGAGTGGCACCAACTGTTCGTCCTCCTTAAGTTCGTTGATGAGCTTCAGGTCCCCGGCGATCGGTGCAAATTTCAACGCTTCCAGCCGGTTTGTATCCATCGCCGAGCGATAGAAATCGGCGACTTGTCGCATGACCGTACCTCCGTCGCGATTGGTCACGCTCTCTTCAAGTATCTGCCGGATGAAGAACCAATTGCGCTCCTGCAAGTGAATGAATCCGGTCCAGCGCGATTTATCGGCCGGCACCGGGTTTTGTTTAATCCAGGTACCCGCCGCGTAATGGAAAAAATCCGCCGCCGCCGCCACCCCGAAGTCCATGTGATTGGTGGAGAAGCCGGGAGATGGCGGGATAATCTCCGCGGATCTGGCGCATCGCGTCACCGCCAGCGAGGCCATCGTCAGGCTGGCCAGGCATAACCATACCATCCCCATCGAGGGACGATGCAGGCGTTCATTTGGTTCAAGGATCATAAAGCAGAGCTCAATGACGCGCGGTCTTCTTTGCCGTGATCTTCGCGACCGGCACGTTCATTCCAGGCAGGTTAAAATAAGTGTGGGCGTTTTCGTAACAGACTTTGCGAATCAATCCGCCCAGCAACGCCTCGTCTTTGGGTAGCTCACCATTCTCCACATCGCGCCCCAGCAAGTTGCAGAAGGTGCGACGGAAATACTCGTGGCGCGGATACGACATAAACGAACGGGAATCGGTGATCATGCCCACGAAGCGCGAGAGCAGACCCAAATTCGAAAGCGCATTGAGCTGCCATTCCATGCCCTCTTTCTGGTCCATAAACCACCAGCCGGAACCGAGCTGCAATTTGCCCGGCACCGAACCGTCCTGGAAATTGCCCAGCATCGTCCCGAAAACATAGTTATCCGCCGGATTCAAATTGTAGATGATCGTTTTGGGCAAAGCGTTCTCCGCATCCAGCCGGTTCAAATACGCGGACAACGCCGCCGCCTGTGGATAATCTCCGATGGAATCAAACCCGGTGTCCGGACCCAGCGCCTGCTGCAGTCGCGAATTGTTGTTCCTCATCGCCCCGAGATGAAGCTGCTTTACCCAACCCTTTTCCGCGTCCAACCGCCCGAAATAGAGCATCATGAAGCTCGCAAACTGCGCCTGCTCCGCGCTGGACACCTTTCGTCCGGCGCGCACTCGCGAAAAAATCGCCGCGGCCGCCTTTTCCGTGCAAAAATCCGCCCAGCACGCCGTCAGGCCATGATCCGAAATCCGCGAGCCCTGGGCGTGAAAGAAATCGTGGCGACGTCGCAGCGCGGTCAGGAAGGAAGCGATGTTTCGAATGTCGACATCGGCGGCGGCGGCCAAGCGTGCCACCCAGGCGTTGAAAGCAACCGGGTCCTGTACGGCGAGCGCTTTATCCGGCCGAAACGCCGGCACCACGCGCGTGCTGAGCCCGGCTGCCGCGATGGCCTGATGATATTTCAAATCGTCCACGGGGTCATCGGTGGTCCCCACTGCGCGAACGTTGAATTTCTTGAGTATCCCTTGCGTGGTCAACTCCTCGCCCGCGAGTTTTGCGTTGGACAGCTTCCAGATCCGCGGCGCGCTCCGTTCATCGAGCAGTTCGCTGATGCCAAAATGGCGCAGCAACTCAAGGTGCGTCCAATGGTAGAGCGGGTTGCGCAGGGTTTGCGGCACGGTAGCCGCCCAAGCGAGAAACTTCTCGTAAGGCGCGGCGTCCCCGGTGCAGTATCGCTCCGCCACACCGTTCGAGCGCATCGCCCGCCATTTGTAATGGTCTCCTTCCAGCCAGATTTCGAACAGGTTGTTGAAGCGCCGATTCTCCGCGATGTCCCTGGGTGAAAGATGGCAGTGGTAATCGAAGATCGGTTGCGCCTTGGCATGTTCATGATACAGCCAGCGGGCCGTCCGAGTTTGCAACAGAAAATCTTCGTGGATGAATTTCATAATCTGGCTGGGTGATCTCGCGGAAAGTGGTCGCTGCCGATTCGGCTTAAGCAGAGAGAAAAATCGGGCGCAAATGCCGCTCGAAGAGATTCGTGGTCACGTTGCGGCTCACGCATGCCTCGCAGGCTTTCAACGCGTCCAGGTAGCGCTGCCCCTGCTTCGCCGCCATCTTGTAGCCGACATGCAGCAATTGCCTCACGTTCGGGTTATACGCGGGATTCTTCTGATCGTGCCGCAAAGCCGATACATATTGCTCCGGCGTCCAACCGTTCACCACGGTTGCCGACGGCAGTTTGGCACGGTCAATATCGATGACGGTCGCGTATGGTCCGCAAAGCTCATCGATATGTTCCAGCGAGCTGGCATAAATCTCCTGCGCCAGCAGCAGCCCTTCGCCGCCGCTCTCGGCTAACCCGATCAACTCTTCGAGCCAGGTCGTCCCGGCCGTCTTAACGTGTAACCCGGCATTGAACCGCGCCAGGCTCCGGCGAATCGGTGCGTAGATCGAGAATTTGTCACTGCCGGAGTGCACACTTAGTTTCAGCGTCTCGTGAAGCCCATACCGATGGATCGCGTGGGCCACCACCGCCAAATCCTCGGTGAACTCGCGTGCGAACTGCACCACGTCACCTACGTAATCCACCCCTTTGTTGAACCGGCCGCTGAACTTGGGGGCCACCGTCTGCAAAGGAATGCGCTCATCGGCCAGCGCCGCCAGGATCACGAGCAATTCCAAAGGCGTTTGTGGTGTGTCCGTCTCGTCCATCGAGACTTCCGTGATGAATTCGCCCGGGGCTTTGCGCTCGGCAATGTAGCGATAAATGCGGCCCGCTTCCGCCGTCGCCACCAGGTACTTGCCGGCCATGGCTTCAATTTCCCGCTGGCTGGTATGCAACACCCGATCAATTCCGGGAATGGGCACATTCCCGATCAACTCCTTGTGCCGCGCCACGAACCCCGACACCGCCTGAGGGTCCGCCGCCTTCCCAATCCAATCCGCCACATCGATTGTATAAAAATCCGCGTGTGGCAAAAAGCGATCCACGGTCTCCCGCCGAATATGATCGGCATCCACATGATACGGACGGTGCCAGTCCAGCGCTTTGACCGCCGCGGCGGCAGCTTGCCGCGTGCTCGCCGGCTCGGACCCGATGATCAAATGCTCGCGGTTGGACTTATTCCAAACCGGAACAACCTCCACCCCTTGGGCGACGGCCTTTAGGCACGCCTGCAATTGCGCGGGCGCCTGGTGTGCAAATCGATCCCCTACCCCGATGGAATACCGCTCCAGCTTTAGTAATTTGCCCATAAATCTCTCTGGTCCCATCCTAACTTTGCCCCGAAGCCTTGAACAGAGCATTTTACGAGGAACGACCTGCGCGATTTACCTCCCTCCTTTCAGGTAAAAAGATTTTGGCACGAATCGACGCTGTGCCGGTCAAAATTTCATGCTTGCAATCGCACCCCAATCCATTAATTTACGCGCGTCAGTTCTGGAAGCGAGCGTAGCTCAGCCTGGTAGAGCATCACGTTGCCAACGTGAGTGTCGAGGGTTCGAATCCCTTCGCTCGCTCCATTTCTTTTTACCCTTTCCCGCTGAAATTCCGCGAAAAGTCATTACTGCAGCTCTTCTTTTACTCAGTTTCGTCTCACTTTTTAGGCCGCCCCCTGCGGGCGGTGAACAGCAGACTCTCTTTGTGTCATTGGGGCGCGATTCTGCAGCCATCTGCGAATTTATGCGAGGCGGTGCAAGGCTCACATTTCTCGGAGTGACGTACGGGCCAATAAATTCCACCGGGTTGCTCCTATATCCTGTTCGCCTGGGACAAGTTCAAAGCGGGCGGTTCTGGCGGCAATCAGATATCCGCCGTGAGGGACAAAGGATTTGTTTCGCCCCGCTCCGATTTTAGTATGCTTTCCGGGCCGCGAAGTGGTTGTGCCATTCACCCATTTAACGCGTCTGCCGGTTGTGACAAATACTATGCGAAGAGGAATTGGACTGATGTTGCTGCTCATAGGGACGCTGATCACCTGGGGCGCCGACCCGAAGATTGAGGCGCTGAAGGCTGATCGGAAGTTTTTTACCGATGCCAGTTGTCGTGAACTGAAGAAGGGTGTGAAGCCGCAGGACCTGGCTGCTTTTCAGAGTGAATTGCTGAAAACAGTGGCCACCGGGATGTTGAACCGGTCCTACGACCGGACGTATCGCGCTGCCTGGTATGAGGCGTATCCCTCGCCTCGGGAATTGGGAAAGACCTTGAAGTTGGGCGAGGGCTTTAGCCGTTACGAAAACATAACCGGCATTTACCTGGAGGCGGGCGAACACGTTGTTTTGCTGGGTAAGACCGGGGGCAAGCAGCTTTCGCTTCTGATCCCGTACTGGATGCGCAAACCGGCCAAGGGAGTCGATCCTGCAAAGGATCCCAACGGCTGGGGTTTAGAGCGGCAGGAGATTCCGCTCAAAGAGGGTGTGAATTTGATTAACGTCACAAAGGGTGGCAACGCGTACGTGAGCTACTTCGACGACGATTCCAAGCATGCGCCCAAGGTGACCGTCCACTTCCCCACGGGTCAGGTAAATGGCTTTTTTGATGCCTCGAAGCATACCAATGAGGATTGGGATCGGCTCCTGAACCAGGCGGTGAGCCCAATCATGGATGTCCGCGGGAAGCATATCCAGGTGGCGTACCCGGTGGAATGGTTCAAGGTCCACACCCGCAGCAAGGGCGTGGAACTGATCCGGAATTACGATGCGATGCTCAATCACCACTATACCTTGATGGGATTGGTGAAATACAAGAAAGTCCCGCGGAATCACATCCTGGCGCGGGTCAATTTCAATTATTACATGTTTCGCGATGAGGATGGGGTTGCTTACTACGGAAACCGGGAGGTCATGCGCCTGGTGGCTGATCCGAGCGTGGTGATCAAGGGCGATCCTTGCTGGGGTTTTAGCCACGAAACGGGGCACGTGCTCCAAATGATCCCGCAAATGACCTGGGGTGGCATGACGGAAGTGAGCTGCAACCTGTTTTCCCTGTATACCGTTGGCATGATGGGTAATGAGAGCCGCCTCAAAGCCCAGAAGAACTATGCGTCGGCGCGGAAGAAAATTATCGAGGCAAATCCCAAACGGTCGTACCTGGCGGAAGCGGATGTATTTGACCGCTTGGTTCCATTCTGGCAATTGCATCTTTATCTCTCACGGAACGGCCGACCGGATTTCTATGCCGATGTGATGGAGCAAATGCGTCGCCGACCGGATGCAGGTTCGGGCAATGATGCCATTCGTAACCAGTTCGAGTTTGCGAAGATTTGCTGTGACGTCAGCAAACTGGACCTGACCGAGTTTTTTGAAAGGTGGGGCTTTTTTTGGGTAGGGCAGCTCAAGGTGGAGGATTACGGCAAATATGATTATAACATCACCCAGGCCATGGTGGACGAGACCAAATCATATATTGCGAAGAAGAAATACCGGAAGCCTTCTGCAGATCTCACCTTGATCGAGGGGTAACTGGAACTGCCTGGTTTCTCTGTGGTCGCTCCTCGGCCGGAACAGTTGAAGCACGGTTTAATTTCATGAAACACATATTCAGCGTGTTGTGCGCAATCGCGTTTGCCACCTCCAGCCAATGCCAGGATGGGAAAATCAGTTTCGCCAGCGATGATCAGGCTTTGGTGAAGGGATTCGATTGGGCGAAGCAGCAAGCGATGGCGTATGTCAACCGCGGCCATGACCCGGTGGGGCATTGGTACGAAGCCGCCCTGCCCGGTCGCTCGGCATTCTGCATGCGCGACGTGTCGCATCAGTTGGTGGGTGCCCAGATGCTCGGCCTGGCGGACATCAACAAGAACCTGTTGACCAAATTCGTTTCGGCGATTGCCGAAAGCCGGGACTGGTGCGGCTACTGGGAGATCGACAAGTGGAATCGGCCGGCGCCGGTAGACTATACAAACGATCAGGATTTCTGGTACAACCTGCCGGCTAATTTTGACATCATGAATGCCTGCTGGCGGGCCTATGAGTGGACCGGGGATGCCGCTTACCTGAAGGATCCGACTTTCATCAATTTTTACGAGAAATCCCTGAACCAATACGTGAAGCGGTGGGACCCGGACGGGGACGGACTGATGGAAGGCACAAGAACGAGCCCGACTCGGCGTGGGCTCAGCTCCTACAACGAGGAGAAATTTGGCAATGTGGGCGCCGACCTGCTGGCCGGCCAGTATGTCGGCGACCGCGATTACAGCGACATGTTGAAGCTTCGCGGACTTAACCAGCAAGCGGCGGATTACGCCCGGCGGGCGGAAAAAATTCGGACCCACTTGAACAAGGTGTGGTGGGACCCCAAAGCGGCACTGTATCATCATTATCTCCTGCAGGACGGCACCTGGCTTGATGACAAGCAGATGATGTCGTTCCTGCTTCGCTGGGACGTGGTGCCGACCGAGCGGGCCGTGCCGGTGCTCGATCACTTGTTATCGGTGTACCAACAATCGGGCGTGGAAATGAACACCTATTACCCGCTCGAGTTCTATCGCTACGGCAAACCCGAGCAGGCTTACGCCCTCCTGGTGAGGCTCATGGCTCCGGAGCTAAAGCGTCGGGAATATCCCGAGGTTTCTTATGCCGTCCTGGAAGCCCTTGCGATGGGATTGATGGGCATCCAGCCCGATGCGGCCAGCCGAACCGTAAACACCACCTCCCGCCTGACATCCGCCACGCGGTGGGCGGAGCTGAGGGATATGCCTTTGTTCGACGGGACGATGACTTTGAAGCATGAAGGGGCTTCTGTTTCCACGCTGGTCAATAACACGAAGCGTGAAATCACCTGGCATGCTCGGGGAACAAATGGGAAGATTCAATCGGTGGTGGTCAAACCCGGCGAACGGGCTTCCTGCAAGAACAGCTCTTCCTAATCACCAATTCATTCCTGGCGTTTTTTGACACTCGAGCGGTACGTTCAGGTGGTCATGACCGGAAAAGCCTCCTAAAGATCGAAAGCAAGCGGTTTCAGGCCGACGGTTCAAACGGAGTCGTAGGTTCTCACGCAGCTTTTTGCCGAAGCAACCCGGCCACAAACCAGGGTTAGTTAGTTGGCTGGAGTAGCCTTTGATTTCAGTAGGTTAAGGAGGGAGACGGAACGAAACCCTTCCGATCCGAGCCTTCATAACACCGCCGCCTCGCAACACCTGTCACCGGATGTCCAAAACTCGTAGTTTGGTGGAAGTATTGATAGAGATTAACGAATGTCGGCCGATTCAACGCGTCAGTTTGGTGACTCCAGCGCTGCGCAGCAGCGATTTCTTTCGCTATTCCTGCGCAGTGAGCGAGAGATCTTTCGCTATGTGGCCGCCCTGGTGCCGAATGTCACCGACGCGGAGGATATCGTCCAACAAACCGCCATGTCGCTTTGGGAAAAATTCGACGCCTATGATCCCAGCCAGCCGTTCACGCCATGGGCATGCCGGTTTGCTTTGAACAAGGCGCGCCAGTGGATCGAAAGACGGCAACGCTGGCAGGCGCTGCTCGAGCACGGTTTGGCAGAGGAGTTGGCGCAACGGCGGGAGGAGTTGCAGCCTGAGTTCGAGCAGCGGCTGAAACATCTTGAGGGTTGTATCGGAAAGCTGCCGGAAGGACAACGCTCGCTGGTCGAGGGTTACTACTATGAGCGCGCCAGTATTGAAAAGCTGGCGCAACGCTCCGGCCGGAGCGAGGCCGCCACCTACAAAATGCTCCAGCGGATCCGGCACGCCCTGCAGATTTGTGTGGATAGTCACGGAAAACCGGAGGTGGCATGAGGCTCGTCTTTCCGTCACCAGAGTTTGACGACGTTGTGGCCGGCGTATGCCATGGCTCAGCCAGCGAAGCGGAGATGCGCGCCTTGAATGAGTTGTTGCGGAGCAACTCTGGTGCTCGGGATGAGTATTTATTCCGGGTCGAGCTTCATAGCCGGATGGCGTCCAATCCGGACCTTTTTTCCCAATTTGGAGCGGCGACGTCTAATCTCGATTTGCCCGACGGGACCACCCACAACCGAGATAATCTCACCCCACTACGCCCGGTGAAGCCACCGCGCAGGCGCATGCAGGTGCGGGTGCTGGCTTTGGCAGCCTGCCTGGCACTCTTCGCCGGGGGTATCGGGATGCTTTGGCTTAAGTGGTCAGCGACGAGGAACGGAGCCAGCAGCACCGCCGTCGCGATTTTGACACGCACCGTGGACGCCCGTTGGAGCCCGAAGACTCACCCGTTGCGGACGGGCAGCGCACTGGAACCGGGGAGCCTTCAACTAGAATCCGGACTGGCTCAAGTGGTCTTCTACAGTGGGGCGCGACTGGTGATCGAGGGTCCGGTGGAACTGCGGCTGGTATCTCGCAACGAGGCCGTGTGTGCTTCCGGCCGGATTCTGGCGGAGGTGCCAATGCCGGCGCGCGGCTTTCGGTTGAGAACAGGCCAGCTCAGCGTGGTTGATTTGGGGACCTCCTTTGGCATCGACGCCAATCGAAGTCGGACGGAAGTCCACGTTTTCAAAGGGAAGGTGGAGGTGCAGCCCGGACGAGCCGGGGAGCAGTCTCTGACAGAAGGCCAGGCAGCCTTGGTTCAGGGAAGCGCCCTGCCCCAGTTGATGGCCGCCAACGCGGAGGCCTTCGCCTCCATGTTCGAGTTCCAGGAGCGTTCGCTTGCCTCGGAGGCTGTCCGCTATGACCAATGGCGGCTCTCAAGCGCGCAACTGGATCGGGACCGCTCCCTGGTGGTGCGATTTGATTTCGAGAACGTCAACGACCCAGGCGGGACGTTGCCCAATAAGGTGGCAAAAAATGGCCTGACGGAGGATGGCATCATTGTGGGCTGCCAGCCCGCCCAAGGCCGTTGGCGGGAGAAAGAGGCTCTCGAATTCCAAAGCGTCAACGACCGCGTACGCCTGGCAGTGCCCAACGAATTCCAAGCCATGACCCTTTCGGCCTGGGTCTGCCTGAAGGGGCTGGACCGGGAGTTCAGCTCACTGTTTATGTCGGATGGGTTCGATCCCGGAACGGTACACTGGCTGATTCGTGGAGATGGCGTTCTGGGGCTCACGGTGTTTGGTCCGCGCGCGGGAAAATTTCAAATTATGCCCAGCCCTCCTGTGCCTTCGCTCCAGAACCTCGGATTGTGGCAGCATTTGGCCGTGGTCCTTGATGGCAAAGCTCGGAAGGTGATCCATTACGTGAATGGCTTGCCTGTCGCCCGCCACTCGTTGACGATAAGCCCGCCGTTCCGGGTCGGCTCCGCGGAACTGGGTAATTGGAATGCGCGCAGCGGCTCGAGCCCCGAACCGTCCCTCATCCGAAATCTTAGCGGGGCGATTGATGAATTCGAGCTGTTCAGCCGGGCTCTGGACGACGGGGAGGTCCGGGAGCTCTATCTTAAAGGCAAGCCGGACCTTTAACCAGAACACCAGACTGCCCCAACAACCTTCAATCACTCCCGAATATGGAAATACGCAGTTTGGCCACGTTGACCTCGATGCTTTGCCGTGGCTTTCCTCCCATGGCTGCCGAGCAGCCTCGCGCTGCCGATGCCATGGTTTAACATGCGCACGTCATTCCCACAGCACAACCGCGTCCTGCCCATGAAAGCGTCCTTTACCAAAATCCGTTTGATTGCCGTGTCCGTTCTCGGCCTGGCTCTCGGGCTTAACATCCCCGCACAGGCTCAGCGCCCGGCGCAGTTTCAATCACCTCTGGTGCATCCCGACCGCACGGCGACCTTTAAATTCCGTGCCCCGAATGCCAGAAAAGTCGAATTGAGCGCGCAATTCCTCAAAGCCAACCAACCGCTCACAGCCGACACGAACGGCGTGTGGAGCATTACCGTCGGGCCCATCGAGCCCAACCTCTATCCCTATGCGTTCGTCGTGGACGGTGTCAGCGTAGCTGATCCTGCCAATCAAGACCTTTTCCCGAACGAGCTATTCAAGAACAGCCTCGTGGACATTCCCGGCGACAAACTTTCGCTCTATTCCATCCAGGACGTGCCGCACGGCGATTTGACGTATTGTTATTACAAATCCAAGAGCCTCGGCCGCACCCGGCCGCTCCTCGTTTACACGCCGCCGGACTACCGCCAGAGCAAGAGAAAGTACCCGGTGTTCTATCTCGTGAGCGGTACGACTGACACGGAGGAGACGTGGTTTCGCGCGGGCCGTGCCAACTTCATCCTGGACAACCTCATTGCACAGAAGCAGGCCGTGCCGATGATCATCGTCATGCCCTACGGCAACATGATGATGGGCACGCCGCCACCGACCTCACCTCGGGCAGCCGAGATGTACAAGGTCTTTAACGATGAGTTGGTTGGCACCATCATGCCCTACGTCGAGGCGAACTACCGCGTCAGTCGCGACCGGGAGCAGCGCGCGATTGCGGGCTTTTCGCGGGGCGGCGGCCAATCGCTTTTCACTGGATTCAACAACCTCGACAAGTTCGCGTGGATTGGCTCTTACAGCGCCTATCTCACGCCAGAGGTGTTCGACAAATACTTCGCCAGCGTGGCGGCGGACCCGAAGGCTACGAACCGGAAGTTGAAGCTGCTCTGGCTGGGTGTGGGCAAAGCCGACTTCCTCTACCAGCAGGCCGCGACGTTCGACGACTATTTGAAGGCGAAAAGGATCGAACATCAATCCCTCGTGACTGAAGGCGGCCACACGTGGATGAACGCGCGGCATTATCTCTCGGAGACGCTCCAGTTGTATTTCAAGTAACTATTGTTATGAACAATATAAATCGAGGCGCGTTCGTTTTGTTTTCACTTCTCGCAATCGGGCGGGGGTTTGCCGGCCAACCTGAACCGGTTCGTGTCGAACAAGGACTGGTGCAGGGCGTCGCCGAAGACGGCCTGACCGTCTATCGCGGCATCCCCTTCGCGGCGGCGCCGGTGGGCGAACTTCGCTGGCGCGCACCCCAACCCGCCGCGAAATGGGACGGCGTGCGCAAAGCCATGCAGTTCGCGTCCGATCCTTATCAGGGCGACGGCAAGGGCAACGTGAGCGAGGATTGCCTGTATCTGAACGTCTGGACGCCCGCAAAATCCGCGAACGAGCGCATCCCCGTCCTGGTGTGGATCTACGGCGGCGGTTTCTCCTTCGGCTCTACTTCCACACCCACCCACAACGGTGAACATCTGGCCCGAAAGGGTGTTGTTCTGGTCAGCATCAACTACCGCGTGGGCCCACTTGGCTTTCTTGCGCACCCGGAGTTGAGCGCGGAATCGCCACGCAAAGTATCGGGCAACTACGGTCTGTTGGATATGATCGCGGGATTGCAGTGGGTGCAGAAGAACATCAAGGCATTTGGAGGCGACCCGAACAAGGTGACGATCTTCGGTGAGTCGGCTGGCGGCATCGCCGTCAGCATGCTGTGTGCGTCCCCACAGGCCAAAGGATTGTTCCACGGGGCGATCTCGCAGAGCGGCGGCTCGTTCGGCCCGCCTCGTTTCACCACTTATCCGGGCGAGAACATGAAGCGCCTGGCCGATGCCGAGCAGGCGGGCGTGGCTTACGCGAAGCGAGCTGGTGCGGTGTCGATTGCGGAATTCCGCAAGCTCACCCCGGACAAGCTTCCCGCGGGTTTTGGCAGTGGCGCAGCGTGGCCGATCATCGACGGCTGGGTGATCCCCGACGACCAGTTCAAACTCTACGAAGCTGGCAAATACAACGATGTTTCGATCCTGGTTGGTTACAACTCCGACGAGGGCCTGAGCTTCTCACGCGAGCGAACACCCGCGGAATTCCGTGCCAACGTCGAGAAGCGCTACGGCCACTTTGCCGAAAAACTCCTTGCTGCCTATCCGGTTGGAACGAACTCGGTTCCTAAGACTGCACGTGACCTGATGCGCGACGCGGCCTTCGGCTGGCACACCTGGAGCTGGGCGCGGCTGCAGGCACGCACGGGCAAGTCCAAGGTTTTCTGCTATTACTTCGATCAACATCCCACCCGGGAGGCGGACTCGCCTCAGGCCGACCACGGCACGCCGCACGGTGTGGACGTGCCTTATGTCTTCCAGACCCTCGACCGCAACAAGCCCGGCACCACGCCCAGCGATCTGGAAATATCCGAGGCCATCGCCACCTACTGGGCCAACTTCGCTAAGGGCGGCAATCCCAACGGCGCGAGCCTTCCAACCTGGCCGCAATTCACCAAGAACGACCGTCAGGTGATGTATTTTAGAAACAAGCCTTACCCCGGCCCGGTGCCGAGTGCCGCCGCGCTCGAGGTGCTCGATACGTATTTCGCCTGGCGCCGCACGCCGGAAGGCGAGGCGTGGGCAAAATGAACCACTAGAGCGCCCACAGTTTCATTACCTGCCCGGACAAAACCCTCCCCGCCATCATGAAATGGATATTCCGTTTACCTCTCCTCGCGGCCTTGGTCCTCTGCCAGGCGCGCGCCTTCTCTCAGGACACGAACTTCTGGATCTTCCTCTGTTTCGGCCAGTCGAACATGGAGGGATTTCCCGGAATTGAGGATCAAGATAAGGGGCCGGTGGACGAACGGTTTCAGGTGCTGGCAGCCGTCGATTTCCCCAAGCAGGGACGAACCAACGGTCATTGGTATCCCGCCATTCCGCCGCTTTGTGGACCTTCGGCAGGGCTCGGTCCGGCGGATTACTTCGGTCGGACACTGGTTTCCAACTTGCCGCCTCACATCAAGGTTGGTGTCGTGAACGTTTCAGTTGCCGGCTGCAAAATCGAGTTGTTCGAGAAGGACACGTTTCAGGCCTATGCGGCGACAGCCCCCCAGTGGATGACCAACATCATTGCCGGGTACGGCGGCAATCCCTACAAACATTTAGTCGCGATGGCGAAGCTGGCGCAGGAGGAGGGTGTCATCAAAGGCATCCTGCTGCACCAAGGCGAATCCAACACCAATGACAAGCAGTGGACCAACAAAGTAAAAGAAATTTACAACAGCTTGCTCCGGGATCTGAAGCTCAATGCCGAAGCAGTGCCCCTGCTGGTCGGTGGCCTCGTGGCTGAGGACCAAAAGGGGGCGTGTGCGAGCATGAACAAGATCATTGCCGACCTGCCCAGGACCATCCCCACGGCGCATTTCGTTCCGTCGGAGGGTTGCGCCAGCCGCCCCGACCATCTGCATTTTACCCCGGCAGGATATCGAGCCATGGGCAGTCGATACGGGCAGAAAGCACTTTCCCTCCTCGGGTACCCAATTGCCGAAACTCCTCACCCACTCTCACATCCAAAGGCCCAACCCGACTTGCCTAAGCCATGAGCTCGGGCACCAGCCTGCGCAGCCCAAAGAATATTGAGAAATAGCTGTCCAAAACCCCTCGTTTCAGGGAAGTACTGGTGAATAATGGCAGATTCAGCCCATCTCCGCGCTGCTCGTCCGTGTACCCGCCGTCGGTTTTGCCCGATTATCTCGCCCGTAGAACCAGGCACACCATCATCCAACATTTCGCACACTATGAAAAAGCTGCTCTTGCTCACATTTGCTGCTGCTGTCGCCAGCCAGTTTTGCCTTGCCCAAACGAATGAACCCGCCGACGACTGGAAACCTGCGACCTCCAATCAGCCGGGCAAACAATTCCCCCAGGTCAACTCTGAAGGCCGTGTCAGGGCCCGCATCGTCGCCCCGCAAGCACAAAGCGTCGTGCTTGAATTTCTGGGAGGCGCAAAGTACCCCTTAACCAAAGGAGACGACGGCGCCTGGATTGGCTCCACGCGACCCCAGGACGAAGGTTTCCACTATTACCAGTTGGTGATTGATGGTGCCGGCGTTCCGGACCCCGGCAGCATGTATTTCTATGGCGGGGGGCGCTGGGGCAGTGGTGTTGAAATCCCCGCCGAAGATCAGGATGTCTACGCCCTCAAAAACGTTCCCCACGGCCAATTACGGGATGTCTTTTACTTTTCGAAAACCAGCAACTCAAACCGTCATTGCGTCGTCTATACTCCGCCAGATTATGACCGGGACACAAGCAGGCGCTTCCCGGTACTTTACCTACAACATGGGATGGGCGAAGACGAAACCGGCTGGGGCAACCAGGGCCATGCCAATCTGATCATGGATAACCTGCTGGCCGAGGGTAAAACCAAGCCGTTCATCATCGTCATGGAGAACGGGGGCGGCATGGGTGGCCCCCGTCGAGGCGTAGCTGCGGCTGGGGCAACTCCTGCCGGAGCCACAAACAGCACGCCGGCGCCAGGCGGACGAGGGATGTTCAACTTCTCCGCATTTGAGCGGGTCCTCATCGATGACCTGATTCCCTGGGTCGATAGCACTTATCGCACCATGGCCGATCAGCCAAATCGCGCGATGGCCGGGCTTTCAATGGGCGGCATGCAGACCCGAGCCATCACCCTGGCCAACCTCGACAAATTCTCCAACATCGGCGTGTTCAGCGGCGGTAGCATCGCTCTAACCAACATCACCGACCTGGCGGCTTTTAAGCAAAAGATCAAACTCGTATTCGTCAGTTATGGAAGCCGGGAAGTCGATCCCAATCGCAGAAGCGACACCGGACGCGGACCATTCGGCGGTGACCCTCAAGCGAACACCGAAGCTCTAAAGCAAGCCGGCATAAACAGTCACTACTACGTGTCCCCCAAAACTGCCCATGAATGGCAGTCATGGCGCCGCAGTCTCCATCAGTTCGCTCCGTTGCTGTTCCAGGATTAACCACCCGATGCCGATTTTTTTAGGAAGGATCTCATGAACATTAGAATTCCAGCACTTTCCCTTCTGGCCGCTTGTACGGCCATCGCACAGACAAACCAACCGGTGGTTGAGGATTTCAATCCATCCTCCCTGAATCAGCCGGGCAAGCAGTACCCGCAGGTCAATTCCGAAAGGCGGGTGCGTGCCCGCGTAGCAGCGCCACAGGCCCAAAGCGTCGTGCTCGACATAGGTGCGGTGAGATATCCCCTGACTAAGGGCGCGGACGGCGCCTGGGTCGGCGAGTCGCGGCCGCAGGACGAAGGCTTCCATTACTATCAGCTCCTTGTTGATGGGGCTCCGGTTCCGGACCCTGGCAGCCGTTTCTTTTATGGCGCCAGCCGTTGGGGCAGCGGCGTCGAAATACCCGCCCAAGACCAGGAGTTCTATGCACTGAAGGACGTGCCCCACGGCCAACTGAGGCAGGCCCTTTACTTTTCCAAGAACGCCAACGCCACTCTGCGCTGTTTTGTGTATACCCCGCCTGACTATGAAAAGGATTCCTCCAAACGCTATCCGGTGCTGTATTTGCAGCATGGTGGCGGGGAAGATGAAACCGGCTGGGGCAACCAGGGCCACGCCGGTCTGATTATGGATAACCTGATCGCGGAGGGAAAAACCAAGCCATTTATGATCGTGATGGCCAACAGCTATGTCCCCGGCGGCGCAGCTAGCGGCGGTCCGGGGGGACGCGGCCGTTTCAACTTCACCGCTTTCGAGCGCGTTCTCATCGATGATTTGATCCCGTTCATTGACGCCGGCTTCCGTACACTCACCGATCAGCCCAATCGGGCCATGGCCGGCCTCTCCATGGGGGGGATGCAGACCCGGCAGATCACCCTGGCAAATCTCGACAAGTTCTCTCATATCGGCATTTTCAGTGGTGGCAGCATCGCTCCAACGAATATCACCGACATGACTACCTTTAAAGAGAAGGTGAAGGTGGTGTTCGTCGGCTACGGCAGTCGGGAGCTGGGCGGCAATCGCGCAGGTTTCGGCGGCGATCCCAAGGCAAATACCGCGGCGCTCAAGGCAGCCGGCGTAAACAGTTACTTCTACGTATCTCCTGACACCGCTCACGAATGGCAGTCCTGGCGGCGCAGTCTGTACCAGTTTGCACCGTTGCTGTTCCAGGACCATCCGGTCCAGATGGCGGCTGCGCTGAAGCCCGCTGAAGGCTCTCAGGACACCTCAACACCTGCGGGAGCGCTGATTTCTTCCGGCCTCCGGAACACCTATCCCACCCCTTCCGGAAACGTCATACGGATCAAAGCTGGCAAGTCCGAGCCAGTGAAAGATGCTGACGGGAATGTCTGGCTCGCCGACCAGGGTTTCGAGGGCGGCCAAACGATCGAGCGCCCCGATATCCAGATTGCCAATACGAAGAGCCCAGAACTTTACCGGGCCGAGCACTACAGCATGGACTCCTTTTCGTGGCCGATGTCCAATGGGAAGTACCTGGTGAAACTACATTTCGCAGAAACCTTCGAAGGCATTACTGGACCGGGCCAACGGGTATTCACTTTTAATGTCCAGGGACGCGAGTTCAAAGACTTCGACGTGTGGGTCAAAGCCGGCGGGTTTTTGAAGGCTTACGTGGAAACGGTCCCCGTTGAAGTGACCGACGGCAAGCTTAAGGTGACGTTCACGCCGAAAGTCGAGAACCCCCAAATCTGCGCGATCGAGATCGTTCCGCAGGGGGAGGACGCCAGCTCGGGAACCCCCGCGCCTGCCGCCAAGATGCTTGCGGCCGAAGTCACGGGCACGTGGAAGACCGAGTTCGACACGCAGATAGGTCTGCAAAAATACACTTTTGTGCTCCGCCAGGAGGGTGCCAGCTTGACCGGCAAGGCGACTGCGGACATCAATGGCGATAAGCACGAAACCGAGTTGAAGGAGGGGAAGGTAGTTGGCGACACCGTGACGTTCGTTGAACTGCTCAACTTCCAAGGCAATAACCTGAGAATCGTCTATACCGGCAAAGTCACTGGGAACGAAATCAAAATGACACGCCAGGTCGGTGAGTTTGCCAAAGAGGAACTGGTGGCGAAACGTGCGGGGGCAGATGTTCGGGCGCAAACCGCGGCAACGGAACCCGGTGGACGCAGAGGAGGCGGGCGCGGTGGATTCGGCGCTCCCG
The DNA here is from genome assembly GCA_002298785.1 of Verrucomicrobia subdivision 3 bacterium UBA693. Taxonomy (GTDB): domain Bacteria; phylum Verrucomicrobiota; class Verrucomicrobiia; order Limisphaerales; family UBA8199; genus UBA693. The sequence continues at coordinate 80,714 of DBMR01000071.1, forward strand.
TTACTCTCAATCCAGAAGATAACAAAGAGGCCTTCCCGAAGCCCCCGGAGGGTTTTGACAAAGTCCGCGAAGGCATCCCCCATGGCACACTTGAACGCGTCGATTACGATTGCAAGACGGTCGGCATTAAAAGGTGGATGGAAGTGTACACTCCGCCCGGTTATTCGAAAGATAAGAAGTATCCCGTTCTGTACTTGTTGCATGGCATCGGTGGCAATGAAAACCGGGAGTGGACCAGGGGCGGCGTGGCCAATGTGGTCATCGATAACCTGATTGCCGACAAGAAGGTCGTGCCCATGATCGTGGTTTTACCCAACGGCAATGCCAGCACCAACACTGCCAATGCGGGGCGAGGCGGGCGCGGAGGCTTTGGCGGCGATGGCGACCCTGCCGCCCTGGCAGGTGATGGCTGGGGGAAGAACTTCGAGAGCGATCTGATTAAGGACATCATTCCCTTTATTGAATCGCACTATTCTGTGCAGGCCGATCGCGAACATCGGGCCTTGGCCGGGCTTTCAATGGGCGGCGGACAATCCCTCGACTTCGGCCTGGGCAATCTCGATATCTTTGCCAACGTCGGAGGATTCTCTTCGGCGCCCAACACGCGAGCACCCGAGGTGCTGGTTCCTGATCCAGCCCAGGCCAGGGAGAAACTAAAGGTGCTGTGGCTCTCGTGCGGGAATAAGGACGGGCTGATGACCTTCAGCCTGCGGACGCACACCTATCTGAAGGCCAAGAACGTGCCGCACATCTGGCACGTGGACGACAACGCCCACGACTTTAACCATTGGAAGAGCAGTCTGTATTGGTTCACCCAGCAAATATTCAAATAGACGCCGGATCAGGTGGGTCATTTCAGTGTCTTGATTGATATGAACCCAACCTCTCTGAACGTCGTAGATGTGAACCAAACATCCAAATCACTTTCTCGTTTCCTGCCAACTCCGAGCTTGCCGGGAGCCAATGAAAAAGCCAGCGTTCTGGAAGCTGCGGAAGACCCCGACCCTAGAGGGAGTGGAGTGTTACTGCGAGAGACTGCTCGACATGATGGCGTCGTTGCATGGCAGCGGCGAATTGCGAATAAAGTAAATCATAGAATGAAAGGTGGCATCCAGGCCGTCTGGTCAGGCTTGATAGTTCTGAGTTCGCTGCTGTCCGCGCAAGCCCAGGTTAACCTGAACAGCGGGACGATGACGCCTGCGCTTGGACCATACGACCAATCCTACCTCCCCGGTGCGGTCGTGGAAGGGACCGACACGATTGGTTCGCCGTTCGGCTCTTCCGGCAACAACGACCAATACAGCTATATTTCCAGCCCGGACCGGACCAGCAAAGCACAGTCGTTTACCACCGGCACCAACGCGGCGGGCTACTCGTTCCGGGCGTTTACGCTTCGTCAGGCGTATTCGGGAAGCGCTTCCTGGCAAAACAACGGCACCTATTTTCTGGTCAACAACGGCGACAAGTTTGCCGTACGTATTGGAACAATTTCGGGCACGAGCTACGCGGTGGTCCTGGAGACTAATGCGGTTTATACCGGATCCTCCATTAACACCGGTGGTGTCGGCTCGGCGCTAGGCACCTATTTCACCTTCGATTTAGCGGGGGCGAATTTGACGCTCAATCCTAACACGACCTATTTCTTCGAGTTGGCGGCGACGAATGGCAGCGATCATTTCGAGCTCAACAACACCAGCACCAATCCGGCGTCGCGGGCGTTTCCGCCGTTATACACAAAGGGCCGGGCGTTCTTTGGCAATACGATCAACAATCTGGATGGGACTGGAACATTTGGCGCCCCTCCGAATGGCGGCGTGTTCGAGTTTGTTGCGTCACTGTCGGCGGTGGGCGCGCCGACGGTCGTTGCCTCTATTGGTCCCAACAATGGAATGATTGGGCAATCATTCAAGGTGACAGCCACGGTGACAGCGGGCCTGACCACGGTGACGAACGTGACCGTGAACTTGAGTGCCATCGGTGGGCCCGCAGCCGCTTCGCTGGTGCTGTCCAATGCAAATGTATACACAAACACGTTCACGGTGCCGGTTGGGGCTCCGAACGGCAGCGTTAGCCTGGTGGTCACGGCTATCGATACGACACTGCTACAAGGGGCGGGCAGTGCGCCGTTCACGGTTTTGGCGCCGCAAACCACCACCGTAAATACGGCCCGGGTTTTTCAAACTATCGAGGGGCTGGGCGGTGCCGCGGCATTCTACGAAGGCTGGCTTACGGCTCTTCCTTACAACTACAAACAGGAGGTTTACAGCAACGCCTTTATCGGGCTCAATCTCTCGATGCTGCGCTTTGGGGATTGGTATCGCTACCAGACTCCCTTGATCGGTTTTCATTCCGCCGCCACCGAGATTGTCGCCAATGCCAACCGCCTGTTGGGTCATCCGATTCCGGTTTACATGAGTTCGTGGTCGCCGCCGGCCTTCTTGAAGAGTAACGGCCAGGTGGGTCACGGCGGCACCTTGATAACCAATGCGGATGGCAGTTTTGCCTACGACCGTTTTGCACAGTATTGGTATGATTCCATTAACGCGTATCAGTCCAACGGCGTCAATCTCACCTGGATCAGCATCCAGAACGAGCCGGACTGGGAGGCGGATTACGATTCGTGCATCTTTCATCCCACCGAAGACCGGGTCACTGGAACCAATTACGCGAGCTATTCCAAGGCGCTGGACGCCGTATATTTCAAACTGACGAATTTCCCGTCGCCGCCGAAGATTCTCGCCCCCGAAGTCGTTCACGTCGCTTACAACGACCTAGCAAATTATGCGGCAACCCTGAACAGCGGTCATTTATACGGCATCAATTATCATTTATACGGTGACGACAACAACAGCCTGGCTTCTTCGACCAATATCTTCCCGGGCAAGCCGCATTTCATGACGGAGTACGGCGTTGGCGGCTTGAAAGAAACCGGCATGCTGATTCACAACTGCCTCACGCTGGCCAACTGTTCCGGTTTCAACTATTGGAGCCTGGTCTGGCCAGGCACAGACGGAGGGTTGATCCAGATAGAAAATCCCTATGCCAGCCAGAGCACCTGGACGAACGCGCCGCCGGGCGTCACGACCCAATCGCACGGCTGGTGGCTGACGCCGGCATATTGGGCGATGAAGCATTTCTCTTATTACATCAAGCCCGGTTTCAAGCGGGTGGGCGTCACAGACACGGACAACAACATCAGCTCTTCCGCCTATCTTTCGCCAGACGGATTGCGCCTGGTGGTGGTGCTGATCAATTCCAGCGACACAGCGCCATCGTCCATGAAGTTCAACTTCGGAACCTTCCCGGCTGGCCAATCAAGCGTGTTTCAAACCGCAGGAACCAACACCTACGCCGGCACCAATACATTCCTGGCCTTAGGGGCGTTGCCAGGCGTGCAAATCTTGCCACCGCAGTCAATCACCACCGTGGTGCTGGATAGGTTTATCACTGTGGGCGCGGCTACCAATCCCACGCCAACCAATGGCGCAACCGGCATCGCGTTGACCTCCCCCTTGAGTTGGACTGCCGGCAGCAACGCGGGGTCGCATGCGGTGTATCTGGGGACCAGTTCCAACGCGGTCGCAGTGGCCACGCCGGCGTCGCCCCAATTTCTTGGTGTCGTAACCAAAACCAGTTTCAGTCCGACCATGTTTGCGAACGCGACCAATTACTGGCGCGTTGATGAGATTGCCGGAATCAACACCAACACTGGCGTCGTTTGGGCCTTCAGCCCGGCTCCCATTGCGAAGCTGCCCGGCGCGGTGATCGGCTCGCCCGGTTCCTGGAACAACAGCGGCAACACGATCGCCAAAGTTTTTGACGGGAATACCGGAACGTTTTACGACGCCGTGAACGGCACTGGTGACTGGGCAGGAGTCGACCTGGGCCATACCAACAGCATGCTGGTTCAAATCAAATACTGCCCGCGTGCGACCTTCGCGGCGCGCATGGTTGGCGGTCAATTTCAGGGTGCCCATGTTGCGGACTTCAGCAGTGGCGTGGTGACATTCTTCACAATCTTGGCAGCACCTCCGGACGGGGTGATGACGGTGCAGACCGTCACCAATACGGCGCGCTTTCGTTACCTTCGTTACCTCGGGCCGGCCAATGGATTCTGCAATGTGGCCGAAGTGGAGTTTTGGGGCGTCAGCAACACGGCCCCAACCTTGGGGGCGATTAACAACCAAACCATTGGCGTTGGCACGACGCTCTGGCTGACGAATACCGCCACGGACGCCGAAGCTCCGCCGCAGACCCTGACATACAGCCTGCTGACCGCGCCAACGAACGCAACGATCAACTCTGGCAGCGGCCTCCTGAGCTGGCGACCGCTGACAACCCAGGCGAACACAACCAATGAATTCACCGTTATGGTGGCGGACAACGGGACGCCTAGCCTGACCGCGAACCGGAGTTTCACCGCCGTCGTAACCAACCTGGTAACACCGCAGATTTCGGCAGTTTCAGCGAAGGACGGTCAACTGACCTTGCAAGTGAATGGCGCAAGCGGACCGGATTATCAGGTGCAGTCCTCGACAAACCTGGTCGACTGGGCTCCGGTCTTCACAACCAATTCACCGGCGATGCCGTTCACCTGGTCCACCGTCACCACCAATGGTCTGGTACACTTTTTCCAGATACTTGTCGGCCCGCCGTTCCCTTGAGTTCCACCTGAGACTGCAAAAACGTAATAATACAGCCCAACACCCATTGTTCTAGAATCCTATGAAGAAACAACTGTCGTTCGTGCTCCTTGCGTGCGCGCTCTTAATAACTTGTTCGATCACGAATGTGCTCGGGGCCGACGTCACGGGCACCTGGCGTTCCGAGTTCGATTCACAAATCGGCCACCAAATCTACACCTTCACGTTCAAACAGGATGGCTCCCAATTGACCGGGAAAGCCTACTCCGAAGCCGGCGACCGGAAGCGCGAAGTTGAACTGAAAGAAGGGAAGGTGGACGGCGACACGATTTTCTTCGTGGAAATGCTGAACTTCCAGGACCGAGAGATCCGGATCAGCTACAACGGCAAGCTCTCGACCGACGGCAACGAAATCAAATTGACGCGCGCGGTCGGCGACTTTGGGAAAGCAGAAATCGTGGCTCAACGTGCGCAGACCAATCCCACCGCAACCGCGCCGGCCGCAAAGAGCATCCGGATCAAAGCCGGCAAGTCTGAGCCAGTGAAAGATGCTGACGGGAATGTCTGGCTCGCCGACCAGGGTTTCGAGGGCGGCCAAACCATTGAACGCCCGGATATCCAGATCGCCAATACGAAGAGCCCAGAGCTTTACCGGGCCGAACACTACAGCATGGACTCCTTTTCGTGGTCGCTGTCCAATGGGAAGTACCTGGTGAAACTGCATTTCGCAGAAACCTTCGAAGGCATCACTGGGCCGGGCCAACGCGTATTCACTTTTAATGTCCAAGGACGCGAGTTCAAAGACTTCGACGTGTGGGTCCAAGCCGGCGGGTTTTTGAAGGCTTACGTGGAGACGGTCCCCGTTGAAGTGACCGACGGCAAGCTCAAGGTGACTTTCATGCCGAAAGTCGAGAACCCCCAAATCTGCGCGATCGAGATCATTGCTCAATCGGGCGCCGGGACCAGCGTGGCGGTTCCCGCGTCCGCGCCCTCCGCGGCTGCCATTCCCTCTTCAGCCGCCAGCAATGCAACGACCTCAAGCGTGCCGTCAGGACCCACGATTCTAAAGATCGACACGGGCACAGTTGTCGGCAAGGTCAGTCCTATGCTCTACGGGCTGATGACCGAAGAACTTAACTTTGCCTATGAAGGCGGCCTGTACGGGGAACTCATCCGCAACCGTTCCTTCAAGGCGGATGCGGTGGTTCCGCGCGTTTCCCCCGACACCTATAAAGCCGGCAAATATCTTCCAGTAACCTTTCGGCCCGACACAAAACCCAGGTACTGGACGGTCGCAGGCGGCGCTTCGATGGTCCTCGACACGAATGTGCCGTTGAATGAATTCCTGAACGTTAGCCTTAAAGTCGACGCTGCCTCGGCGACCGCTGCTTCGCCCGCCGGCGTTGCCAACAGCGGTTATTGGGGCATTCCGGTTAAGCCAAAGACGACCTACAGCTTGTCCTTTTTTGCGAAGGCGGACGCCCAGTTCACGGGTCCCTTGACCGCGAGCATCGAAAGCGCTGATGGCAAGACCATCTTCGCAAGCGCCGAAATCTCCGGGCTCACCACGGCATGGAAGAAGTTCCAAACAAAACTGAAGACCAAGGATGTTGCCGCCTCGAAAGATAACGTTTTCAAGCTGACTACTCGAACCGCAGGAACGCTTTGGCTGCAGAATGTCTCTCTGTTCCCACCTACTTACAAGAATCGCGAGAATGGCAATCGCGTCGATATTATGGAAAAGCTCGCTGCGATGAAACCGAAGTTCCTTCGGTTCCCTGGCGGCAATTATCTTGAGGGCAACGCATTCAATCAGCGCTTTAATTGGAAGGAAACGATCGGCCCTCTCGAACGGCGTCCCGGCCATCCCAGTCCCTGGGGTTACTGGTCGACGGATGGTTTTGGGCTACTCGAATTCGCGGAGTGGTGCGAGGACCTGGAAATGGAACCTCTGCTCGGCGTCTTCGCCGGCTATTGCCTGGGCCAGGGGGGAGTCATCCCAGCGGGTCCTCAGTTGGAGCCGTATGTTCAGGAAGCCCTCGAAGAAATCGAATATCTCACCGGGGATGCCAAGAGCACGAAGTGGGGCGCGCAGCGCGCCAAGGATGGTCACCCCAAACCCTTCAAAATGACTTGCGTAGAAGTCGGCAACGAAGATTGGTTCGATCGCAGCGGCCCCGATCGCAACGGCACTTACGATGGACGGTTTGCCCAATTCTACGACGCCATCAAGAAAAAGTACCCCCAATTGAAGGTCATTTCCTCCTGCGGCTATGAGCAACCCCAGTCGCTCTGGGTTAAATCGAGGACCCCGGATCTGGTGGACGAGCATTATTACCGGAACCTGGAGGAAATGATGATTCAGGCTTTCAAGTATGATTCGTATTCGCGAACCAACGTCTCAAAGATCTTCTGTGGCGAATGGGCCACGCGCGTAGGTTCGCCTACGCCGAACATGGCTGGAGCCTTGGGCGACAGCGCGTGGATGACGTGCATGGAGCGCAACTCGGACATTGTTTTGCTTTCCTGTTACGCTCCGCTCTTTGTGAATGTGAGCCAACTGAATGGCAACGGCCGTTCGATGCAATGGAGTTCCGATCTGATTGGCTATGATGCACTCCGCAGCTACGGTTCGCCCGCGTATTACGCCCAGAGGATGTTCAGCACCATGCACGGTGACGAGATCCTCGCGACAGATGCGGAAAACATCCCTACCCGCATTTGGCAACGGCCAGGGCGAAGGGCTGGCTCCGCGCCAGCGCCGGAGCAGTTAAAGGAGATTTTCTTTGTCGCTACGCGCGAAGCCAAAAGCGGAATGGTGTTCTTGAAGGTGGTGAACACCTCCGGCTTGATGAAACCCATTCAGATTCAGATCGATGGCGCGCCAAAGCTCAAAGCCAAAGGCGAAGCGGTGGTTCTGGCTGGGAAAGCACTGGACGACACAAACTCTCTCGAGAACCCAGAAAACCTTGTCCCGCACACGGAAACGGTAACGGGCGTCGGTCCAAGTTTCTCTCGCGATCTTCCGTCATATTCCATTACGGTCCTGAAACTAAAGACGAAATAGCACGTTGCGGCGACCACGAACAAACCAATCCGAGTTTTTGGTTGGCCACAATCGCCAATCGTTCGGCGATCAAGCCGTGCTGGGCCGCCCGTCCGAGAAGGTCAAGAGACTGCTCTAATCTGGGAGGCCATGGCCCGATAAGCTATACCCACCGAAGGCGACCCCTTCGGTATTTCATCAGCGTCACTTTGGATGGGTTTGTCGATTATCGTGCGATTTCGGCGAATGAAGAACTGCATCGCCACGCGACCGAAGGCCTCAAGCGGGCTGATGCCATCACCTTTGGCCAGGCGACTTAAGAAATGATGAAGGCGGCCTTTCGGTCTTCGGCGGTGACGAGAGAGAGGCCTGGCCTAAAACCGCTGCATGACATGTGGTGAGATTTACTTGAGTGGCATGCGGGCGTGGAGCCAATCTCCGATGCGCGAAGCCGAAGGACTGTCCAGGTTGCACAACACGATCACCGCCTGTCCTGAATCCGGATACACTCGAAGAATCGCGTTCATCCCCGGAGCGCCGCCACCGTGGCCATAGGTTCGCACCTCGTCCGGGCGCCCGATCTGGAATCCAAACCCATAGTCGCCCGTAGTAAATTGCGGACGCGTGGCCTCCGCAAGCGTCTCGGCCTTCAATAGTTTGTTCGACATCAGCGCGCGGGCAAACTTCATCAGATCGGTCGCCGTCGTGTACCCTCCGCCCGCCGAGGTTCCTCGCCAGGGCAGCGTCGGTTCGTTGGAGACAATTTCAAACTGATCCCTCATGTAGCCTTTGCTCCGGTTGGCGACCTGCATGCTTTCCGGCTCAGACCCCGAGTTAGTCATGCCGGCTACTTGGTAGACGTTCTCGGCCACGAAGTCGTAGTACGACTTCCCTGAGACCTTCTCGATCAGCACGCCGAGCAGCAGGAACCCGTAGTTGGAGTATTCCCACTTGGTGCCGGGCTCGAACTGGAGGTCGCGCTCACCGTACAGCTTCACGTAGTCCTGAGGCTTCTTCAATTCGAGCCGCTGCGCCTCGAACTGTGGACCGAAAATGTCGCCCGTGCCGCCGGTGTGCGACAACAGGTGCCGGACCTTCACCTTGGACGCCAAATTGGTGTTCGGATAATCGGGCAGGATCTTGCCGAGCGTATCGTCCAGCGACAGTTTGCCGCGTTCGACCAACTGCAGCGTCGCAACCGCTGTGAACATTTTGTTCATCGAACCGATTCGGAACCGCGTGTCGAGCGTGTTGTCTATCCCTTGGTCTCGATCCGCCCTGCCCTTGGCACCCGACGCGATCACCTCGCCGTTTTTCGCCCACAACCACACGCCGGAGAACTTCCCGGCGGCAGTGGCTTTGTCGATTTCGGTTTCCCACGCCGCGACCGCCGCCCGTTGGGTGAGCCGCTCGGGGACTGGCGCGCCGACGGGTGGAGGTATCACCGCCAGACTAATTTTGGTGATGACCGCGGGATTCCCATCGCTCACGGTCACCGACATGCGGTTATACCTGCGAGTGCCTTCGCGTTCCTGCACCACAGCCTGAAGGTTCAGCGCCTCGGAGGATTCGACCGAATACAGATCCAATCCGCCGATGTTCCACCGGAGGTCGAGCATGCGTTCAAGAGCGTCGGGTCGGTCCGGCCGATGCGCCTTGATAAAAGCTTCGAGCTTGTCCTTGGTACCGGAATTCAGCGCTTCGAGATAACCGGCAAGGACCTTGCCGGCCCGAGTGGATGGTAACTCAGGGGACGCTCGCGCCACAGCCATGCTCAGCGAAAGAGCGGCAACAACGAGGAAGCCAATCCCGCCCGTCAGCAGGCGTGCACTGAACCAAGCGGATTGGTTCCAATGATGAGTAGAGCGTGAGCCATTCAGCGCGGCAAAAACCGTTGCAGGGAGGTCGGTCCGCGTCACTTCCCAGCCAACCACGGTCTTATCGGTCCTGAGCATATGTCAAAATTTGGAACTGCGATCGAATCCGATCTGCCGGGACTAGTGCTGACTAAACACTCTCCGGAGTTGGGTGTTTCCACGGTGCCCGATACGCGCGCGTCAGCCGGCGATTGGCTTCATCATCCCCCACAACTTTTCCGGCCTCGCCGTCCCAGCGCAGACTGCGGCCCAGCTCCATGGACAGGTTGGCCAAAATGCAGCAAGTGGTGGAAATGTAGCCTTCTTCGATGTCTGCTACCGGGCGCTCACCATTCTTCCGGCACTGGACAAAGTTCAGCATGTTCCGTCGGTTTGCGGGCGCGGCAAAGAGCTCGGTTTCCTTGTGCTGAACATCTTCGGGATATTTTTCGCGCTCTTCCACGGCTTTGACCTGCTCCGTCGCGCCGCCGTCTTTTGGAATGTAGTCATAGGACCAGACACTCAGCTTCAACGTGCCTTTGTCGCCGTACAAGGTCACCCCCCAGGGGTAATCCGGTTCCGGATTCTGACCCCAATTGCGCTGGTTCCACACCACCTGGATATCGCCATAATCGAAAAGCGCCGTCTGCGTGTCATGCACGTTCACGTTCGATTGCCGATCCCGCATCAAAATTCCGCCGGTTGAAGCAATGCTTTTGGGCCAGCGCAGATCGAGGAACATTCGGGTGACATCGAACAGGTGAACGCAAAGGTCCCCCGTCTGGCCGTTGCTGAATTCGCGCGCGTCGCGCCAACTGCGGGGATGGATGCCGGGGTTATAATCCCGCCACGTGGCCGGTCCCACATACATCTCCCAATCCAGCGTCGCCGGTGGAGTGGTGGCCGCGGGAAAGCTCGCTCGGCTGCCGTAGTAGCTGTGGATATCCACGCTGGCAATTTTCCCCAGTTTGCCGCTTTTGATGTAACGGTCGCGGGCCTCCAAAATATGCGGCGTGCTGCGCCGTTCCAAACCTACCTGCACCGTGCGCTTATATTTTCGCGCGGCGGCAACCATCGCCTGTCCTTCCACCACGTCATAGCTGATGGGCTTTTGGACATAAACATCCGCCCCCGCCTTGCATGCCTCAATCATCGGCAGGCAATGCCAATGATCCGGCGTGCCGACCAGCACAATCTCCGGCCGTTGCTCGGCCAGCAATTTGCGGTAGTCACCGAAAACCGGCGGCTTCCTTTTGGATGCCTGGCGCGTAGCGACCATCTCCGCCGCGGCCTCCACCGCTTGACGGTCTACATCGCAGAGGCCGACGACTTCCACGGGCGCCACCTGGATTAAATGAAACAGATCCGTCTTTCCGTACCACCCACAGCCAATTAACGCTACGCGTAACGGCTTATCTTCCTGCGCCGCGAAAAGACTTGTTTCGGTCGCAGCCAGGGCAAGGGCCCCGGCTCCGGTTGTTCTTAAGAAATCTCGCCTGGTCATGTTTCCGTCGTTTGGTTTTCCAAATACTCGCTGCGAACCGTGCTATCCGCAACGCCAAAGCAAAACGAGCGGCTTTGGCTGAGTGACCTTGGCCGAGCAGGATTTTCAGAAAGAGGTTCCCCATTTCCACGCCCCCGGACGAAACGCGGCTGCTTTCTGCGCTCCTTCGTGCATTAAAGCTTCGTGGTGCAAGACCAAGGCCGGAATTCAGAGGAAGCAGGGACTGAAATCGTGATCCGCCGTGGTTGCACGATAACCCCGCAGCAAATATTCTGCCTCCCATGCTTCGTACGCTGGCCATCGAGAACTACCGTTCGCTTAGGAGCATTGTGGTTCCGCTGGGAAAACTGAATGTCATTCAGGGTGCAAACGGATCGGGAAAATCAAATCTCTACAAGGCTTTGCGATTGCTCGCCGATACCGCCGCTGGCGGCGTAGTCAATTCACTGGCTCGCGAAGGCGGGTTAAAATCCACTTTCTGGGCTGGTCCGGAGAAATTGTCCCGTGACATGAGATCCGGACGCGTTCCCGTCCAAGGCACTAAACGCAAAGACGCAGTCCGGCTGAAGCTGGGCTTTGCCGGAGAGGATTTTGGCTATTGCATCACGATGGGACTCCCGACCCCGTCCGACTCGGCGTTCGCACTGGATCCCGAGATAAAGCGCGAATGCATTTGGTCAGGGCCGGTGTGCAAACCCGACAGAATCCTCGTAGACCGTAGCGGGCCGATAGTACGTGCGCGTACCGAGAATGGCTGGCAAACCCTCGCGGATGGCTTGGGCCTATTCGAGAGCATTTTCGTCCAGATCGCCGACCCCAATACTGCGCCGGAAGTGCTATTGCTCCGGGAAACGGTGCGCAGTTGGCGGTTCTATGATCAGCTTCGCACCGATGTCGATGCGCCCGCTCGAATTCCGAGGCTGGGGACCCGCACGCCGGTTCTCGGTCATGACGTTGGGGATTTGGCCGCAGCCATTCAAACGATTCTGGAGGTGGGAGATGCAGACGCCGTGAGTGCGGCCATCGATGCTGCATTTCCTGGCGCCAGCCTGAGCATCGGTATAGAGACCGACGGTCGTTTCGCGCTGGAATTCCGGCAACCGGGACTGCTCCGCCCACTCAGTGGTGCCGAACTTTCTGATGGCACCTTGCGTTTCTTGCTGTGGCTTGCCGCATTGCTCACCCCTCGACCGCCCTCCATGATGGTGCTGAACGAACCCGAGACCAGCTTGCATCCGGATTTGCTGCCGGCCCTGGCGCAACTGATTGCCAACGCTGCCAACATCACGCAGGTCTGGGTGGTCACCCATTCACCGACACTGATGGCCGCGCTTGGCGCAAGCTTCGAAGCCCGCGTGATCAAATTGGAGAAGGAACTTAGCCAAACGCAGGTAAAGGGCCAGACCCTGCTGGATCGGCCTCAATGGAAATGGGTGGAGTAAGGCGGCGTGGGCAACGGGGCGAGATCCGATGGAGTTCTGGGTTACCCCGCCGCTCAATCGTGAGCAGCAAAAGCTGGATATTCATGTCTGGCATCCGCGATTCAACTGCATGGAAAAACGTGGATACCGGGTTTTGCTTTAGCAGGCTTGGATTTCTATGGTCGGTTTTCGAGCCCGCCTCCCGATGAGCGCAATTGGAATGGTCAAGTGCCGGGCGGTCTTTCAGGTTGGCTGCCTTGGAGCCGCAACCATACTCGCCAATCGAGCCGGCAAATCCTGGGCTGTATGCTCCAGGGTGATCACCGTGAGCGTCTGGCCATCCCAGCGATAGAAGAGTGCAAACACTGAAAAACCCGGCACCGACATTCGCAGAATATCAGCTAACTCAGGGGCCTCAAATCCGGCGCAATGCCCGCGCAGTGGGTTGTCTAACAATTGCAGGACGAGTTCCTGAGTGGCTCGAACAAATCTGGCTGCCACTTGGGGGCGGCCATCCTTGAGGCCAATCCGGTCACGGTAGTGGCGAACTCTGCGGTAAAACGCCGGATGAACCTGGAGTTTATTAGCGCCCATCGGCGATAGCAGCCATGTTCTTTTCGAACTGTCCCTTGCTTATCGCTTCGGCGGGTTCTGCCAATGCCTCCCGGATCCGTTCCTCCAGCCACAACGGGGGCGGTTGAAAACGAGCTGCAAACTGGGGCAACCCGATCCGGAGAGCCTGACGAATCACATCAGCCTTGCACAAATCCGAGACATTCATGCCCTGGTTGATCTGCGCGTCGAGATCGTCACTGATCTCCATTTTCGGCAAAGTTTTCATTGAAGTCAATTTCACGTCTTTTTGACGTTTGGCAAGTCAAATCAAACAGACTTGCCGTATTCCCGTTATTCTTTAGCGGCCAGTCAAGTTAGCATCGGCCGCCACCAAACGATCTTTACGAGCACCATGCCGGCGTAATTGACGCCATTCGAGAAATTGAGGGCATAACCTGAATCGTTCAGGGTTACGTCCCGATGAGTAATGTGCTACATTAGCCACACTGCATACCATGCAACGCGGTCTCATCGCCCTGATAAAGCTCTCAGCTTCGGCCACCGGCTTTTTGCTCTCGCTAGCCGGCGCGGGGGCGCAGTTCGTTGGACTCACTGTCGAGCTTGAAATCTGCGACTGGGACTACATGTTCTTTTCCGACCGCGCGGGCAAGTCTCCCGGGGAGACCGGGACTCCGACGATCTTCAGCGACCACAACTTCATCCGTTGTATCGTCGGCACCGACACCTGGATGGTGGAAAACAAGCTGCCGACCTTCGATGTCACACGCTGGTTCACCGGCACCAACATCATCGAACACACTGTTATCAAACAGAAAAGCCCCGATGCGGTGGCGCGGCAAATCTCCGAGCGCACAGGGTTGGCCCTGACCGCCCCTCCGGCCGGCCACCGGTACACGAAGATCTTTGATTCAGTTGACGGCAATCCCGGTCGGCCCGTTCGAGTCGCGGATTTGATGGGCTTTGATGTTCCGGCACGAGTCTCGTGGCTCGCGTTTTGCTCAAACCTCGCGCTCAAGCGCGACAGCCGGCGGATCTTTCCTCCCAGTCCCATGTGGAAAGAATCCAGCCTTGCCTATTCCGGGTGGTCCGATTCGATCGCGGTCTTCCAGGACGGTTTGGGGCTGCCCCGGAGCATCAGCCTGGTGTCCACCAATGGCCAGCCCAGCTTTCAATATCAGGTCCACCAAACCACCAACCTGCTCGGCTGGACCATTCCCCTAGAGTTTTACGGCGTTCAGTACCTCCCGAGCAGGAGCAACACCTGGAAGCTGCACCTGACGATCAAAGGACGGGTGACGGCGATTGGGCCCATGGCTCGACCGGAAATTCCGGCGGACGTCATGAACGTTGTCGAGAGATAGCATGAAAACCCAGGTGTTTTACTCTCTTGCCCTGCTCTGCCTCGGCCTCCTCGGCGCCTGCTCTCGCGACAGCCGGGTTGGATATGAGACCTCGAAGCCCGCCCCTACGACCGGGACCACGCTCACGCAGGAGACCGCGCTGTCCGGAGATTCCACAACTTATCCCTACGATCTCTGGATCGGCAGGGCCGTCACCCGAGTGGAACAGGAGCCAAATGCTTCACGGTTAAAGATCGAGCTGGTGCGGTGGTCCCAGAATCCCTACGGCGGGAGTGATGCCATATTCTGTGCAACAAATCCCGGCAACCACCCGGTCCTGGTTTGGAATGTAAGACAGCAGGTCAGCTTCGCACACCGCGATGGGGCCGCCAAACCGTGGGAAACGCGGGAGAACGATTATCCCGGCCGTGGCTGGAGCCACTCAACTATTCCCGCCGGCGGATCAGTCCAATTCCCCATGCTTTCACCCGCGAAAACCAGCAAAACCGAATGGCGTGTCTGCCTCCTATACAGCCGAGAACTCGCAGGTTCCCATCCTCCGAGTTCGCGTTTCGGCGGTGACTTCGAATCGATCAGTCCGAGTGTGCGAGAACCTGACGAACAATGAACTTTCGGTCATGACCCGGACACCTTCTCTTATGTTCAGAGGGAGGATCGGCTCAGCACTTTGGTCACTTCGCGGCTTCCCGGTATTGCATGCGCAAGTCCGAGCAGCCAGACTGCATTCCAGAAGCGATATGTCGACATCAACCAACCGCAGTCCCGCAGCACTCTTGTTCATCACAAGGTCCACAACCTTCGCACTTTCGTGGTTCCTATTGCTGTTACCGTCGCTGAGTTTGGCGGCGCAGAAGCCACTGGCTCAATTGCAGCAAGAGTTCATCGACTTGCGGTTCGGGCTGTTCATCCATTTCAACATGCCCACCTTTTCGACGGACGACTGGCCCGACCCGCAAATGCCCGCGGCCGCATTCAACCCCACGCGACTCGACTGTCGTCAGTGGGCGGAGGCCGCGAAGTCGGCCCACATGGCCTACGGCTGCCTGACTGCCAAGCATCACAGCGGCTTTTGCATTTGGGACACACAATCCACTGACTACAATGTCATGAACAGCCCCCTCAAGCGGGACGTGGTAAAGGAATACGTCGAGGCCTTCCGCGCGGCGGGGTTAAAGGTGATGATGTACTATTCCGTTCTGGATACGCATCACGACCTCAGGCGCGGCCACGTCACCACGCGCCATATTGCCCTCGTGAAGCAGCAGATTACCGAGTTGTTCTCCAATTACGGCGAGATTAGCGCGTTGTTCATCGACGGCTGGGAATCGCCCTGGGCCAGGATCTCCTACGACGAAATCCCGTTCGAGGATATCTACCGGCTGATCAAATCCCTGCAGCCCAACTGCCTCGTCATGGACCTCAACGCTTCGAAATACCCCGCGACGGCGCTGTTCTACGGCGACATCAAGTCGTACGAGCAAAATGCCGGGGAGAGCATTGATCGCCAGGCCAACCGGTTGGCTTCGATGGCCTGCCTGCCGGTGAACAAACAATGGTTCTGGAAAGAGGAATATCCGTCGAGTCCCGTGAAGAGCGCCAAAACCATTATTGACGCCAACCTGGTTCCGCTGAATCGGGCCTACTGCAATTTCATCCTGAATGTGGCTCCCAACCGGCAGGGGCTGATCGACAGCAACGCCCTCGCCTTGTTGAAGGAGATCGGCGAGGGGTGGAAGCCCGAAGGGAAGATGCCGATTCTGGAGGAACCGGAGGCACCGATTATCTCTCCCAATATCGCCAAGTTCAAACCGGCGAATTCCTCGTGGAGCTGGGACACTCAAATTTCCGATTTCGGAAACGATGACGATTTCAAAACCTACTGGGAATCCAACGTCCACGTCAAAGAGCCATGGTATGCAGTTGACCTGGTGACCGAACAACCGTTCAACCTGATTGTATTAAGCGTGCCCCGGAAAGGCATACGGGAGTACCGTCTGCAGTATTTTGCCGAAGGAACCTGGAAGGACCTGCTGGCGGCGGCGAATGACAAGCTGGTAAAGATTCATCGGCTCGACCGGGTCTGGGGCAGCCGGGTCAGAGTCCTTTTCCCCGATAACGGCATCCAGCCTGCGATTTCGGAGTTGGGGGTCTACAACGAAAGACGCTGACGACGCAAAACCAACTTGTGCCCAAGAATCCGCGCAACGGATCGGGGCCGGGACAAGTGCAAGCCATTTTGGCGACCGGATTACCGCCTCCGGCACGCAGTTCATGGCGGGCAGAGACCGGCTCAGGGTCAAAGGCGTCAACACGCCCTGGAATCGCTGGAATCATTTTGAGAGCTAATTCGACCCGGACCGGTGGGACCAGCACCTGCAGCGATTACACCAAAGTGGCATCAACGCCACCCGCGTATGGATTTTCTGCAACGATGAGAAGGGGATAACCATCAACCCCAAGGTTTATGTCTCGGACTGCACTGCGGCCTTCTGGAACGATCTCGATACCTTCCGTGCGGAGCTTCAAGCCATAGCCGCCAAGGGAATTACCCTCAGGGCTGCTGTTTCATTGCGGGTTCTCGATCCCCAGTGGTTCAAACAATCGGGGCTTCAGATACTCGAGCGTGGGTTGCCCGGTCACTTTGGTGATGATGGCGGAAAGGTAGAGCCCGCCACCGAACCGTCAATCACGCATGCTTAAAGCCATCCACATTCAAGTTCGCCCTTTGATCCCGAGCACGTTTTGATGGTCGGTCCGTAGGTGAAGTTGGGCAGGCACGGGAAACCCTCGTAATCACCAAAACCGATTCGGACCGGATTCGCCTTGACAAGGGGGCTATACTCACAAAATGCAGCTCGACATCCTGTTCCTCGATATTGACGGCGTCCTTAATCCGGACAAAGCCAAAAGCAGTAATGATTTTGCCCCTGACTGCGTCGGGGAATTGAAACGCTTCTTTGCCGCTCGGCCCGATACTAAAGTGGTCTTTTCCACGAGCTGGCGACTAGGATTCCCGTTTTTCGTGCTGGGTTGGCTTTGGCGCCACCACGAACTTCCACTCCAAGCCGTCGTCGGCCGCACGCCGGTCATCGCCGAAGACCAGCGCGGCCAGGAAGTGCGCAAGTGGCTTCAGGACGCTCCGACGCTGCATGTCGGCTGCAAGATCCGGCGCTATGCCGCACTCGATGATGAAATTGAACCGCTCATGGGCTGGCTGCCCCGGCAAACCCTCTTCCGCTGTGACCCGTACCACGGCCTCACTCCCGAGGTCACCGAACGTCTCATTCGGCACTTCGCCACGTAAACAGCAGCACCTTCGAAACTCACGCCTCTGAGCCTCTGAGCCGGTTGCCAAATCGCACAGGTTCGGACATCCTCCCGCCATACCATTGTGATCTCGCAAACAAAACTGTTGGCATTAATCGTCGTGGGCTTTCATTTTGCCGGATTTGGCGCCCCCGTCACTTTACCCCCCTTCAAGCTCAGCGTTTCCGTCGCCGGCGAGTTGCAGTCAAAGGTGAAGTCCCAGGGTCGATTGGTGCTCTATCTCAGCCCGTATAATGGCGCCGGGAAGGTCCCACTCTACGGCGACACCAAATTCATGCTGGCCTGCAATGTCAGTAACTGGAACACGCAGAAGCCCATCGTGGTCCGCTCGACGGACAAAAACGTCAGAACCTTTGGGCTGGATATCAACCTGCCTCAACCGAACCCGGAGAAGCTTTATCACTGCAAACTGCTCTACAAGCAGGACAATGATGGCACCGAGAAGTTCGCGCCGGTCGCCTTTACCGGGGAAATTGAGGCCGCCTCCTTTAAAAGCAGAACGACTGTTCACCTGGCGCTAAACCGGGAAGCGCCAGCACTCAAGATCCAGCCACACCGCTTCGTCAAAGAGATCGATATGCGGAGCGAGTTGCTCTCAAAGTTCTTTGGACAGGATTATCACCTGAAAGCGTCGGTGCTGTTGCCCGGAAGGTTTTGGGATCATCCCGAAGAAAAGTATCCGGCGCTGTTCCTGGTATCCGGGCTGAACGGGCGGCACGACCAGGTCAACCACTATGCCCAGAATGCCGACTTCATGAAATGGTGGCTCAGCCCCGCGGCGCCGCAGATCATCAATGTCTTCCTCGATAGCAAGGGGCCTTACGGCGATACCTACCAAATGGACTCCGAAAACAGCGGGCCATTCGGCTCGGCGTTAACCCGGGAACTTATCCCTTTCGTCGAGCGGGAATGCCGGGGAATGGGCACCCCACAATACCGGTTCCTCGACGGCGCCTCCACCGGCGGCTGGGTCGTGCTCGCGCTGCAGATTTTCTATCCCGACTATTTCAACGGCGCCTGGGCGTACAGTCCGGACCCGGTGGATTTCGAGCATTTCGGTTTGATCGACATTTATCACGATGAGAGCGCTTTCTTCAACCGCTTCGACTACCTGCAGCCGGAGGCCCGGAGCATTTATGGCGAACCCAAAGGCTCAATGCGAGACGCAATCCTGGAAGAGAACCTGCTCGGGCCCTCAAACACCTACGCCACCTCGGGCAAGCAATTCGGCGCCTATAACGCGGTATTCAGTCCCCGGGACAAAGACGGCCTGCCCGCGTTGCTGTTCGATCCGCTCACCGGGAAGATTAATCGCCAGGTCGCCGAAAAGTGGAAGCGCTGGGACCTGAAATACTATCTGCAGCAAAACTGGGAAACCGTAGGCCCTAAGCTGCAGGGCAAGCTGTGGGCTTGGTGTGGCGATATGGATAGTTTGTATTCGAACGTCGCTTTGCGCTTCTTCCAGAAGTTCATCGAAGGCACCACCCAGCCGAAGTCCGATGCGCAAATCGTTTTTACCCCAATGGCGGGACACTGCGCGGCCTTCAGCCATAAAGACGTATTGCTGAAGGTTGCGGAAAAGGTGCAGCGCTTGAAGGAAGACCAGACCCGGCATGCGGAAGGAAAATGAGGCCGCGCCATTGCGAGTTTGCAGCTTGAGAAACACCTCAGAAGGTTTTGCCACCATGTTTGGCCACGGCTTCAACACGGTTGCGAACGTGCATTTTCTCGCAAATGTTCTTCACGTACGTCCGCACCGTCTCCGTGCCGATCCCCAACTGATCGCTGATCTCCTTGTAGATGTAGCCCGCGGATAAAAAATTGAGCACCTCCTGCTCCCGGGGCGAGAGGTTTTCGGATTCCTCGGCAGAGGGACCGACGAGGTGAAAATGCCGCACCACTTTACGGGCGATGTGGCTGGACATCGGTGATCCGCCCTGCTGCACATCATCGATGGCCTGGAGCAACACTTCCGGCGGGCTGGACTTCAGCAGGTAGCCATCTGCTCCGGCCTTGAGGGCGCGGAAGATACTTTCGCTGTCTTCATAAACCGTGAGCATGATGACCTGGAGCCCGGGCAGGACGCGCTTGAGTTGCGCGACGCATTCGATTCCCGACATGCCCGGCAATTTGATGTCCATGAGCACGACGTCAGGGTGCAGCAAGTGAATGCGCTCGAGCGCCTCTTCACCCGAGGCGCAGGCACCGACAAACCGCACGTCACGCGCCGCGCCCAGGATTTGCGCAAGCTGCTCGCGCAAGCCCCGGTCGTCTTCTACTATGGCTACTTTCTTAAGCATAACCACCAAACAAATCCCATGATGTCCTGTCGGCTGCGCCGGAACCATCCCCGAAATCGGGGACACCGGCCGCAAAACTCACGGCGCGGTTGCCACCGGCAACCGCAGGAGGACTACCGCGCCCACGCCGGGCCGGCTTTCAATTGTGAATTTTCCGCCAATGTCTTTCATGCGCCGATCCAGGTTGCTCAAACCATTCCCCGGCGGGCAGGCTGAAGGATCAAAGCCACGGCCGTCATCTTGAATATAGACACTGAGCACGGAACTCTCGAACGTGATCCGCAGGCGCACTTCGCTGGCGCGGGCGTGCTTGATGACGTTGTGCACGGCCTCTTTAACGGCCATGATGAGGTTATGGCGCACCTGGCTGCTCAAAGGAATATTGGGCGGGGCTTCCGGCACCTCGAGCCGGCACCGCAACTGTGCCTGCGAACAGAGCTGGTTGCCCATTTGACAAAGGAAATTGGCCAGCGCATCGAGGTTGTCATTTTCCGGATTCACGGCCCAGACCGTTTCGTACAGCGCAGAGACCAAATCTCGGGTCATTTGTGAGACCTTGCCAAATTCGGCCCGGGCTTCTTCAGGCAGAGAAGTTTTGCCCTGGGCCACCGCGCTCAGCAGTGAAATCTGGGTCACCCGTGCCCCGAGATCGTCATGGATGTCCTGGGCGATCCGCAATCGCTCAGAATCCACCGCTCGCTGCTGTTCCAGAACCTGCAATTCATGTCGCATCCGTCGCCAAACCACGATGCGCCACCCCCCTGCCCCGGCGGCAAAAAGCGCAGTCAGAATGGCCACCCAAAACCAGGGTGTGCGCCAGAACACCAACGGCACCTCAAACGCCAGTGATGTTTCTGTTTCTGTTGGAATTCCCAGGATGGATAGTTGATTGAGCCGAAACCGGTAATATCCCGCCGGCAACGCCTGATATGGTATCTCGACCGACTCGGCGAGGCCAAAGCTGTAGGCCTCACTCCATTCCAACACCAAATGGTCGCCCGGAGTAACTGGTCGCGCCATTTCCTTGATCGTGTGCCATTCCGCGTGTCCGTTCAGGTCATCATCCACGATGGCAAAACTCTGGTTTCCAGGCGCCAGGCCCGTCCCGAAAATACTGGCCATGCTGGGACGCAATCCGTCCCGCATCCAACCCGCCGGCACACCGCCGGCAGACTGATTGGTGGTGGAGTCGAACGCCCAGGGCAAGGAGACAGTGGGCGGCGCGCTATTCGACGGCTGGGATTTGATTACCAGCTTACGAATGCAGTAGACCCCCACCGTAGCTGGCGGCCCGGCCGAACTCATCACCACCCAATAGCTCCGTGCGTTAGGCGGCACCACCAGCGTTTCGCGTCGCGACATGAAGGCGGCGGTTTCAAGGTTTCCTGTCCAGCCGGAGGTCTGACCGGCGACCTTGAACACTGTTTCACCGACCTGATCCCCGGTCTCATCCAAGAAGCGGATGCAGAGGCGCATGGAGCCTTCGTATTCTCGCCATTGCTCCTCGTAACCATCGAGCTTGAAACGAAACCGCGCCACCGTCCCGGCGCTTTTCGTAGCCGGGCCGAACTGAAACAACACCGTGTGCGGTTGCGGTGAAAGCCGCAACTTCTCGCCCGGACTCAGAGAAAGGCGCGTGCCATCCACCACCATGGAACGGATTTCCACCCCGCCGTTGGTCCCGCCTGCCCGCAGGCTCTGCACCTGAAGTCCAGGCCCCACCGCCAGCAGCACCGAGGCCATAATGCCTCTCCAGGTACAGCCAGGGCGCCAACTGTTTCTTGCGCGAAATAGATTCATGCAGCACGCCAGGTTCGGAGCCGCAGTTTCAAACAGCCGGCTCCGGGCCGCGAGCGAAATCGGTGCGCGTTTATGGCCGCGCGATGGGTATCGTGCTGGTAAGTGGAATTTCACCACGCAGCATTTTGCCGGCCTGATCGGCCAAGCGCAGGTACCAGTCGCTGTTCAGGGTATAGCCGTCGATGTTCAAAGGCACGAAAGCGCCTTGCGCGGGCAACTGCGCGGGCGTCGGCGCCAGCTTATACATCGCGGTGCCTTCGTCCACTTCGTCGAACATGGCCCCGTAGATCATCGTGCAACCCGACCGCACGGCATTGTAGACCTGCCGCCAGTAAAAATTGCCGCCGCTGCGCGGGATCTGGTTGAACGGACCGTTATTCAAATTGGTCCAGGAAAAGCCGGGGAAAATCACGGGCAAGTAGTCAATGCCATGACTGGTGCAGTCCGCCAGATCCGGCAAGGTGATGCTGGTGCGATAACTGTCCGCCCCGGAATTATTCCCATAACGGCCCACGGACCATGGGCTGATGACGTCGAAGGATCGGAACGCACTGTTCCAGGCCGAATTCGTCTGCGCATCGCCCGTCAGGGTCCGCCAGTTGGTCGGCACCCCGCCCATGACGGTGCACCCGGCGGCCTTGAACCAGTCAATCGCCTGCTGCGCCTGCTGCGGGATATCGGAACGTCCGGAGAACCCAAAACCCCAGATAGCCACCACCGGTTTGCCCCGGTGCTGGAGGTAAGCAGGGCTGTTCGTGACTTTCTGGGTGTTGACCAGGTAAAGCCAGTCGTTTGTCAGCTTACTCACCAGGGTGTTCGTGGAGTAACCCGAGATGTCGTACATGATGGCGAACACCCGGCCGTACGTTTCAGCTCCCGCCCGGACATTCACGGCCACCTGATTGCGCAGCGCCGAGAAATTGCCACCGGGAAGGTCGCTCAAGAACCTCTGAAAGAATACGCCATCCAGGTGATTGTCCTGCATCCATTTGAAATGGCGCAGCACGGTCTTCTGTTTATATGCGGAATACAGCTTCGCCGGAGAACCGTCTGAATAGGTCATGCTCGTGGCGAAAAGCTCGTCGGCGTCGAGTTCAGTTGTGTCGGGCCAAAAATCAAAATTAGCGTTAGCGGCGGTGGGCGTGTTGCTGCTGAACCAATGCACCCAACTATTCACGGCAGAACCATCCCCCGGACAGGCGAACCAGCCTTGATACCCCATCAACAATTTCTGGTTCATCGTCGACCGATCCACGCCCTGCGTCAGCCGGTAAAAAGTCGTCTGGCTCGGCTGGGCCAGGGTCACATAAACGACATTGCCGTTCGTTCCCACGCTGTTGGTCAATGTCTGCCAACCGCTCGGTGGAATGGCAAGGTTCGTCGCGCATTGCAGGGTGTAACGCATGGCCGAGGACGGCCAGTAGACGACCAAGTTGGCACCCGTAAGGGTGATGGACAGCGAGTTTACCGCATTCGTGGGAGGCACACTGTTCGGGATCGCTGCAAGAATCGTCTGATTATTCCCGCTGTTAAAAAAATTGGTCAATGTGCCCGCCCCGGCGTAGGCCGTGATCTTCCCGTTGCTCGCATAATTGCTCACCGAAGTGCGCTGATCGCCGTTGATAATCACGATGCCCTCCCGGAGATCCAGAACGGATGACCCTTTAATCGAATCCGTCGGGTGCCATTGGGTAAGAGTCAGCGTGCCGGCATTGAGGTGGGCTGTGCCCTTCCCACCATTCCAACCCAATCCGAACATGCCGGCCACCGAAACCGAACCACCATTCAAGGTCAACACCCCGTCCGATCCCGGATCGAAACCGATCCATAAATGATTCAAGAAGGTCGCGCTCCCGCCGCTCTCCACAATCAGAAGATGACTGTTGTTGTAACCAGCCGCACACCAATCCGAAAGCCCGGCAGTCAATCCGCCGCCACTGGCAATGATGAGAGTGCCGCCCGGGCCGTTGTCACCACCGACCACTTGACCGGACACTGCACCATTGGTGATGAGGCAGGAAATCGCTCCCGAAACATTGAATACCGCCTTGGTGGTAGTGGTGGGCACGGTTCCGCTGGTCCAGTTGGCGGGCTCGTTCCATTTGCCACTGCCGGCAGGATTGGCGGCGGGATTCCAAACACTAGTCGTTTGCGCCTCAGCGCGGAATATGGCGCAGCAGATTAGGCCGGCGGCCAGGACCAGGGAATACGTTCGTAACGTCATTATGTTTTCGATCTTCAGGACTCTGTTGAAAACCACAGGGAAGTTGTTTCCCTGGCTGTTGATATTGCGGGCTGGTCCCCGCAAAACGCAAGACCAGCCCGGCGAAAACTGCCACCCTCCCCCGTCACAGAGAGAGGGTGGCTGATAACGGGGTGAGGGCTGCCGAGTAATTCACTATTGTCATCAGTGATAGCTCCATCACCCCGCGGTTCCCCACCGGTCAAGGTGAAACAGTCCGGTAGAACATCTGACCGGAACCCGCAGGGAATTCAAATGTCACCGGGGCTCCCGCCGCCGCATTCGTGCTGCCTGGAATCGGCGTCCACACAGGGGAGATAAGACTGGGGCTCCCCTCAATATGGTAGGTATGCTGATGCGTAGTCTGGTAAGTGATCGACACTTTTCCGCCGCTGACCGAAACCGCCGTAATCGCTTGCGGTGGGGGCGGGAGTAATACGGCGCTGACGATGGTCTTGTTTGCCCCGGCGTCATAGAAATAATACACGTTGGGGCCGCCATTGGCCGTGATCTTTCCAGCGCTGATGTAGTTGCTGATGGAGTTGAACAAATTACCATTGATCACCACTTTGCCGGTGCCGTTAATATTCAACATCGAATCACCCACGATCGACCCCGGACTGCCGGTACTCCACTGCGTGAGATTCAAAGTGCCGCCATTGATCTGCGCGGTGCCTTTTCCACCGTTCCAACCCAGGCCGAACATCTGTCCGACCGACACCGTTCCACCATTCATGATCAACGTCCCGTCGGCGGTCGGATCGAAGCCAATCCATAAATGATTCCCGAAACTGACTGATCCTCCGTTTTCAACCACCAGCAGTCCCGTGTTGTTCATGCCAATGGAATTCCAATCCTCCGCACTGGCGCAAACCAGGCTGCCGCCGTTGGTAATAATCACTGTGCCTCCGGGACCGTTGAGGCCAATACGCACCACTTTGGCAACCGCCGCATTGGTCACCACGCAAGGAATCGCATCGAGAACATTGAACAAAACCGTCGTCACGTTGCTCGGACCAACGCCGCCAGTCCAATTGCTGCTCACATTCCACAGACCATTGACATCCGGAAAATTGAGCGCGGGGTTCCAAGCAACTTGCTCCGGCGCCAAATACACACCAGAGGGGTAGATCGTGGTCTTGCCCAGATTGATGTTGTTATAGTCGACAACCACGCCGGCGCCACTGCTGTTCGTAATTTGGCCGCTGCCGACGAAGCTTTCCACCGACGCCACGTGATTGCCATTGATCACCACCTTGCCAGTGCCCGTGACGTCCAGCACCGACTCGCCCTGGATCGACAGGCCGTCATCCCATTGGGAAAGCGCCAAGGTGCCACCTTTGATCTGCGCGGTCCCTTTTCCCCCCTGCCAGCCCAGCCCGAACATCTGTCCTACCGACACCGTTCCGCCATTCATGATCAACGTGCCTTCGGAGCCCGGATCCAAGCCGATCCAGAGATGAAATCCAAAACTGGCCGACCCGCCGTTCTCCACTACCATCACTGCGTTGCTGTTATAGCCAATGGCGGTCGCATTCACACTGCCGCAAGCCAGACTGCCGCCGTTGGCAATGACCAATGAACCTCCGGGACCGTTGTCACCCATCACCAAATAATCCGCCACCGCCGCGTTGGTCACCGTGCAGGGAATCGCTCCAAGAACATTGAAAGTCACCTTGGTTATGCTGGCGGGCCGTGAAAAACCTGTCCAGTTGTTGCGCTCGTTCCACTTGCCCGTACCTGACGGATTGCCCGCCGGATTCCAAACGGTAGCCGCCGGCGGAGTTTCGCCTACGATGGCGAACAGCGTGGTCTTGCCCGCATTCGTGTTGTTATAGTCAATTCCCACCGTGCCGGTCCCACCATAGGCGGTGATTCTTAAGGCGTTGGTGTAGGCACTGATCACCGCGGTCATGTCGTTGGGAAGGATGACCTGACCGCTTCCCGAAATATCCAGCACCGAATTGGCTTGAATGGAATTAACAGGCGAGATTTGCGCCAGGTTCAGCACCCCGCCATCCTGGACAAAGAGGGAGCATTTGCCGCCCGAGGCCGTACTGGCATTAATCGTCCCCAGCCCAATATTTCCTCCGACGTTGAGGCTGCCGCCATTGGTGATATAAATGGTGCCGACGGAATTGTTGGCGCTGCCCGCCCACAGGTGGCTGGTAACATTCACCGTTCCGCCGTTGATCGTGAGAATGCCTCGGGTGCCGATGCCCGGGGAACTGCCGGAGCCGTTGCCCACGAACAGAACATTCGTCACCGTCACCATTCCACCCGCGTTCACGGTCAGTTGTCCGGTACAATTGTTGTTGTTGCCCACCGTGCTGTTGGCCCTGGTGTAAAGTTTTCCACCGGTGTCCACCACCAGTTGGCCGGACTCATCAACGCCCAGTTGAAAATTGTTAATCAGCGGCGCCTCGACCGTCAAAGTAACGGTGTTATTGCCCCAGTTGCAGCGGATCGTATCGGCCGCGCCCGGCAGTGTATCCACCGGAACATTATTTGAGTTCCAGTTTAGCGCCATATAGTCACCACTGGATCGATAGCGATAAGTTGCAGCCGTCGCCGGATCCGCCACCATGACGCCCAGCAGGGCACCAGCCAGTACCGTGTTTTTGAGGATTTCTCTGTTCATTTTGCTTTTGGTTGTGCCCTCGGTTCCGAGTTCGCACAGCGAACCCTTCGACCACCAGGCGGTTGAACACGGCACGAGTAATATGCTACTCGGAATACCGTTGCTACTCCCCTAAAGCGGGGATACGGGTGAAGACCTCCAGAATGGCATTTTGCGCCCTAAGTCGCTCCATTTGTGGAACTATCTGGCTTTGGACCTCGCGGGAGTAGAATCCACCGAGGCCACCCCGGCAACGCGCCATTGAGGGTCCTCCGTGATTTGTCCCGCATTATTCGCTGAAGGCTTGCAGCTCCGCGCAAGAGGCGAATGCCTGTTGCGGACTGTCGCCGCACGCGGGCTTTCCGATCACGCGTACGCCCCACACTTCAAGAGCTTGTGGCAAGGTGCCGATCACCGACTCGCCGCCCTCCATTTCCTCTGAGTTTCGAGCGGTCGTCGCCGGATAATCTTTGAATTCCGCCACGGTCTCCCACTCACCGCCCCGGGTTCGCTGCACCTGGACGCGCGGCTTGCCGGCAGTGGCGTCGAACCAACCTCCGTCGTGAAACGTTTTCCCGTGCGCATACACCACTCGCTTCACCCGTGCCGGCGCCTCCAACTGAACGGCGAACCAATCCGCTTCCGCGGCCTTCCCATCCCGCGTGCTTACCGCGGTTTCGAAGTCTTCATCGAGAATCGAGCCGCCCAAGTCTCCGGGTCGGGACCGGCTTTCCGTCCCCTCCAGCAACACATTGCCGGCGTAGAGATTTTTGGGTAGGGGCAGCCAGACTTTATATCGACTGCCAGTCCCACCTGCATCGGCAAAAGGCACCAACCGGATGCTGAGAGTTGTCCCTAGCGGAATGGAAGGCAAGGGACGGCGGGTGACAGCCTTCATCCGAAAAACCCTCGCCTCAGACCAGGTCTTCACGACCGCGGGGGCAGGTTCCGAAGTGAGCTTCAGCAGCGAGAGTTCCGACCCCGCGGCGGCGACCGCGTTTAACGGCACGGTGGACACGGCCTTGGTCAGTGACCGACTCGGCTTCTCCAACAACGCCTCATCAGCAGCCAGCACCAGCGGGCCAAATCGCACCGCCACCTTTCCTTGGTTGCCGTGTTCGCCAATAACAAGCTGTGGCTCCAGTTTCAGCTTTAGCACAATCTTGTCTCCCTGCTTCCATAGGCGCCGGATCGACTGGTATCCCTCTCGGTTTGGCATCCCGCTGAACCGTTTGCCGTTCACCACCACCTCCGCGCTGCGGCACCAGCCGGGGATGCGGAGTTTCACCGCAAATTCCTTGGCCACTGCCGGCTTAACCGTCATTCGTATCTGGCCGTTGCCCGGATATTTGGTCTCGGTGACCAGTTCGACCGGAGTCTGATCGCGAAGGGTAAGCGCGGCCTTGCCCGCATCGTAAAGATTGACTACCACGCCGTCCCAATCGGTGGTCACGGTGAAGGTCGGGATCAGCGCGACGCCGCGCGGGCCGCTGGACAGGCAGCATTGACCGTCCAGGTTCGAGGTGTAGGGCTTCCGTCCCTCCATCTGCACGTAATAACCCCAGGCCGACCCGTCACATTTCTGGGCGCCAAACAATTGGTTCAGGATGACCTGCTCGAGTTGGTCGGCGAATCGCGCCTCGCCAGTCAATCGCAAGAGCTGCGAGTTAAACTGGATCCAGGTGACCGTCACGCAGGTCTCCCCCACATTGTTCACGTTCGGCAAATCGTAATCGTCATGGAAAATCTCCCAGTAACTGGCCGCGCCTGTCAGGTAAAGGCGGTGATCCACGATATCCTGCCAGGCGTTTAAACAAGCCTTCAGTAACTTTTCATCGCCCACCGTCCGGTAGAATTCCAGCGCGCCGTTCAGGCAGGAGAGCATCTCATAGGACTTGGCGTTTCCGATCCTATCCACTCGCCCGGTGGTGACCAGCGTCGAGATTATCTTTGGTCCGTTCGGCTGCTCCCAGGCCCGCACGATATACCTGCAGAAATCGAGGTAACGCTGTTCACCGGTCAACCGGTACAGCAAGGCCATGGGCTCGAGCACACTCGTCGGCGCCATACCCACTTGCGGACCGGCTTTGATGATGTCGCGCTTTCCGGGTTGATCACCGAAAATGTTGCACAGCAGGTCCGCCATCCGGCGACAGGCTGTCAGCGGCTCGGTATTGCCGGTGTAACGAACATAGGTCAGCAGCCCAATCAAATTGTATTTATGCGCCCACACGTCCCACGACCTCCACCGGTTGTTCTCCACGTAAGTGCCGAGGTAACCGTCCGCAAGCTGGCATTTGACCAACTCGGCGGCCACGTAATCCAATTTTGCCCGCAAAACTGGATCACCCGTCCACACCCAGGCAAGGGTTGCGGCGTGTAGCCACTTGCCGATGTGCTCGCCGTCCCACGACTGGCGACCGGGCCGGTGTCGATAGCCCTCCAGCAACCGGTCGGCATCCAGTTTCACCAAACGGTTGGCCTCATTGACCTTGAGCCGCTGTCCCATCCAACCGGACAACTGCACCCGGTCGGGCACCTGCACATCCTGCCGGTCTGCAATCGCCGGCGCCACCTGCTCCCCGACCGGAACCAGCGGCGCTGCCACGGCGCTGGCCCACGACAGGAAGGCTGCCGCCAGCATCCACAAGCAACCTACGATTTTCACGTCAGCAAGTCTTCGGTTCATAACAGGTGTTGCTGTCCAGACTAGAGTACATCTTCCTGGGGAAAAACCGATTTCTGCTGGTTACCCGGTCACGCTTGCCAGAATATTCTGCAGGCTCACCCCGGCGGGAGCAGCGATGCGATACCTCACCATGTCTGAAATGAACGTCTCCTCCGGGTTGATTTCGACCGTCGGAATCCCGCGCTGAATGGCCAGGACCACCGGCGAGGTGACGTATGAGAAAATGCTGGTAGTGCCCACCGAGAAGATTACGTCGAGCTCGGAATTCTGCACCCGGTCCAGTTCTTCAAGTGCGTTTTCCGGAAGCATCTCTTCATAAAGCAACGCATCCGGCCGTAGGATTCCACGGCACCGCGGGCAAAGCGGTAATTCCGGCAGGCCTTCAAAGGTCTGATGGTAGACCCGGTAGTCGCACTTGGTACAAATAATCCACCGCAAGTTGCCGTGCAGTTCGATGACGCCTCTCGATCCGGCGCTTTGATGCAGCCCATCAATATTCTGTGTCGCCACACAGACCTCCCGGCCTGAATCCTGCAGAATGGACATCGCTCGATGGGCGGGATTGGGTTCCTTTCCCCGGATGCTCGACTCCAGACGAAAGAAGTATTTCCACGCCAGCTCGGGCTCTCGCCGGAACGTGGAATTGGACAGCACTTCCTCAAACGGAATGCCCTCTTCGGTCAAGCCGTTGGGAAACACGCCCGTGGCACCTCGGAAAGTCGGCACGCCGGACTCCGCCGAGACTCCCGCCCCCGTAATAAAGAGCAGGCGCCGGGCGTGTTTCAAAATCGCAGCTATTTCGTCTAATTCGCTTTGCATTAATTCTGCACTTCGCTGCATGTCGGCGCCAAATCGACTTTCACCTTGCCCCCGTTTTCCGTCTGGTTGCCAGTGATGGTTAGTCCTTTCACGTGATGCGCGGAGATGCCTGCCCCTTCCTTGAAAACGTTGTCCTGGATGCGGATGTTCTCGTGCACCGGTTCGCTCGCACTCCCCGAGTGGCTCTGTGGATTGATGGAAATCCCGCAACCGACAAACGTATTCCCGCGAATGATCATGTCGCGGATCGGGCCCGACTCGAACCAGCCTTCCGCGTCGTCCTCGACCAGTATCCCCGCCATGGCACAACGGTTGAAGGTGTTGCCTTCCACCCGGACTTTGCCGCGGGTGGTGATCAGGAAACCACGACAGGAATCCATGGTCACGTAGCAGTTCCTCACGGTGAAATTCGGATACCAGGTCAGGTTGTCGATGGCATCGTTGGGATTGAAGGCCGGGACCGGACCGTCCAGGGTCAGCAACCAATCCTTGCCGGTGGCATCTTCCGGCCAGGGGACAATCGCCGTCACCTGGAGCCGGGGATTGCCGGGCAGCTCACGCAGCGTGTCGTGTCGGATCACGGCCACTTCGTCGCCGGGTGCGAACGGCGCAAATCCGTACGTCTGGCTTTGCATGAAACGCACCCGCAACTGCCGTTCGGCCGTTCGGCTGATGATTCGCAAATGAGTGCCGTGCACATTGATCGGGTCATCCTGAAAACCGGAGAACCGGCAGGAATCGACGAGAATCTCCCCTTTGCAGCCCGAGAAATGAAAACCATCTGCCCATGCCGGACACGTGCGAATCGTCTCCGCCGGCGGCACCACGTTCACCCGCTGAAACGTGACGTTTTCGGAAAACTGGCTCACGATCCCCATGTTAACCAGCGCATGAAACTCGCAGTCACGGAACACGAGGTTCCGGCTGCGAGCGTTGAGGCCCGCCGCCGAATCGCGCCGCACCTTTCTAAATTGAAATTGCCGACCCGCGACCAGCCCCATATTGCCTTTGGCATAGCTGAGCCGGGCGCGGCCGCCTCCCAGCGACTCAGCCCGGGCGCCGGCGAACGGATCCCATTGACCCATGCGCCAGCATTTGCCCGTTTGCGGTTCCGCCTGCTGGGCCATCACCCAACCGCTCCCGAGGTCACCGGTCCAAGCGAACCGCCCGTCCTGAATCTCGTAGGTCGAGCCTTCGGCGACCTGGACCACGGCGGAATTCGTTCCCACCTCCACCACTCGGAATTCCGAGACCGTCGGTCGCTTCAAGTCGAATGCCAGGTCCGAGTAAAGGATGTCGTCGGCATGCTGGTTGATCATCCCGATCATGCGCTCCAGCAATAGCAACGTCCGGCCCCGACCCCGGGCGCCACTTCCTATAATTTGCAAGTGCCGGGAATTCTCGACCAGGATCGCGACCGGTTTCGGCACCTCGGGCGCGTCGCACGAATTGGACATATACCAGGGCCGACGCACCGCGCGATTTGTCCGAAATTCATGGACGCCCGGCCGGAACTGGATAACCACCCGCTTTTCCGCCGTTCCTTCTGCCGTAGGCTTTAACGTCCCCTCGTGGACTCCTGGAGAAATAATGACTTTGTCGCCGGGAGCGAGTTTCAGGGCGTTAACCCTGGCGAAAGATTTCCAGGCCCGGTCTGCTTTCCTGCCGTCACTGGTATCCCGCCCCGACTTTGGATCAACGTAATAAGTGGTGTTGCCTGGCGATGCCACCAACTGCCCCGCCGAAGGATAGAGTTCCACCGGTTCATCGCCGATCTTTCCGCCAGCCGCCGCAGCGATGCCATTGGCGCTGAACAACGGTATTGCCGCCCCTGCCGTTCGTGGGAGCCCGCCTTTCATGGTGTCCGCGCCGTAAGCCGCTGCTCCGGCCAGGGTTACCGCGGCGAAGCCAGACAAAAAGTTCTGCAGGATAGTGTTTCCCGCGCTGGAGATGAATTTGGCAGCTTTAATGCCCGGAATCGTATCTCTCGGACCAGGCGGGGTCAATGTCCGCTGGGAACCCGATTGTCCAGGGCGGTACGCAACACAAGCGCCCCGAGAGAGATGAGCGCGAGCGAGCCCTTATCCCCTGCCCCCAGTCCCCACTCTCGTCCCGCGCTCAAATCTCTCTCCGGCGCCATTACTCCCCTTCCCCTGCACACCCTTTACCCGTGCGTCCGCCCCTACAGGTGGCCAGCGGTCCCGCACCTCCTTCTACAGTGTATAAACGCTAAAATTTCCCAAATCTTACAAAAATTCTGCAAAAACTTTCACGAAGTCGCAGAATAGCCTCAACCACGGTCATGTCTCCCACAATTCCCTTTCCTCCGACAAGATCTCAGTCGTGGTGAAACACCTCCCCCCTACCAACAACCGCACACAAGGTGGGCGATCACCGGCACAATGCGCTTGGTGATTGTTTCGTCCCGGCTTATAAGATTCTCCCGTAATGAAGCCATGGTTGATCTTTCTTCTTGTGGCCGGCGCCGCGGCATGCCCGGGTTTGGCCAGTGCCGCTGTTGATGTCAAAAGCAACCTGGTGGCAGTCAGCACGCTGCCCGCCGGCAATGGCCTGGCGGCCAAATATCCGGAGGACAGCGGGGTGCGGGCCGATGCGTCCGTCATTTTTGCGGATGATTTTGAATCGGGCAGCCTGGGCGCAGGATGGGATGAAACCGGCAATAAGCAGGGGAAAGTGCTGACGTTTGCGGTCCCGGAAGCGGGGGCGGGCCTGGGCAAAAGATGCCTCCGGGTGGAGGCGCACCTGGGCCAGGACACCGGGGGAGGTCTGACGAAGTGGTTCGATCCGGCCGAAACCGTTTTCATTCGGTTTTACACGCGCTTCGATGCGGACTGCGATTACGTCCACCATTTTGTGACGTTGCGGGCAAACAAAGGCCGACAGGGCGCCGACAAGTGGAGCGGTTTCGGCGGGGCGGGATTAAAGCCCAACGGCGACGAGCGGTTCTCGACGGCCATCGAGCCCTGGGGCAACTGGGGCCGGTGGACCGCGCCCGGACGCTGGAACTTCTACAGTTACTGGCACGAGATGGAAATTTCCAAAGATGGCAAGTATTGGGGAAACTCGTTCGGCGTGCCCGATGCGCCCGTGATCGCTCGCGACCGATGGATTTGTGTCGAGTTCATGCTGAAACGCAACACGCCGGGTCAACCGGATGGCGAGCAGGCGTTCTGGATCGACGGCAAACTGCAAGGTCACTGGAAGGGACTTAACTGGCGCAAAACCGAAACCCTCAAGGCCAACGCGCTGACGTTGGAAAGTTATATCACCGACACCTGGACGAAGCATCCGGTGAATGTGGTGTACTTCGACAATGTGATTATCGCGCGGCAATACATCGGGCCGGTGGGGAAAAGGTGACGAACCCGCCTGGCGCCGTGGCCGCCACGGTCAGCGCCTTTCAGTCACGGGCCCGGCGGTGGGATCGCCCGTCGGAGGCGGAGCGTGATCGGTTTTCGCCGGAGGACCAAGCAGTTCAGTGAACAGCGGCTTAAGCGCGTCCGCCCAGAGCTGGTACGCTTTGAGTGTCGGATGTAGCTGGTCGGCATTCAGCATCCCCGGAAGCATTCTGCCATCCCGGTCGGCCAACTTGTCCGTCAGGTCGAGGAAGCGGACTTTCCGGCCATCGGCCATCTGGGCCAGGTGGCGATTGATCTCCCGGATCGTTGGGATCACCGCCGGATGGTCATTTCGTGGAAAGATCGCGGTGAGAATCACAGTGGCGTTTGAGGCTTTGGCCTGGCATACGTCCAGCAGTGCCCGGAGTCCCCGGGTGATGTCTTCGACTTTTTCCGCCCCACCCGGCTCCGAGCCGACGTTGTTAATGCCGGCAAGCACCACGATCACCTTGGGATTGACCCCGTCGAGTTCGCCATTTTGGAGGCGCCAAAGGATATTCTCGATCCGATCCGCCCCCCACCCGAAGTTGGCTGCGTTCCAGCCGAAAAAGTTCGTCTTCCAGTTCTCGAGCAATGGCCGGTATTGCGGGTCAGTGGCACCCCAGCGGCGAGTGATGGAGTCACCCACGAAGAAAACGTCGATGCCGCCGCGCCGGGCTTTTTGGACCAACTCCAGATGCGCGCGCAGCGAATTGGTATCGCCGCGCGGCAGCGGGAAGCTGGCCGATCCAGGCCTGCCGCCCGACACCAATTCCTGCGCCGCGTCAGCGATGAGGGTCGCGGCGAACACCATTCCGAGGAGGAGTCGCGGATTCATGTCGATGGCCGCAGTATTCACCGACCCGGCCCCAGGTTTCAAGGGTTCGTTCAGACCGGCGCGCGCCAGT
The DNA here is from genome assembly GCA_002298785.1 of Verrucomicrobia subdivision 3 bacterium UBA693. Lineage (GTDB taxonomy): Bacteria > Verrucomicrobiota > Verrucomicrobiia > Limisphaerales > UBA8199 > UBA693. The sequence goes on from DBMR01000071.1 coordinate 115,224, forward strand.
CCGTTTGCCATTCCTGAAAAGAGATTTTGAATCCCGCAGCAACCTCGGCTATACGCTTACCCATGGATACCTCCGCTCCGGCCCGGAAAACGCTCGGCTTATCAGGACTGCTTTGCGCCTGGCTATTGCTCGCGGCTGCAACCGCAATGGCGGGTATCGTGGCACCGCTGACCAACGCGGCCCATGGCACCCTCACCCCCGCGCAGGCAACCGACTTCGCCCAGCTCGCCCTCAACGGGATGGATCGCGAGTTTCCACACAAACCCGGGGTCTTGTTCAACTCGGTGGACGAAGTGCAACGCCCACAAGTGTTGCATCCGGTTTTCTTTGGCTCTTACGACTGGCATTCTTCGGTGCACGGTCACTGGCTCCTGGTGCGACTGTTGCGCCGGCAACCCGACCTTCCCCTGGCCGGTGAAATACGCCGCCGGCTCGAACCTCATTTCCTGCGGACCAACCTCGCGGCCGAAGCCGCCATGTTCGACCGCGCGGGTAACAAATCGTTTGAACGGATGTATGGCTGGGCCTGGGGCCTGCGCCTGGCCGCCGAATTGCGCGCCTTCGACGACCCGGACGCCCGGCGCTGGGCGGAGAACTTCGCGCCTCTCGAACAAAAGCTGGTCGCGCTGGTAAAGGACTATCTACCCAAACTCACGTATCCCGTCCGCACCGGCGTGCATCCAGATACAGGATTTGCGCTGGCCCAGATACTCGATTACGCCCGCTGCGTGGGGGATGCGCAACTCGAAACGCTGGTCAAACGCCGCGCCATGGCGTTCTACGGCACCGACCGTGATTACCCGCTAGCCTATGAACCGTCCGGGGAGGATTTCTTCTCCAGCGGCTTGAACGAAGCTGACCTGATGCGCAGAGTGCTGCCGCGGAAGGATTTTGCCCGGTGGTTAAAGGCCTTCTGGCCCTCGTTGCGACGCGGCGACACCGGGGCGTGGGGAAACCCGGCGGAAGTAAGCGATCTTTCCGACCCCAAAATCGTGCACCTGGTGGGGCTGAACCTGAGTCGGGCCTGGACCCTGCAAGGGATCGCCTCCGCTCTGCCGCCGCAGGATGCCCGCCGTCGAGAACTCACCAAAGCAGCGGCCGCTCACGCTGCGGCAGGGTTGAAATACGTGTTCAGCGGACATTACGAAGGCGAACATTGGCTGGGCACCTTCGCCGTCTATTACCTGACGGGCTCGGGGCTGGACCATTAAGTCGGCGCCATGCGCGGTTCAGAACCGGTTGTGATATTGGGTGGCGTCAAAGAACAGCGCATTGGTCTTACACTCGCTGCCCGCCGAGCCGGCATGGGTTTGGAATGTGTAGATGTGAAATGCTTTTCCATCTCGCACAACGTTTGAACCGCCCAGCCAATTCCCTTCCATGCCGAAAAGGACCTTGAGTAGTAGCCGCTCTGCCTTGTCGCCCGCGAACATGTCAAATGACGAATGGCTATAGCATCAGTAGGCGAATTCCCCGTATTTGGAGAATAGGAAAAGCTGAACCGCTTGAGCCTATTAGTGCTCACAACAAAGCTCTCGACGCCCACACCGCTGACAGAAATCCAAACTCGATTGGAGTAGTCCTGCCAGCGCCACGGTACGGTCTCGCACTCCGGCGATTCCTGAACTGGTCCATTGCGCTGCGTCTGAGCCGGCTTTGACGCGCATCCGAACAGAAGGATGCAACAGGCCGAAACTAGAAAATGTCGCGCCATAGTTATCTTAAGGATTGTCACCAGCAAAGGAGATCCGGAGCACTTCCTTATTAGGCGTGAAGCAGGTGCGGATCTGTGCGTTGCTCCGAAGAACCGAGTTAGGGTGTCTCATCTGATTCACTCCGTCTCAGCTTTGCCCGACTTGCCTCCGGCGGCAGTACCCGCCACAAGACGATAAGGAAAAAAACACCCAGAACGGCCTCCACAATTGGAATCTGGAAATCACGGGCGACTAGAAACACCTCAGCAACCGCGTGCTCCAGACGCGCACCTTCACGGTCCATCTGTCCCCATACCGGATCATGGAACACAATCCACGCAGACACCCGCGTCAGAGCCCAAGTGACTGCAACCAGAGAGCTCAGCGCGAGTGCTGCCAATGCCATGATGAGGGTCTTCATGTTGATGGTCATCTATGCAAACAAAAACCCGTCCTGCGCGGCGCAAGACGGAGGCCGCTGATGAACAACCAGGACGCGAAACCCGCGTACATACCTGGCCATTCGGTAGCCGAAGTCAAGGACTGGCAAGCAGCAAACATAGCGAAAGCAAAACTCCGAATAGAAACACCCGCCACCCCCAACGATAAAGCCCCCGTAACTGCTCCGGGACGCACTTCTCTCCGTATGTGAAGAATCGCCCACTGCGATACACCGGGAACTTCGCGTAACCAATCAAGGTCCCGCCGATAATCAGCAAGGCAAAACTTGCCACAAAAAACAAAATCCACGCCGTGCCGCTCAGCCCGAGGAGGAAAGTGAGCATCTTCCCGGTAACTACGACCACTAGCGCCATGATCACAAGTCCCCAGTGCTCAAGGAATGTCTCCAGACCATTGCTATGACTATCACGATCCATGTTCGGCTAATGATTCATATCCTTGGCGACAGGCCAGCGCCATCCAAAACAAAGCAGACACCCTGCACCAGCCGCGTCTGCTGCCGGGTTGATCGCCCTTCCAGGCCCTGATCATGGCGAATCAGCCAGAAAGGCATTCCCCGTTCAAATGCCATGCCGCAAATCTATGATCATACCTTATATTTGTCAAGTCTATTTAGCCGGAATCCGGCAAGACGGGCAACGCCTGCATGCGCGCGCGAGATCACAACTCTGCAAGTTGGCTCATGCGGCCGGCTTCATCTGACCTCACTGAGTGATGACTCAAGTCGGCGCGGACGCGGCTTTGCGCAGTTCCTCAATAAACACGGCGAGGGGTTTGTCATTGGCGCGATCGCTACGATAGCCCGCAGCGATGCGAACCGGCTCCGGGCCGGCAGTAAGTTTGATGAAGCGGGCGCGATTGGGGAACAGGCGGGCCATCTGGGTGGTGACCACCGCGGCTCCCAGACCGGACTCGACCGCCACCATCAAAGTTTCCGCTCCGTCGTATTCGCCCGCGATGCGCGGCTGTTGTCCGTGTTCGCGCAGCCACGTGCTAACGGTCTCCCAGTATTCCGGGTAATCGCTTCGCGGATAAATGAGCAACGGCTGGCGAGCCACCTCCGCCGGGGTCACTTGCGACAGGCCGGCCAGGGCGTGATGGCGAGAGACGGCCAACCGCCAGGGAGCGCGGACGAGCGGAGCCCATTTCAATCCCCGGGCTGGAAGTTGCTGTCCGACGCAGAGCGCGACATCCAGCTTTTCATTTTCGAGCCCGGCCAGCATCTCGGCGGTGGAAAGATCAGATAACTCGACATGGACGTTGGGATGCGCCTGGCTGAAGTTGCCCACGGCGACGGACAGCATCCCGGCGGCCAGCGAAGGGGCATAGCCGACGCGCAGGCGCAACGCGCGTCCGGCATTGCGCACGCGTTCGAGCATCTCATCCGCGTGCCGCAGCAGTTCCCGGGCTTCCGGCAGCAGCGCTTCCCCGACGACCGTGAGCCGGATCGAATGCGCCTGCCGCTCGAGCAGGCATTGCCCGATCTCCTCCTCGAGCGCTTTGATCTGCCGGCTCAATGCCGGTTGCGTCAGGAAGACCCTTTTGGCGGCGCGGCTGATGTTGCCATCCTCGGCCACGGCCACGAAGTGGCGCAGTTGTCGCAGTTCCATAGCCACCAGCATAACCAAAATGCAGCCTCAGGCCAATAACATGGCATTGGCCCTCCGGACGAGTTGCCGTGAGAGTGGGGGTATGAAAACGACAGCGAACGACCTCATCCTCCGTCGAGCGGAGGAACGCGGCCACGCCGATCACGGCTGGCTCAATACGCACCATACCTTTTCTTTTGCGGACTATTATGATCCCGCCCACATGGGTTTCCGTTCCCTGCGGGTGATCAACGACGACCGTGTGTCAGCCGGCAAAGGCTTCGGGACCCATCCCCACCGGGACATGGAAATCTTCAGTTACGTTCTGGAAGGCACACTGGAGCACAAGGACAGCCTGGGCCACGGACGGCAACTGTCGCCGGGCCAGATCCAGCTTCTCAGCGCGGGCAGCGGCATCACCCACAGCGAGTTCAACCCGTCCCGGAGCGAGCCGCTGCACTTTCTGCAGATTTGGATTCAACCTCGCGAACGCGGTTTGACCCCATCCTACACCGAGTGGCAGCCCAAACCAGAGGACGCCCGGAACCCGAAAGTCCTGATCATCTCCCCGGACGGACGCGACGGTTCGGCAACAATCCACCAGGATGCGGACATCTACCGCGTGCGGCTTGAACCCGGCGCCACGGTAACGCACAAGCTGCGGCCCGGACGAGGCGCGTGGCTGCACGTCGCGCAAGGCGCGTTAACTCTCGACGGAGTGGCGCTCGCCACCGGCGATGGCGCCGGCAGCGAAAAGCCCGGAACCCTGACCCTCACCGCCACAAGCGCCACCGAAGCTCTCCTGTTTGACCTGAAGTAACCTTAACCAAAAACATTATGCCAAAACTACTTGTTCTCTATTATTCAACCTACGGCCATGTGGAAACGCTGGCCAATGCCATCGCCGAAGGGGCCCGCTCGGTGCCCGGCGTCGAGGTGACACTTAAGCGAGTGCCGGAAACCATGCCGCCCGATGTCGCCAAGAAGTACGGGGCGAAGCTCGATCAGGCCGCGCCCATCGCCAACCCTGCCGAACTGGGTGAGTACGACGGCATCATTTTTGGCACGCCAACGCGTTTCGGGAACATGGCGGCGCAGATGCGCAATTTCCTCGACCAGACCGGCGGACTGTGGGTGAAAGGCGCCCTCGTCGGACGGGTCGGCAGCGTGTTCACCAGCACCGGAACTGGCGGCGGCAACGAGAGCACTATCATCAGTTTCGTCAACACCCTCATGCACCACGGGATGGTCTACGTTGGCCTGCCATACGCGTGCCCGGAACTCGCCGACATCAGCGAAGTCAAAGGCGGTTCACCGTGGGGCGCGGCCACCATCGCCGGAGCAGACGGCTCCCGGATGCCCAGCGCCAAGGAATTGGCCCAGGCACGGTTCCAGGGCAAACACGTGGCCACCATCACCGCCAAACTGCGCGGGTGACCGGGAATTCGCTAAGTTCCAACGCCCGGTCATAAGGCCGCGGATAACGATCAAAAAACAGAAATTTTAGAAAGAGAAAGCACTACCAGCATATGCAATTCAAATCCACCTTAACCGCGGTTACCGCGGCGCTGCTCCTTAACTCCATCGCCGGGGCGGCGGATACCTACAAAATTGACCCGGCCCACACGAGTGTCAACTTTTCCGTCCGGCACCTGGGTCTGAGCAACGTGAAGGGCCATTTCAAAGACTTCACCGGCACCATTGTCCTGGACGACGGCAAGATCGCCGAAGCCGCGGGAACGATCCAGGTGCAGAGCATCGACACGGGTGTTCAGCAGCGGGACAACCATCTGCGCACGCCTGATTTCTTCGATGCGGCCAAGTATCCCACCATCACGTTCAAGACGAAGCGGGTCGAAACCAGTGGCGGTCAAAACGTCATGGTCGCCGATTTCACGATGCGTGGAGTCACCAAAGAACTGCGGTTGCCCGTGACGCTTTCCGGCCCGGCCAAGGATCCGTGGGGCAATCAGCGCATCGGCCTGGAAGCCAAAACGAAACTGAATCGTAAAGATTACGGGATTAACTACAACCAGGTCCTGGAAACGGGTATTCAGGCCGTAGGCGAGGAGATCGAGTTGGAGATTAATGCCGAAGCCACCAGGCAAAGTGCCGACGCAGCCGAGAAAAAGTAACTTTGGAGGATCCGCATATGTCGTCCCAATCCATCCTTAGCGAACTCTCGGAAAGTCCGGACCTCGAGACGACAATGCCGGCGTTGTTCATCGGGCATGGCAACCCGATGAACGCCGTCGAAGATACCGAATTCAGCCGGGCCTGGGCCGAAGCGGCACAGGCTTTGCCAACACCCAAGGCGGTGCTGTGCGTCTCTGCCCACTGGGAAACCATTGGAACCCGGGTCACGGCGATGGAACAGCCGAAGACGATCCATGATCTCCATGGCTTTCCCCGCGCCCTGTTCGAGAAGCAATATCCGGCTCCGGGTTCCCCGGAACTGGCTCAATCCACCAAAGAACTGGCACACCAGACGCCGGTGGAGCTGGATTGGGACTGGGGCTTGGATCACGGCGCGTGGTCGGTGCTCAGCCGCATGTACCCCGCGGCCACGGTGCCGGTGATTCAATTGAGCCTGGACCGCAGACAATCCCCGGCTGCCCATTACCAATTGGGCCGGGAATTGCGCGGACTGCGCAAAAAAGGCGTGCTCATCCTCGGCAGCGGCAATATCGTCCATAACCTCCGTGCCATCGTGTGGGAGGACAAAGCTTACGATTGGGCCCTGGAATTCGATCTGCGGATGAAGGACCTCATTCTGGCCCGCGATCACCAGGCGATCATCGGCTATTCCAAACTGGGACGCGCGGCGGAACTCTCCGTGCCCACTCCCGAACACTATCTGCCCCTACTCTACGTACTCGGAACGCAGACCGATGCCGACAGCACCACCTTTTTCGCCGACAAGGTGACCCTGGGTTCAATGTCGATGCGCTCGGTGCGAATCGGCTGAGTGAGGCCAGGCGGTCGCGGTGGATTCCGGGAAAATGCACCTCGGTGGGTGCGCGGACTTCCTAGTCCGCTTTTGCACGTGCGCACTGGGGCGAGGGTGCGCATGGAATCTCAGGGCATTGCCTTAAACAACCAACGAACCAGTTCGAGCGACGTAAGCGGGCGTGGACGCCCGCGCTCCGGGGAAATGCGGACTTCCGGATTCGCTCTAATGCACAGCGATGATGTGATGTTTCACGGTGGCGCCACCCAGCTTGGAGGTCCAACGTTGACCGGCCTTTTTGCCCATCAGATTCTGGCCCAGGGGCGATTGGGGCGTAATTACCGTGAGTTCCCGGCGTCCGATTTCCAACTTCAGGCCGCCGTTGCGTGGTCCAATGAAATACAGGGACCGCGTGGCATCGGATTCCAATTCCACCAAGGCGGTTAAATCAATGGGGTCAGCCGGCGTAAAGTCCTTCGCCACCAGGGCCTCGTAAACCTTGATCGAGTCCAGAATCTCTTTCGCCTGTCGCGCCTGGCCTCCTGCCAGGTAGGCAGCTTCCAATCCGCGAGTGTCGTACTTGCTCTCCGCTTTGCTGCTCTCGTGCGTCGCCTCGGCATGGGACGCTCGCGCCGCCTTCTCAAGCATGCCCAGGCTTTCACTCAGGCTGGCCACAATCCGCTTTATCAATTCTTGCTTCTTCATTCCAAATTCGGGCGGAGTATAAGTCGGACGCACCCGGACACGCCAGCGGCTTCGCCATTCCCCAAAGTGGAGTAGACGTCCCGCCTGCCGGTTCACGGCGCGTCCCCGCGCCGTTTCCCCCGTATCCACCGCCTATTTGCCTACCGTCGGGCGAGACGCCCGACAAACTCGCGGGCGGGACGCCCACGCTACGATCCGCCGCTTCGGCATCTGCGCTACGAGGTAGCTTCGGGTGATGTTTCGTATTAGGCTACGGTCATGATCCTGAACAACCTACCGCACGGCTGCCAAGCCAGAGGGCCTGTTGCTTCGAGCGGTCCGAAGTCTTCGCGGTCTGAAAGGGCCCCCGCCCGATGACAAGTCAGTTTTACCGGCTCGTTCGAGATCTCCACCTCTATCTCGGGTTGTTCATCAGTCCATTCCTGCTCGTCTTCTCGGTCAGCGTCTTCTTTCTCGTCCATTCCTGGCTGCCCCGGCTGGGGAGTCAAACTTCCAGCACTCGCGTGATTCCAGCGGTAACTCTGTCCAACGATTGGCAAAACCTCTCGGGACGGTCACGCATCGACGCGTTAAAACCCATGCTCGAGGCGTGCGGCGTCCGCGGTGAAGTGGGTTTCATTCGGCACCAGGTCAAAGAGGAAAAGTTGATCATCCCCGTGACCATCCCCGGGCGCGAGACGACCGTGAGCATTAACCTCTCGAACCGTGAGGCCACCATCGTGACGCGTGAAACGGGTCTGGCGGATGCCTTGGTGGTGCTGCACAAATCCCCCGGCCAGCACGGTCCGGATATCCGGATGAACTGGTTCGCTATGAGAGCCTGGCGCTGGCTCGCTGACGCCTCGGTTTACCTCCTGCTGCTGATCACCGTCACCGGCATTTACCTTTGGTATGTCCTGCGGTCGGAGCGAGCGGTGGGAATACTGCTTTTCTCGGCCGGAACGTTGATATTTTTCGCCATGACCTATGCCCTCATCTGTTGAAACGACCAATGCGGACCACCCGCCCGGGACCCCGCGGTGGCGGGCCGGATTCGAGCGGTGGAATCGCAAGCTGCATTTCTACGTGGGGTTGTTCCTGCTTTGGTTTCTCTGGCTGTTCGCAGCGACCGGTCTCATTCTGAACCACCCCTCCTGGTCCTTTACGGAATTCTGGAAGAATCGAAAGCAGACGAATTATGAGCGCGAGATTACGCCGCCTGGTCCCGAGGTGAAGGGCGACCTGGCTCAGGCGCGGATCATCATGGAGCAGATCGGAGTTAGGGGCGAGATTCTGTGGACCACGACCCGGACGGACCCGAGTCAATTCGAGTTTCAGGTCCGGCGCCCGGGCTATTTCTTCTTCATCAAAGCCGACTTGGCGCGGCACCGTGTGACCGTGCAGCAAAACGAGGTGAACCTGTGGGGAGTGACCCGAGTGTTGCACACGTTCACGGGGGTGCAAATGGATGATCCGCGCAATCGTCGCGACTGGCTTCTAACTTCAATGTGGGCTTACTCGATGGATGCCGTGGCTGCCGGCATCATCTTCATGGTGCTCAGCAGCCTGTATCTGTGGTTCCAACTGCCGCAGAAACGCCTGCCGGGAGCGCTCGCCCTCGGCCTCGGCACGCTGCTGTGCGGCCTTTTTTGCCTGGGCCTCAAATGGCTCTACTGAATCGTGTCAGCGGTCCTCTCGAAGATTTCTCTATTTTTGACCGACCTTGCCGCGATAGAACCGCGTGCCGGCGCTGAACGGTATCGGGCTGGTGTACTCGAACACCCCCTGAAGGCAGTTCGTGGTGAAATTATTGGTCCACGTCAAAAGATCCGCACTGTCCTGAATTTGATAGATCCGATTGGTTTCTCCGGATAAACGCATTCGGAGGTAGCCGGCCTGCGGTGGAAGAATCTCGAGCTGCGGCGGTGGCGGAGCCGCACGGGTGGTCAGCGGAAACTGCGTGTCTTTGCCCAGCGCTGCCACACCGATCGCCCCCGGGTAGCTGTTGGTATTGGGCAGACCCGGGTTACCGATGCTCAAATGCCCCATCAGATTGGCCCCGGGCGGCAGAGTATCGGCCGGAATGACGGTCGAGAACGAAGCCCCGGTCAACGCCCCGGTTTCAAACGGTTCTTCCGACAGATAGACCAGGTTGCTGGCACTGTCCATGATGCTCAGTTGCACAATGGCCACCGTGCTCCCGCCGAGCGAATCCCACCCCAATTGAAAGTCCCGCGTCGAGTCAATGTCCCGCGCCGCCGCCAGGTTCGTGAGTTGCGGCGTAACCGGATAACTCAACGGCACCACCACCAGGTAAAAATTCAACGCCACACTGCGCACCCCGTCGTTGGTGGTGGCCATCGTGGTCGTATAACTGGCGGGCGTCAGCAACCCGATGGTGGTCGGGTACACTCCGTCCAGGGCGCTCTGCGAGTTCGTAAAATCTTCGAAACGCCACGAGAATTGGTTGGTATCCGGCATCAACTGCCGCAACGGCGTCGTATTGGAAGGCTTCACGGTTGCGTTAGCCACCAGGTTGTTGGAAGAAGCCACCACAAAGGAAATGAACCCATAAGCGTTACTGACCAGCGTTGGCGGCGCGACATCATTGGTCTGCTGATAAAAAATCGACTTGATGATGCCGAAATACGACACGTCAGCGCCGTGAACGTTGCCGATCACCAGCAACAGCGACAACGGTAGCGCTAGGCAAATCCATCGGACACGCTGGCAAAGCTTGTTAGAAGGATGAACGGACGCCCGATTCCTGGCCGGATCCATCGCCACTCGAGCAGTGGAATTACCGGTCGATCCATGCTGGAACCGAGGTTGTGAAGTCATAGATGGCTAATAGCACAACCTACGCAAAACCAAAACAGATTCCTGCCGGAAAATCCGCAGACGGTCTGGAAATCACCCGGAAGCAATAACGATCCAGTCCCCGCAAAGAACCAGGTCGTCATCCCGGTCAAAGAACGATCTTTGCATCAATTCACCGGCTGGGTGCGCCGGTGATTGGGGGATAGCTCGCTTTGGCCAAAGTTAGCAGTCGTTCGCGAATTTTTGTGGCCAAAATCTCATAGCCCGCGGTGTTGATGTGGACATCGTCGCGGAACAATTTCGTGTCCGGCATACCGTCCGCCGCACGAAACGCGTCGCCAAAATCCTGCAACGTCAGCCACGGAACCCCGGTCAATCGCGCCGCCAGCAAAGCATTGACCTTTTCTGTGGCGCCAGGGCGCGGCGGCTTTTCATCGCGGCGCGGGAGAATGCCGAGTAGCAGGATCACCGCGTCGGGTTGTTTCGCGTGCGCGGCGGCGCAGACGGCCTCGATGCCAGCGGCAATGTCCTCTGGACGGTTGTCCACGGCGGTGTTGTTCGTACCGATCTTAATTACGATGACTCTGGGCTTGATGCCGTCCAGTTCGCCGTGTTCGATGCGCCACAGCACATTCTCGGTGCGATCCCAGCCAAACCCGAGGTTGGACACTTTAAAGCCGGACCAGCAGTTGGACCAGGACTGCGCGCCCCAAGCCAAGGGTGCCCGGGGTTCACCGCCCCAGAAGTGGATGATCGAATCGCCGAAAATGACCACATCCGGCTTTATTTCGCGGTGGCGCGCGAGAACTTCCGCATGCCGCGTTTGCCAGTCATAAGTAGCGCGGTCGCGATCCTGCGTAACCGGTGTAGTGGTCGAAAGCCCCGTGACGGTTACCGGTTCGACGGCCATTCCGATACCAAAAGACAACAGTAAGCAGAGAAGTGTGCGTTGCATCTTGTAGAGAGAATCGGAACCTGACCGCTTATCGCTTGGGCATGCTGGTCGAGAGTGGAATCTCTCCACGCAACATCTTTCCCGCCTGGCCGGTCAACCACAGGTAATGGTCGGTGGGCATTCCCTCGTTATCACACAAACGCACGCCCGCCGGTGGATGATCCGAGCATTTGAAAATGGCAGTGCCCTCGTCCATCTCATCGAACATCGCCACATACAGCATGCCGGCTTGAGCCTGGAGCGCACCGCTGATCTGGCTCCAGTAAAACCGCCCTTTCTGACGCGGGATCTGGTTCAGGGGATAAATGAGGACGTTATCGCCGCGGCCATGCTCGTGCATGTTGTACCAGCTAAAACCCGGATAAACGCACGGTGCGTAGTCCAGCTTCCGCTTGCCGCACCAGGCAAGGTCTGCCTTTACCTGCTCCTGGTATCGCGCGCCATCGAACTGGTGAACCAGCGGCGTAAACCGCTGCACCATCCACGGCATCACCACATCCGCGGATTCAATCAACTGGTGCAGGTACGGGTCGGGATTCGTGTCGATGTTTAGATCCCGGAAATACGTCGGCACCCCGAGCATCACGGAACAGCCACCGTATTGGGGGTCGGATTTGAGGAAGCTGATCACCTTGTCGATTTCGATATTGCGAATGTTGTATCCCCGATCCGGAAAGCCCAGTCCCCAAATCGTAACCAGCGGCTTGCCCCGGTGGTAGAGATAATGGTTCGGATTTTGCCTGGTGATGTTGAGGTCATCCACCAACTCTTTCCAATCCTGGATAATGACCGAGCAATCCTCGCCGGCATCCCGCAACCCCGAGAGGTCATACATCACGGCGATGGCCCGCTCGTGCTGGCGCGCAGCGCGCAGGCAGTTTTCCAAAACCACCCGGCTCTTTTTCCGCCGCTCGGGCGTGCGCAATCCGCCGAAGAAACGCTGCACAAAAACACCGTCAATCCCGTATTGCTGCATCCAACGGAAATGCAGGTCGGCGGTGCTCTGGTCCCACGAACTAAATACCCGGGCGATGGAGCCATCGTGGTTGGTTAAGGCCGTCGGGTAGGTCTTTTCGTATTCGGCGATGTCCGGCCAGAAGTCGGGATGCAGGGTAGCGGCCGAAAGCAGGCCTCGTTCACTATAATGGGACCAGCCTTCCCCGGAACCGTCGCCTTCCGCCCGGAACCAACCCTGATAGCCGCACATCACGCGGCCTGCATAAGAGGGAAACCGCGAGGTCGGGTGGTGTTTCGTCTGCGCCGCGGCCGTCAGCCGACCGACACCCAGGATGATCGTCAGCAGGCATAGCAACGGGATCGATACGCTTTTCATAAATCGTGCGCGTATCTTAAGTATCACGGGTTTCAAAGCAACCCGACAATCAGCGTTGCTCAACCCAAGCAAAGTGCTCGCGCCGCGCGGGCTGGGCCGGCGGCTCGGAGCACTGCTCGATCAAAATCCGCGGTGGAACCGGCTCGAGGCGCGGTCACGCCTGGGCCAGTTTCCCGAATCGATTCGCAATGGCCAACGCCGGATCGAGCGGCACCTCCTGCCTTTGCACATTCGACGGAATGCTGATGGTGGGCACCGAGCGTAGTTTCTTGCCGGCGAATTGTGGGAGATACCGACTTTCCGCCGCGAGCATCTCGGCCACCATTTCCCGAATTTCCCGCAGGGTTAACACCGCCGCCGTGAGCGGATCAAGCGCCACGGCCTGCATGACCAATTCCGGATCCCCGGTGAAGCTGGCTTCCACCGCCAATCCTTGCACGGTCACGTTGCTCATGTTGAGCGCGGCGCATTGCGGCGGCAGATTGCCCACCACAATCGGGTGCAGCCCTAGTCGATCCACGAAGATGGGGACTTCCACGCAACAGCCCGCCGGTAGATTCGTGATGTAACCGTCGTTGCGCACGTTGCCGTTCAGGCGGAAGACGCGCCCGGTCTCCTTCGCTTCAATGATGTGCGAGGCATACTCCGCGCTGCGGGGCCCCAGGGCTGTCGATTCAATGGACAGCGGATCGGTCCGGGCAAATTTATCCGCGAGCATGGCGCAATACTTGTAATAGGCGCCGGTCTCGCCTCCGAATGACGGTTCATCGCAATAAAGCTCCAACGCCTTTTGATTTTTGCGGAAGTAAGGGAGGTACTCGGACAAGTGGCCGGTGCTTTCGGTCATGAAGTAACCAAAATGACGGAACACCTCGCCCCGGACTTTCTCATTCACGTAGAAGCCGGGTTTCTCGAAATTCTCGCGCAGGATGGGATAAAGATCCCTTCCCCGATGTTCGAGCTTGAGGAACCAGCCCATGTGATTGATGCCGGCGGCCAGGAAATCGATTTCGTCCTTCGGCACCCCGGAGTAGCTGGCAATCAGGTCCATGGTGGTTTGCACGCCGTGGCAAAGCCCTACGAATTGCAGGCCGGGCACGCGGCCCAGGGCCCAACAACACATGGCCATGGGATTCGCATAATTGAACAGAATCGCCCGGGGACAAAGTTCCCGCATGTCGTTGGCAATCTCGAGCAGGGCCGGAATATGCCGCAACGCGCGAAACACCCCGCCGGGCCCCAGCGTGTCGGCAATGCACTGGTCCACGCCGTACTTAAGCGGAATTTCATAGTCCTGCCGGAACTCTTCCACGCCGCCGGCCTGCAACATCACGATGACGTAATCCGCGCCGTCCAGCGCCTCGCGACGATTCGTGGTGGCGGTGACGGTGGCCTCCAGTTTGTTGTCCTGGATCATGCGCTGCACGAAAGCCTGCATCTTGTCCAGCCGGGTGTGGGTCAGCGCCATCAACCGGAACTCGCTGCCGCGCAACGCGGGGGTGGCGAGAAAATCGGACATGAGGGTTTTGCAGAACACGAGGCTGCCGGCGCCGATCAATGCAATTTTAGCCATGAGATGCTCCTGTGCGGAAGTTTGTGCGTTTAGCTGGACGTTGTAATCGAGACGTCATGCGTTCGCTCCCGGAGGGCGCTCGCACCTTTCCGGGAGACGCTATCGCTTATCCGTGATTTAGGCGGCGGGCGCAATGCTTTTTTGTGCCAGACCACAAGTCAGTTCCGACGCGCGAGCACCCAGCTTTGCCCAGTGAGATTTGATTTGAGGTTGAACCGCATTCTCCGATGGCTGAAAGTGGAACCGTTGACCACGAGAAATAAAATCTGGGTGGCGGTGGCGGCCCTGCTGATCCTGGCCGCCATCCTGGCCGCAACCCTCGTCCCGCCCAGCGCAGGGGCCAGGGTGTTCCAGGGAAAACCCCTCAAGAATTGGTGCCTCCAATTGCTCTCCGCGGATCCGCAAATCCAGGGTGAAGCGACGAACTTCTTCCATCGCTTCGGCCCCGGCGTGGTGCCGGAGTTGACGATTCTTTTGGAACCGGGCGATCCGTTTTACCGGAAGATGGCCTGGCTCCATTCAGACTGGCTGCCGCGCCGGTTCCGAACCGCGCTGTTGCACCGGGTGAAATACCCGGAAAGCGACACGGTGCGGATGGGGGCGACGCGGGCCTTGGGCCTCATCGGCCCAGCAGCAGAGAGCTCGATCCCGGCATTGGGCAAGGTCCTGCTCGAGGGCCGGCCCCCGGCAGTCTGGGAAAGCGCCCTCACGCTGGGAAAACTTGGCGCGGCGTCCGTCCCGTCCTTGACCAACGCCCTGGCACAACCCGACCCCGTGATCTGCCAGTCGGCGGCCTTCGGCCTGGAACGGCTGGGCTTGCCGGGGACCAATGCCATTCCAGCGCTCATTCTGCGTCTGGACGATGAAAAGGACTTCGTCCGCGAGGCGTCCGTCAGGGCCCTGGCCGCCATGACCCCTCCCGCCGTTGGCGCCTTGCTCGCGATACTGGAACAAGGCACGGCAACGGCCCGTCTCGAGGCCGCCAGGGCTCTGGGCCTGGCTCATGTCTCCCGGCACGTGGCGGGAGCGCCCCTGCTGAAGATGTCCCACGACCCGGTCCCGGAGATTCGAGCCCAGGCCCTGGCCAGCCTTGGCGATATACTCGCCATCGATCCCCCGGTCGTGGCCCGACTCCTCGAGGCGCTGGATGAGACCAACATCGTGGTCCGTGCCACCGCCGTAGCCGCGCTCGGAAAATTTCAAAACAAAGCCGCCCCCGCCGTTGCACGCCTGACGGCTCTGCTCCAGGATAAGGAGGAAGCCGTGCGGTCGGCGGCAGCACGGTCCCTGGGACAGATCGGTCCGGAGGCGAAACCGGCATTGCCCAACCTCGAAAAACTGCTCGCCGATCCCGCCGAAGAGGTCAGAACCCACGCGACCAACGCGGTCCAGCGGCTATCCGGGTACTGAAACCACCGCTGGCGATTGAAACAAGCTGGTTTTATCAGACCGGGTCTGATAGTTTGTTAAGATGATGTGGCTCAGGTTGTTCTTCTTCGCCGGTGTCTTGGCGCTTTCCGCACCGGCTGAAGTGTTGATCCCCAGCAACAGCGCGTGGCGCTATCGAAAAGGAACGGCGGAAGCCTCGACCCCAGACACCACCGCCTGGCGGGAAATCGGATTCTCGGACGCGGCCTGGAGCACCGGCAATGCCGCCTTTTATTACGAGCGCGACCCCGGCAGCGGCACGGCTTATTCCGGCAACACCACGCTCTCGGACATGTACGGCAATTACACGTGCATCTTCCTGCGCACATCGTTTGTGGTTACGAACCTGGACGATATCGGCACACTGCAAGTGGCTGGCTTCAGCGACGACGGTTTCATCGCATGGATCAACGGCGAGGAGGTGGCCCGGTTCAACATGCCCGCCGGGAACATCGCCTACAGCGGCGTTTCCTTGGGTGCGCTGCCCGAGCCCATCCCCTGGTGGACCAACCAGGTTGCGAACCCCAAATCCATCCTGGTGCCGGGCTCGAATATTCTCGCCGTGCAGGCCTTCAACTCGAGCAAAGGTTCCAGCTCGGATTTCATTATCAACCCGGCCCTCTATTACACGCCGAACACTAATCGGCCGTCGGTTGCCTATACCTATCCCGCCGCGGACACCGTGGTGGCGCCTTTTAACAAAATGGAGGTGGGCTTCAGCGTGCCGGTGACGGGGGTGGATGCCGCGGATTTACGGGTCAACGGCCAGCCCGCGAGCGAATTGACGGTGTTGACCCCGTCGCAATTCGTGTTCGGTTTTCCCACCCTGGCGACCGGCACGGTGCAATTTGCCTGGGCCCCGGGCCATGGCATCCGGGATTTGGCCACCAGCTCCAACGCGTTCAACGGCGGCTCCTGGACTTGCACCGTCAGCTCGAACGCTCCGCTGCCCCAGGTGATCATCTCCGAATTCATGGCCTCGAACAGCGGGAACCAGGCCAACTCCGTCCATGATCCCCTGGGCGGGAATCCGGATTGGATCGAGATTTTCAACGGCCATAACACGCCCGTCAGCCTCACGGGCTGGTCGCTCACCGATGACGCCACCAAGCTCGGAAAATGGAAGTTCCCACCCACCCTGCTGCCAGCCCGTGGCTATTTGCTGGTGTTCGCTTCCGGCCGGGATACCAATTCCGCCGGCCAGCTTCACACCAGTTTCAAGCTGAACGCCGGCAGCGGCTTCCTGGGGCTGGTGGATGCCGCCGGCACGGTGGTTTCGTCCTTCGCCCCCACTTACCCGCTGCAGTTTACGGATATCTCCTACGGCCGCGACCGGCTGGACTCGTCCCTGACAGGGTACTTCACGAACAGCACTCCGGGCGCGGCGAACGCCACTCGTGGCACCGGATTTGGCGCCGAGGTGCAGTTTTCCCGGAAGAGCGGCGTGTTTACGAATGATTTTTGGCTGACCCTGACCACCACGGACAACAGCGATATCCGTTACGTGCTCGTCACCACCAACGTAGCGGCGGGCAGCCTGGCGGTGACCAACATTCCCCTGGCCACCTCACCGCTCTACACCGGCCCCCTGCTGCTGACCAACACGGCCCAGGTCCGCGCCCGCGCGTTCCCTAAGACCGCAGACCAATGGCCGGGACCTCCCTGCACCGAAAATTACGTGCGCATCACGCCGACGGCCGCGACCTTTGGTTCCACTCTCCCCATTCTCCTGCTACACAACCTCGCCGGTGGGTCTGTGCCGCAGAACTATGATCAAACAGCCATCTTCATGGTTTTTGAGCCGGTGGATGGCCGGGCGTCCTTTACGAACCCGCCCACCCTGGCGACCCGGGCGGGATTCAACATTCGCGGCAGCAGCACCGCCGGTTTGCCCCAGGCCAGCTTCGCCCTCGAGTTCTGGGACGAATACAACGACGACCTCAAATTGGAGCTGCTCGGGTTGCCGGCCGAATCCGACTGGGTTTTGTTTGGACAGGATGGGTTCGATACTTCCTTCCTCCATAACCCCCTCATGCACCAGCTTTCGCGGGATGTTGGGCGCTACTCTTCCCGCACCCGGTTCGCGGAAGTCTTTCTCAACACGGCCGGCGGCGCGGTCACGTTCATCCCGACCTACAGCGGCAACTACAACGGCCTCTATACCGTCGAGGAAAAGATCAAACGCGGCTCCGACCGGGTGGCGGTCGCCAGGCTCGACCCGCAGCACACCAACGCCGTCGATATCACCGGCGGCTACCTCTTGAAGATCGACCGCGCGGACAGCAACGAGCGGACCTTTTACGATAGCGCGCTCCAAAACAGCATTGTTTACGTGGATCCGCCCGGGTTGGAAATGGAGAGCGCCCAGCGGACCGCCCAGGCGCAATACATCCAAAACTACTTTGCGGCCTTTGGCACCGCCCTCTGGGGCGCGTCCTATACCAACCCAGCGACCGGTTACGCCGCATATATCGACGTCCCCGCCTGGCTGGATCACCACGTCCTGAACGCGTTCGCTTACAACGTGGACGCCATGCGGCTCAGCGGTTATTTCTTCAAAGATCGCAGCGCTAAAATCTCGATGGGACCGCTCTGGGATTTTGATCGCAGCCTGGGAACCTCGTATGGCGGGGATGTGCGTTGTTTCAACCCGCGCCTGTGGCGGGTGCAGCTCTCGGACGATCAAGGCACGGACTACTTTGGCAACCCGAGCCTGCTCGGCGTGCGCTGGTGGAGCCGCCTGTTTACCGACCCGGACTTCTGGCAAGCCTGGATCGACCGCTGGACAGAATTGCGCCAGGGCCCGCTGGCTACCGCCAATATCTTCCAGCGGATCGACGCCTTGCAAGCGCAGGTGACCCCGGCTTACTACCGGCAAACCGCCCGCTGGAACTACACCGCCGCTCGCAACGGCGGGATCTCGGCCAACGGCTACGGATTCATCTTCCCGGGCGGTTACGCGGGTGAAATCAGCTTCCTGAAGCAATGGATTCTCGACCGTGTCAACTTCATCGACACCAATTTCCTGAAAGCGCCGGTCATCAGCGCCACCAACGGGCCCATCACTTCCGGCACCGTCGTAACCATTTCCACCCCGGGCGCCCTGAGTGGGACCTGCACCTACTACACGCTCAACGGGCAGGATCCACGGTTGCCGGGCGGTGCGCTGGCGCCGTACGCCCTTTCAAACCTCGGGACCGTCAGCCTGACCATCACCCAAAACGTCCGGCTCTTCGCCCGCAATTTCAATCCCGCGCACCGGAACGTGACGGGCGGCACAATCGGTGGAAATCCACCGATCTCGAGTTCGTGGTCCGGCGCCCGGGCCGCCACCCTCATCGTGTCCAAACCCGCCCTGGCCATCACGGAAATCATGTACCACCCGGCGTCCGGCGGCGCTTACGAAGCCGAGGATTATGAATTTGTAGAACTGAAGAATACCGGAAACAGCAGTCTCTCCCTGCCCGGACTGCGTTTTACGAACGGAATTGATTTCACGTTCAGCGCCACCAACGCCATCACACAGTTGCTCCCCGGCCAATACCTGGTCCTCGTGCGCAACCGTGCCGCGTTTCTCTCCCGCTATCCCTGGGTGACAAATATCGCCGGTGAATACTCTCTGAACCTTGCCAATTCCGGCGAACGCCTTTACCTCGAAGGCGCTCTCAAAGAGACGATCCTCGACTTCTCCTACTCCGACAGTGCCTACCCGACTACGGACGGGGCCGGTTTCTCACTGGTCCTGCGCGATGAGAACGGTTCAGCTTTGGACTATTCCAGTTCTGCCGCCTGGCGGGCGAGCACGCGGCTCAACGGTTCCCCGGGTGGACCTGATCCCCTCCCCGTCGCCATTCCCCAGGTCTTAATTTCTGAAATCCTGACCCACACCGATCCGCCGCAAACCGACAGCATCGAGTTGTTCAACGCCGGGCCCGGCGCGGCCAACATCGGCGGCTGGTTTCTTACCGATAATCCCGACCAACCGCGGAAATACACCATTCCCGCCGGGCGCCAGATCCCCGCTGGCGAGTTTATGGTGTTCAACGAAACCGAGTTCAATCAATACGGCACCAACGGCTTCGCGCTCAGCTCCCTGGGCGACCAGGCTTATATCTATTCGGGAGACGGAACGAACCTGACCGGTTATCGGCACGGATTCCAATACGGGGCGATGTTCAACGGGGTGACCTTGGGCCGATACGTCAGTTCCGAAGGCAAGGAGCACCTCGTCCGGGAACTCACCAACACCCTCGGGAAAGCCAACGCGGGACCGCGAGTCGGACCGGTGGTCATCACGGAAATCATGTACGCCCCGCGTCCTTTCGGTTCGAACGCCAACGTACTCGAGGAGTTCGTGGAGATCAGCAATCTGTCGAGCCAACCGGTGCCGCTCTACGACCCGCTGCACGCCACCAATTCCTGGAAAATCGAGGGCGGAATCTCCTTCACCTTCCCAGCCGGCACGGAAATTCCGCGCTTTTCGAAAATCTTACTGGTCAGCTTCGATCCGAACTATGATCCCGTGGCTCGCGCCTGGTTCTGCGCGCGGTACGGACTGCCGCCTGAGACTCGCATTTACGGCCTGTATTCGGGAAGACTGTCCAATGAAGACGACACCCTGCGCTTGATGGTTCCGGACAACCCGCAGCCGCCAGAATGGAGTGTGCCCGGCTTTGTGCCATATGTTTGCGTGGAGGAAATCCATTACTACAGCCATACCCCCTGGCCGGATACCGCGATGGAAACCGGACTAAGCCTGGGACGGATCAATGCCTGGGGATTTGGCAACGACCCGGCGAATTGGCGTACCGGTAACCCTTCGCCGGCGTTGGCGAATCCGGGTTGCTCCCTGCCGGACCTGGACCAGGACGGACTTCCTGATGAATGGGAATTCGCCAACGGGCTGGATATGGCCAGCGCCACAGGTGCGCAAGGCGCCGCCGCCGATCCGGACAACGACGGATTCAGCAACTACCAGGAATACCATGCCGGCACCAATCCGCTGGATGCGAATGACTATCCACGCCTCACCGCCGCAACCGTGGTGGGAGCCGAACTGCGGATAACGTTTGACAGCCGGGCCGGGCGCGTCTACAGCCTTGAGCGCAAGTTTGTGGATGACTCCGGAACCAACCAATGGACCGCTATTGTCCAAGACCTGCCCGGAGATGGCACGACCCGAACGATTTCGGACACAGCGGAAAACGGCGCGGCCAGACTTTATCGGTTGAAGATTGGCCTGGCTCCCTAAGCACCCGGGGCCGGCTGGGGGAAATTAATTGCCGCTGGCGAGGGCGGTTCGGAAGAAATCCTGAGCGCCTCGCGAGAGGCTGGTGAAGACCATCGAGACGTGGTAGCCGGCATGTTTATTTCCCGTGCAGGAAATTACCACCCCGTTGCAGTTGAGCCGGCCCCGGCCATGAACCGACTCCATCACCATGGTCATCTCCGTCCACGAAGGAAAAGCCATCGCGCTGCGAAACTCGATCCCACCGGTGTGCATCAGGATTGCGCTGGGGGACAACGTTAGCTGGATTTGCCGGGAATGCACGGTGACTTTTTGTGAACTAAGTAAGGCGTGATGATCGATTCGTCTGGCGCTCATATAACTAAGCAAAACTAGCACAGGAATCTTATGCGTCAAACGGCTCGGCACTGCAAAAAGCCGCTATTTTACAGGCTCCAGCGCTGGTCAAATAACGCCAGCCAGACCACGAACCTGGGCGGCGACAAAGCCGCCGGTCAAAGAGGCTAAGGATGCCAATTTTGGAAGTGCGGTGGTGGGCTTTACCACTCGATCACCGCGGCGCCCCAGGTCAGGCCGGCGCCAAAAACCACCAACAAAACGAGGTCGCCACGCTGGATGCGGCCGGACTCAATGGCTTGATCGAGGGCAATCGCCACGGAGGCGGCGGAGGTATTGCCGGTGTGGTGAAGATTTATAAAGCATTGCTCGGGAGTGGCGCCGAGGCGATCGGCCACGGCATCAATGATCCGGCGATTGGCCTGGTGCGGGATGATGCATTTGATGCGCGTGATGTCGATCTCGCAACGGCGTAGAGCCTCCTGGGCGGCCGTGCACATTGCCTGCACCGCGTTCTTAAAGGTCTCCTTGCCTTCCATGCGCAGGTAATGCAGCCGCGCGTTCACTGAATCATGCGTGGCGGGACACTTACTGCCACCGCCGGGCATGAATAGCAGCTCGGACTTATTGCCATCGGCACCCATTACCGCCGTCAGCAACCCGTGCGAATTGGGGCGATTCTGCAAAATGGCCGCGCCCGCACCGTCGCCAAACAGCACGCAGGTATTGCGATCCTCCCAATCCACAATCGAGGAAAGCTTTTCCGCCCCAATCACCAGCACGGTGTCATAGGTGCGAGACATGATGAACTGCTGGCCGATTTCCAAAGCGTAAATGAATCCGGAGCAAGCCGCCTCGAGGTCAAACGCGGCGGCGCGAGTCGCGCCGATCTTTCGCTGCACCAGGCAGGCGGTCGATGGGAAAGGCATATCCGGCGTGATGGTCGCCACGATCACCAGATCGATCTGGTCCGCGGTGATGCCGGCATTGGCCATGGCTTTCTGCGCGGCCTTGGCGCCCAAGTCGGAAGTAAATTCATTGGCTGCGGCGATTCGACGTTCCTTGATGCCGGTTCGGGAGGTGATCCATTCATCCGTCGTGCTGACCATCTTCTCCAGATCGGCATTGGTGAGCACGCGCTCCGGAATATAGGAACCCACGCCGGTGATGGAGCAGGTGCGTCCGAGAAAGTTGTGGCGGGCTCTGGGGTTGCGAAAGGAAGGATGGGTCGTCGGGCTCATTCTGCGATACTTGGGGGATGTTGCGCTCTAAGCGGCCAGCAGACGCTGGCTCGCTCGGGCAATTTCCTGAACAATGACTTGGTTGACTTGATGTTTGAGATTCTCGGTGGTAACGCGGACCGCGCTGGCAATGGCTTTTTCCCGGGCGGAACCATGGGCTTTCATCACGGCCCCATTGAAGCCCAGCAACGGCGCGCCGCCGTAGACATCCGGATCCATCCGGCGCCGAATCGCCCGAAACGCCCCTTTGGAAAGCATCGCGCCGGTTTTGCGCAGTAGATTTGCTGTCAATTCCCGTTTGAGCAGAGTAAACATGGCCGTGGCCAGGCTTTCACAGGTCTTGAGCACGATATTGCCCACAAAACCATCGCAAATCACCACATCCACCCGGTTTTCAAAAAGGTCGTGGCCCTCGACGTTGCCGATAAAATTGATCTCGAGTTGTTTGCAAAGCTTGAAGGCTTCCAGCGTCAACTCGGTCCCCTTCGAGTCCTCGGTGCCGATGGACAGGATTCCCACCCGCGGGCTCTTATAACCCAACATCTCGCGCGAATACACGTGCCCCATGATGGCGTATTGGGCCAGGTTCAGCGGTTTGCACTCGATATTCGCCCCCGAATCCAGGAGCACGAACTCGTTGTCGGGCGTGGGAATAACCGTGGCGATGCCGCCGCGATCCACGCCCGGCAAACGCCCGAGCTTGAAGGTGGCGGAGGCAAAAATCCCGCCGGTGTTGCCCACTGAGATTACCGCGTCCGCTTTACCTTCGTTGACCAGTTCGACCGCGCGCGAAATGGACGAGTCCTTCTTCTTGCGGACGGCGGCGGCCGGCTTGTCCTCCATGGTGAGGAATTCGCTGGCGTGAACCACCTCGATGCGGGGTTCGGGGTTTGCCCCCGGCAAGGCCGCACGAATTTCCTCTTCCCGCCCAACAAGGTAGAGCGTGGAAATCCGCGGATCGTTCTGCAGCGCGGTTATGGCTCCAGCGATGACGACACCGCAGCCGTGGTCGCCACCCATGACATCCACTGCGATTCGCATAGTTTCACCGCGAGGCCCCGTTGGCCCCCAGTGCCGCAAATCAGGCTCCGGCCGTTACGGTCATCACCTGCCGCCCACGATAAAAACCGCAAGCCGGGCAAACCCGGTGAGGTACATAGGGGGCATCGCACTGCGGGCACTTGCTCAGTTGCGGCAGCTTGAGCACGCTGTTGTAAGCGCGGCGCATGCGTTGACGGCTCTTCGACGGTTTTCTCTTAGGAACACCCATAAAATCTATTAAAATTCTACAGCTTCAATTTATTCAATTCCGCCCATGGAGACGAGCCAGGCTCGTCCTCCTTTTTGGCGGTGGTTTTCGCCTTGCCAACAGACGTTTTTGGCAAGCCCCGACACTCGGGGTCACACAACGGATGTTGCGGAAACTCAAGGAGAATATCTTCCCGCACCGCGGGAGTCAAGTCCACGCAATCATTAACGCGGGGTAACGCATCCTCCCCTTCCAACATCACGTGTATCGGCCAGTTCTCCAGTATCAAGTCGTGCTTGAACTCTTTTAAACACCTGACACACTGACACTTAAGCGGCACCTTCAAACTCCCTCGCGCCAGCAGCCCCCCCTCCATCAACTGCACGGTCAGATCGTATTCCAATGCCCCGCCCACTTCGATCATCTCGTCGCGCGTATCAATATCCAACTCCTCCAAAGGCAGGCTGCCCGCCAGCGGAAGGTCCTTGCTCTCCAGGTGCCGCAGATTGATTAACAGTGGCATAACATGTTTCAGGTTGGTTCGAGCTTGTACTTGCCCGACAAAGCCGCACGCACGTGGGCTGGCACGAAACTGCTGACATCCCCTCCCAGCCGGGCGATTTCTTTGACGATCCGGGAACTGAGGAAGGTGTAGGTGTCCTTGGGCATCATAAAGATCGTCTCGATGCGCTCGTTCAACTTACGATTCATCAAGGCGAGCTGAAACTCAAATTCGAAATCCGACACGGCCCGCAATCCCCGGATCACTGTCTGGGCTCCTTGCCGCTCCACGTAATCCACCAATAATCCATCAAATTCGTCCACCTCGACCGTGGGGAAGTTTCGTACGGCTCGCGCCACCATCTGCTTGCGCTCTTCCCGGCTGAACAAGGGTTGTTTGCTGTCGTTGGCCGCAACCGCCACCACGACACGGTCAAATAACTTGGTGGCACGCTGGATGACGTCCAGATGACCATTGGTCACTGGGTCAAAACTGCCCGGATAAATTGCCTTCCGCATGTAGGTAATCTAGCAAGCAACCAAGGCAGTGCGAGCAGGAAAGTGCCCTACAGAGTCGGGGTTTCCCAACCTATGGATAGGCCCTAATGGGCCACCCGTGATGCCAGCGTGGTGGAGTCGGTGTCGGACCCTGAAACTGGGGGAGTGGGTGGTGTGAGGGGTGGCTGGTCCGCCCAGGGCGCCTCGTACACCTTCACCGCCGAGCGGATGCCTTTCACGTTTACCGGGGGATGCTCGATACAAGTGCTCGCCAAAGCAGGATCCTGCACCAGCAAATGGGCGTAGGTTGCCTCGCTCAGAAATATACGCCCACGCCCCGACAGGCTCTCCAGGCGGCTGGCGAGATTCACTTCACGCCCGAACACAGTGTAGTTGCGAGTTTCCGCCTCGGAACCCATGAGACCGGCAGTCGCCATGCCCGAGTTAATGCCGCTCCCGAGCAGCAGCAGTGGCAACATCGGCAGCGGCGGCTGACCGGCCGCAGCCCGGGTGATGTTTTCCTGCTGACGACGCTCATTCTCCGCCGCGCGTTCCAAATTCAACCTGTGAATCGCGCGCTGTGCCTCGATGGCGGCGCGGACGCATTGAACCGCGTGGTGCGGATTGGCCGTCGGCGCCCCCCAAAAAGCCATCACACAGTCGCCAATAAACTTATCGAGGGTCCCATCGAGGCGAATAATGGTATCGGCCACCAGGCCGAGGTATTGGTTGATCGTCTGCAGCGTTTCCCGGGCTTGATCGTCGAAGGCCGCCTCAGCGGCCGATCCAGTCAATTGGTTCTGCCGCACATATTCCGCTACACGTTCTTGCGAGACGTCCGTCAACTCCGTGAACCCGCGCACATCCGCAAAGAGCACCGTAATCTCCCGCCGGGCGCCACCCAGTTTCAAATGCTCGGCCTTGAGCAGTTCCGTCACGATCTTAGGCGATACCATCTTGGAAAAGATGGATTTCACGCGGCGCTTTTCTTCCTGCTCGAACACGGCGCGCCAAGTGACCAGGCAAATGTAAGTCATGAGCATCGCGCCCCCGACCGGGAGCACAATCGGCATCCAATACCGGGTGCTGACAAACACGTAAACCGCCACCAACAAATAGGCGCACCCAAGCCCAGCCACCAGGCCAAAGGCCGTTAGCGCTCGAAAACGCCACGTCAAAACCGCGGCCACAATTCCCATCACCAGGATCAGGGCCAGGTCGATCCACAGCGTGGATCGTTGCACGAACCGATTAGTGATGATGGAATTCGCCACGTTCCAATGTTTGCTCACCAGAAGTGTGTCCGAACTGAGCGGAGTGGCGCCGCGATCGGTCAAATCGTTCCCCATGGCGCTCGATCCCACCACCGCCAGGCGACCCCGCCAGCGATCATTCCAACCCTCCTGCCTGCCCAGCAAACGATCATGGTTCTGCTTCAGCAAGGTATGCATCGCCTCCTGCATGAGTGCCGGATGATTCGGCGGCAGGCACCAATCAATATAAAAATACCCAGCCTCATCCACCGGGATCACGCGGGTGATTCCATTGGTACCAGACAAAGTCACCCGACCCTTATCCAATTCAATCCGGGCCCGCTCCAGGTCCAGCCCCAATTCCCGCGCCGCCAGAATTACCCCCATGTGCCACATCCGCTTTTCGACAAAAGGTTTCGCTTTCGGCGCCATCCCAGCCGGTAGATTATCACCCACGGCATCCGCCAGGTTGAAGTTCCCCTCAGCGTCCAACGGCACCGTGATGGTCGCGTCCGCCTCTGAAACCTCTCCGCTCGCGGTCCGCGGCAGGATCAAATTGCCGCCTTCAATTCGAGCTCTGCTGAGATCGACAGCGAGCTTCGGATCCGCCTGGGCCTGGAGAAAAACCGGATGCCATTGACGATACATCCGGAACACTTTGGCCCGCCGCAGAATTCCGTCGGAATCGCGGTCCGTCGAGATGTCGCCGAGGGCGGAAGCATTCGTGGAAAAAAGCGGCGGCGGCGCCAAGCCCTGACTGACTGCCAGCACGACATTGCTGCAGCGCTGCATTTCCATCGCAAAATACTCATCCGACTCCATGATCTGATTGCCGGCGAGTTGGATGGGGGGCTGATCAGGGCGGAGATCGCCAAAAATAACATCGAAGGCAACCACCTTTGCGCCCTGGGCGGCAAGCTCGTTAACCACCCGGGCGTAGACCTGCCGGGGCCAATAGAGCCCAAAACTATAGCCTAGAGAACGATCCTGAACCGCTTTGATGCTGTCCTCGTTGATGCAAACGAATCCGAGATTGGTGGCCAGCGGTAGAGGATGGGACAAAGCCTGCCGCGCCCGCATGTCATAGGTGACGCGTTCCAAACGCTCGAAGAAGTCCAGGCGCAGCAACCGAAGCGCAAACACCAGCAACACCACACCGCCGGCGATCAATACGGGGATGCGCAGGAACGGCTTGAACTTCGGCTTCACACGGTCACAAAAACAAAAAAACCAGAGCAACACAAGGCTGCTCTGGTTTGATTGAGCGGATGTAAATTACTGACCGCCGCCGGAACCGCTGGACCCGCCAGTCGGCGACACGAAATAGATCGTGGTGTCGGGCGACACATGGATGGGCACGCCGGTGTCACGGACGGTGACTTGGACGCCATTGACGGTGTTCTCGAGGCGGATGATTTCAGATTGGGGCAGTGCGCTGATGACGTCGACCGCCGGATCATAGCTTTGACCCGCGCTGATCACCTTGGTGCGAACCACGCCGTCCTTGCCCACGATGGCCAGCACGACCTGGCCGTCGAGCACGGAGAGCACGCCAGCGGTGCTGATCTCAAAGGTGGTGCCGCGGATGCCGGCCACGCCGTTGGGAAGCTTCACTTCATACTTCGAGGCCGCGTTCATCTTCTTAACGCTGCCGAAGATCTTGCCCGCCTTGAGGTCCAACTGGGTGTCGGTCACGAGCTCAGCACCAGTCTGCATCGAGGAGAGTTTATCCACGCCCAGCAGCGTGTTCTCATACAACCGCACCACGTTCTGCTCGGCGGTCGGCTTGTAGGCGCCACCAGAACCGCCACCGGCACTGCCGCGAGGTCCAGTATACAACGCCGGAATCGGAGCATTCTCGGAATCAGTCAACAGCAGGTCGACAAAGGAGCCTTTTTCAACGCCGGTTTGGATGACGCTGCCAGGCTTAACGATCATGTTCGCCTTCAAGGGCTCCCATGAACCACCACCGACAGCATAGCGTGCGGATCCTTTAACGCGAATGACCTTGGCCACACCCTGGCTTTGTGCCTGGGCGACGCTCACTAGTGCCAAAGCTAACCCGCATGCGATTAAAGTGCGAAAGGCGACTCGGATGTTTTTCATAGTTACTCCTGCTCAATCTATTACGGTTCTGAAACTCATTCTAAATACAGATGGGGCATTGTCAAATGAATACACGATTTTTTTCAAAATATTTTTTACCCCAAATACACCTCAGTTTTATGCAGCCCAACTGGTTGTGGAATCAAGGAGAAACTGCTGTTGCTTTGCCTCCGGGCGCAGCCACTCCGTTGGTCGCAGCCTCCAATAATCGAGCCTCGCATATCTTCAAGTAATTAATGGCCAGCGCATTATGATCCAGGCGCAGCGCCCGCTCGAGCCAGGGCCGCGCCGCGGCATACTCACCCAATTGCACATAGCGAATGCCAATCTGCGCCATCGTGTAATTCCCATTGGGATCCAACTCTTCCGCCCGCAAGAAGTAAGGATCCGCCTCCGCGCGGCGATCCAGCCAATCCAGGCACGCGCCGTAGCGCAAGTACTGGTAGCCGTCCCACGGGTTGAGCCTAATTCCCAAATGGAAAAATCCTAATGCTTCCTGCGCCAACTCGCGGTAATTCCGGCCGCCTTCGGCGCTTTGCATGCGCAGCCCCTCACCAATGGCGTAGGTGGTCTCGAAGTTGCGCGGCTCGACCGCGTACGCGTTCTTGAGCAACGCCACCTGCTCGGGCGAGTAAAGTGAAGCCCGTTCGGCTTGTCGCAGCCATCCATTTTCGCGGTACTTCCGCCAACCCTCCGCCCCCAGCCACACCGCGCCGGCCACCAGCACTACGCTGCCCAAAATCCGCAAAACCCAACCTACTCGCACCCAGTAACTTTCCGTGGCGAAACGGGTGAACGCGGACAACAGTGCCATCAGGGTGACCGCCAGAACGGCATTCGCCGGAATGTGCCAGTTGAAATCGATGAAGGAATGCAGGAGCAGGCTCGTGAGCCCGATCGAGGCGCCGAGTACAAAAGAGAATTTGGTGCTGCTTTTCTTGTCGCCCAGTTGGGTGGAAGACCCTCTCACGTAAGGCCAACTGCGATACAAGGTAAAAGCCAGCAACCCCCAGGCGGTCGTGACCAACCCGAACCCGACCAAGCCCCAGTCGGCCAGGGTGTTGAGGTAATCGTTATGCACCCGGTCCGGACGTCGTTGCACCAGGATGGGTCGGTAGGTGCGGAACCGGTAATCGTAATGCGCGGGGCCGGCACCCCACCAGGGGTTCTCCCGCCAGACCTGCACCGCGGGCTGCCAGAGCGAAAACCGCATGTCGTCATCCACGTTCCCGGTGTGGCTGGATGTTATCTGTCTTAGACGGAGCTGCGTGGCGGGACTTTCATAAACGAAAAGGGCCGCGCCGCTGAAAGCGATGGTCACCACCAGGATCACTGGCAACCGGTATTGGCGGTAGAACATCAGCGCGAAACACAGCAGCAACAATCCAAATGCCGTCGCCACCCACGCTCCTCGGGATACCGTCACACCCAGCCCGCTAAAAATGACAAGTCCGGCGTAGCCGGCGAGAATGCGCGTCAGCGGCTTGAACCGCGCCAGCAGGGCGGTGGTCAAAGCCAGGGGGAGGAGCATTTCCAGAAAGCCGCCGAGATGATTGGGATTCACGTAGGTGCCCGTGCCCCGGTTCTTGTATGGCTTGAAGAGGTGCCACACTCGATCGGATCCGGAAAGGAACTGATACACCGCGTAACCGGCAATGACCATACCCAACCCTAACAGCGTGAAGGTGACGATTTGAACGGATTCGCGCCGGTGCAGGTTGTTGAGCACGGCGAAAAACAGGAAGGTATAGACCAACACCTTCGCGAGTTCCTGCCGCGCCACATACTCGATGTCGGCGGTGCAGTAGCGCCCGATCGCGTAGGCGGCGAAGGCCAGCACCGCCCAGCAGATCGGGGGAAACAGCAGCCGGGGAGAGGGGTGAATCCAGAGGCGCAATCCCCAAAGGGCCATCACCCCGAGGGTCAGGCCCTGGATGATGAGAAATGGCACGGTGCCAACACCCCCAAACGCCAGCGGACCGGCCACCAAAATGGCCAGCACGAGGCCGAGGATTCCCCGCTCGCAAAGGTTGTCCCAGTCGCGCCGGCTCATGGCCGGCACCCTGGAAAAACCAAGCCGCACCAGGCGGCCGTTGGGCACGGTTTCTTCACCGTATCATGCCGGTAAGTGTTCGCGCGGGTCGGTAATTTTGCCCGTGAGGGCGCTGGCGGCGACCGTCGCGGGGGACGCCAGGAAGACCTGGGATTCCTTATGACCCATGCGCCCCGGAAAATTCCGGTTGGTGGCACTGATGCATTTCAACGGCGCATTCATGCGCCCAAAGGTATCCACCGGGCCGCCCAGGCAAGCGGCGCAACCGGCGTTTTCCGTCATTTGCACTCCGGCATCCTGCAGGATGTTCCAGATGGACTTGTCGCCCCACAACACGCTTTGGAGGTCATGCACAATCTCCGGTGTGGCCGGGACCCCAAAGGTATCAATGACGACCCGCTTGCCTTTCAGCACCCGGGCGAACTCGACAAAATCGCTGGTTTTCCCGCCGGTGCAGGAACCGATGTAGGCTCGGTCCACCTTGATGCCGCCCAATTCCCGCGCAAGTTTGCGCTGCCCGGGATCGGGATGGCAGGCCACTGTCGGTTCCAACTTCGAAAGGTCAACCGTGGTTTCGTAAACGAACTTTTCGTCGTGGTCCCGTTCGACCGGTTCGTAATCGGCACGCGTGCCGTTGAGCTTGCATCGATAATCCACGAAAGCCTTGGTCTGCGCGTCGAACTCGAACATCGCATTCTTGCCACCTGCCTCGATCGCCATGTTGGCAATGGTCATGCGGTCGTCGATGCTCAAGGCGGTGGCGCCAGGTCCGTCAAATTGCAGCGACCGGTAGGTGGCACCATCAAAGCCGATTTCGCCTATGCAGTGCAGCACAATGTCCTTGGCCATAACCCCTGGCTGCAAGGCGCCTTCGAGCCGGAAATGCATCGTTTCGGGCACTTTCAACAGCAACTTGCCCGTGCCCATGACAAAACCCGCGTCGGTGTTGCCGATCCCGGTGGCGAATTGGTTGAACGCCCCGGCCATGCAGGTGTGAGAGTCCGTGCCGAACAGGATTTCACCCGGACGCGTGTGCCCCTTTTGCGGCAGGGCGGTATGGCAGACCCCGGCATAGCGCGACCCGTATTGCCGCTTCAACATGCCTTTCTGCGCATCAAACACCCATTTTCCAGACGGATCATCGATCACATCGTAGAAATAGGTAATCCCCTGCTCCTTCACGAACTCGCGCAGGATGTCGACGTTGCGATTGGACTTGGAATCGGAGGTAAAAATGTAGTGGTCCGGGATAATGACGACGCGATTGCGGTCCCAGACTTTGGCGCTGGCTCCAAATTCCCGTTTAAACACGCCAATAGTGCCCGGTCCGCAAACATCATGGGTCATCAGCACATCCGCTTTCACCCATACATTATCGCCCGC
The DNA here is from genome assembly GCA_002298785.1 of Verrucomicrobia subdivision 3 bacterium UBA693. Classification (GTDB taxonomy): domain Bacteria; phylum Verrucomicrobiota; class Verrucomicrobiia; order Limisphaerales; family UBA8199; genus UBA693. The sequence continues at coordinate 146,580 of DBMR01000071.1, forward strand.
CTGCACCCGCGCCTTGCCGGCCGCGCGGGCCAAAATCTTTTCGGTCAACGTCATACTCCCACAACTTAACCAACGGCGCTGGCGAATTCAACAGTCGTTAAAGGCGAGCAGCGGTCAATTCGTTAATACCCATTGCCAATGAAGGGTGTCGGTTGGCTTTACAGCCTTAGCAGTGATCCTCCAAGCGTGTTAACCTAGTGCGGTTAAATCGATTAGGCAAAGGCCCCAAACCAACTCAACACCCAGCGTCGGTGGACCTTACAATTATTCGCTTAGATTTATCCTTCATATTCCCTCAATAAGTCGAATTTCTATTTTATAAGTTACTCTATTTTAATAGCATAACATCCTGGGATATGATCTCAAGCTGAGCTTGGCAAGCGACGTGCTACTTTCTCCGCTAATACACGTTTTAGCACGGCAGGCGCGCGCTTGGCCGATTTGAGCGAAACGTACACAACAATGGCATCACGAATGGCAAATCCATGAAGAAAACACTCACAATCGCGGCGCTACTGGCGGCCAACGGCGCCATGAGCCTGTGCCTGGCGGGCACGATCCAGCTCACAGGAACGGTTCGCGACTTTCACTACAACAACACATCGACCCCACCCTTGACGGGGCACCCTGATTTCGAAAACGCCATCGCGGGTGAGACCGGAATTGTAAAAAGTCAACTCGGCCTCGATGGGCTGCCGGTATACGCCAAGGATGGTTTGCCGAGCGCCACCACCCACGGAAAAACGTATTTCGATATGTGGTATCGCAATACCCCCGGCTATAACTTGAGCACCTCTTATTCCATCGTGTTGAACGAGACTGGTCCGGGGACGGGCATCTATTCATATCAGAACAGCGCCTTCTTCCCCATTGATAATCAATTGGGCGGAAACCAGGGGAATCCATCCCACAATTATGCTTTCACCTACCAGATTCATACCGACTTCACTTACCAACCCGGTCAGGTATTCGATTTCACCGGAGATGATGACGTCTGGGTGTTTATCAACAAGTCGCTGGTCATCGACTTGGGAGGCGTACACGGCGCTCAGAATGGGTCCGTGAACCTCGACGCTCTCGGGCTAACGCCGAACAACAATTACGACTTTGACTTCTTTTTCGCTGAACGCCACACCACGGAGAGCAACTTAAAAATTACCACCAGCATTAAGCTGCAGTCTAACGTCCCCGAGGCTGGAAGCACTCTGGCCTACCTGGCGCTGTCCGCTCTGGGCCTTTTCGGGCTTCGTTGCTTCAAGACGGTGACCAGCTAGCAGCAAGCAGCTTCACGCTCGTCAGTTTTTGCCGCTTCCTGCCCTGTGCGGGATGCGGCAACTTCTTTGTATGGTTTATTGAGCGGCGGCGAGCATCGTCTCGGCCGGATGCTGTCGAAATTCGGCCAGCGTGACTTGGCCCCCATCGATTTTTCGCAGGAGCGCTCGCTGCGCCGCGTAGTCCTGGTTGGCCACACCCGCTTTGCTCTGCAGCATGCGCCATGCCTTGCGCCGCTCCACGGCAAACAAGACCATCTGGCGTGAGACGGCGTAATACTTCATTTTCCCGTTCACCTCGGCCCGGATGTAAACCCCGAAATTCGGCACCGCCGACCGGTGCGCGGCGTCAAAAACACGCCGGTTCACTACATCGTCCTGGGTGATCAACGCCAGCATCACGTCGAGAGGCGTCAGTGCCTGAGCCTCCTCTTCCCGAATCGACTTCAGATGCTTGCGGAATCGGCCTTCGGTAAGCGCCCAATGCGCCACCGTGTAATTGTACTCCTCGCCGGTGGTTTTGAATTTGGCGCGCCACCAATCCCGGTTTCCGCTCGGGTTGCCCTTGAGATCAAAGGCTTCCTGCGAAGTTTCACCGTTGCGCGGCTGATACACAAACTCGGGCATGCCGCGCGAATCCCGTACCAATTTAGCCTGGTCCGCAGACATGTTGTCGCCGACCCCGTGCTCCGGTTGGCAGGTGGTGTAACACTGGAAGAACGCCGTGCCACGGTATTCCAACCCGTCCAGCATCGCTTTGTAGAGTCGGGCCGCGTTGGCCATGGAAACCTGGGCAACGAACGGCGAGCCATGCCCGCTGGTGAGCGCTTCGGCCACATTCTTCTTTTCAATCAGCTTGCCCTGCGACGCCGAGCCAAACTGGTTCATGTCGTAACCGCCCAGCATGGTGGACGAATCCGAGTTCTGCCCGCCAGTGTTCGAGTATACCTGGGTGTCGAGCATCAGGATTTTGACGTTCGGCCGGTTTTGCAACACGACCTTCGACACGTTCTGGAATCCGATGTCGCCCAGCGCCCCGTCACCGCCCACCACCCAGACCTTGGGCAGTTCGCGGATTTCCAGGTCGGTCATGCGGGCGTCATCGAGATGAGTCAGCGTGAAATATTCCTCCTCCGTCATCACCGCCGACTCGCGCCCAAGCAAGGCGTCGGCCAATCGTTCCGGCACCACGGAACGGCGGGCGTGGTGCAACAAAAGCGATTCGCCCAGCAGCCAACTAATGGTGGCGCCATCCTGAAACAATGAGTTCATCCAGGGATAAGGATGCGGATTGGATGGTGGCGTGGAGCCGTAAACCGTGTTGCAGCCGGTGCTGGCCCCCATGAACATCACACTCATGCCATTCGACTGCCGGCCGTCAATCGCCTGAAGTTCCGCATGGTTGAAGGCATCCTGCCGGAGGACCGCGGCGATCCCATTGACAATTTCATCGTCGGAGATGGCCCCATGCTTCTCAAGGCGTCGGCGGGTGTCCGCTTCGTTTTCGCCGCCCAAGCCCATTATCGTATGGGCCACTGCCCGTCTGAATAATTCGTAACCGGTGGCATCCCGCCCCCGCAAATCGTTCAGACGAGCTAGGCCTTCGACCGCCAACTTGTCCGCTTTGGCCTTCAACCGCGCCGCCTTCTTGTGGTACAGCGGCCGCATGTAGGCTTCCGTCACCGAGGCCAGGGCACGCAGTACGCTCTTTTCACCGCACCCCGCGCAGGCGCCGTCGCCGGAGACCAGGGCCTCGTAATTCCGTCGCACCATCAGGTGGTTCCGCAGCGCCGCCTCTCGGGAATCCTGGGGCGCACCGTCCTGGTAAAGCCCCAGAAACTTCTGCGGCGTGTCAGGCAGCAGGCGGGAAAAGATCTGTCCGGTGGTCAGCCGGGCGTTTAGTTCCTCCGTCTCCACTTCCATCCGCAACGCGTTGTGATCTCCGCAAACCTGCACGCATTCGCCGCACCCTTTGCACAAATCGGAGACAAAAATCGAAAACAAACCACCCTGACCCGGGCTCTTCTTTTCCGGGCTGCGGAAGATCGCCGCCACGTTGCAGTAGGCCATTGGCAGGACGTCGATGATCGCCTGAAATTCCGCGCGCGCCCGCGCGCTCACCGTCGGCAGCGCCTCGAGTTCCTGCCGCACCAACTCCTTGAATGGAGTCTCCCGCTTGGCTTCCACTCCTGCGTTCATGGCGGCGCGCACCCGCGCTTCGAGGCCCTTCAGTTCCGCCCGGAGCTGGTCGCGGTCCGCCGGGTCGGAGATGTAATAGTTCACCGCCGTCTTCAAAATCTGGCTGAGATCCTGCGCCGTGTTCGGGAGCGCGGTGTCCGGGCAGGCGGTGATGCACTCCATGCATTGCGTGCAGTTCTCCGCGATGAATACCGGCGTCTCACGCCGCGCGACATACTTTGACTGCGTCGCCCCGGTGCCCGCTCCCATAATCCCGACGGACGCCAGCGCTCCCGCCGGCTGGTGATAACCGAGGCCAGAGCGAAATTCGCCGTCGAATTTTGCCAACGTTTGCAGCGCGTACCGGGGAGTTTGTGCCGCCGGCGTCGAGAGTCCGTGACCACAGGCGCTGCCACAACCCGCCGTCGGCAGCATCGCCGGCGCCCCTTGCGGCAGCACCGGAGGATTCCGCATGCTCGAATGATCCGCTTCGTCGATGGCCCCATAACGGATCTCCTGGACCCGGGAAAAACCCTGCTCCATCACCTGCATATTGGAGACCACCACGGCTTCGCCAAATCGCCCGAACTTCTTCTCGTACTGTTTGCGTACCGTTCCCAGAAAGACTTCCTCGGAAATCCCGTTCTGATCGAGAAATGGCGACACGCGAAAGAAGGCACCCAGAAAGGCATTGCCCTGCATGCGCAACTGCAGGTCGGGCCGCTCCGTCGCTTTGCGGGCGATATCAAACCCGGGGAGGATATAGACCCGGATGTTAAAATCGCGGATGAATTTGCGGTGCCGCGCGGGGATGCGCTGCCAGGCCACCTCGGGAGTTTCGGCGGATTCCCAGACGAGACAGCCGCCCTTGTTAATCCCTTCCAGGGGATTGGTATGGGTGAAGGCTTTCGGATCGCAGCACAACACCACATTAACGTGGTTCAACTCGCAGTTGACGCGAATCCGCTCCGGGGCGACGACCAGGTAATAGTTGGTGGGCGCGCCTTTCTTCTCGGAGCCATACTTGGGGTTGGCCATGACCCAGAGCGCCGGAGCCTCCGCCTGGTGTCCGTTCCGCTTTGACTGCTCCAGCCCCAGCAAGTTCCCAAATTCGCCAATGATCGATCCCAGGTTCTTGCCCGTGGTGATCATGCCCCAGCCGCCGATCGAGTGAAACCGCACCGCAATGGACTTCTCCGGCAGCAGAGAAGGCGTATCCTTCGAGCATACCGCGTACGGATGATCCACGCCCAGGACGAAGTAGGTGGCGCCATCCGCCGCACCTCGGCCATCTTTGCGCCGCGTTTGGCCGATGGCAAACTCGTAGGCGCCCAAAGTGTGCTCGGGACGGAAATCGCGCGAGCCGATGCCATAAGCGCCCCGGAACAGGCGCGGCATTTCGTCGGGCGCGATTGCCGGCAAATCGCCGCCAAACCGGCCGCATTCGAGCGCTTTGCCCAGAGCCGTGCGGATGTCGCGCGCCAGGGGGTTGTCGCCAGCCATGCCTTCGTCCGTGCGCTCGAGAATGATGACCTGCTTCTTGCCGCGGAGAGCTTCGATGATCGCAGCCTCGGGAAACGGTCGGATGACATTGACGTGAATCGAGCCAACCCGGGCGTTCCTTTGGTCTCGCAAATAATCGCAGGCCGCCTCGATATTGTCCGCCGCACAACCCAGAGAGACGAAGACTGTTTCCGCATCCTCACATCGATACGAGGTCAGGAATCCGTAGTGGCGTCCGGTCAGGCGTCCAAACTCCTCGTACGCTTCCGCCAGGAATTTCAGGATCGGTTCGTTGAAATTATTTCGCCGGGCCACCACGCCGTTCATGTGGTGTTCCTGGTTTTGCACCGGGCCCAGCAGCACCGGGTTCTTCAAATCCATCATTTCGGGCACCCGCCGGCGTGTCGGGCCAAACAACTCCCGTTGTGCCGGGGTGGGGCTCTCGACCTGATCGTCCACCGCGCCCAGATATTCCCGCAACAATTCCGCCTCCGGCGCCAGGTACGTGCGCTCCGAGTGCGTGGTCAGCATGCCGTCCTGGATGTTCATGCCCGGATTCAACGTCTGCTCGTTGACCTTGCGCAGGATGATTGCCTGATCCGCCGCCTGCTGGGCGTCCTTGCCCATGAGCATCGTCCAGCCGGTATCCAGCGCCCCGTAGAAATCATCATGACCACAATGCACGTTGAGCGCGTGCTTGGTCAGGGCTCGCGCGCCAATCTCCAACACCATGGTGCACAGCTTGCCGGGCGCGTGATAATACTGCTCCATCGCGTAGGCAATGCCTTGTCCGGAAGTGAAATTGACCGTGCGCCGCCCCGCCACCGCAAACGCCGTGGCCCCGCCTTGCGCCGCGTGCTCCCCCTCGCATTCTATGGCGATCTTTTGCTGGCCAAAAACGTTCAACTCGCCCTGGGCGTACGACTGCTGATAAAGCTCGCCACCCTCGGTCGAGGGTGTGATCGGATAGAATACACCGCCTTCGGTTATCCGGGCTTCGACATACTGGGCGACCAACTGATTGCCGTTGCAGGTCACCCGGAGACCGGGATACTTCGGGGTGGAGACGACGGAAACTTCCGCGTCCCGGACGGGAGCGGCCACAGGAGTAATCGAGGCACTCATAACCTTCCCGCATTTTTAGCATCACTTTAGCTTTCTCAGCAAGTGATAATGGGCGGAGAATCCGTTTCCCAGGGTGCGGCAATGATGAAGTCGGGCGTCTCCCTCAGAAATTCCAGCCGAGGGAAAACATGTGCAGGTTGAGTCCGGGGTTGGGTTGGGCCAGGCTGGCATTGGACATATGCTGGTAACGGTACCCCACCTGCACGCGGGGCATCACGTCCCAGCGCACGCTCAGGTAACTGGTGAACTGCATGTTGCAGCCGAAATTGCGCGTCGGATACTGATACGGACTGATCACGGTTGGATTGATGCCGCCTTCGAGGAAAAGCGGTAGCTTTTTGTACCCCACCCTCAGACCCGGCCCTAACGCGGCCACCACCCCCTGATCATGTCCGTCCCACAAACATCCGCAGGAAATTTCCGCCGTGGGTTCGAGCCGAAAACCGGAGTCGTATTTCCAGGACCAGGGCAATTGAAACTTCAGATAGGCCTCGCTCTGATGGAAGGCGGCGCCGTGACCGGACACGCCAAGACCAAACCGCGCACCGGTGGCGGCCACTCGAAAAGCCGGTGGCGGCTCCTCCCCCGGCACAGCCTCATCGGCCAGCACTCGCCCCATGGTCCCCAGCACGAAAATGCCGATTGCCAGTATTAACTGTTTATGCATAGGCTTGCTCATCAACGTAAAGAAAATTCCATGACCTTCGGGAAACTCAAATGAAAAAGCGACCTGGAGGGCGGGTTAAAAGCAACCGATAGCCCGTTGCCGGCACCCGCTCGGTATTTCGTCAACAATCGCGAAAAGTTCCCACGCCGAACCGAAATTCTCGGGCGCCCTCATTTCCGCAGGAATTTGGCCACTGCCTCGGTCCGGGTCCGAACCTGCAGCTTTTCATAAATCCGCCGGATGTAGGTATGCACCGTTTCGTAGCTGATCCCCAGCTTTTCCGCGATTTCCTTGTAGAGAAATCCCTGGCTCAGACAATCGAGCACCTCCTGCTCACGTTCGGAGAGATTCTCGGTCGGCTGAGGGGAAGGTCCGGCTTTACGGAAGGATTCCGTGACCTTGCGCGCAATGTGCGTCGTCATCGGTGACCCGCCGCGCAAGACCTCGCGAATGGCGGAGATCAGCTCGGCGGTTTTCGTGCGCTTGAGCAGGTAGCCGGAGGCCCCGGCGGCGAGGGCGTTGAAAATGTTCTCCGTGTCCTCATAAACCGTGAGCATCACGACCTGGATCTCGGGAGCCACGGCTTTCAGCCGCCGAACACACTCGACGCCGTTCATGCCGGGCAGATTGATGTCCATGAGCACGACATCGGGTTTGTCCTTGGGTAACGCTTCGAGGGCCGCCTCGGCGTTGGAATAATGACTGACACAACGAAAGCCATCGGTGCGGCCAATCACGCGCGCCAGCGTGGCGCGGAGTTGGTCGTTGTCTTCAACAATCGCAACGGTAATCGGCATAATTAATCGCCGCCAAACGGCGCGCTAAGCCTCACCACAGCCCCGCCTTCGGAGCCAGGCTCGATCGCAAAGGTGCCGCCCACATCTTCCATGCGTTTGCGCATGTTGCGCAACCCATTTCTGGCCGCGGCAGCCTTGGGATCCATCCCGCCAAGCCCGCGTCCGTTGTCCTCAATTTCCAGGGTAAACCGGGCAGGCTCAAGCCGCAGCCGAACGGAAGCGGAGGTCGCGCCCGCGTGTTTCACCACGTTCGTGATGGCCTCTTTGGCAGCCAGGAAAACATTGTGCCGCAACTCGGGCGAGATCGACGTGTTGGGCAGCGGAGCCGGCACTTCGAGGCGATACCGCAACCCAGCCACCGCCAGATATTCCTGGGCATATTTGCACACGTAATTGATGAGCCCTTCCAGCGTGTCGTTCGAGGGATTAACAGTCCAAACGATCTCGTCCAGGGCGCGGGTGGTTTCGAGAGCGGTTTGGGAAATCTGACGCGCATGACTCTCCACCTCCTCGGGAAGGTCCTTGTCAGCCTCGATCATCTCACCGATCAACGAGACTTGCGTCAGACTGGCTCCCACCTGGTCATGGATGTCGCGGGCAATTCGGGCGCGCTCGTTTTCCAGCGCTTCCTTCTGTCGCAACACCGCCAGTTGACGCTGGAGCCGCTGGGTCGAAATATTATGCACGATGCCGGCCACCGCCCCAAGGATCGCCAGCGCCATGAGGCTCAAAAACCACCAGGTCCGCCAAAACGGCGGCAGCACCACCACGGCCAGGCTCGCTCCCAGTTCGTTGCGCACTCCATCTTCATTGGCGGCCACGAGTTGGAACCGATACTCCCCAGGCGTCAACTTGGGATACCGCACCGAGCGCGTGGCCCCGTTGCCAGTCGTCCAGCCACTCTCATAACCAAACATCCGGTAACTGAATCGACTCTTCTCCGGCGCGGCCAGGCTTAGGCAGGCAAACTGGATCTCGAGACTTTCCTTGCCCGCGGGAATGACGACTTGTTGGGGCGGCGGCGTGCGCAGGGTGTTGGTGCTGTGGAGACGGCCGTCGAGGAACACGGCCTCGATAGTTACCGGGGGCGGGTTGGTGTTCGGCACAATGCCCCGCGGATCAACGGTCACCAAACCTCGAATCGTCGGGAACCACAAACGACCGTCGGCGGATTGGTGCGCGGCCGGCTGGGAGCCTTGCGTACATTCGCCACTGGGCAGACCATCTGGTTCACCATACAGCCGGCAAAAGAAGGTGGTGTTGGTGCCTGAGGCAAAGTCGGCCAAATCCTGCTTTCTAACACGCATCAAGCCCGCGTTTGAACCGGCCCACAGAAAACCAAGTTCATCCTCGATCAGGTAACCCAGGTTACTCACCGGCAGTCCGTCCTCGCGAGAGAATCGTGACCACACGCCCTTGGCGAATCGCGCGAGACCGTTGGCGGTCCCCACCCAAAGCACTCCTTGTTTGTCGAGCAACAGCGAGGTGATGTTGTCGCTCGGCAAACCGTTCGTGCGCCCGTAAACCGATATCTTTCCGTCTCGGAGACATTTCAGCCCACCCGCGTAAGTGCCGACCCAAAGAGTGCCGTCGTCGCTTTCCGCAATTGCCTGGACGGCAATGCCAGCCAGGTTGGTAGTTAAGATCTGCCATTTACCCCCCGTCCAACTGGCTAGCCCGTTTTGCGTACCGGCCAGCAGTTTGCCGGCACGGTCTTCAAACAGACAGGATACGTGCGGATCCAAAACCTCCGCGCCCACGGCCCGGCGAAAGAGATTGTTGGTAAACACAAACAGACCACCGCCGTAGGTCCCGACCCACATTTGCTCGGTGCGATCGATAAACACCGACCGCACGTAGGGATTTGCCAGACCCTGCATGTCTGAAAACTTCTCGAGCGTTCCGTTCCGCCACCGCGCCAGGCCGCCACCGTTAATTCCGAACCACACTTCACCCTGCCTGGTGGAGGCGACCGATTGCACCGTTAAAGCCCCCGACCCCGGCACGACACTGAAAATCTGGCGCTTGATGCGGTTCAATCCGCCGCCGTCCGTGCCTGCCCACAACGAACCTTCCCGGTCAAAAATCAGGGACAGGATGTAAGTATGGGACAATTCACTCGATAACTTTTGCCACCCGCTGTTGGCATCGTGCCAATAGACACCATCTCCGTAAGTGCCCACGACCAGTTGACCCCGATCATCCTCGCACGCCGCGGCCACTGGAACATTCGTCCACGGATACGGACCCAAATCCGCCACCACCCGATCATCCACACGGAGCGTGACTCGGCCATCGGCAATCTGCCAGCACCCGCCTTTCTTGCTAGGAAGGATGAAGTCCACCTTCCGACCCACCGGCACCTCGGTCACCACCGGCAAACCAGCCGCTGGGCCGCCGGGGGTCGGTTGCAGGGCGGCGAGGCTCCAGTCGGTTGCGACCCACAGCAAACCCGAAGCGTCGGCTGCCAGCGCGCGGCAAGTGCTGGGCATCTGGGAGCCGACACTCCACACATCCACCCTCTTATCGAAGTAGCGGCACAACTGCCCATCCGAGGTATAGAGCCAGATCGCGCCGAACTTGTCCTCGGTCACGGACATCAACCGTCCTTCGCGACTCCCGCGCCCGATATCCACCCCTGTGACTTTTCCCGTCGGTTCCACCAGCACCACCCCGGCAGTCTCGGTGCCAACCCAAAGGTTCGTGTGGCTATCCTCGAAGACCTTTACGATGCGGCTGTTGTTTAGTCCGGGCGTGTTGCTCTCGTCAAAGACGGCAAAGCGGACGCCGTCGAATCGCGCCAATCCATTCAACGTGGCGAGCCAAAGGTAACCATCCCGTGTTTGAGTGAGCGAGATAACGGAATTCTGCGGCAAGCCCTGTTTGGTCGTCCAGGCATCCACCGTGAAATGCCCTCCGCCAACCGCGCCGACGCAGTTAGCGAAGGCGAGCCAAAGCCACACTATCGCCACCTTGGGGTCAGTCCCTAGTATTGACAGTGACCGCACCGACTTTGCGCGGGTACCGATGCTCAAGCCCATCGTAGCGATTTGATTTGCCGGGAACGCCTCGCAGCTCGACTTAGATCTGGGAATACGCGGTCGGCTTTAGCATCCACTTGGACATCTTAGAGACGGTGTCGGCGTATTGCGGATCATTCTTGAGCTTTTCCCAAACCGGATGCTTACCGAAAGCATCCCAATGCTGCTTGTGAACCTCAGCGTTTTCTCCGGAAGTCATATAAGTCAGATGCGGCAAATTTGGTCCATTCAACGCTTGGCCAAAGAAGATTGGGCCGAGTCCCACCTGGTGCATGGTTTCAATCTCGCCGCTGTTGAACATATCCACCTTCTTCTGCGCTTTGGCCTCGCTGTAACTCTCGTAAGTGCGCAGCTCGAACAGGCGCGGCTTGCGGTTTTTGGAATAATCGGGCTGCTCGAGACGTTGCATGCCGGCGAAGGCCAGCAAAATCCAGCTGTCAATCCGGTCAAACGCCGGGCTGCTCTTGGGAGTTTCCAGGTATGACGCAGCGGCCCCTCGGTAGGCAGGGTCGGTACCCACGCGCAACCAGGCTGAAGTAAGCAGATTCAAATCCGTGGAGGGCAGCAGCACAAAAACCGACGGCGCGTCCTTGGCTTCGATTTCCGTAAAGACGCCGACCGGCTTGATACCGATGCGGTTCAAGGCTGGGATCGCCGCTTTCTCCAGGTAACTCTCGAGGGCTTCGGTGGAGGCGCCGGATTTGCAGCGATAAACTCGCAGCTCATAATAATCGCGGCCAGAGGCCGGCTGAGCTTGAGCGGCAGGGACTATTGCGGGTGAAAGGCCAGCCGCAGCGACGGCAGTGAGGGATTGCGTGATGAATGCTCTTCGTTTCATGCCCTTTGTAGAAACCGAGGACACCCATTTGTCAATCTGTTTCCGAACGGCCGGGTGGGAAATTGCGAGCTATCGAGAAGGATTGGGGCCACGCCGCGGCGAGCTGGGATCACCAATAGTCCAGAGAGCCCGGTGCCCGGCTATTGCCCGGCAGACTGACGGAGCAAAAAGTGGCGAGTCTTGCCGCTGGTGGTTTTCGGCAATTCCTCAACAAACTCAATCTCTCTCGGATATTTGTAAGCGGCCACCAAGCTCTTGCAATGCTGCTGCAGTTCCACGCGCAGATCGTTCGTCCCGAATACCCCGGCCCGCAACACGACGTAGGCCTTCACGATTTGCCCGCGGAGTCCATCCGGCTTGCCGACCACGGCCGCTTCGAGCACCGACGGGTGTTCCAGCAACGCACTCTCCACCTCGAAGGGTCCGATGCGGTAACCGGAGCTCTTGATGACATCGTCCTTGCGCCCAATGAACCGGAAGCAACCGGTGCGGTCGCGCACGGCCCGGTCCCCGGTCAGGTACCAATCCCCGCGGAACTTGCGCGCCATCTCGTCGGGGTTCAGCCAATACTCCGTGAAGAAGCCCACGGGCCGATGTGGCCGAAGTCGGATCGAGACCTCTCCTTCCTCGTCCGCCGGCACGGGTTGCAGGTGGTCGTCCAATAATTCCAGTTCGAAACCCGGCGTTGCCCAACCCATCCAGCCGGGCCGAACTTCGTGACCGAGCGAACGGTAATACCCGACCAGCACGACCGTTTCGGTTTGCCCATAGCCTTCATGCAGCGTCAAGCCGGTGGCCCGCTGCCACAGGCTCAGCACTTCGGGATTCAACGGTTCCCCCGCCGTGACGCAGTGGCGCAGCGACGGGAAGCGGTACCCGGACAGGTCCTGCCGCACCACGAGACGCAACGCCGTGGGCGGCGCGCACCAGGTGTTGATGGGGAATTCCTCCAAAGTTCGCAGGGTTAACCCGGGATCAAACCGTCCGGAAGTATCCAGCGCAAAAATACAGGCGCCCATTTGCCAGGGGCCAAAGAAACTCGACCACGCCGCTTTCCCCCAGCCCAGGTCGGAAATGTTCCAATGCAGCTCCCCGGGTTTCAAATCCAACCACAACTGGCCGGTGTCACGGTGACCCAACCCACAACTGGCCTGGCTGTGCAGGACCATCTTGGGATCACCCGTAGTCGCGCTGGTGAAGAAAATCATCCCAGGATCCGAAGCCAGGGTAAGCGGACCGGCGAAGCTATCGGATGCTTGCCGCATCCCGTGCTCGAGGTCGAGCCAACCCGAATGGCCGTGGCCCACCACGATCCGGATGCCTTCAAAGCCTTCGGCCTTGCGCAGGCCGTCTTCGCTGGTGATGACGGCGCGGATTTTTGCGGTTTCCAGGCGGAAAGCTACATCCCTGGAGGTCAGCAAAAGCGTGGCCGGCACCGGCACAGCGCCCAATCGGATCAATCCCAGCATGGCAATCCACCATTGCGGGATCCGCGGTAGCAGCACCAGGACCCGGTCCCTCGGTTTCAAACCCGTTTGCCGAAAGAAATTTGCCGCGCGGCAACTCAGCCGGGACAGTTCACGAAAGGAAAACTTCTGGCCCTGACCAGTGCTGGCATTGACCTGCCAAAGCCCGGGACTTTCCGGGCGCTCCTGCGCCCAGCGGTCCAGAACGTCCGTGGCAAAATTGAATTGCCGGGGGACGTTCCCCCATCCAGGAATCGGGCTGTGCATCGGCGGCAGGTCGTCGGCCACCGATTACTTGTCCCACTTCTGCTCTTTAACAATCCGATCGAGATCCGCCTTGAGGGGCAAGCTCTCGGGAAGATATCCATTCCGGACCGTGTAGCCCACCGCGCCGTGAACCCAGCGAATTTCGTCTTTCTTCGCTTTCACGTCGTCGGGGGTAAGCGCTTTGATCGCGGCGTCATAAGTAGCCGCAAGTTCCTCCACCTGTTTGGCGGTGGCGGAATCCTTTTCGTAAGCGAGCGATTCCATCAATCGCAGCATGTAAGCCACGGCGTTGCCCTTCTGCTTCTCGGCGTCCGCACGAATGTCCGCCGCAATCGCCTGCCGCTTCGCGGTGGTCGCAGCTTCGGTCAGGAACCCGCCATCGGTCCCGCCTTCAATCGGACGTGGCGGCAACGGCCGATACCAGATATTACGAAAACGCATCGGGTTGCCATGGTCCTGCAGCTTGATGGGTCCCTTCTCCGGGAACGGTCCAGGGATGGTTCGCTTCATGTGTCCTGTCGGTCCTTCCAGCGGGGTCGCGTCCTGCGCCAGCACCCCATTGACGAACACCGTGACGTAGCCGGGATCCAGCATTTTGCCTTCCTTCCACACGGGGCGACGGAAAACGATGTCATAAACCTGGTATTGACCCGGGGGCTTGATGGCGTTGACCATGGCGGGATTCACCCCGTACACCGAAGCAGCATAGCCATCGGCGTAGGTCGGGTTGTCATAAACATCCAACACCTGGATTTCGCAAATGCCCATCAGGAAAACGCCGCTGTTGCCGCGTCCCTGGCTGCTGCCTTTAACCTCCGTCGGCGCGGCCCATTCCACGTGCAATTGGCAATCACCGAACTGCTCCCGGGTCTGAATGTCGCCGGTGGACGGCACCACTTCCATGTGGCCGTCCTCCACTTTCCACTTGGCGGGCGCCACGCCGTCCTTGGCGGAAGCCCAACCGGACAAATCCTTGCCGTCAAAGAGCACGATGGCGTCGCTCGGCGGTTTGCCCGCCTGGTCCTGCGTGCTGAAGGTCCCAGGCGTTACCAGCTTGGGCTGCGGCCGATTCATGTCATGCACCGCCCACGGATGCCGGGCATCAGGCGGATCGCCGTAAAAAGCCGCGGCGGAATTGAAGGTATAAGCCATGACGACTCCACATGTTGCTAAGGCAGCAGAAAACTTCATGGCCCGCAGCATTGCATTTTTTGGCCGGGTTCGTCAATGTCCACGGTGGCCCGGCTCGGGCCTGGCTTTATGATCATTAATTACTACCACGTCGACGCTTTCACCTCCGTGCCCTTTGCGGGTAACCCGGCCGGGGTTTGCCTGCTCGATCATTGGCTGGAGGACGCCCTCCTCCAAAGTATTGCCTCCGAGCACAACCTTTCCGAGACCGCCTTCGTCGTTCGTCACGGCCAGGAGTTTGAGCTGCGCTGGTTCACCCCGGAACTGGAAATCGACCTGTGCGGCCACGCGACGCTGGCCTCGGCGCATGTGCTATTCGAAGAAACCGGCCATCCCGAAAACGAAATCCGGTTCCACAGCCAGAGCGGGGTCCTGGTGACCCGACGGGAAGGAAAACGGATCGAGCTCGATTTCCCGGCTCGGCCGGCGACCCCCTGCTCCGCGCCAGAAGCTTTATCCGAAGGGTTGGGCGGCGCGCCCGCAGCGGTGCTCAAATCCCGGGATTATCTCGCGGTGTTCGCCTCCGAGCGGGAAGTGGCCGCGCTGAAGCCGGACTTCACAAAACTGCAAAAGATTCCCACCGTGGGCATCATTGTGACCGCCCCTGGGGATTCGGTGGATTTCGTTTCACGGTTCTTTGCCCCGGCTGCCGGCGTCCCGGAAGATCCGGTGACCGGTTCCGCCCATTGCACTTTGATCCCCTATTGGGCGGAACGGTTGGGCAAATCGCAATTGCAGGCACGGCAAATCTCGCGCCGCGGCGGCGATTTGTTCTGTCGAAATCTCGGTTCCCGGGTGGGCATCGCCGGCTACGTGGTTACTTATTCGCGGGGCCAACTGCGGTTGCCCTGATCACCCGTCCGCCGGCAAAACGAAATCGGCATTTAACCGCAAAGGACTCAAAGAATAGCCGCCCATACCTCTTCTTGCGCTTTGCGCTCTTGGCGTTCTCTGCGGTTAGAATTTGGAGTCTTCGCCGGAGCACGTAGTTCATAGCGCTTGCGCCGCCTTGCCCCATCCGGGCAATATCTGCGCTTGATGCCCGTGATCACGCTATTACGCCGGTTGAGCCTGAGCCAGTGGATCATCCTGTCCATGGTGCTCGGGATCCTGGTGGGATGGCAATTCCCAGACATTGCCCGGCACGGGAACATCCTCTCCACCCTGTTTCTGCACCTGGTTAAGTGCATCGTGGTGCCGCTAATTTTCGGGACTCTGGTGGTCGGCATCGCCGGACACGCGGATGATATGAAGGCCGTGGGCCGGCTGGCCTTGAGGTCGCTGATCTATTTTGAAGTGGTCACCACGGCGGCCTTGTTCGTGGGCTTGGCGGCGGTCAACCTCATCCGACCGGGGGACGGCGTGCAACTGCCGACATCCGCCGCCCCGGGCCGGGAGTTGGCGGCGACGAAGGTGACCTTTCAAGGCGTTCTCGAACACCTCGCACCCCAGAGCTTTTTTGACGCCGCCGCCCGCAACGACGTGCTGCAGGTGGTGGTGTTCGCGATCCTGTTCGCCGTCTCGCTGGCGCGGGTTGGAGCGCAGCATCGGCAGGTAATGCTCGCGTTTTGCGAGAGCCTTTCGGAGGTGATGTTCAAGTTCACCAGCCTGGTCATGTGTTTTGCCCCGATCGGTGTGGGTGGCGCCGTGGCGCTGACCGTCGCCCAAAATGGATTGGGCATCCTGCTCAACCTGAGCAAGCTGGTATTGACCCTTTACGGAGCGCTGCTGGCCTTCGTGTTGCTGGTGCTGATCCCCGTAATGCTCCTGGCCCGGATCCCCATCCGGGCTTTCTTCCGCACGGTGCGCGAACCCACCCTGCTCGCCTTCTCGACCGCCTCTTCGGAGGCGGCTCTGCCCGACGCCCTGCGGCTCATGGAAAAGTTCGGGGTGCCACGGCGTATTGTGTCGTTTGTGTTGCCGGCTGGTTATGCCTTCAACCTGGACGGCTCCACTCTTCACCTGGCCCTCGCCTCCGTGTTCGTGGCCCAGGCGGCGGGAATTGAGCTGAGTCTGGCGCAGCAAATCCCGATCATGCTGACTCTCATGCTGACCAGCAAAGGTGTGGCCGCCGTCCCGCGGGCCTCGCTGGTAATCCTCTCCGGTACCTTGACTACTTTCGGCCTGCCGCTGGAAGGGGTGGCGGTCATTTTGGGCGTTGATGCCTTTCTCGACATGGGCCGCACCTCGATCAACCTCCTCGGGAACTGCCTCGCTTCCGCGGTGATGGCCCGCTGGGAAGGCGAGCTTTCCCCGCCGGCCACCGAGCCACCACCACAACCTTCAGCGTGAACCGCCTCCGGGGGTGTCACCCTTTCAGGCCGAGTTTCTTGAACCGATCCTTCACCGCTTTGAAGTGGAATTCGAGCGAGCAGAGCGACTCCAGTTCGCCGGGTTTGAAATGCCGCGCCACTTCGGGATCAGCTTTCAACTGCTCGAGGAAGTCCGCATCGGCGCGCCCGGCATGCTTCGTCGCCCAGGTTTGCATGGCGTTGCGCTGTACCAACTCGTAAGCCTGTTCCCGGGTGAGACCTTTGCGAATCAGGGCCAGCAGCACGGTCTGCGAATTCCACATCCCCAAGCTGAGCCCGAGGTTCTTTTTCATGTTCTCGGGGTACACGACCAACCCCTCCGTGAGCTTCGCCAGCGTCGCCAACATGTAATCCAGCAACGTGCAGGAATCCGGAAAAATCACCCGCTCCACCGAGCTGTGGCTGATATCCCGCTCGTGCCACAGGGCGACGTTCTCGAAGGCGGCGATGGCATTGCCCCGCAGCACCCTCGCCAACCCCGTGAGCCGCTCGCCCGTGATGGGATTGCGCTTGTGGGGCATTGCGCTGGAGCCCTTTTGGCCCTTGGTAAACAACTCTTCCGCTTCCAGAACCTCGGTGCGCTGCAAATGCCGGAACTCGGTGGCCCAGCGTTCGATGCTCGCTCCCGTCAACGCCACCACCGACATGAATTCGGCATGTATATCCCGCTGAATCACCTGCGTCGCGATTGGGGCGGGACGCAGCCCCAGCTTTTTGCAAACAGCAGCTTCGATTTTCGGGGACAAGTGCGCGCTGGTGCCGACCGCGCCTGACAGTTTGCCCACCGCCACGCTGTGCCGCGCGCTTTCCAACCGGCGCAACACCCGCCCAAATTCATCATACATCAAGGCCATCTTCATCCCGAAGGTGGTCGGTTCCGCGTGGATGCCGTGGCTGCGCCCAATCATCGGCGTGAACTGATGCTCGCGCGCGCGGGCGGCAATGATTTTGCGCAAAGCCTTAACGTCCTCGATAAGAATGTCGGCCGACTGAGTCATTTGCACCGCAAACGCGGTGTCGATGACATCGCTGCTGGTGAGGCCGAAATGCAGCCAGCGGCTGGCCGGCGCACCGATGTTCTCCGCCACGTTCGTCGTGAACGCAATGACATCGTGGTTCAAAGTGCGCTCGAGTTCCTTGCAGCGCTCGATGCTGAACGCGGCCCGGGATTTCATCTGTGCCAAATCCTTTTTGGGCACCAACCCGGCGGCGCTCAGCGCCTCCGACGCCAGCAGTTCGATCTGCAGCCAAATCTCGAGCTTCCGTTGCTCGGTCCAAATCTCCCGCATTGCGGGCCGTGAATACCGTTGAATCATGGGCAAAATCTAAGGTTCCAGCCGACGGAAGGAAAGCAAAGCTTGCACCCGCCAACCTCGCGGGTCTCAGAGCCTGTTTGAAAAATAGCTCGTCGCGGCTTTGGCAGCAGGGATGACGCGTTTGGTGTCCATGCTTCAGCGTGTTTTCGGCCCTCGGACATGCTAAAGCGTGGTCACCAAACGGGATTTTCAAACAGGTTCTCACCGCAAACCCAGCCGCCGCCACCGGTCGTGTTTTTACTTTTCCTCGCGCCGGCTTCCCCCAGAATAACCGCGCTGCTTTATGCGGGCCCGAAAAGAACGAATGTCTCGACCGTTCATCACGCTGCGCCAGGCGGGTTTCCGCCTGGGCGAGCGCCTGATTTTTAGCGGCTCAGATTGGACCTTCGAGTGCGATGAACATTGGGTTTTGCACGGCGGTAATGGCGCTGGAAAATCCATTTTTGCGGAGGCGTTGCGCGGCCACCTGCCGCTGGTCCAGGGGGAACTGCACTACCACTTCAGACCAATGGACGGGCTGTCAGCGGAACAGTTGATCGGCCACGTCAGTTTCGATGATCGTCGCGCCGACCTGCATGGGGCCGTCGTCCAGTCCCGCTGGAACAGCCTCGAAGAGGACCACGCCGTCCTGGTCCGCGACTTCCTGTCCTATGACCAGGTGATGGATGTGAATCCATTCGCGGTCGGTGTGGTGGAGGAACCGCTGCGCCGGCGGTTCGAGCGGCGGCGCCGCCTCGCCTCAGCCTTGCTCGGAATCGAAACGTTTTTTGATCGGGCGCTGCTCACGCTCTCCAACGGCGAGCGGCAACGGGTGCAACTCGCCCGCGCCCTCTGCCACCCACTCCGACTGCTCATTCTGGACGAGCCGTTCATCGGCATGGACCAGGGCACTCGAAAGCACTTTCACCACGTGTTGCGCAGCCTGATGCAAAGCCCGCTCCGGCTGCTCCTGATCACCTCGCGTGAAGAAGACGTGCCGCGCGGCATCACGCACGCGCTGGAAATCGACGATTGCCGCATCATCTCATCCGCACCGATTCCCGCCCGACGCCATCTTAAACCGCAGTCTCGGAACTTGCCCCAGCCTCCTCCCACCGACCTGGAGTCGAATCCCAACCGGACCACCGGAAAAGGGAAAGGAAAGGTGCTGGTGAGCCTGCGTGAAGTGACGGTTCGCTACGGCGCTCGCACTATCCTCGACCAGGTGAACTGGGAAATCAGAGAAGGCGAAAGTTGGGCGTTGGTTGGGCGCAACGGATCGGGCAAGTCGACCTTGTTGAGCCTGATCAACGGCGATAATCCCCAGGCCTACAGCAACTGCGTCCGCGTCTTTGGCAAATTGCGCGGGGCGGGCGAATCCGTTTGGGACCTCAAACAAAAAATCGGCTGGGTCTCCCCGGAACTCCAAGTCCACTTTGACACGGACCTGACCTGTTACGAAGCCGTGGCGTCGGGATTCTTTGCCACCAACGGTCTGTTTGAGGAACCGACCCGAAAACAGGCGGCAGCAGCCCGGCGCTGGCTGAAGACCGTTGGCCTCGCGAACGAGGCGCAAACTCCAGTGGCCGGGTTATCCGCAGGAATGCAGCGCATGATCCTGCTGGCCCGGTGCCTGGTCAAACAACCGCGCCTGCTCATTCTGGATGAACCCTGCCAGGGACTGGATCAACGCCATCGCGCCCAATTCCTGGGCCGGGTCAACGCGTTGATCCGCAAAAAGGTGACCACCGTGATCTTCGTCACTCATCGCGCCGACGAAATTCCCCGCGGCATAAGACGAGTCCTGCGCCTCGGTCACCACCCCGGCCCAGGGCAGGCTCCTCAAGTCACGCGCCCGTAATACAACAAAAGCGCACTCATGGAGGTGCGCAGGGAAAGAAGCGCAATTCGAAGCTTCTTCCCCAGCTCCGATAGGAGCACCACGTTTATAGCTATGAGCCTATAACCATCAATTTCCCCAGCTCCGATAGGAGCGCCATGCTTATAGTTCCAAACCATAAATATATATCTCCCCAGCTCCGGCACGAGCGCCACGTTTATAGCTATGAGCCTATAGCCATCAATTTCCCCAGCTCCGATAGGAGCGCCATGCTTATAGCTTTCAAACCATAAATATATATCTCCCCAGCTCCGGAGGAGCGGCACCACCGCTCAAGCCGGGTAGGTAGCAACGTGTTTCGGGATTGATCTCCGAAATCCAAGGCATCGAACACCATCTGGGCTGCAAATTCGGCTCCCTCCATGCCGCCCCGACTGGACCACATTATGGGATGGCCGGCTATAAACATTACGCGCCGCTGGCGCTCAAAGGAAAGGGAGCAGTCGGAGCGCGAGTCTCCAAAATCGCTTTTGCAGGTGCGGGGGGCACATCGAAAGAACGTTTTGTCGCTGAAAATACCCCCAGACACACCCGCACCCCCCTAAAAACCCTACGACCGCGTGGGACGGCAAGCCACCATCGCTCAAAACCCCACTACCACCACGCTGACGTACAACCTGGCTGGTGAACCGGTTCAGGAAAGCTACAGCGGCGGTCCGTTAAACGGGTTATCGGTGACCAATGGTTACGATCAGTGGCTGCGCCGCACCAACGTGGTGGTGCGCTCGGCCAGTGCCAGCCTGCACAGCGCCGGCTACTCCTACGATGAAGCCAGCCGGCTGCGCAGCGTCGCCAGCGGACAGGCCAGCGCAACTTACTCCTACCTTGCCAACTCCCCGTTGGTAAGCCAGATTGCGTTTACGAATAACGGAGTGCAGCGCATGGTGACTTCCAAAAAATACGACCTGCTGAACCGGTTGGAGAACATCAAGTCCGTCCCTGCCGCCTCGGCGGCGGTTTCGTTCGATTACACCTACAACCCGGCTAACCAAAGAACGCTCCGCCGGGAAACCGACGCCAGTTATTGGCGGTATGAATATGATGCCTTGGGGCAGGTAACTTCCGGCAAGAAATATTGGTCCGACGGCACGCCCGTGGCCGGACAGCAGTTCGATTACACTTTCGACGACATTGGCAATCGCCAAACCGCCGGTGCTGGCGGCGACCAGTATGGAGCCAACCTGAAGTATCAGCGCTACACCGTCAACAGCCTCAACCAGTACACCAGCCGTTCGGTGCCTGGGTTTGTGAACGTGGTGGGCACGGCAAACTCGCAGGCTACCGTGACAATCAACGGGACCCCCACCTACCGCAAGGGCGAGTATTTCCGGGGTGAAGTGGCGGTGGACAACACCAGCGGGCCGGTGTGGCGGGCGATCACCAACCTCGCGGTGCTGAACAACGGCAGCAACCCGGACATCGTAACCAACGTGGTGGGTAACACTCTGGTCGCTGCGCGGCAGGAGGTCTTTACCCATGACAGCGACGGGAACCTGACGGCCGACAGTCGGTGGAGTTATACCTGGAATGCTGAGAATCGGCTGATCGCCATGGAAAGCGCGGCCAATGTGCCGGCTGCGGCCAAGCGCAAGTTGGAGTTCACTTACGATGGCCAGGGACGGCGGATTCAGAAGCTCGTTTCCACGAACAATGGCACCATTTACCTACCGGCCCTGACGAATCGTTTTGTTTATGACGGCTGGAACCTGGTGGCGGTGCTGGGAGCGGATAACAGTTTGAGACAGTCTTTTGCCTGGGGGACTGATCTTTCCGGGACGTTCCAAGGGGCGGGCGGTGTTGGTGGTTTGCTGTGGATTTACGATTCCTCCACCATCAACAACCAACCTTCCACCCACTTCGTTGCCCACGATGGCAATGGCAATGTGACAACGTTGGTCAATGCCACAGACGGCAGCGAGTCGGGGCGGTACGAGTACGGGCCCTTCGGTGAAGTGATTCGCATCACGGGCGCAATGGCCAAAGCCAATCCCTTTCGGTTCTCGACGAAGTCTCAGGATGATGAAACGGATCTGGTTTATTATGGGTATAGGTATGAACAGGACGCTCGTTGGTTGAGCAGGGACCCGTTAGGCGAACGCGGAGGTCACAACCTGTATGGCTTGGTTCGTGAGGATACGATTAACCTCATCGACGCGCTCGGTCTCGACGGAGGGGGTGCCACACCTCCGTGCCCCCCAGGAAATCCGGGATGTACAGCGATGCCTCCCCCGCCTCCTCCGGGTACGCCGCCGGGCGGCGTGGGGCCTGCACCCACGGGCCTCCTCCTCGTGCTGAACACATGCACGCGTTGGCTCGATAAGAAGATAATAGAGCAGGCCATCGACCGAGCCATGAAGGACTGCAAGGCTCAAATGGCGACGCGCCCCAGCGGGAAGAAGTGCTGCGCTGTGACGTGGTGTTACCAGTGCGGCTGCAACACAGGCAGCCTGAACAAGTTGGATCGTATTGGGCTTGGCTTGGTGGAGATGTCCTGTGTTGATCTCAAGGCCCAGGGAACAATCGGGCCTGCGTGTTCGGACAAGAATGATAAGAGGCTTGACACATATGACGACATGCAAAAACCCTGACGGGGGCCACGCCTTCCGCCGCTGCCGGGACTTTGCTCGTCAACTTGTCATCGCCATTATCGTCTTGGCACTGGCGCCGGGGTGTCGCCCCAAGAGCGAAGGAAATGGAACGGCATCCAGTGACGACACGGGCGCGGTTCGGCTTAGCTCCATTCACTCCAGACGCGACATCGAGCGCGTATTCAGGCTTGGCATGACAACCAATGAAATCCTGGCTCGGCTGGGACCGTGTTTGGATATAACGGGTTTCCCAGATGGCACGTTGCTATGGACGTATTGGCTTCATCCATTTCCCGAAGAAGGCACGAATAATGGGCTGTATTTGCTGGCGGCGCGTTTGAGTATCACAAACGGCCGAGTTGGACACGTTGGGTATCTTCGCGCGGCTGAGTCAGTGGCGCAAACACAGGAGGCGCTTTCTAACGGCATGCACATCAAGGGGCTGCCGGATGGAAGCGTCGAGCCCTATTTGCTCACGCTATCTATCGTTAGTAGCAACCGGATCGACGGCGCATGCTTTGTTGACAGCCAAAGATTTCCAAAGTTGGGATATGTTCCCACGGCACCGGGAGTGACTATCACTAACTTGAGGAGTGTTGTGATCGAAAGGCATTCACCAACGCAGCCTAGCCAACGGAGCTTCCCGGGACGGTCCTTCGTCATCTATTTCGCCGAACATGACAGCCTGGTGATCCATTCTTTTACGCGCACAAACGTGTCACGCAGAATTCTGATCTCCGTGTGCGGTGAACCGATTGCTGCCCCGGTGCTCGTGAGTCCGATCGACACCGGAAGCTTGGTCTTTGATTGCACCGATCCAGCCGTAGCGGAGCGACTTCAACAGCAGCTGACCCAAATGGCGAGAGAGAAACCTGTTTCCCCTCCTCAGAGCGACGGAAGATGATGCTCCGTCGTTGGTCGATGGTGTCAGCCCGTGGAAAACCGGACATGAGTTTTATCGCGCTGACGGTCGCGGACCCTGGAGATCATCCTACTTCCAAGGCGGCACGTATGATAGCGGCCAGCGGTCGTTTGCGGTGGACCCAAACGGGGCGGCCAGCGGCCCGGATTGGCGGCAGCGAACGATTGTCTGGAATGATGAGTTGTTAGGCGGAGACACTGTATATGTGAGCTCGCTGGAAAGCGAATCACTCGAGATGCCTTACGGATACAGCATGGCCTCGCTCCAACCTTATCGAACCGAGCGCCAGGACCAGGTTTACCACAACGGCTCGTTGGCGCAGGCCGAAACGGCGGTATTTCTCGGGCTGGGCGGTGATACAAATCCGAAGTTTGAAACCGTTCAGCAGACGGCATACCAGAATGACGCCCTGGGGCATACCACCAACATCACGGTGGTGGACATCAGTAACCCCAGCCAAGGTTCGCGGGTGATTTATGAGGCGAGTTACCTGGACG
The DNA here is from genome assembly GCA_002298785.1 of Verrucomicrobia subdivision 3 bacterium UBA693. Classification (GTDB taxonomy): domain Bacteria; phylum Verrucomicrobiota; class Verrucomicrobiia; order Limisphaerales; family UBA8199; genus UBA693. The sequence goes on from DBMR01000071.1 coordinate 170,438, forward strand.
CCAATGGGCAAGCCGGAGAACTGCTGCGCTACGCAGTGGATGCCTCCGGCCTTCGCACCGAGTACTTTTACGACTCGCTAAAGCGGCTCGTCGAAGTCCGTGGCCTCGGGGTCACGAACGCGCTTGCCTCGATTTCCACCACCTCCACGAACTTCATCTTGGACGTCATGGGGCGGGTCACCAAATCCGCGGTCAGCAGCGGGTCCCTGGGCTTGACGAACGAAGGGGCCTTTGACCTCGCGGGCCGCCTCAGGTCTCAGACCACCGCCGACAGCCTGCAAACCACGTTTGAGTACTCCGACCAGGGCCGCACGGTGACCACAACGCTGCCGTCGTCGGCGCAGGTGGTCAAGACAGTTTACCCCGGCGGACGTGTCTGCATCCTGACCGGGTCGGGGACGGTGGCCGAGTTCCATTCCCATGCCACCAACATCAGTTCCACCCACCCGAACGGCGTCACGCTCCTGGATACCGTGTATTATGGAGTTACCAACTCGCCGCGCTGGAAGGGGACGGGCATGAACAACCTCGGCCTCCAGACGTTGATCCGCACCCCGGATTTTGGCGGGAACGGGGTTCTGGACGAGGAAGAGATTTATGTGGAATACCTTCACCAACCCGCCACTCATCTTTCGCCCGGCAAGGAACCGATTCATTTTGATTTGGACAACACGGGCCAGGTGGGCAAAACGTGGCAGGGGCCCAGCTATGACCTGGCCTCTTTATCCCGAATCAGCACCACCGCCCGCGCCTATCGAGAAATCTCCGGCGCCTGGTTTTTGGTCGAAACCAACAGCCTTTACCTCGTTGATGGAAGTGCTCAACCTTCCGTCGCCAGCGTCGAAGGGGTCAGACCGTAGAAAAGATTCCGGTGAAAAGCCGGGGG
>DBMR01000115.1 GCA_002298785.1 Verrucomicrobia subdivision 3 bacterium UBA693
TTTTAATTTGAGTCAACTCGTGCTCGCCGGGGTCGGTGCGGCGAGGCTTGAATGCGTGGCCGGCTTCCATAACATCAACGGGGTGCTGACGAAAATTGTAGCAGTTGCAAATCAAAAGGGCGGTGTGGGCAAGACCACCACCGCGGTTAACCTGGCGGCCTGCCTGGCCGCGGTGGGTCAGCGAGTGCTGCTGTTTGATTTGGATCCCCAGGCCAATGCCACCAGCGGCGTGGGCGTGGAAAAAGTAGAGGGCGCCAGCGCCTATCGCGTGTTGCTCGGTGACGGCGGGTTGGCACAGAAAGTCCAGAAGACCGCCTACCCGAACCTGGAACTGGTCCCCAGCGAGGTGGATTTGTGCGGGGTCGATGTGGAATTGGCGCGGGCGGAAAACCACCTGCATCGGTTAAGTGTCGCGCTGGCGCCAATTGCGTCGGCCCGGACCTACGATTTAATCGTCATCGATTGCCCGCCGTCGCTCGGCATTCTAACCTTGAACGCCTTTGCCGCCGCGGACTATGTCCTGGTACCCTTGCAATGCGAGTATTATGCGCTGGAAGGCATTTCCATGCTCTCCAGGGTGATGAGTCAGCTCCATGATTCCGGGGTGAATCCGCGGCTGGAATTGTTAGGCGTGGCGATGACGATGTACGATGGGCGCACGCGGTTGTCCCCGCAGGTGGTGGGGGAGGTGCGGGAGCATTTTGCCGACAAGGTTTTTGAAACGATGATTCCGCGCACCACGCGTCTGGCCGAAGCCCCCAGCTTTGGCAAACCGATCATCCATTACGATAAGTACAACAGCGGGGCTGCTGCCTACGAGTTGCTGGCACAGGAGGTCCTGAGCCGGTTGGCCGGCAAGTAGAACGGACTAGCCGAATCGGCGGAATCGATGTGATCAGGCGCCGGCCGGCGACGTTGCTGTCTTGCCCGAGGCCGGGCCGGTAGTGCCTGAGCCTTTCGCGCTGGTTTGGAAACTTCGCCAGAACTTCAATGGCAACATTCCCAGCGCGATCACAATAAGTTGAGTGCCGATGAAAAGCACCAGCCAGCGGAACGCTGCATCCATGAAACCATACGAATGCAGGCCGATGCCCAGCATGTTTACACCGAACCAGGAGAAAGCGGTGATCACGTTGCCGAACACTGCCAGCGTCATGAGCCCCCGGTCGCGCACCAATCCTCCCCAGCGGGCGTGAAGCAGGACGGCATTCCAGAGCACAATGAGCAGGGCGCCGTTTTCCTTGGGATCCCATCCCCAGAAGCGGCCCCAGGATTGATCGGCCCAGATGCCACCGAGCACGGTGCCGATAAAGCTGAAGAGCGTGGCGAAACAAACGATGGCATAAACCATTTTGGCCAGGGATTTGCCGACTTCGAGTTGCGGCCTAGCGGTGCCGCCTGTCTTCGTTACGGGCAGTTTACCTAATAAAGGCGTGAAGAGGCCGAGGAAGATATAAACCAAAGCCAGGAAACCGGCGGCGAACGTGGCCGAGTACCCCAGGGTGATGGTTACGACGTGAGTGGCGAGCCAGAAATTGGTGTCCAGGACCGCCCGCATCATCTCCATCGTATCGCCGCCCAACGCCAGGTTGTGCGCAATGAACAGGGTAATAAAACCGACCAGCGAGCCCATGAGACTGCCGATGCCCAGCTTATAGATCCGCTCCAGGAAGATTCCCAAAACCATGGCGCCCCAGCCGATAAAGACGGCGGAAGAGTAGAGGTTGGTCACCGGGGGGCGCGATTCCAGGTACATCCTGAAGATGAGGCCAAACGTATGGACGGCCCCACCCAGGATCAGCAGCCAGAAGGAGGAGCGGCGCAGCGATTCAGAGAGCGCGGGGGCGGCGGACATGGTGAGCAAACCCGCGCCGGCCAGCACAAAGCCCGCGATGTAAATGATAATGGCATGCAGGAACGACTTGGTATCGTTGTAGAAGAACTCTTCGTTGCCCTTTTTGATTTGAGCGGCAAAACCTTTCTGATCGAGCCATTCCCGGTATGAAGCCACAGCGTTGTTGAACTCCGTCGGGCGGTCCTGCGCGTAGGCGCTGGCCATGGTAGCGAGGTATTTGATGGGCTGGCCGATTTGCTCATCCCGGATGCTGTCGATCAGCGCTTGCCCAAGGCTGGTCCAGTCCTCGTGCTTTTGATCGGCGCGGAAGGGCGGGATCACGAGGGGATACATCTGGCCCGCGTTGGGATCCTTCGCCAGTTGGAAGAACTCTGTAACCGGCTCCCAGAATTGTTTCATCACCGCCTGATCAAAAGACTTGCCGGCGTCACGGGCGCGCATGGCCTCCATGCCGGCGGGCATTCCTTTCTCGAAAGTGGCCAGGTCTTTTTCAAAATCGAACCAGGAGGGCGGGCGGGCGGCAGCCTTCATCATCTGGTAGACGAAGATTGCGTTGTGCAGCTTTATCACCTGTTTGTCGAGGGCGGTCCTTTGCTTATCATCGAGCGCGCGGGCCTTGCCGCCTTGCTTCTGGATTTCACCGATGTGCGGTTCGAGTTGCGCGAACGTGTAATACCGCAGCCCGGACCGCTCCACACCTTTGTCGGCCAGGTTCAACTCTTCGAGCAAGTCCGGATGGTGGATGAGAAAGATGGGCCGGGTATCCGCTAATTCCGGCTTGAAGAAGACCTCAAGGAGCCATTCCGAGGAGCGCAGTTTCTTGGGATGGTGCCAGAATTTCCAGGAAGGAACCATTTCGAGAGGGACGTCACCGGTGGACCGGATTTGCAGGAGCGTATTACGTCCCACTGAATCCATGGGTTGAATTCGTCCGTTCATGAGCACCGGCAGGCGCCCAAATTCGCGGGTGTGGAGAACCCCGTCTTTCTTGGGCGTGAAGACCACAAGGATCTCGATGCCGAACAGGGCCAGGAAAAACCAGGGGATAACTTTATAGATAAGCTTCATACGGAACGACGTTTGAGGAAGCCAAAGAGATGCAGGGCAAATTGCAGGATCAAACCGACCGAGATGATGACGGTCGAAAGGTATGGCGTCAGCCAGCCGGGATTACGCACCACCTGGAAGGTGGAAGAGGCGGCGGCGTTGGCATTGGCCGCCATTTCGCCGGCGGACATCTGGTATTGATAAAAGGTGCTGCCGGCATAGCGCAAGGGGTTGTTCATATAGATCACCGTTTCGCGTTCCTCGTTGCGCTCGGTGTTTTTCACCTTCACCCGGCTGGCGAAATTTTTCGGGATTTCCGTGCCTTTATACTTCTCGTGCGTGGCCTTGAGCAGTGTGAGGCTGAACGGGTAATAATGCCGCGTGAACCGCATCGCGATATTGTACTGTTTGCCATCCACGGTGAATGGTTGATCCGTGGTAGTATAGGAGGAGACCAGGAAACTGCCGACCGACTTGCCCTCTTTCGAAAGCTCGATCACGGCAGTCGGCGTATTGCGCTGATCCATATCCGTGACCGAAGGGGTCGGTAGGACGAGAACATCCTTTAGCAATCCGGCCGTGGCGGTGGAATGCACGGCCTGCTCTGGAGCTTTAGTGCCCGGTTGCACCAGCGAGGCATTGGCCCAGCGCTTCTTCACCTTCAAAGTGAAGGGCAACCGGGAATCTGTCAGCTCCCGCTTGCGCTCCAACGTGTGCTCGGGTACCGCATACACCTGGTCGTAATCTGGATTGGACTGGTCGATGATCACCAACTCATTGCCACGGAAATCTTCCGAATAGTTCTTGGTCTCTCCCTCGAACAACTGCATGGCGCTCTCTTTCGAGAGGACATCCGTAGCCAATTGCCCGATCAGCAGGAGGATGAGCCCGAAATGGACCAGCCAAATCCCCGCCTTATCACGCTTGACGCCGAAACGTTTGATATGCGCGGAAACCAAGTTAATCAGCAGCACCCCGCCCACCAGGTAGCCACCCGGAAAAACCGGTATCTTCAGGCCTGAACCCTGTGGGGACCAGTACACAAACAGGCTGCGGAAAAACTCATTTTGCGCCCGGTACAATCCGAGATCCACTTGGGCGATGGTGCCCGCGAACACCAGCGCCAAACCTAGCACCAGGCAAACCACCGTCAGCCGCAACGACGACCAGAAATCAATGAATTTATCAAGCATTCGGGTATTTCACGGTTTGGAGAAATTTCAGGAAAGCGGCCTTTTCTGCTTCGACCACTTGGGCGTCGCCCATCAGCTTATAGAACCAGGTGGCGCCAGACACCGGGACAATGGCGCCTATGACTCGCGCCGGTTTGCCGGTCCGCGCGTCGGTTCCGGCCAAGTCCACCAACGAGGCTTTGCCCGCGGCGACGTCGATCGTGCTTACTTGCTTGCCGAGATCTGCCGCGCTGGCTTCAGGCAGCCCAAGTTGCTTACGCCAGCGGTTGACATTCATATTCAATCCGCCACCGTCCCCAGCCGACATACTGACGTTGACCGCTGTCTCGGATTTTTCGCCTCCCACGACGAACTTCGCCACAAGGAATTGTCCCCCAGGAATCTCCTTCCAGGTCGAGGGCACCTGCCAATCGGGATGATCTCCGGAAGCGGCCGGGCTGGATCCTCCCGCAGCCATGGCTGGAACGCTGGTGATTGGCGGGTGGGAAGGTGGTAATTCAGAAGCCACGGCGGCTGGAGCGCTGAAATTCACGGACTTGAGAAACGATAAGAACGCGGCCCGATTTTGGTCCACCAATTCCGCATCACCCGTGGCTTTGAAAAACCAGGCCACACCTTCCCGGCGTAACACCGTCGCGAGAATGCGGGTCTTATCTCCGGAACTCGAATTTACGCCGGATTGATCGAACAACTGCGCCTTTTCACCGGCGATTTCCACCGGAGTGGCTAGCTTGGCCAGATCATCGGACGTGACAGCCTCCAAGCCCACCTGTTTGCGCCACCTATTCACGTTATCCAAATCGCCTCCAGCCAAACCGGGCAGGGGAACGACGCTTACGTCTACTGTCTTCCCGCTCGCCACGACTCGGAATGAAGCGGCGCGCATTTCACCGGGCGCCACTTCTTCCCAGCCTTCTGGGACTTTATAGGATAACTGCGGCATGCCGCTCTCAGCCGTTTCATGAGTATGGCCGGCGGGCATGGACTGGCCGGCGCCCGGCGTCGGGGTTGGGGATTCTTTGGCGACCTTGTACACCGAAATATCATCGCGCCCGCAACCTGCAAGGACGACGGCGAGGGTCACCGCCCAAAAACTTGTCTTGCAGCTCGGAAGCCATGAATCTGTAAAACATTTCACTACAAATTTTTACTGTCTTTTGGGCTTCCGGGCAAGCGATTGTTCACGTTATGCCAAGAAATGCTAAGTTCGGGCAGGTGATAGTCGCGAATGCCGCGTAAGCCTCTAGAAGGATCTGCGAGGACTTACCCCAAGACTCAAACCGCACGAGCACTAAAGACCTCGATATCGATATCGTCTACAAGGCTATCTGCAACCTGGTAAATGGATGGCCCCTGTCTCCTCTGGACCCGGGAGTCGCCGGCAGTCGTCAGATTGGTTTCCGTGCCAGGGCCACGGTTTCTACCGCCTTGCGGCAACGGTTGGTGACTTCATCCCAGCGGCCGTTGATCAGGTCTTCCTTTCGGGCCAACCAGGTGCCTCCGACCGCCGCCACACTGGGGATCCGAAGATAGGTTTCCAGGTTTGAAGGGTTAACTCCGCCTGTAGGAAGGAACCGCACCCCGGTATGGTGATAGGGAGCGGCCAAAGCTTCGAGCATTTGCACTCCGCCGAGCGCTCCAGCAGGGAAGAACTTGAGCAATTTGCAGCCTAGTTCAAGGCCTCTTTCGATCTCGCCTGCGGTTGCGACCCCAGGAATGAAGGGCAGCCTGGCAGCCTGTGCCATCTTCACGGTCTGCGGATTCAACCCCGGTGCGACGGCGAATACCGCGCCACTGGCCTTGGCCTCCTCCAGGTTTTCCTGGGTCAAAACTGTGCCGGCGCCAACTAGCATCCCGGGTCGGTGGCGCGTGATGGCCTTAATGACTTCCGCTGCCGCTTTGGTGCGGAAGGTGATCTCAACCAAAGGCAATCCGCCAGCGCTCAGGGCGTCGGCAAGTGGGATGGCTTCGGCAACGTTATCGATCGCGATAACCGGTACGACGCCAAGCCCGGCAATTTGGTCAATGATGGCTTGAGAGAACATGTCGCAATTACATAGGCCTAAGACGAATGTGGAGGTGAGGCAAGCAAGTTCTCCTCGCGGTCTGCCGGGCAACTGGCTGGTTAGCTGAGTTTGCACTGATTTTAGTGGCGGATTACTGGTTGCATTTGAGTTCGGGCTTTCGGATCATCAGACCCGATTTATGAGAAGAATAACTGCGATTTCCTGTTCCCTCATCGTTGGCACCATCGCGTCAGCGCTAGTTTCGGCTTACGCGGCAGATTGGCCCCAGTGGCGCGGCCCTAACCGCGATGGTATTTCCACCGAAACCGGCTTGTTGAAGACCTGGCCGGCGGGTGGACCTCGGTTGGTCTGGAAAACGACTGGACTGGGCTCGGGTTATTCCACCGTGTCCACCGTCGGCAATCGCCTCTACACAGAGGGTGACCTCGGCGATTCCAGCTTCGTCATCGCGCTGAACGCCGAGGATGGGAAGCAGGTTTGGACCGCTAAACTGGGTAAGTCCGGCGCCCCGGGTTGGGGTGGGTTCGCGGGCCCGCGCGCGACCCCTACCGTCGACGGCGACCAGATCTTCTCCGTAGACCAATGGGGCTCTCTGGTGTGTCTGTCGGCCACGGACGGCAAGGAAAAATGGCGCAAAGATTTCGCCAAGGATTTTGGAGCCAACCGACCGGAATGGGGCTTTTCCGAATCCCCTCTGGTAGATGGCAAAAACCTGATCTTGACGCCTGGCGGACCCAAAGGGGCGATGGTCGCGCTCGATAAGAGCTCAGGAAATTTGGTTTGGCAGACAAAGGATTTTACCGATCCCGCCCATTATTCATCGGTCATCAAGACGGTGATTGATGGCGTTCAGCAATACGTGCAACTCACCGCCGAGCACGTGGTGGGGGTGAGCACCGACGGCAAAGTGTTGTGGACCGCGGTGCGCAAAGGCGCCACGGCTGTGATCCCGACCCCGGTTTGCAGAGGCAACCTCGTGTATGTCACCTCCGGTTACGGCACCGGATGCAATCTTTTCAAGGTGAGTTCGGCCAATGGTCAGTTTTCAGTGCAGCAGGTCTATGCGAATAAGGTGATTCCGAATCACCACGGCGGCGTGATTCTGATCGGCGACAATGTGTATGGTTACGGCGATGGCAAGGGTTGGACTTGCCAAAACCTGTTCACCGGGGAAGCCAAGTGGCAGGATAAGTCCTTCGGCAAGGGTTCGCTGGTCTACGCTGATGGAGCATTTATCCTCCGGCAGGAGGACAAAGCGGGCACCATCGCGCTTATCGCAGCCTCTCCCGAGGGCTATAAAGAGCTGGGCCGTTTTGATCCGCCGAACACCAGTGGCAAGAACTACTGGCCGCACCCCGTGGTTTCAGGCGGACGTCTGTATATCCGTGACCAGGACGTGCTGCTTTGCTACGACCTTAAAGGAAACTGATCAGTCACCGGTGATTCTGTGATGCTGCCTTGCGATGGGTGCGCAAAGCGCCCGCTGGCCCTATTTGGCCATGGGCCAATTCGCCTGAACTAAAGCCTTGTAGCCCCCCGCCAGAGAAAAGACGTTGGTGTAGCCCATTTTTTGGGATGCTTCAGCCGTCAGTGCGGAGCGGAAGCCCCCACCGCAATACATGATGATTTCCGCGTCTTTATTGGGATACAGTCGTTCGAGGTCCCGCTCTAAAATGCCTTTCCCCAAATGCACCGCCGTCTCGGCGTGGCCTGCGGCCCATTCATGGTCTTCCCGAACGTCCATAACTATGGCCTCCGGATTTTGTGCTAATCGTTGGCGCAACTGTTCTACAGTGATTTCGCGAACAACCTGCTTTGCAGCGTCAACCAGTTTGAGAAACCCAGGACTATGATCCATATGGAGGACTCTATCCCTGGCGACCCCGGTGGGCAAAACTTAATTCTTGCGATCGTGCCTCGGCAGATTCCGCTTGCTTGGGTTGCTTCGGCCGCAGGTAATACACGTTCTGTGGTGTGCTGATGTCCAAATCTCGAAACATGATCCTGGCCCTCGGGCTGTTGTTTGCCGTGTTCTTGTGGGGTGCAAACAATACCGGCACGAAGGTGGTGGTGCAGCATTGGTCCCCAATCTGGACTGGAGGCTCGCGGTTCTTTTGTGCCGGCTTGATTTTGTTGGCCATTTTGCGGTTCTCAACCTTGCTGGGGCAATTGACCCCCTTGGCCGCCGCGCAGAGTTTTGGCTTGTGGTGGCGTGGCGGGTTGAGCCTGGCCGTCTATATTATCGTCTTCAATACGGCGCTTAAACTGACTTCGGTTTCACACGTCGCACTTTATTTGGGTGCGGCCCCGGTTTGGGCGTTGCTGTGGGAACGGCAGAAATTCAGCCAGGAGGGAGCACTCCGGAAATACCTCGCCGCTGCGCTCGCCCTGCTGGGGGTATTCGTTCTGTTTTTGCCCGCGCTGCGCCAGGCGCATGGGGATTGGCGCGGCGAGGTGTTAGGATTGTGCGCGAGCGTCCTTTGGACGAATTACGGCCGGCAATGCCGGCTTTTGTCGGTTAGATTGTCCGGTGCGGAGATCAGCGCTCACACCATGTGGCGGGCGGGGGTGCTCCTTATGCCTCTGGGTATTTTGGAAACCTGGAGCCGCGGAATTTCGCTGGAAGCCGAGGTGCTCGTGGCCCAGGCCTACTGCATCGTGGGAGGAGGCGTGGTGGCGTTTGCTATCTGGAATACCGCACTGCGTCACTGGCCGACTAGCCAAGTCTTGCTTTTCAACAACCTAATTCCCATGAGTTCCATGACCTGGGCGCATTTCTGGCTCAAGGAACCGATAACCCCGACCTTCTGGCTGGCTATGTTTCTGGTGATGAGCGGCGTGGCGCTGGGGCAGGTGAATTGGAGTTTGCCGATATGGTTTCGCAAGCTCCCTCGGGAATGAGTGAGCGTAGAAAGTCTTCTTTCCTGCCGGGCTAAGTTACGGCATGCTGGCGCGCGTGTCGAAACCAGGTCTTGGGCGGGGTTTGGGCAAGCTTTTGGCCCTGCCGTCAGGGGCATCCAATGGCTCGCCTGCTACCACTACGGAAACTCATGAAACCCAGGAGACACTTCCATCGCGAAGTGTTTCTCCGGGGTTAAAGGCGCTTTTACGGGCCGGCCGGGAGGTACGTGATTCTGCCGATGAAACTTTGGCGCATGATCCAAGCCCGGCCAAACGGGACCAAGCCCAGAAGCATCATGGCCTGCGCTATGCTTTGGTGATCGCCGACCTGTTGTTGGCGGCTCTAGCGCTGGCGATCGCCTGGAAATCCCGAGGGAGGCTTAGTGGCCTGGAACTCGCGCTGTTGGCGATGGCCGTGTCAGTAGGCGCCTGGCTTTCCTGCCTGGCGATTCTGCACCGGAATCAATAACGATCCGAACTCCTGCCAGGCGCGCGCTCACGCCTGTTGCTCTCGAAATTCTCCAGCCACTCGCACGAAGATCCAGAATGCGGCCACGGCCAGCAGGCAATGCGCCGCCATCACGAACCAGACCCGCTCCGGGGCACCCGCATCATTGCATCGTCCGTAAAGCGAAGTGTAAACGAGTCCGCTGGACACGCCGCCGATCATTACCGCCAGAAAGTTCGAGCCCATGTAGAGGCCGGCTTTTTCTTTGGGGGCGATCCAAGTGATGTATTCCTGAATGCGTGGCGAGGTGATCATCTCGCCGATGGCGAAGAGGAAGATGCCCAGGAACACCAGCGCCGGGGCACCGCCGCGAGCCAGGCCGATCACGACTAAACCGATCGCGGCTACCACTAGTCCGACCATGAACGAGGGGAGGGCGCGCATCCGTTCGAACACGCGCGAAACCCCGAGTTGCAGCAACATGATGATGTACCCGGTGTGGGAGATGGTTTCTCCCAGGATTCTGCGGGTGCCTTCCTTGTCGTTTTGGGAAAAGAAATCGGCAAATCCCTGTCCGAACACGGCGCGCACGTCCTGGTAGAGACGGGCGGTATCGAGGTTAGTGTCCACGTAGAGCGCACAAAGATTGAAGAAGGCCCAAAACGGCAGCCAGAAGAACACGCCCAACAGGATTAGAAAAATGACGAACTTCTTATCCGACAGGGCCACGCCGATGTCCCGAAATTTCTTGCCTAGTGATTCACCTGTGGCCTCGCGGGGAGGCTCTTTATAGAAGAAAATCGTGATGAGCATCATCAACCCAATCGCGACGGCAGCGGCCATAAAGGCGTAATTCCAGGAAATGGCGCGCAGTTTGCCGGCCACGATGGGCCCGAAGGACCCGCCGACATTGATCATGGCGTAGAAGATGCCGAATCCGAACGTCTTGTTGGTGGTGTCGGTCGTTACGCGCACCGTCCCGGCGATGAGGGGCTTGAAAATGCCCGCGGCCAGTCCAATGCTGAGCATGGTCAGGGCGATGCCGGAAAAAGATTTGGTGAACATCAACAGCAGAATCGAGGGCAGGTAAGCCAGGTAGGAAACGATGAGTACCTTCTTGAAGCCGTAGCGATCCGCAAAGGTCCCGGAAATCAACGGCACCGCGTAAGACAACAGCAGGAACAAGCTCTGCACAATTCCGAGTTGGTCGCGGGAATACCCCAAATGGGTCATGTAGATCCCAAAACCAAAGTAGATTCCATAGTACGCGAAACGTTCGAGGATTTCGATGATGTTGGCGACCCAGAAGACCGGCGGAAAGGCGGAGCGCTTTCGGGCCGGGGATTCGATGGCGGATTGCATAATTAAATTCCCGGGAGGATGCGGGAGCGCTGCGGTGTGGACAAGGTCATTTTAGGTTTGGCAATCGTGCCAGAACTCTGCAAGGGTGGTTGAATGCGGAGCGTGACTCACGAAAGCCGAGATCGGTGGGGGTTTACCCTGATCGAATTGCTGGTGGTGATCGCCATCATTGCGATCCTCGCGGCGATGCTGCTGCCGGCATTGAACCGTGCCAAAACTCGGGCGCAGCGGATCAGTTGCCTCAATAACAGCAAACAAATGGGGGTGGGCAGTCAGATTTATGCGGACGATGACGAGCGCCACGCGATTTCCGGCACCGCCAACTTTGGAGATGACGACTTGAACTGGCTTTACCCAATGTATGTGCCGGCGCTCAAGACCTTCACGTGCCCGAGCACTCGCCACACGCTGACCAACAATTCGTTACCACTATCCCAAAGCACGTACAACCCGCGCAACGACACAACTAAAAGCTACGCCGAACGGTTGCACGATAACGGCAGTTTTGTTCCCGAGTTGCAGCATCTCGCGGTCAACACTGCCGGATACAACCCCGCTACCAAGACGGGGCGGGGCACCAGCTATGAAGTCTCAGGTTTCTTGAACGGGAACAACAGCCTGGCGCCGGTCCTGAACGTGCGCAAAACCCAAAACACCTCAGCCAACTACCTGTATCAAAACAACCTGGTGTATGTCGTCAAAGGCGCCACGCTGCGCTTTAACCTCAAAGGCCAGCGGGCGTCACCGTCCTCCATCTGGCTAATTTACGACGGGGACGATCCCATCGCGTACCCGCCGGGCAAGGTCTCGAATAATGACTACCCGGACTCGATTGACAACCACGGTGCCGATGGTGGCAATGTGGTTTTTTGCGACGGTCACTCCGAATGGGTGCCTCAAAAACGCTACCCGTCCGTGTTCGCTTACGGCACGGACGAGCAGTATTATAACGTGGTCGATTACTGATGCTTACTGGGTCTGGGCACGGTAGAACCGGGCGTGGACCCCAGGGCCGGCAGGGTCGCTGACCGAGAGGTCCCCGGCAGGACCAGTGGTTCCGGGGACGAGCGTGTTCCAGTTCACGAGGTCAGCCGAGTATTGGATGAGGTAGGCTTTGTTGGGCTCACCCGTGAGGGTGAACTGCCAGGAGCCATTGCCCATCGCGACGGGTGCGCTGAGCCGGGGCGGGATTGGAGCGGAGCCGGCGCTCAGGCTGAGCACAATCTTGCCGGAGGCGCCGTTGTAGCCGTCTACGGCCACCAGGTAGGTGGTGCCCGAGGTAGCGGTGAAGTTCACCTGGCTGCGATTGGTTCCTCCCAGGGAGTTGTTGTCGCTGGCGATCTTGGTCAGGGCATTCACTGCGGTGCCGGTATAGACACCCAACAACGTGTTGAAGACGCTGCCCGCGGTGCTGATGGTGACGGGCCCGGAGGCTGGCGCCACCCAGCGCCACCAAATCGATTTGCCGCCAGGATTACCCGCGTGATAAGGCTCACCGGATTCCTTGGTGAAACTCACATTGCTGGAACTAACCTGCACGGCAGAGCCTGATAAGGGCAGGGCGGTGATCAAGTCGTCGCCCGCCAGTTTGAAAGTGGCGGTGACGTTCTTGTGACCGTCCATGGTGAGCTGCAAAGGATTTGCCAGTCCCGTGGCGTTCTGCGACCAACCGATAAAGGAGTAGCCTGGCGAGGGTACTGGCGTCAAGGTGACCACGGTTCCCAGGGTGTAACTGGGGAGATCCGGGTTCCGGGTGATGGTGCCACGCGCTGCCGCCGTGAAGAGCCGGGCGCGGAAGGACGCAGCATCGGCAGGGTTGGTGCCATCCAGGAATTCCTGCAGGTTGCTGACGGCATCGCCGTCCGTGTCCGCGGAGGCGGTATTATTTGTTGTGCCAAAGTAAGTCAACTCCCAGAAGTCCGGCATGCTGTCGGCATCGCCGTCGTCGTTGGCGGCGCTTTTGCCGTCCACCGTCAGGAAGAAGTCCTGCGGGGCGCTGGTGGTATTGGTCACCACGAGGAAATAGGCTTGGCCGGCCACCCAGGGCCACAGATTGGGCTGATACTGTTTGGTGGTGTTGTTCCAGGCAACCAGCATGTTGGTATAACCGCTGTTGGCCGTGTAACTGGTCCAGCGGGTGTTGACGCGACCGGGGATCGTGCCCTGATCCAGGTATACCGTGAGATTGGTGGTATGGGTGGACGCATGGCGCCAGCGCGTCGCTTCCGGCGGGACGTCCACTCGGAAGATGCTGGAGCCGTAGGGCCCGACGGTGGTGTTTCCTGATCCCCCATAGAAGGGTACGACGATGGGATCCTGCACCGGCGCGCCGTTGGTGGCGATCCGCACGCTGAAGCTTGCGTCACTCACCGCGCGGAACCCGAGGTAAAGCGGTTGTCCGGGTCGGACCGGTGCCGCCGAGATCGTATAGGTCCCGGGCGGGTCAAAATTGGGATAGGGTCCAAAGTTCTTGAGGTCATTCGCCCAATCCTTGATGTCCGTAGTTCCGCCCGTAGGACCATTGCCTGGCGGCAATGCATCACGCAAATGCATCACCACGTCGCCGGCTTCCTGGCTAAAGGTGATGTTTAAAGAGAGTGGAAGCGCCGTAGGCGTTTGGACCCGGTAATATTTCCAGTCTCCGCTGACGAGCAGTTGCCCAGGGAGCATGGGATTGTTGAGCGGCAGATCGGTGATGTCGCCAACGGACAGGCTGAGGACATATTCGGCGTTAGCGTTGCCGGCGGCACGGACGGCCAGGTACCACAAGCCGGGCTTGAGCTGGCTCTCCAATTTGCCATCCAGGGGTACCCAGTTGGCGTATTCGGTCTTGTTCGGAGAGAGCATGGAGCGGTCATAGATTGAACCCGGGGCGCCAGCGATGTTGTGATAGAGGGTCGGCACCGCACCGTAGCGAAGATACAAGTCCGGGTTCCCGCTTACGGCGACCAGGGTGGCGCGCAGCAGACCCAGGTTGTTGGTTGGGACCACGATGGCGTAATAGTGCAGCGAGCCTTGTTCGAGGAGGATTTTGGGGTAGGGCGCGCCGTTGGTGTCGATATCGGTTTGGCCAAAAGTGGGGGCGACCACGCCTGGGGCCTGGTTGGTTTCGCCCGGAGCGGGCATGATCCACGGCGAGCGCTGCAGGTTCAGCGCCGAACTCTTCAGCGTAAAGGCGGTGGACCCGGTGGCTTTAACTTCCACGAACCACACCCCGTTAGTCAGGTACGGAGGCGCGATGACCGCGGAAGCGGTCGTGAAGTTCATCTGGTTCGCCGCATTGGCATCGCTGGGGAGCGAGTCCCGCCGCACGCGGAGTGAAGCCAGTCCGGAACTTTGCGAGACGTCCAATTTCCAGCCGATCACCGGCTGGCCATCCACGTTTGTCGCAGGGATGGTGAACTTGAAGAACGCGCGCTCGTTATCCTGAAGCAAGCCTGAAACCTGATTTCCCAGGCCGTTGGTGTTCAGGTCGGCGGTGAAGTTCATTTCCGGAGCCAGGATTTCCTGAACGCGCAGGGTGTAGCTCGCGTCCGGATAGCTGGTGGTCATGGCTCGGGCTTTAACCGCCACGCTGTATTTGCCCGGAGTCGGATTGGCAATAGTCGCTATTGTTGGATGTCCGTCGATGATCGGGTAGCCGCCTTCATTACCGTAGGTATCGGCCGGCTGAGTTCCGGCCAGGGCGCCGGGATCGGGCAGGTAGTCTCCTGCGGTGGCCACCACCATGGGATTGCCGGAGCGATTTTCCAGCAGGAGTTTCACTCCGTATGTGCCGTAGGGAACATCGAAGCTATAGGCTTTCACTTCGCCGCCTTCCAGCGTGTCCGGCTGGATAATATCCTCCGAGGTAACCATGCCTAGGTAATTTACCGTCACCGCTCCGGCACTGGTCAGGTAATATGCGCTGCTGCCAGTCCCGATTTTTCCGGCGGTGCCGGGATTGACGCCCTCGGATACCACGGCCACGTAGTTGGTCGAGGCGAGGACGTTGGTTTGCCCGGACCCAGGCAACCACAGGAAGTGTTCATTGCCGAGCTTCTGCATGCTTTTGCCGGTGGCCAGGGTTCCAGCGGCGTTGATGGTGTCGAAGTTGGGCAAGGCTCCTCTGAGCACCGCGCACATGGTTTCGCCGACCAGTCCGCCAAGTTTCAGCTTCCAACTCGGGGTGTTCGAAGGAATCACGATGCGGTAATAAGCCGCATCACGAACCGTCAGGGAAAGGTTGGTGATCGTCGAGTTGAACGGCATTTGCACGAGCGGAATGTCGAAGCCGTCCCCGATCCCACGGCTGCGAATGGTGTAGCTCATGTTGGTGGTGGCGGCCGAATTCATGACCCCGACGTAATAGGTGCCCGGTTCGAGCGGACGGCCGAGGCCCATAGCCAGGATGCGCCCGTCTTCACTAACGAGGCCATCGACCGACATGCTGCGGCGAGTCCAATCCACCGAGGGGGCCCATTGGTAGTTGGTGGGCCAATTGAGCGTGGTTCCGGGAGATCCCCAGGGGGTGGTGGTGAGGCTGGAAGGGAGCGTCTCACGCCGTACGGCGATGCGCGGCAGGCCGCTGGTTACATCCGTCAAGCGCACGTCCCAGCCCAGGGCATTGGTGGGGACGACGACCTTGAAATAGCGCCAGGTGTTGGGGGCTTGGTTGTAAACCAACCCGCTGCCCTGATCGAATTCCACTGGAACCGTGCCACTGGCGTTAAGCCTGAGGACATAACTCGCATTGGAATATACTCCCGTGATGCCGGCGGTGCCGCGGGCTTTCACGATCAAAGTATATAGACTGTTGGTGGGATTAGGGCTCGAGATGAACGTTTGGTTCACGTCGTTGGCGGTCCACTCCCCACCATCCGAACCGTACGGATCGGCCTGGATGGTACCCCCGTTGCTCGCACCCGGGTCGGGAAGACGCGTGCCGCCCCGCATCACCATGACTGGGTTACCGGTGCGATTCTCGAGCCGCGCCTCGATCGCCTGGGTGCCGCCCGGCACGTTAAAGGTGTAGATGCGCGACTCGCCCCCATTAAGCGTATTGGTATCTAGGAGATCGGCTCCCCCAAGCGTTCCCAAGTAAGTAGTCGGCGCCTCGCCGACGCTCGTGATTCGGTAACTGCTCGTTCCCGGTCCGATCTGAGTCAAATTCGTTCCCGGTTGCCCCTCACCGACCACCGCCAGGTAGTATGATCCCGGAAAGAGTCGATCCAAACCCGCCGGCGGCACCAGCAGGAATTGTTCGTCGCCGATTTTTTGCAGCTTGCGTCCGCCCGAATTCGTCGCCGTGGTGTTCAGAGCGGCGCCGATGTTGGGCAAGGTGTCTTTCAACACCGCAAGGAGATTCTCGCCGAGGGTGTTTGTAAGCGAGACCTTCCAACTGGCCGCGTTTGTGGGAACTTGCACACGGTAATAAGCGGCTTCACGCGGTGCCAGGTTATCCAAAGTCGCGGTGCCTCCAGTGAAGGGCAGGTCGGTCACCGGAATGGAAAAGCCCGCGCCGATGCCCCGGCTTACCAGGGTGCAGGAAACCGGGGCGCTGCTGAGGGCCATCACGCCGACATAATAGCGGCCCGGTTGCAGTGGACGATTCATGCCCATCGCCAGTACTTGGCCAGTTTCGACGGCGCCACTGGCCCCGAGCGGCCTTTCAGTCCAGTCCAGTCCGGTAGCCCACCGTGCGGCGGAAGGCCAGCTGTAACTGATGGCGGGATTGTTCGGCACCGGGGTGAATCCGGCCGAGTTGCTGAATATCGGTAGCACGTCACGGCTTACCACAATCAGCGGCGTGCCCGAGGTTACATTGGTCACTCGCAAATCCCAGCCTAGACAATTCGCCGGGACATCAATATAGAAAAAGCTCTCATACTCGGGCGGGCGATTGATGATGTCGAAGGTGCCGCCGTCAAAATTGACGTAATCGGGAATGATCTCTTTGACGCGCATCGTGTAGGAGGCGTTGGGGAAGTTCGTGGTTCCCTGGCGCGCCTTGATCATGACCGTTTCCACCGGGTCAACGCCGCCCGCGACGATCATGGTAGGACTCGCAACTGCG
Source organism: Verrucomicrobia subdivision 3 bacterium UBA693 (assembly GCA_002298785.1). Classification (GTDB taxonomy): domain Bacteria; phylum Verrucomicrobiota; class Verrucomicrobiia; order Limisphaerales; family UBA8199; genus UBA693. The sequence goes on from DBMR01000115.1 coordinate 16,889, forward strand.
AAGGAAACCCTGCCTCCTTCATTTCCGTAAGGATCGATCTGCAGACCCGGATCGGCCAGCTCCGCTGATCCACGGGAGACCATCCACGGATTGCCTTGCTTATCTTCGAGGGTCAACCAAAAGCCCAGGGTGGTGGGCAGCGTTCTAAAGTGATAGGCGGTCGATTCACCGCCTTCGAGCGAACCAGTCGCCGTCAAATCCGTTCCCATCAGGAAACCCAGGTCGGGTTCCGGCAGCGCCCCCTGGGATTCAATTACGTAGGTGCTTTGGCCGGTGCCGATGCGAGTGTTATCCAGCGGCGATTGGCCTTCACCCACAACCACCAGGTAATTTGTCCCGGCCGTCAAATAGGTCGAGCCAACATATGGCAGTAACACATAGTGCTCATTAGCGACCTTTTGCATTCGCTTTTCCGTGAATAGGGCTGTGGGGATACGATTGGTGCAGGTGACCAGCATCGACTCGGAGCCGACGCAATTAAGGCGCACCTTCCAACTCGGCGTGGACGGTGGAATGACCACTTGATAATAAGCCGCGTCGCGCGCCGAAATGGTGTTGGTCGCTTTTCCGCCGGTATAAGCGAGGGTTTGTACGGGGATACTGCGATTGGGGCCGATCCAGCGGCTTAACAACTGGTAGGACATGTTGTTGGTGCCGGTCGTGTTCAATACACCGACGTAATAGGTGCCAGCTTCCAGGGGACGATTCACCCCCATGACCAGGATGCGGCCTTCCTCGTCGGTGGTACCGTCGGCGGAGAGTCGCCGGGCTGTCCAGTCTGCCCCGGCCGGCCACTGGGCGCCGCTGGGCCAGGTCGAGCCTGACATGCTAAAATTCGAAAGCTGGTTCGTCGGCAACCCGCCGCGTCGCACGACCACTCTGGGTAAGCCGGAGAGCACGTTCGTCAGGCGCACGTCCCACCCCACCACGGGTCCGCCGCTCGTCAATCCCTGGATATCTTCAGTTTTGAGTTCGATGGAGAAGAACTCCCATCGGCCACTCAAGACATTGCTGCGGGTGACGAGTTGATTGTCGACGAGCGCCGGCGCGTCCAGGTCCCTTGTCGTCAGGGAAAAGTTGCCCAGCGCATTGGTGGGATTGTAGATGCCCACGTACCAGACGTCCGCAGGATGGTCGGGTTGTTGGAGGAAATCACCGGTGCTCAGAGCGTCGTAGAAGTTGGGTGCCGGGAAATCCGGGCTGGGGTTCCGGAAGGCCCAGATGCTGGGGGCGGCATTGCGACGGAGAGCAATGCGAGTTCCGGGAGAAGCATTCGACAGCACGAGGTCCCAGCCCAGGCTGCCCAATTGAGCCGAGATGTCGGTCACACGGTAAAAGCGCCAACCCATCCAAGTGGGATCGTTGTTGAAAACCGTGGTGCGGTAGGGGATATCGGTCACTACTGCCGGGCCATTTTGGAGGGTGAACTGATGTGCGTTCGTGGTGAGTACGTTGGTGGCATAGACCGTGATGTAGAAGGTGCCATCGCTCAAGACCGGCGGCACGAGGGTGATGTTGTCCACGGCGTTTGTGCCGCTCAGTTCCGAATAACCGTCGTTATTGTTCTCGTTTGGAACGGTATAGCGCCGGACGGCGAAGCTGGGATTGCCATTTGTCGACGGCAGGTAAATCTGCCAGGCGATCTGCTGAGCGGGTACCTGTACCCGGTAGGTCGTATAACCAAAACCTGAAGTGGCGACCGTGGTGCTCGCCCCAAAATCCAGGTTGTGGACGGTGTGCTGCCGTGAATCCAGATCGATCATGGTGTGAGGCGCTCCCGCGACCCCAATGAAGTATTGTCCCACCGTGAGATATTTGGGCACAACGAGCATTTGCCCGGCCTGGCTCAAGTCATTCACCGTGGGCAGCGGCACTCCCGTCTTTTTCAGATAAAGGGTGTTCGAAAGTCCATTAAGGTACAGGCGCCAGGCCAGCATATCGGCGGTGGCGCTGGCGCTAAAATAGCGCATTCCTTCAGGGCCGATCTCTGCAGGGCCACTGCCGCTCGACGCGTCGGCCACGATGGTTCCCAGGTCCTGCACGTAGGGTGAACCGCTCACCAGGGTCCAGGTGGCTCCAGCTTTTGCCCGCACCAGGATGAACCACTCTTCGCTCGGGAGGAACCCGATCGATGCCGCCAACACCAGGCCGTCCGAGCCCTGGCGTTCGGAGCGATAATCCGCCACGGAAGGCGTTGGCAATACTCCCCGGCTCAGGTACAGGTTGGCATCGTTGGTTCCCAGCATGCGCAAGGCGGTGCGCCAGGCTCCCAGTGATGGATTGGCCGTGCTAATGCGGAAATAATAGTCATCGGCTGTCCCGGTGAGATTAGTGTAAACCAGCGTGCCTAGGTGGGTCGTGCCCGGATCCCAGGTCAGGTTAACCGGTACGACGGAAGCAATCTTCATCGTGTAGGGCAGACCTCCAGCGGGGGCGGAGGCGGCAAAGACCCCAATGTAATAAGCGCCCGGTGTGGTCTCGGTAGAGGTGAGCGCGACACTGTCGTTGGTTCCGCCGGTGGCTTTCTTCAGATTGCTCGAGGTGGTGGGCAACTGGCTGCGGGCGACATAGAGATCCGGCCCACTGATGTTTGTGGAATCCAGGCTGATGCGCCAAAAGGCATTCGTCGCGAATTCGACGCGGAAATACTGGTTTGAGCCGCCAAAGACCCAACCGTTGACGAGCGAATCCACCGGCTTGCTTACCGGGCGGGAGGCGGTGCGCAGATCGGTGCGATTTGTTTCCACCACCAGGCTGAAAGTGTGGGCTTGAGACGCGGCCGGCGTGCGTACCCGCACCCAGTAAGTGCCGGCGGCCAACTCAGGTTGTTCCAGGTTGATGGCATTGGTCTGGCCGGCGCTTTGTGAACTGAAATCATAAACCGTGTCGGTAGGGCTGCTGCCTCTTTTCAGCATCAAATAGGAATAGGAGGACCCTGAACCGCCCAGGGTGATGGAAACATTGGTGGCCGCGGCGGTCAGGGAGAAGCTAAAGGTGCTGGAGGTATCCGGCAAATTTGTCCCCGTAAATACCTGGCCATTAACGGAGGCAAGGCTCAGCAAGGCAGCAATTGTAACAAGCAGATGTCTCATTTGTCTCTTTAGTTGGCTGTTTTCGGGACGCACTTCCCCGGTTATGCCGGAAAACGGCAAAAATGGCTCGCATAACGGAGCCTGGGCTTACCACAGCAGTTCCCTTGCCGACTTGGAAACCGCCAGAAGATACCCGGGGACGGCGGGGAGCCAAATTGGACGCTGGTGAGATTGCGCAGGGTGGAGACCGGGCGAAGCACGCGACCTAATCAGCTCTGCTCAACACGACCTGGGATTGAGGTTTGAATTAAGCCGAAAGAACTTTGTCCTTGCTGTTGGCGTGGCTGACCTTTTAACGTCCTCGCGCGTCTTTCGTCACGCGTGGGCCTGTGCGAACGCGGAGCGCGATCCGCAGTGTCCCTTAATCAATAACCAGTCACCTGCTTCACAGACTATGGAACAGAATCAAAGCTACAACGTGAAATTTTTCAGCGGCGAAGAGATCCCCCTGGAATTGCACAAAGTCCGCATCGTTCAGAAACTGAATCTCATTCCCATTGAGGAGCGTCTCAAGGCGGCGGTGGAGGGCGGGTTTAACACCTTTTTACTCACGACCAAGACCGTTTACCTGGACATGCTGACGGACAGTGGCACCAATGCCATGAGCGACAACCAGGTAGCCTCTATGCTGCGTGCGGACGACGCCTATGCCGGGTCGCAGAGCTATGCGCGCCTGGAGGAAGCCATCAAGGAGGTATTTAACTGTAAGTATTACCTGCCCGTCCACCAGGGGCGCGCCGCCGAGAACATCATCTCCAAGGTGTTCATCAAGCCGGGCGACGTGGTCCCGATGAACTACCACTTCACGACCACCAAGGCGCACATTGAGCTTAATGGTGGCACCATTTTCGAGATCTACACCGACGAAGCGCTCAAGGTTAAGAGCCAGCATCCCTTCAAAGGCAACCTCGATATCGCCAAGCTCAATGACATCATCAAGAAGTACGGCGCCAGCCGCGTTGCTTACATCCGCCTTGAAGCTTCCACCAACCTGATCGGTGGGCAGCCCTTCTCCATCGCCAACATGCGCGAGGTGCGGAAGGTGGCCAATGAACACGGTATCATCATTGTTTTGGACGCGAGCCTGATCGGGGAGAACGCGTATTTCATCAAACAACGCGAAGCGGAATTCAAAAACAAATCCATCAAGGAGATTCTGCATGAAATGATTGGTCTGGCCGACCTGACCTATTTCTCGAGCCGCAAAGTGAGTTCCACACGGGGCGGCGGCATCTGCACGAATAACCTGCAATTGCATAATCGCATGCGGGATCTGATACCGCTGTTCGAGGGCTTTTACACCTACGGCGGTATGTCGATTCGCGAGGTGGAAGCCATGGCGGTGGGCCTGGCGGAGACGCTCGATGACACCGTCATTTCACAATCCCCAAGCTTTATTCGCTTCATGGTGAACGAGTTGGATAAACTCGGGGTCCCGGTCGTAACGCCTGCGGGAGGGTTGGGCGTGCATATCGATGCCGGGACGTTCCTGTCGCACGTGCCACAGTCTCAATACCCAGCCGGTGCACTCGCCGCTGCATTCTTCATCGTGTCCGGGGTCCGTGGCATGGAACGCGGCACCATTTCGAGTGTTCGCGATGCCAATGGCAATGACGTCCTCGCCGATATCGAATTGCTGCGTTTGGCGATGCCGCGCCGCGTTTTCACCTTATCGCAAGTCAAATACGCGATTGATCGTCTGCACTGGCTATATCGCAACCGTGAATTGGTCGGCGGGCTCAAGTTCTACGAAGAACCACCGGTTCTCCGGTTCTTCGGTGGAAAACTGGAGCCGACAAGTCCTTGGCCGGAAAAATTGGTGGCCAAGTTCCGTGCCGACTTCGGCGACAGCCTGTAAAGGCTTGCATTCGGCCCGCTGTCCGACAGGGTTTTCCCCGGGACAGCGGGCTTTTTGTTGGGAGTGGGAGAGTTGCAAACCCTTCGGAGGAGGAGGGTTGACTTAACGCGTTAAGTCTGTCAGGCTGGGGCATCAAACAATTTTGGTCTTTATGAGTGCCAAAACCGAAAGCATGAAAAATATCTCGCGTCGACAATTCGTCACTTCCACCTCTCTGGCGGCTCTCGCCCTAAGCGCTGGCTCCGGCCCCTTCATCCGGTCCGCTCGGGCGCAAGAACCCGGAGCCAACAGCAAAATCCGCATCGGCCTCATCGGCTGTGGCGGCATGGGGCAGGGTGATCTCGAATGCTTCTTCCTCAATTCTGAGGTGGATTGTCCGGTCATCTGTGACGTCGATGACGCCCATCTGGCCAAGGCTTCAGAAATTTGTGAGAAGAAGCGCAATGCCAAACCGGAAGCCGTGAAGGATTTCCGGCGGGTTTTGGACCGGAAAGATATCGACGCCGTGCTGGTGGCGACGCCCGATCATTGGCATGCGTTGCCGACGGTGATGGCCTGCCAGGCGGGCAAGGACGTTTACGTGGAAAAACCGCTGGCCCGCACGATCGATGAGGGGCGGGCCATGTTGGACGCGGCGAAAAAGCATAATCGCGTGGTGCAAATGGGGTCTCAGTGGCGCAGTTCCAAACACATCAACGAAGCCGCCGACATGGTTAAAAGCGGCAAGTTGGGCAAGGTGAGCATCGTTCGGGGCTGGGCTTATCTGGATTGGCTGCCGTCGATCGGCAAACCGGCTAATGGCAATCCCCCCGCCGGCGTGGATTACGACATGTGGCTGGGGCCGGCGCCCAAGGTGCCGTTCAACCCCAATCGGTTCCATTTCAATTTCCGCTGGTTTTGGGATTACGCCGGTGGCCTCATGACGGATTGGGGCGTGCACCTGATCAACATGATGCTGATGGGCATGGGGCAACAGGCGCCCAGGAGCGTATTCTCCGCCGGCGGCAAGTATGTGCTCGATGACAACTCGGAGACACCGGATTCACAAATCGCGGTTTATGAATTTCCCGACTTCACTTTGATTTGGGAGCACAAGGCCGGTTTGAACAACGGATTGCACGGGCGGTCCTGGGGCGTGCAATGGAGCGGAACGGAAGGCACGATCATCCTGAATGATGGCGGTTATCAGATCATCACCGAGCCCAAACGGGCAAATCTCGATTCCGAGCGGAAGCCGGGCAGTCCTGATCCGCGCCCGGCGCACGTGCGCAATTTCCTGGATTGCATGAAGTCTCGGCAGCAGCCGGTGCTCAATCTCGAAGTCGGCCACCACGTCTCGAGCGTGGCCCATCTCGGCAACATCGCCTTGCGGACCGGACGCAAGATCAATTGGAATAGCGCCGAAGAAAGGGTGATGGACGATCCCGCGGCAGATCGTATGATTGGGACGGACTATCGCGGCCCTTGGAAGTTGCCTTACTTGAAGCGAGTGTAGGCAGCGCGCCACTGATCGTGGCGGCAGCCGGGCCGGGTTGTGATTTTGAACTGTATCACTGCCAGGCTTCGCCAGAGAACACCTGCGCCGGTACGCCGGCGCAGCGGATTGTTTTTTCCACTGCTGCTGGCCGCAGTCCTCTGCTATTCCCTCGCGTCCGCCCAGGAATCGTTGGTATGGCGGGTTTACCGGGTAGGTGATGGATTGCCCGAATCCGCCTGCGCCGCAGTGTCGGTCGCCCCATCCGGTAAAGTCTTTGCCCGCCATTTCAATCTTCCGTTCCTTAGTGAACTCGACGGTTACGCCGTCAACCGGCTCAATGCGCCTGACCTCGGACCCACCCGCATCTACGGCAGCCGCGGCGACCAGGTTTGGGCTGTCGTGCCCACTGGCCTGGCCGAGTACCGCAACGGCGAATGGGTGACCTATCCGGTGGACGAGATTGCCGCCGAGTTCAATTTGCGTAATCCGCGTTACACTGATCCTTTGCCTCTATGCATGGTGCGCCAGGGACTGGTGCTGGTGTTGTTGCCCGGGCAATTGATGATGTTCAATGCCCAAGCTCCCAGGCAACCCCGTAAAGTTTTGCTTCGAAAAGCGGACGATCTGCGCCTGGGCGCCTTCCTCGGCTTGGTTCTGGCGCGGGACGACGCCTTGTGGGTTACGGCGGAACGGGGCGTCGCCAAAATTGGCGGACCGGCGCGTAACGTCTCTCCCAAAAGCGAATGGGTGGAATATCTGGCGCCGCCGGACTTCGGCGCCCGCAATTTTCAGCAACCACAGGAGGATGCCACCGGGGGATTAACGCTCCTGGCCGACCCGACCCAGGGAGAGGAGAAGGTGGTGGTGCATTTCGAGAACGGTCACTGGAACGAGCCGATGGATGCCGGAACACGCTTGCGCGCGGCCTGGCGTGGTCCCGGCGGTCACTTCTGGTCGATGTCCCTTCGCACTCTGCGCCAGCAGTCTTCGCCTCATGCCGCGTTCGTGCAGGTGCCGGACATCTCCGCGCGCCAGTATCTGGATGTCGCGGTGGAACCTGGTGGCGCCTTCTGGCTCGCCACTTCCGACGGGCTGTTCCGCTACGCGCTGCCTTCCTGGCGGCAGCCACCGGAAAGCGGTAAATCTCTCGCCCACTGCCTGGCGGCGGACGATCAGGGCGGAATGTGGTTTGTCACGGGATCAAGTCTCTGTCGCGCCACCAACGGTGGTTTGCGACCGTTTCCGCTGCCGGAGGCGGTGTCTGATGCGCCAACGGTGAGGGCGCTTTATGGCGTTGGGTCAGGACGCTGGGTGTTGGAGACGGAGGACAGGTTATTCACCTTTCAGTCGGAGACTGAGGCTTACCGGGAAGTGTTATCCGCTGCGAGGCAGGGATCATTCCGCGTGTTGGGAATACATAAACAACGTGGGCTCCTGGTGCAAAAGCGGATCACTGGCCCCACACCTGTTGTGGAGACATTTGACGGACTCAAGTGGGAGGCTTGGAAATGGCCCGGGCCCGATCCCGGAGTTGGCGAAGTGCTGAGCGCGGTGCTGATACTGCAAAACGGGGACGTGTGGGTAAGCGGTGAACTGGGTCTGGCCTGGTGGCGTAATGGGGAGTGGCGACGCTACTTGATTCCCGAGAAATTTCCCGCCACTGCGTTTGAGTTCGTAGACCTGGGTGACGGTCACCTGGCCTGCGCCACCCGGGACCAGGTATGGGAGTTCGATGGCCGGGATTGGAAACTCCTGCGAGGCGGATTCGACCAGGTTAACCGGATTTATCGCGCGAGTGACGGCAGCCTCTGGGTGGCTTCCAATAGCGGTTTGTTCCGCTGGCTGCGTGGTATCTGGCTCGAGCAGGGCACGCCGGAGGGGTTGCCCGATTCCAATGTCCGCGACCTGTGCGAGGACACACGCGGCCGGCTCTGGGTCGGCACCGCCTCGGGTCTGGCGCGATTTCATCCGGAGGCAGATCAGGATCCACCGCGGACCACGATCCGCAAAATTCCTACCGGCGGCGGCACGGAGGAAGGGGTTGCCACGCTGGGCTTCGCGGCGCAGGACAAATGGAAATTTACTCCGCGCGAGCGCCTGGTCTACTCGTATCGCCTGGATGAGCAGGAGTGGTCCCCGTTCTCGAGCGTTTCCGAGGCGTTGTATACTGACTTGTCGGCCGGCAACCATGTTTTTCAGGCGCGGTCGATGGACCGGAATTTCAACCTCGAACAGGATCCGGCCCGGTTCGAGTTCGTGGTGGTCCTGCCCTGGTACAAGGATCTGCGGGTGGTGGGCACGACCGCGCTCGGAGCCTTGGTGGCGATGTTTTTTGCCGCCCTGGCCTTCAACCGGCACCTGCGCCTCAAACGCAGCTATGCCGAAGTCGAGCGCAAGGTGGCGGAACGCACCCGGGAATTGGAGGTCGCCAGCCGGGCGCTGGCGCAAAGCCAGCGCATGAACGCCCTCGGTACCCTGGCGGCAGGCGTGGCCCACGATTTCAACAGCATTCTCTCGATCATCATGGGTTCCACCCAGATCATTGAGGACAATCTCGATAACCCCAGGAAGATCCGCACCCGGGTCGATCGCATCAAAACCGTGGTAGAGCAGGGTGCCGGACTGGTGAAGGCGATGCTGGGTTACAGTCGGTCCGAGCAGGCGATTGACGTGGTTGGAGATTTGAACCAATTAGTCACCGCCGCCACACGGCTGCTGGGTGATCGCTTCTTGAGCGAGGTGCAAATCACCTTCGAGCCCGCAGCCAACCTTCCTCCCGTCCGCGGCTCCGCGGAGCTGATCCAGCAGATCCTGATCAATTTTGTGCTGAACGCCGCTGAGTCGATGACCACGCGACCGCGCGTTTTGATTCAGACGCGCCCATGGCAGCAGAGTCCGCAGGTTCCATTAGCCGCCTCCGATCCCGCTCAAGGTGTTTCTGTGGAGGTGTCGAATAATTCCGGCGAAAACAGCACCGGCTCCTCCCGGAGGGAGGAGTTGGCCATCCAACCGGAGCCCGCACCCGCCTACGTCGCCTTGACGGTCCAGGATTGGGGTTGCGGCATTCCCTCGGAGAATCTTTCGCGAATTTTTGAGCCGTTTTTTACCACCAAGGCATTCTCCGCTCGCCGCGGGACGGGTCTGGGTCTATCCATGGTATATGAGATGGCACGCAAAATGGGTGCCGGGCTGGCCGTGGCTTCGGCCCTAGATGAAGGCAGCACGTTCACCCTGATTCTCCCCGTCGCCGCCGTAACGGATTCTCCACCAGCACCACCGCCACCAGGCTCCGCCTCCCCAGGATCACCATGACCAATCCCTCCGCTCCCCTTATCCTGATCATTGAAGACGACGATCTCCAATATGAGATCTACGAAGATGCCTTGGAGCGATACCGCCTGCTCCGGGCGACCACGGGCAGCGAGGCCCTCGACCTCATCCCCAGCCAATGCCCAAACGTCGTGATCCTGGATCACGTCCTTTCCAAAGGTGAAAAGGGCCTCGATTTCCTGCCCGAATTGAAGGAGTTGATTCCGTTTGTGCCCATCATTGTGGTGTCCGGAGCGCTGGAAGTGCACCAGCAAATGCAAGCCCTGCAAGGACCGCGCCGGGCGCATTATTGCCTCACAAAACCGGTCGACTTGCGGGCGCTGAAGCAAACCGTGGAGACCGCCCTGAAAGAATGCGGTGAAACGGAGACCGTGCGGCAATTCGAGGCTCTGGAACGTTCCCGCCGTGTGGATGCCCTCGAACTTTTCAGCCGTTCCACCGACCGCCTGAGCCGCCAGGGACATATTCGCGAATTGGTCAAGAATCAGAGTGAGCGTCCCAACATCTCCGCCCTCGCCCGCCAATTCAGAGTCGCTCGCCGCACCATCATTCGCGATCTGCAAGAGCTGATTCGGCGGGGAGAATTGAAGCCCGAGATTTATCCGGAATGGGAAAACCCGGGGGATGCAGATGAGTAACACGGACGGTTTAGGTCTATGGCCCAGCCAAAACTGAGCGTGTCGGCGGCACTATTGTTGGTGATGGCAGGGTTGATCTCGGCCAGGACGTTGGACGCCGCACCCGTGAAATCGGCGGCGCTGGTCCTGCCCGAAAGGCCTGACGCTTTCACGCTGAGGGCGAGCCAGATTCTGCAGCGGCAAATCACCAGAAGGTGCGCGGCCACGTTTACCAACAGCGGCGTGGTTGATCTAAAAATCGAGCTCGCGCTCCAACCGGATATCGACCAGGAAAGCTATCGTCTGTCGGATCGACCCGGGGGCACCATCCTGATCGAGGGGGGTGACATGCGCGGATTGATCTACGGCATCGGCAAATTCCTGCGAACTTCCAGATACGACCAGGGTGGGTTCACGCCAGGCACGTGGCGGGGCGCTTCGCGGCCCGCCGCACCAGTTCGTGGGATCTACTTTGCCACACATTTTAACAATTACTATGAAGCGGCGCCGATCGAGGAGGTGCGCGAGTACGTTGAGGACCTGGCGCTTTGGGGACTCAACCAGTTGCAGGTCACCTTCCCACGCTGGCATTACTCTGGATTTTCGGATCCCGACGCACAACGAGCGTTGGACCGGCTCCGGCTCATCCTGCGCGCCGCCAGGCAAGCCGGCATGCAGGTCACACTGCTGATTGCCGCCAACGACGATTTCAAGTCTGCGCCGGTCGAATTCAGGCGTGTCCCGGTGCCGGACCCCTTAAAGCGCCGTGGTGACTTCGGGGTGAACCTGTGCCCGAGCAAGCCTAAGGCGCGTGCATTGCTGCTGAGTGACTGGCGCCGTCTCCTGGATGAATTTAAGGACCCCGGCCTCGATGCGGTCGAATTCTGGCCCTATGACGAAGGGGGTTGCGGTTGCGAAAATTGCTGGCCCTGGGGCGCTCGGGGTTTTCCGAACCTCTGTCGGGAGCTTTCTGGCATCGCTCGCGAGAAGTTCCCCGCCATCAAGACCATCATCTCCACCTGGACTTTCGATACTCCACCAGCCGGAGAATGGGAAGGTTTGCGTCGGTTCCTGGACTCGGATCGCACCTGGGTTGATTATGTTCTGGCCGACGCTCACGAGGACTTTCCCCGGTATCCGCTGGAACAGGGTGTTCCCGGCGGCCGGCCACTGTTGAATTTCCCGGAAATCAGCATGTGGGGGCAAAGCCCCTGGGGAGGCTATGGGGCAAACCCGTTCCCGGCTCGACTGCAACGATTGTGGAATCAAACGCAGCGGAAGCTCTCCGGCGGCTTCCCTTATTCTGAAGGCATCTACGAGGATCTCAACAAGGTCATCTGCAGCCAGCTTTATTGGGATGGCGGCCGTCCCACGCTCGAGACCGTTCGGGAGTATGTGGCCTTTGAATTCTCCCCGCAGGTCACCGAGTCGGTCGCTCGCGCCATCACCTTGTTGGAAGTGAATCATGACCGAAAACGGCTCGATCCGGTTGCATTGGAGGCCTTCCGATTGCTCGCGGAGGCGGAGCAGAAATTGACACCGCAGGCGCGCGCCTCCTGGCGTTGGCGGATCTTGTATCTTCGCGGGCTCATTGACCGGGAGTTGGTCGGGACGAAAGGCCGGTTGGAGGGAGCGACCTTGCGAAAGGCTTTCGAGGAACTAACCGCGATCTACCACGCGGAGGGAGCCCATTCAATGCCCATACACCCACCAGTGGTTCCCTGATCCAGGCGGCGCGGTCCGGCGCATGCCCGTGTGGTTTTGTCCAGGTCGCCTCAAACCACCAGGGGAGCATACGAGTCGCTGAAAAGCCGTTTGGCGTTGGCCGCGGACATGATACACTCTGCGTGTGCTGCATTTGCCAATTCTACTTGTGATGCTTGCCCTGTGCGGATCCTGCCTCACCGGGCGGGCCGCCGATGCTCCCAAACCTTCCGCTTCCGCGCCGGCGCCTGCCGTCGACGCCATCCAGCAGGAATATCAGAAGCTTCTGGATGAAGATAATGCCGCACAATCCGAGGTGGACGACTGGATCGTGGAAAATGATAAGTTTGCCGAACGCGGGGCGGCGATTCCGGCGGCCGATATGCGGGCGAAAATCCAGCGCCGTTTCGCGCCGGTGCGAAAGGGTTACGAGGATTTTCTGTTGCGGCATCCGGAGCATGTAAAGGCGCGCATCGCTTACGCGAGTTTTTTGGGAGACATCCACGATGAAGAAGGAGCCCAATTGCAGTTGGAAAAGGCCATGACCTATGAAACCAATAATCCGGCCATCTACAACAACCTGGCCAATATTTATGGACACATCGGCCCGGTGCGGAAGGCGTTCGAGTTCTATGCGCGGGCCATCGAATTGAATCCGCATGAGGCGGTTTATTATCAGAATTACGCAACCACGGTTTATCTCTTTCGCAAGGACGCCGCCGAGGTCTATGGGTTGACCGAACAACAGGTATTCAACAAGGCCCTGGATTTATATCGCAAAGGACTGAATGCGGACCCGACCAATTTCCTCCTGGCGTCGGACCTGGCTCAGACCTATTACGGCATCGAGCCGCGGCGAACGGAGGAAGCGCTGGGAGCCTGGACAAACGCATTTAAACTGGCCCGCGACGAAGTCGAGCGCGAGGGTGTTCACCTGCATTTTGCCCGGCTCAAAATGGCGGCGCGTCGATTCCAGGAAACGCACGCACACCTCGGTTCGGTAACCAACAACCTCTATAGCGATTTGAAAAATCGCTTGGAACGTAACCTGAAGGAGCAGGAGACCAAGGTCGCCCTGGAACTCAAAGAGACCTCCCCAAAGTGATCCGGTAACCACCGGCTCAGGCCTGGATTTGCTTGGGATTGGATTCCGCAAGGTGGCACACGCCTCTCCGCGCAGTTGACCGCTTCATGAGACTCGAACACCATCCTCGCAGGCTGAGTCCCGCTCCGGCGGTTGTGCCGGGGCTCACCGTTGAGCCTTAATATGCAGATCCATTTCAAAGACTTCTTTCCTGCCACGACAAAGACGGGGATACTCTCACGAACGCAGGAGTCATTCGTCGACACTTTGGGGCGAGCTAATGCCTGGCTCGCCAGTTCTGGCGTGCAGGCCATCAACGTGGAGACGGTGGTCTTTCCAAATATCAGCGCAAAAGATTCATCGAAGGTCGACGCCGTCATCATGGGCGATTTCGCTGCGGAGTGGCATCAGTTCATCCGCATTTGGTATGAAATGCCTACAGCTTAACCCGACCCTGGACGCAAACTGGCACCGATCGCTCTGGTTCAGTTCGCTGGGTCACCTCGGAACCTGTCCTCTGGGTGTTGCTTGGCCTCCCAGCTGCAACCGCTCGAGTTGTCATTGGGACTAATGCGGATTCCGCGGAAAGGGAGCCACCGGAGCGCGAGCTTCCAAGCTCGCTTATGCAGGTGCGGGTGGGGGAGAGGTTCACACCGAGAACACCGCCAGCATGCCCAAAATGATCTGAGCTAAGATTTGATCCCTTTTCCGGACTGGGTTCAGCAGCTTGGCATTGGGGTTGGAAACCACCGCCTCCTGCTCCTGGCGCGGGTTCTTCAGGCTCCGCATTTCCCTTTGGAGTTGGCGATGTTTGCGGACCGTCCTGGCATTTTTGGGTGATCTAGGTAGAACCAGGAATTAATTCCCAGTTCGGCCGCCAATATCTACTTACTAGCCATTCTTTACCAACGATTAAATGGCCGAAAAGGAAGCAACACTCACGCGAAGACCCGAAGACGCAAAGAATGATGAAAGAGGGTATCGAGCGGGTGGTCTGCGGGCTTTGGGAGGAAAACCTTGGCGTCGTTGCGTCGTTGCGTGAGACAAAGCCCGATTTCAACCCTCGCGGCATTGGCCATGCCTGGTATCGCAAACTCTTCATCCAGCCCCACCTCGATGGTAGGGCCCTTTCGCCGACAGCGCCGGCAGGAACGACTTCCACGTCGTCCCCAATCAATTCCAATTGGGGCCTCTCAACTATCAACTCTCAACCATTAACTCCTTCCGATGAATTCGAGACCAACCTGGTGGAGCAGATCCGAGTGTTGCGGTTGGTGCTGACCGGGAATGGCGGTGAGTTCTGCCGCGTGGACGTTTGGCAACGCAATCCCAACTATCAGCCATCAACTCTCAACCATCAACCCCAATGGAACCTCGTGGAAACGAGAGTTCCATTGCGACTGGGCAAACCGCTGCCGCTGATTCCGTTTGTCTTTCACGGGCCGCAGCACGGCAGGCCTGACGTGGACAAGGGGCCGCTGGAGGACATCATCGCGGCGAATCTGGATCATTATCGCCTCGATGCGGACTTCAAGCATGGCCTGCATTTCACCGCGCTGCCGACGGCGTGGGTGAGCGGATTCGACAAGGCGGCAAGCCTGAGAATCGGGTCGAGCACGGCATGGGTGACGGAGACGCCGGGAGCGACGGCTGGTTACCTTGAATTCTCCGGCCAGGGGCTGACGACCTTCGAGCGAGCCATGGATCGGGATGAGAAGCACATGGCGGTGTTGGGTTCGCGCATGCTGGAGGACATGAAACGGGTCGGCGAAACCGCCACCGCGATCGAGCTCCGGCAATCTGGTGAATACAGCATCCTCGGCAGTGTGGCGCAAAACGTGAGCGACAGCCTGACCCAGGTGCTGCGCTGGGCCTACTGGTGGAACTCGACGGAGGAGCTTCCTGATGACCTGACGGAATCGCATGTGCTGGTGCGGTTGAATACCGACTTCAGCACGCGAGGACTGGCCAGCCAGGATGTGCAGGCAATTGTGGCAGCCTGGCAATCGGGCGCCATCAGCCTGGACACGATGCATGAGCTATTTCGACGCGGCGAGATTCTGCCGGAAGGACGCACGAATGAGGAGGAGCTGAAACTTTTGGAGGCGGACGCCAAGCGCGCGGCCGCACAGGTGAAACAAACAACCGAACAGGTGATGTGATATGGCGTTGAAGGGGCTGGTGGGTAGGTGCCGATGCAGGCGGTCGAGGCGGGGATGAACCCGGGGGAGGCATTCGGGTGCCTGATTCAAGTGCTTGAGGGGCGAACTGGCCAGACCGATCTGCCTGAAACTCACTCTATTGGCTGCGTGGGTTACGCACGCGTTTCGACAGTTTGCTTCCGAACGAAAGCCAGGGTGTCTACGACCTGCTCGGAGCGGGTCCAATTTGTCTCAGGCGAAGTCAATTGCAGGGGTCGTAACTGGGCGGCGAGGTTCCGGTCAGTGACATGTTCCCGGATGGCGGCGGGGCTCATCTGGCCGAGTGTGGCGAGGGCCCAATCCTTGGTGGTGGGGGAGGCGCAGGTTCGCAATGCAACCAAGCGCGGGGCGGAGACACCGGCAGGAATGGTCCTGGCCAAGACGAGCGAGGCGCTGGCGCGTTTCCGCTCAGAGGCGGCTTCGTCAGCGAGAATAGCGATCAGATGGTCGGCGACGGTGGCATCGGCGTCCGAGCCGAATGCGCAGACTGTGTGAACAAGTTCATCCACGGCGGGTGCGTCGAGGAACGCCAGCAAGCGGGGGTAGGCGCGCAGGCCATCTTTGCCAAGGCCCCAGATAGCCGCCTGGCGTACTTCATCGTTGAGCAGGGCTTCGGCTTGGGCGCACTCGGTAAGCAAATCGGCGCAGCGGGCCGCAAGGGGTGTAACTTTTAGCTCTGACAGCGCTAGAGTTGCCTCCATCCTCAAGAACGGGACTTGCGGCTCGTTGATGGCGGCCCTGAGCAGGGCCAAACCGCGGTCGTTGCCGAGCCTTACAAGGGAGGCGGCTGCCTCAAGGGCAACCCGGCCCTCTGCGTCACGCTCGGCGATCCTGGTGATCGCTGGGACGTCGGGAGCGGCACCCACGACTCCCAGAGCCTTCACAGCAACGTAGCGGTCGATCGGAGAATCCGATCGGAGCATGTCGCGCGGGTTCCAGCGTGCTTGCTGAGGATTGGGAAAAGCCGCCTTGGCGACCGGGAGGCCGGCAAGAAACTGAGAGTCCGCCAAAAAGCGCTGGCCAACCTGAAAGTAGGAGGTCTTGCCACGGAGTTGGTAGGTCTGGTTGCGGCCGCTGTCCAGGCGGGTTGAGAGGCGGGCCTGATCTAAGGCTTGGACGACGCCGTTGGTACTTGGGACAATCGAGGGCCACTCTCTGTCGCGTTCCGCACCTTCGCTTGCGGATTTTGGAGGGCCAAGCCGACTCGCATCTTCTGTTGCTTGGAGGTCCTGAACCCAAAAGAGTTCGGCGTTGTCGGCTGCTTGGAGTCTACCGCCTTCGGCCTCACGGATGAGGACGAAAGCGACCATGTCGCGCGGGGCCAAACCCGTGTTCCATCTCCGGTCGGGATTGGTCGGGGCGTCGCTCATCTTGATGGTGAGGTCGCTCTTGGCCCTAACTTCGACGCGCAACCCAGTATGGACGCACAGGAGATCAGGCAGGCGAAGGCGTTTTACCTTCGTTGACCAAATCTTGTTGCTGCGGGAATAGCGCTCCAGCTCAATAGGGTGCAGACCGGCCCGCACCATGAGCTCGCAGACGCGGCGCGCGCCGAGGGCACCCATGGTGAGGAACTTCAGGAAGCTGGAATCAACCTTTAGTCCCACGTTGGGTTCCTTTCTTAGGCTTGGCGGGCGTCAGCAGGCTGGGGACCAGCCTTGCGATGCTGGTGTCCAGGGCACGGGCGAGCTTCTCCATGTTGTCGATGGAGATATTGCGCTCTCCGCGCTCCACGCCACCAACGTAATTCCGATGGAGGCCAGATAGTTCCGCAAGGTCTTCCTGTGAAAGACCCTTTGCGACCCTGGCGTTTCGGACGTTCTGAGAGAATAGTTGTCTTGCGCCTAGAGACACGCGAGAATGTTCTAGATGATTGGCGAGATTTACTCTACACACTATGAGTGTGATTGCTGAAAAACCTGTTTACACCAGTGAGCTTGGCGCGGCTTATTGCGGGGACTCCGTGAAGCTGTTGGCGATGCTGCCGGACGAGAGCGTAAACTTGGTGATGACCTCGCCGCCCTTCGCGTTGCAGCGGGAGAAAGAATACCTGGACCGGTCCGGGAACAGGACACAGGAGGACTATGTGGAATGGCTGGCCCGGTTCGGGGAGTTGGTGTTTAGAAAGCTGCGGCCTGACGGGTCGTTTGTGATCGATATTGGCGGGGCGTACGTGAAGGGAGCACCGGAGCGGGCACTGTATCCGTTCCGGGTGCTGTTGAAGTTCTGTGACGAGCTTGGGTTCAAACTGGCGCAAGATTTCTACTGGCATAATCCTGCAAAGCTGCCTTCGCCTATCGAGTGGGTTAACAAGCGGAAGCTGCGGGCAAAGGATTCCGTGAACACGGTTTGGTGGTTTTCGAAAAATGCGTGGCCAAAAGCGGATGTCAGGAAAGTGCTGGCTCCTTACAGTGCCAGAATGAAGAAGCTCATACAAGACCCTGCCGCCTTCTACACACCGGCGAAGCGGCCGAGCGGCCATGACATCGCTGATACTTTTGGCAAGGACAACGGCGGGGCAATTCCCCCCAATCTTCTGCAAATCCCTAACACGGAAAGTAATGGGCCCTACTTGAGGGCGTGTAAGGTGGTCGGGGCGCAACAACACCCCGCACGCTTTCCGGCAAAATTACCTGAGTTCTTTATTCGGTTCCTGACCGAGCCCGATGACCTAGTGGTGGATATCTTTGCCGGCTCGAACACCACGGGGGCGGTGGCGGAAGCGGAACGGCGCCGGTGGCTTGCGTTCGACGTGAGCTTGGAATACTTGGCGGCGTCGGCTTTCCGATTTGTTGACGCGGATCTTCCGGAAGGAACAATGGTCGAGATGTATAGGGCGACGTTAAGAGGCGACACTTTTGATACGAGAGCTTTTGTGGGACAAGGTGTGCTTCTGGAAACACCTACAGGAATAAGGCCATGAAACGCGATATGGAACTGATCCGGCTGCAAATGCTCCGGGTCGAGGCGGAGGAGCCGGAGCCGGACCTTAGTAGCTACTCGGAAGAGCAGAAGATTTACCACATGGCTCTTTGCATCGAGGCGGGGCTTGTCGATGGCGTCATCCAGACAGATGCCAACGGCTATCCGAGTGGCACCGTGGCTATTCGGCTCACTTGGCAGGGGCATGAATTCTTAGACGCAGCGCGAAATGATACGCTTTGGAAGAAGACGCTAGGGCACCTCAAGAAGGCCGGTGTCGCGGTGACGCTCCCCGTTCTTGAGGATCTCCTGAAGAAGGGCGCGAAGGAACTCCTCGGACTGCCGTAGTCTGGCGGTCGGCCTCCTCTCCGCGGCCCTCTCCTCCTGGAAGAAGCGAGGGAGAAAACAGCTCCGCAGACGGTTTACCCAGGGTGGCGTACTACCGTACTTACCCTGGCCTATTTTCTTTTGCCCCTACCGGGCCGGTCTTTTGGGGGCTTATAAGCGGGATGGCTGGTAATTGCCTTCATTGCTTGATCATAGGTCGCATCTTCCGGGACCACATAAAACCGTCTTAGAATCGCTTCTCTTTCGCGGTCGCTAAGCCCCGCAGTCCACGCATCCATCTTGCGGAAAAGTATTGTGTCGAGTTTTTCCCATGACTTGGACAGGTCGAAAGTCACCAGGTCCTCCATCCTTTGGCGAATACGATAGGCCGCCATGTCCGCAGCCTGGAGGGGCAAATGGTGCTTCTTGGAAGCGAACGAAATCTCCTTGAAATGCCTGTTTCTAATGCGGCTGGAAGCGAATGCATCCTCAATAAGCCTCCTCCATTGCGGATCGTCGGAGTAGTCAAAGACAAATGCTATCGGTTGTCTTTTCAGCGGTGCACGCTCCCTGTTGACGGCTGAAACGACCGAGCCGAAGAAGTGCTCGATACAAAGCTCCTGCGCACTGCTGGGTTCCCTGGTCAGTCCATCTGCCTTGTCTTCTACAAGCAGCTTTGCTGGGACGTACCCTCCAATCATCAACGCCTGGCCGGATGCGGCGACTTCGGCAAGCTCAAATAGAAATGCATCGAGCTTGGGTTGGTCCCAATCCCGATACGGATTCTTCTTCAGAAATTCAGAACTGGCTCGCCGCTTCCCTCTGACAACCGCCGAAGCGTCAGCCCATTCCCGGAAATGAAAATAGGGGGCGGCGTATTTGTCCAAACCCTTCTGCCATGCAACGCAGAACTGACTCCATTCGTCCTGTAGCGCGATCCAGCCAGCGATAATTAGAACTTCAGAGTCTCTACCACTATGAGACTCGTCAGCGTATGCGACGAGTTTCACAGCAGCCTCCAAAGCGGGCTGCCCCATGGACGGGGTGGCTTGCTCATAGCTGATGATGCCGCGCCTCCTTTTTGGGAGGCAAGCATAAAGCCCGGGACAACACATATTCGAGGCGCAGCCGGAATCTAGGGAACAGGGACATTGGGAAAGGTTGCAGTTCCGCGCAGAGTCAGCAACCGGTGAATGAGGGAAATGCCAGCGGGTGGCGCGGGTGGCGTGCGGCTCCGGATTTTTGAGGAAAAGGCGGTGCTGCGGTGCTGCGGGTGAAAGGGTGTCAAAGGGTTTGTGCGAAATTTTTGTCCCGCGCAGGGGGCACGGAGTCCCGCCGGGTCCCGGCGATGCCGGACGGGTTGGCGGGGGCCGCGTTTTTGGCAAAAAGCGGTGTTAGGGTGGGAGCGTGAAAGGCGAAAAGTAAAAGGCAGAAATTATGGCACTTAAGTTTCGAGCAAAGTCCAAGGATGAAATCCCCGCGGACCAGCAGGCGTTCTATGTAGAGCGTGATGGTGCCTGGGTGCTGGACGTGGATGGTGCGGTGGACCCAGCCTCCGTTGAGGAACTACGGCGGGCAAGCAAAGCCCGGCTGGAGGAGTTCCGCCAAACCAATGTCACTCTCATGCGCGAGCGGGATGAACTGAAGCAGCGTTTCGAGCGCAGCGAGTCCGACCAGGTCCGCGCCATCGCCCTTGCGGCGCCGGCCGGTGCCCGTGCGGATCGACACCTCGTGAAAATGCGTCACCTCAGCCGCAACCGCGCAGGGCGCCCAAGCCGTTTCGCTTCAGCGGCTGCCGTTCGGTTTTTGTTTGCCCCTGTCAAATCGCAGGCGCAGGTTACCTCCGATGTGCACTGCAGGCAGCTCCCCGCAGATTGCGGCCCTGGCCCACAGAGGTTCGGGATCCTCAGCTTGGGCACGCGCGCGGTCGGTGGCCGTCGCCCAGACCCCGCTTCTCAATACTATCCACTGTAGTTGCGACGTCGTGGGCTCAGCGGCTCAGTTCAACCCGAGTGTATCCGCCATGCCCTGCTACGTGCCTGGTCACAGCCACGATTTCCTACAGGGCCCGGCGGATACACTCGCTAAGGGTTCGGCAGTTTGACTCACACCATGCCATACGACGCCGACTATTACGCGGAGATCCGAGACCGTCGTCGCAAAGAGGTTCTCAGGATGGGCGCCTCTCTAATGAGCAATACGAAGTGGCGAGAGGTGTTGCAGTGCGCAGCCTCGCATGGCTTGTGGTATCAGGTTGCACTTGTCGGCGATTCTGCCGGCCGTGATCGCGAGAGGTTGCGTCCGCCGATTCCGCCCTTGAAGTTTTTGGACCATATGGTTGCCGACCCCGGGCTGACCGGGGGTGGCCCGCATGAGTATTGGGAGATTTTGTGGGTGCGGTATCCGCGCATATTCCGAAATCGGGCGCTTGATGCCTTCCTCGCGTCCGTTCAGGCTTTTGGTGTGCTCCCGTTGGTTGCGACAGACGCACACGTTGAGATTAGAGGTTATGAGAAGCCAACCGCCTAACCCTGCGATGACATCGCTGTTCCAAAGCAGAGGCTATGAGCACTGGTTCCGTGATCCGAGTCGTTCGGCGATATGAATAGCAGTCAAGAAAACCGAACACTGAGTCTGATGCTCGAGAAGCATTTGGGCATCCGCGTCGCTGCCGAGCGGTTGGAAGAAAGGAAGACATTTGGTGATCTGCTCAGCATCGTTCTTCCATTGTTGCCCGCTCCCGGAAGAACCTACTTGGAGCAGCGGACTCTGGATGACAAGGTAGCCAAAATCCAGATGGCCAGTCACAGGCGGACCCGTCGCGACGTGATATTCAACTTTGTGTGCCTCAGATGCCACAACCGGCTGGGTGCCGAGGCTGTGCGCCTTGCAAACGAGCGTTGGCTTGCCTTCCTTGTGGACGCCAAGGGCGCATCTGCGCCCTTGGTCGGGAGGTTGATTCGCAACCTTCACGCGGTCTGCCCGAGTTGCGGTTGCGACTACACCTATAGTGCCTCGGAGTGTCTCTTGAGGGTTCGAGAAAGAAACGGCGACGCCGAACCCGGCGCTCCACCGAGTGGCGACCCCGCCACGCCGGTTGGCAATTCGGGAGTCAGCGAGGGGCCGCCATCGGTGAGCTGATGCGTTGGCATCACTACGCGCTGTGAAATTTATTCGCAAAGACAAAAACCTCACGGCATCGGCACTCTTTGGCGTCGCAGCCATTCAGCTTATCATCGCAGGCATCGACTGGTTTCTTCACGGCTTCCAGTTTGACCGGCTTGGCTGGATTGATTGGCTTTTCCCGCTCAGCGGAGCTATCTACATAACGTTGGGAATTGCTGCTCGCCGGATTCGTCTCTTAGCGGCCATTATCGGCGGCGTGTTTTACGCGGCTTTTTTTGGGGGGATTTCGGACCTGTTGTTTATCTTCAAGATTCCCGTCGTGATTCTTTTACTAGTCGCAGTGGTTTCGGCGCTGAAGCGTCTGCCGGCAGAGACGTGAGTTTGACTATGACCGTGATGCCTAATACGCTGCGACGATCCCGACCATCGCGTCACTGTTGCAGTCCACGCGTCCCGCGGGCCGGGTCGCCGGGTCGCTGACGGCATTGCGCTATGAGAGTTATTTTGATCATTGGAGCATCAGTCTGTTGCGTGATTGGTTTGCTCACGGGTTTTACTTTGGCCATCGTGCTTCTTTCCGTCAGGACAGATAATGTGGCGCTTTGGGCTGCATACTTTTTGCTGGCTTTTGCGCCATTGATTATCCTTAGTAGCTCGGATCCTCAATCAAGTCCCCGATGGCGGTATGCTATCGCTGGACTGGTAGAATTGTTTGTGATTGGATTGTTCGTGCTGAAGGCGTTTCTGAGGTTGTGATTTAAGAGGATGGCCATGCCGCCTAATCTTTGCTGCAGCGAATGCTCTGGGGGCGTCTTGGTTCCAAGCCGGAGCCCCTCGGCGGCGCGTCGCTGAGCGTTTTCGTTGTCGAATATGCAGCCGACGTCCTACAGCGCTTTGACGGAAGCTTTGGCGAAGCTCGGATTTGTGGGCCAGCTGCAAAACGAGGACATGCTGGTAGTTTCCGCCCAACAGGGCCCAGTCTGGCCGAATCGCGGCAATAGCTTCTGGCTTTGTCGCAAGCAAGGCACTTGGTATCTGAGCACGTGGCTGCCCGCTGGCTACAGGGTTCCGCTAGACCAGGACCTTGTGTCGCTCTGCGCAGCGTGTATGGGCCGTTCATCGGCTATGTATCGAGTTCCACCTGAGGTCATTCAACGGTTCGGACTTGAGGAGCTTGAGGACAACGAATACGAGCGGCTATTTCCGAGCGGCTAACCACACCATTCAGCGGCTGCGAGCCAGCTGTTCAGGTCACCTGCGGATCTCATCTCATTGGCCGCTGGCTCTCACCCCTGATGCTGATCGTCGTCCCGAACCCCGCAGGGTTTCATCCTTTAGCCCAGGGTTGCCCGCCGCCCCATCCGCCGAAGCCTCGGCGAAGGCGGAAGCCCCTCGGCGAAGGCGGGGCTACCCTGGGCGACCACCCCACCATCCAACCCAACCCTGAAAGGGTTTCATCCCCCTCCCGCGCCATCGCCCTTGCGGCGCCAACCGGTGCCCGTGCGGATCGATACCTTGTGAAAATGCGTCACCTCAGCCGCAACCGCGCAGGGCGCCCAAGCCGTTTCGCTTCAGCGGCTGCCGTTCGGTTTTTGTTTGCCTGCGCCCAAGCGCCAGCGCAGGCTACCTCGGATGGGCAGTATAGACACATTTGCGGAGGTTGCGGCTCGTGCGGGCGCCACTGCGGTCGCCGCGAACCAGCGCCGCCAGCAGTCCGCAGGCATTGCCGGGGCCCGCATGGGGAATACTCTCCAATGTAACTTGGACCTCGCGGGCTCAGCGGCTCAGTCCAACCCGAGTGTATCCGCCAGGCATTCCAAACTGACACGAACCCTCGGCACCTGTCTTCCCCAAAGCACGGCGGATACACTCTCTAAAGGTTAGAACTGAGACCGGTATGGAAACGCCTCCAGTTATCGCGACTGTCCCAAAGAGCAAGCGCATACGCACCGTGCTTTACGCGCTGCTCGCATTGCTCGCATTAGGGGCAGCGCTTATGGGCATCCTTATCGGTTTTTTTCACGTCATCCGCCCCGAGCCACCGAAGGAAAGCGCTCTGTTCCAGCATTTCTATAAGCACCGCGCGGCCTATGAGCAGCTAAAAGAGATGTTCGAAGCAGATCAGAGATTCGCTTTGCAAAGGGTGGGCCCCTTTGGAGTTGTAACTCTAAGGCCCTTCTTTGAGGGAAAACCCACAGCAACCAGCGATTTTACTCGGGACCGGTACCAGCAGTATCTCCGGCTCCTTGATCAGGTGGGTTCCGTGCAAACCTTTCGCGTCGCCGATCCTCCAGGGAATCCTGCCTTTACTCTTTGGCAAGGGCTCTGGATTCATCATTACCTTAACATTGACATTGTCTGGTTGGATGGTGTGCCAACCAACCAGGTCAAGAGCTTGGATCAGTGCCGTAATCTAGGAAACGGGCAGCTCTTCTATAGACACATCGATGGAAACTGGTATTTCGAAACAAATATGCGGCCCTTTTAACAAGGCTGCGGCAGTGGACGCGCCGATCGCGTTCCGCTTGCATTCCGAGCATTTTTGGCGGCGCGCCACTGCGCACCGACGTTCAATTTGCATGCGTGGACTACTGTTCTCGCTGATTTTTGGAATCACAGCAGCCGCTGCTCTCGGAGCGGACGGTTCGAAGAGCATTTACACCGCGAAGGCCCGGTCGGCATTGCAGCTATTGGCTACTAACCAGCCCAACGTGAGCTTTTTGTCCTCCATCACAAACCTGCCAACGTCTGTCAGCAACCACCTCGCAAAGGTCACAGGTATCGCCGATGCTGGTCAGCCGTATTCGGACGGGTGCATCGGCACCAAGCCGCGTCGGAGATTTTTGCTCGCCACGAAAAACGGCCAAACCTACAACGTCGCCTTTGAACAGGGGGGCTTTGTCATTACCTTCTACGTCTGGCAGTTTGTTGTGGATGAGACCGGCGGACTTATCAGCGACCAGGAAATCGAACCTGGCGCTTCACCGTTCGGTGGATTGTAGTCTATGAAATCGACCATGGTATTTTGTTTGCTGCTGGTCCTGGTTGCGACGGCGGCTTTGTGCGGGTGTGCAAGTGCATCCCACCGCAACGCACCAGCGCAACATACCTTCAACTCGGATCCAGTGCTCAACGATCGGAGCAGGTGGGTCGATCCGGTGCGCTAATGATTTCGCAACCGAACTTTTGCTTCCGTCAACGCGCCAGTCACGTCTCGCTTCGGCTCGGACGCTCTGGGCGGCGCGTCGCTCATCCTCATCGTTGTGTCCAAGTATGACTGAGCGATACGACAGCACGGCTGCACGACACTATGCAGCCTTTCGACCACCGCTCCACCGCCTTATTCTGGAACGTGTGATTCGCCCCCATGAGTCTTTCCGGGTCGGCTTGGACGTGGGTTGTGGCACGGGATACTCTGCCGTTGCCCTTACGAAGTATTGCGACCGCGTGTTTGAGCTGGATCCGAATCGCTCAATGTTGGATGTGGCTCAGGGGCACCCGAAGATTACTTACCTCCAAGGATCAGGTGAGGCGCTGGGCCAACTTCCAGTGCAGGTATTCGATGTGGTCACCTTCGCTGGTTCGCTGTTCTACGCGAAGACAGACAGACTTCGGAGGGAACTGGTCAGGGCGTGTCCTCCAGCAGGATCGATTGTCGCCTATGATTTTGAGGTTCTTCTCAACGAGGTCATGGCGGAGCTAGGAGCAGACTGCCCTGCGGACGCGTCAAATTACGACTACCGCGCGAACATCTCAGATTGGGATGAGTTTGGGGTTGATACCATCGGCACGGAACGGCTTCGGCTGGAGGTTACCAAGCGCCAGATGGCCCATCTACTTCTGTCAGACTCGAATCGTTATGACGCGCTTGTGAGGCACTTCCCGAACGGCGACCCATTTGAGTCACTAGTCGGTTGCCTGGAGGACTCCCGCGGGCAATTACACTTGGATGCTGACATTTATTTCACAAGGTATCGGGTCCTGGGAAGATGACGGCCGGCAAGCACACGACAAAGGCGCTGCACCGATTGGCGGCCCCGCCAGGCAGCTTGGCAATTCGGGAGTCGCTGAGGGGCTGCCATCGGTGAGCTAACGTCGGCCGATCTATGCGAGCCATCGATAAATGGGGGGGATTTTTGGCGCGCTAGTCATCGCGGCAATTCCCAGTTGTCCCGGCAGCCACGAACTCACACTCACGGTCGCCTTCACCTGGCACACGCCCCAGCCATTCGTTACGTTCGGGCCGCCGCCGGTCCTCCGCCCACCGCCCTCAGACCTCAGACCTCAGACCTCAGACCTTCCCCCCGCTTGACACTCTCATCACCGTTTGCTAGTCTGAATCGTCAATTGGACGTTGCGGTGTAGCGTCCGTTGGCCGGCGAAAA
>DBMR01000123.1 GCA_002298785.1 Verrucomicrobia subdivision 3 bacterium UBA693
TTCAGCGGAATCAGTATTGACAGTTATCCGCACTACTTAGCGTAATAATTTTATTTAACTGTCAATACCAAGGACTGACCCCGTGCGATTTTGATCAGGTCCAGATCAGTCGCGAAGTCTGCAAATTTGAATTTCGGCACCCCGCTCTGTTGCTGACCGAGCATTTCGCCCGGGCCACGCAACTGAAGGTCGGCCTCCGCGATTCGAAAGCCGTCGGTGGTGTCCTCCAGCACTTTTAGCCGCTTGCGGATTTCCGGCTGATTCTTCCCAGCCATCAATATGCAGTATGATTCATGTCCGCCACGACCGATACGCCCGCGCAACTGATGGAGCTGCGCGAGGCCAAACTGTTCGGCATTCTCAATCAGCATCAAAGTGGCGTTCGGCACATCCACCCCCACTTCGATCAACGAGGTCGCCAGCAGGACCTGCACTCGATTGCTTCGGAAAGCATCCATCACCGCCTCCTTTTCTTCCGGCCGCAACCGTCCGTGCAGTAGCCCGCATTGGCAGGGTGCCAGGTTGCGCTGCCATTTGGCCATTTCCACCACGACCGCTTTCACACCGCCAGTGGTTTCCTCGACCCGCGGGTACACCACGTATGCCTGGCGACCCTGATCGATCGTACGGCGTACAAATTCCACGACATCAGGCAGGCGCGATGCATCGCGTACGAAAGTTCGAATTCGCCCCCGGCCGGGCGGCATTTGGTCAATAGTGGAAAGGTCGAGATCGCCGTACAACGTAAGCCCCAGCGTGCGCGGGATGGGGGTTGCGGTCATGACCAACAAATGTGGGTAATGACCTTTTCTCAAAAACTCTTCCCGTTGCGCCACACCAAATTTGTGTTGCTCGTCGATGATCACCAGTCCCAGGTCGGGAACCTCAAAGCCATCCTGAACCAAGGCGTGCGTACCCACAAACAGCGACGGCTTGGAGTCAAGCGCGTCAGGACGAGAGCCTGAGAACGCCGTCTTCGCACTGCCGGTATGCAGTTCCACATTAACCGGGAATCCCTCCAACCATCGCCGGAGCGTTTGGTAATGCTGCTGCGCCAGAATTTCTGTCGGGGCCATCAGCGCCGCGTTGAATTTGCATTCAAGTGCCATCAATGCGGCGCAGGCAGCGACGACCGTCTTGCCGGAACCGACGTCTCCCTGCAACAGGCGGCGCATCGGGTGCACACCTTTCATGTCCTTGCGAATTTCGCGCAGCACCTGAGTCTGAGCCTCAGTGAGCCGGAAACCGAGGCGCTTCAAGAGCGGACGGATCAACTCATTGGTGCCGCCACAAGGCAGGGCGGTGGCTTTGCTTTGAAACCTCAGCCGACGCTCGCGAATCTGCCGCTGGAGATCAACCCACTCCTCCAGAGCCAACCGGTCCCGCGCTCGCTCCGCGTCGGCAGGATTTTCGGGGAAGTGCAAGGCCCGCACCGCCTGGGCGCGCGTCATGGATAGCAGGGCAAGTTCCCCGCTACTACCAGGCGACACGGCTGGGCCATCCTTCGCTTCAGGCAACTTCGGGGTCCAGCGATCCACGACCAATGCCCCGAACGACTCCAGCGAGCGCCAAATCAATCCGCGCAGCCACCGCTGCGGCAGCCCTTCGGTGAGCGGGTAAACCGGCGTAATGCGGTTGAAATGGATGAACCTCTCTTCGCCGGGATCAATCACCTCGGTCTCCGGATGATCCATCGTGCGTGGCTTGAGCCCGAGCGGTCGCCCGTAAACAATCACCTCGTCACCTTTGGCGAAGTATCTTTCCATGTAGGGCAGGTTCCACCACCGGCAATGTAGCCGGGCAGTGCCGTCGTCGAGAATCAACTCGAAGACCGACTTGGTATGTTTGGCGAACCACTTGACGCCGCCAGCCAGCACCGTGCCACGCACCGTGGCCGGTTCGTGTAATTGCAGCTTCGCAATCGACAGGAGGTGCCGCCGATCTTCATAGCGCGCCGGGCGGTGCAGGAGCAAATCTTCCAACGTGCGAATGTCCAACCGCTCCAACTGCGCCGCCCGCTCGGCGCCCACGCCGAAAAGCATGGTCACCGGGCTGGTTAACTGGATTTCCCGCGGGCTGGCAGATTTGGCCGGCATGGCCCGGAAAATACCGCGCCCCCTTGCTGGCGGCAAGCAGCACGAAACCAACAACTACCCGTCGACACGCGAGAAGAGCACTTAGGTAACGAGCACATTCCCGCGAATCGGCGTCTTCACACTCCCCAACGGAAGCTATCAGACGGACTCACATGTCGTGTGGCGACAGCCCAATGCCCACAATGCTACAAGCCTGGATAACATTAAGCCCAAGTCGGGCTGCCTCCGCCAAAACTTCTGGAGATTCCGTGCCTGGATTTAGCCATAATTCGTCGCAGCCGCGCGCCTGGATCTCCGGCAGTAATTTCAATAACACGGACGGCGGGAGATAGACGCTAATGGTCCCGGGACGTTCCGGCACCTCGCCGACGCGTTGAAAGGCGGGAATACCTTCGATCTGCGTCTCCCGCGGATTCACTGGAAACACGCGGTAGCCCTGGCTTTGAAAAGCGCGCACCGCTTTATTGCCATACTTGGAGCGATCACTGGACGCGCCGATAATTGCGACTGTCTTCATCGACTGAATATCCCCCAGAATCAGCCACTCGCAACTTGCTTCCCGGGACCGCCCACCTTTCTGCCTCAGGCCTGCCATGTTCCACCGCCGACTCCCTCCAGCAACTCGTGACTCGCTTCCAGGTAACTTTACCTGTAACGTCAGGTTATTCAGAGACGTCTAATCCCCTGACCGTCAGCGGGCTCCAGGTGATCACGGCCGCCGGCAGGTTGTCGTAAAAATGTACCTTATCCGCATCTTAGTAGCTGTGATGCTGTTGTTTAGCGACAGTGCATCTGCCGTTGAGGCCTCCCCGAACCCTTATGAGATGCCGGAGTTCACCACCAAACCGACCGCCTTGGACGAGCTGGTTTGGTCGCGATTGGAAAAGCTGGATCTCAAACCCGCACGTCCCTGTTCCGATGCGGTCTTTTTGCGACGCGTTTACCTGGATGTCATCGGCACCTTGCCCACGGTCAAAGAAGCCACGCGGTTCTATGCCGATCGCTCCCCCAACAAACGGGCGGCATTGATCGACCAACTGCTGGCCCGGGATGAATACACCGATTACTGGACCATGAAATGGTGCGATGTCCTCCGGGTGAAAGCCGAGTTCCCCATCAACCTCTGGCCGAATGCGGCCCAGGCTTATCACCGCTGGATCCGGACGGCGATCCGGGACAATCTGCCCTACGACCAGTTTGCGCGCGCGCTGTTGACCTCGAGCGGCAGCAACTTCCGGGTGGCGCCGGTAAATTTCTATCGCGCCATGCAGAACCGCGAACCGACGGGCATAGCGCAGACGGTGGCGCTGACTTTTATGGGGCAGCGCGCCGACAAATGGCCGGCGGAACGCCAGGAGCAATTGGCCGCTTTCTTCAACAAGATCGGCGCCAAAAGCACCCAGGAATGGAAAGAGGAAATCATCTTCTTCGACCCTTCAAAGACAAATACGGAATCACTCGCGGCAGTGCGATTTCCCGATGGCTCGGTCGCGCGCCTCGAATCTGACGCCGACCCGCGAATCGTCTTTGCGGATTGGCTGGTCCGGCCGGAGAACCCCTACTTCACCCGGGCGGTTGCCAACCGCTACTGGTGCTGGCTGCTGGGCCGTGGCATTGTTCACGAGGTAGACGATCTGCGCCCGGACAATCCCCCAGCAAATCCCGAGCTGCTGGCCTATCTGGAGCGCGAACTGCGCAGCGCCAAGTACGACCTGAAACAATTGCTGCGGCTCATTCTCAATTCTCACACCTACCAACTCTCCTCGCTGCCGGCAGACACTGAGCACGTTGAGCTGGCACGGGCCAATTTCGCCTTTTACCCAGTGCGCCGCCTCGACGCCGAGGTTCTGATCGACGCGCTCAACGAGATCACCGGAGGAAAGGAGCAATATACCAGTGCAATTCCCGAGCCGTTCACTTTTATCCCGGAAGATTTCCGCTCCATCAGCCTCCCGGATGGCAGCATTAGCAGCCCCTTCCTGGAAATGTTTGGCCGGCCTCCACGCGACACAGGACTGGAATCCGAACGCAACAACCGCCTGACTGCGGCTCAACGCTTGCATCTGCTCAACTCGAGCCAATTACAGCGCAAGCTCGAGGGCAGCACACGGCTGGAACATTTTCTGAATGCCAGCACCGTGACACGTCCGGAACTGGCCGGCTTGTACCTCACGATTTTGTCCCGGTACCCGGCCGATGCGGAAGCGGAGGTCGCGCTCGCCTATTATCAAAAGAATAAGACGAAATCCCGCGAAGCGGCCCTGGACCTGGCCTGGGCACTCATTAACAGCGCGGAGTTCCTGTATCGCCATTAGATCCTGCTCACGCCATGAAGATTGATCTCTACACCGACGGCACGCCGATGATGTTCTCGGACGATCCGATGACGCGACGACAGGCATTGAAGGCCGGATTGCTGGCGACCGCCGGCTTGTTGCTCCCGGGACGCGCGCTCGTGGGCCCCCTCAGTGCGGCCAACCGTGCTTCCGACCCTGCTGCGGCCACCCCCACGACGGCGCAACCCCGGGCCAAAGCCGTCATTCAAATCTGGCTTTGGGGCGGCTCGTGCCACATCGACACATTCGACCCCAAACCTACGGCGGGACGCGATTACATTGGGCAATTTGAAAAACCCATCGCCACCAACGTGGACGGAATCCAGCTCAATGAACTGCTGCCGGTGCTGGCAAAAACCGCGGACAAGTTCTCCCTGATCCGCAGCATGACCCACGGCAACAACGGGCATGAAACCGCCTCTTACCTGGTGCAGACCGGCCGCCAACCTGGCGATCGCCAAGTGTACCCTTCCATGGGCGCCGTGGTGTCCCTGTTCAAAGGTTATGATGCCGGATACAAAGGCTTGATCCCGCCCTATGTGGTGCTGACCGAACCGCAAGGAAGGTTTTCGGAGGCCGGTTTTCTCGGCTCACGCTTCAAGCCGTATGCGACTGGCGGCGATCCGGGGCAAACCCGGTTTGCCGTGGAAGGAGTGGTGGCACCCGGCATCACCGAAGCACGCCAGCAATCGCGCCGGGACCTGCTGCACAACTTGAATACCCTCGAGCACGCGTTGAAAAGCGACCCGCAAATCGAGAACGCCGCCGAGTGCGAAAAGCAGGCCTACGATTTGATCCTGGGCGATGCCGGCAAAGTTTTTGATCTGGCCCAGGAAAAGGATGCGTTGCGGGAACGCTATGGGCGCAACACCTTCGGCCAGTCGTGCCTGATGGCCCGTCGTCTGGTGGAAAAGGGCGTCCCCTACATCACCATCAATTACAAAGGTTGGGACACGCACAAACAACATTTTCAGACCATGCGCCGCAAGTTGCCCGAGCTCGATAAAGGACTGGCAACGCTCCTCCAGGATTTGCAGGAGCGCGGGCTGCTCGGTAGCACGATCGTCTGGTGCTGTGGGGAATTTGGTCGCACGCCAAAAGTGCTATGGGAAGCGCCATGGAATGGCGGCCGCAATCATTTCGGCAAGGTCTTCTCTGCCCTGGTCGCAGGCGGCGGCTTTAAGGGCGGCCAGGTGCTGGGCGCTTCGAATGCCACGGGTGAGGAAGTCAAAGACCGCCCTGTCTATCCCTGCGACCTCATCGGCACCATGTACGACTTGCTGGGCATTGACACTAACGCCCGGCTGCCTCATCCCCAGGGCCTGGATACGCGCGTCTCACCGCCGCTGGGAGATAAAACCGCTTCCGGTGGTCGCCTGGTCGAGTTGATCTAAAGGGTCGCACCCATGAAAAACTCCTCCAGATCCGATCAGCCCTCTGCATTCCCTTCGGAACTCCGGACACTCCGTCGAATTACCTCCAACAGACGGTCCGTGCTGGTCCTGGTCGTCCTGCTGGTGGCGCTGGGTGCCTCCGCACAAACCAGTGGCTCGCGCATTGGCTACGTGTATCCGGCCGGAGGGAAACAAGGCACGGTGTTTTCGGTGACGGTGGGCGGACAATTCCTGGAAGGGGTCGCGAGCGCCACCTTTACCGGAACAGGAGTCACGGCCGAACTCGTGGAATACGACCGTCCCTTGAATCAGAAGCAGATCAATGACCTCCGCGACCGGCTCCGCGAACTCCAGGACAAGCGGGCGAGCATTGCCAAACAAAACTCGCGCAAAAGCCGCAAGACTGACGCCCCAGGCGAGACGAAACTGGTTTGGACCCCGGCAGAAGAAAAGGAACTTGCAGAAATTCGCACCAAAATGGAGGCGTTTCAACGGCGGCCCAGCACCCCCGCGATCGCCGAATCCGCGATCCTGCGTGTCACGGTGGAGAGCAACGCGCCCGCCGGTCCGCGTGAATTACGGTTGGTCGCCAACCAGGGATTGTCCAATCCACTGCTCTTCTACGTAGGAACGCTGCCTGAAATTACGGAACCGCGGCCGGCCCAGGAAAATTACACTGGCCGATTTCGCATACCGAAGCTGGCGAACGAGCAAACCCCGATCAAATCACGGCCGCCAATTTCATTCACCGCTCCCGCCACAATCAACGGCCAGATTTTCCCGAGTGAAGTGGATCGCTACCAGTTCCACGCGCGCCAGGGCCAAAGCTTGATCGCAGTGATCAACGCGCGGGACTTGATCCCTTACCTGGCGGATGCCGTTCCCGGATGGTTTCAAGCCACGCTCGCCGTTTACGACGACAAAGGCCGCGAACTAGCCTACGACGATGACTTCCGCTTTCACCCGGATCCGGTGCTGCACCTGGTCATACCGCGGGACGGCGAATACACCGTGGAAATCAAAGACGCCATCTACCGTGGACGGGAGGACTTTGTTTACCGGCTGACGGTCGGTGAACTGCCGTACCTCACCGGCAGTTATCCCCTGGGCGCACCCGCAGGGGCTGAGGCGGAGGTGGATTTGCAGGGTTGGAACCTCACGACGAAACATCTCAAGAAAGCGCCCGCTAACAGGGGCTCGGAGGAACCATCGCTGCTAACGCCGGCAGAAACCGGCACCATTAATGCCCTACCCTTCGCTCGCGGGGACTTGCCCGAGGTGACGGAGAAAGAACCCAACAATAACCTGAGCCAGGCCCAGGTCATTCCCTTGGGCACGATCGTCAATGGGCGCATTGATTCGAGCGGAGACACGGATGTTTTCGAGTTGCGCGGGGAAGCCGGCAAGGTCCTGGTGGCAGAGGTTACCGCTCGCCGTCTGGGATCTCCGCTCGATTCGCTCGTGAAGGTGGTGGCTGCCGATGGACGCGTTATTGCGATCAACGACGACTTTGAAGACAAAGGCGCCGGGCTTGAAACGCATCATGCCGATTCCTATGTGCGAGTTGCGTTGCCGACGAACGGCCTCTATTACGTTTTTTTGAGTGATTCCCAGGGAAAAGGAGGGCCTGAGTTTGCGTACCGCCTGCGCTTGAGCACGCCGCGCCCGGACTTTGAGCTGCGCCTCGTTCCCTCCAGCCTGACCCTGCGCACTCGCGTCAGCCAGGCCATCACCTGCTACGCCCTGCGCAAAGACGGCTTCACAAATCAAATCAAGTTAACCCTGCTGGACGCCCCCGCCGGTTATACATTAACCGGGGGCACCATACCTGCGGGCCAGGACCAGGTCCGGGCCACGCTTTCGGCGCCACCCGACGCCGAGGCCACAATGCTGTGCTTGAAGGTGCTGGGGCGAGCCACCATCGAAGGGCGCGAAATCACCCACGACGCCCAGCCGTGCGAGGATTTGATGCAGGCGTTTTTTTATCGACACCTGGTTCCGTCGCGCGACCTCGTTGTACTGGTGCGGAACCAAATCTTTTCACGCGAATCCGTGCGTATCGTAGGAGATGGTCCGGTAAAAATACCCGCTGGCGGCACGGGAAAAATCCTGCTGGCCGGCGCGCCGAGTGGATTTGTGGACCGCGTGCAACTGGAACTAAGCGAAGCCCCCCAGGGTCTCCATATAGAAAAGGTCGCGATGAACCGGGGCCAGGCGGAAATCACGGTCGCCAGTGATGCCAGCGCCGTCCAGGGCACGCGCGGCAACCTCATCGTCAATGTGTTGGCCGGCAGAAACACCGGGGCCAAAAACGCCAAGGCACCTGCCCGGCGCATGGTGGTCGGCACACTACCCGCCATCCCTTTTGAAATCGTCGGCCCCTGACCGGCAACAGCCGCTGCCGTCCCCCCCGCTGAATGGCACAATTAAGTCGCAGGGACCATAGCCGCTGAAGCGGCTGCTTCGTCACGCCGACGCTTTTCCTTCACCGCCAGCATGTTCTCGCCTGAAGCGACATTCGCCAAAGCGATGGTGGCGAGGTCAGTCCCAAAGCCTTTTAAGCGGTTATGCCACAAACCCTCGCCGGTAGTTGCATCGAGGCAGAAAAGCTCACCACAACAAGTCGCGAAAATTGCACGGTCGTGCAACACCACGTTCACAAAGCCCGCGCCTTTTAGATGCATGGCCCAAACCTGTTCGCCCGTCGCACGATTCAACGCCACTACCGATCCCTTGATGCCGATGAAAACCAATTCCGAGCATTTCATAAGATACCGTCTTCGTTCAGGATGTTTAAAAATCTGCCTTAGAGCCAGACCGGGCGTTTGACAGGCGGATCCCGGGCCCACGGCCAGACTACGACCGCGATTCTGAACGTTCAATTACAACAGCACCCCCATTTTATACAGAACGTTCCCGTCAACTCGCTCACTTCCCGGTGGCGGCAGCTACGCCGCCATCCCGGACGCCTCGGCAAAGAACGCCTCCAGATTGGCTGCCGGGGTCTCGACCGCGAGCGTGCAACCGGAACTGAGAATAAAGCGACGATGCCCCGCCCGTTTTATCTCCGTGAGCACCGTGCGCGCACCGGCGCGAACACTTTGCGGAGTGCCTTGAGATAACAAACGAACCGGATCGAGGTTACCCCAGATGCCGATTTCCGGGCCGAGGGTGCGACAGGCTTCGCCGATATCCACTGCCTGGTCCAGTTCAAGAAATTCGGCTCCGGTGGCCGCCATCGCCGGCAACAGCGGTGTCGCCTTGCCACAAATGTGCAAAGAAACCGGTTTCCCGGTGTGCTTCTTTATGTCCGCCACAACGCGCCGCTCGGCCGGTTGAACGAGTTGAGCGTAAAACCGCGGCCCGATCAGTCCGGCGGGCGAATCTCCCCCGCTGATCATGTCAGCACCACCTTGAGCCAGGGCGGTGGCATAGGCGATCTGGAATTCCGCACAGCGCTGCATCAAGGCGGCCACAAACGCCGGGTCCTCCGTCACCCGGACCATGATCTCATTAATGCCCATCAGCGCACTGGCTAGTGAGAATGGGAATTGATCACAGCAAGCCACGATGAACACGTCGTTCCCAAGCGCTCGGACAATTCGCTCCAGTGCCTCAAGCATTAAGGGGTACCGTCCTTGCGAACCCACATCCGGCGTGGGGATGCGATCGATATCCGCGGCTGTTTGCACCAGGGGTTGCCCCAAGCCGCCGAAGGGCTGCTGATCGTCGGTGGCGCCCACACTCGCGCCCATCGCCTCGGCGCTCACCCAGGTGTCGGCCGATAGCCAGACCGCATCGGGACGAAAGCGTTCGTAGTAAATGATCACGGATTCAGCGAGTGCGGCTGCGTCAGTGGTGTATTGGCGCAGGGTATAGCCAGCCAATCTGGCGCAGTAATGCACCCCGAGCGGACCGGTGGGAACTCGCGGAGTGCTTTGTCCATCGAGCGCAGCGTAAACCAACTGTTTGGAGGTCATAGGCTCAGTTTGGCGGTAGCGGGCCTTTACGATAATTCACTCCCAGGGCTTCTAGCCGCCGTGCCTGCGCTTGAAAACGCCGCTGGAAATCGGTGAAATCGCCCGAACCGGCGGGCGACCAGACCACCTCCGCGAGCGCCGCCGCCCGCGGGTATGCGAAATACTCCACGTCCGCCGGTTCCCAAAAATACTCACCCCAGAGATTGCCTTGCGCCCCGAGAATATGCCGGTGACTGGAGGAGGAAAGCCCTGGGGGAATTGGATCAAAGTCATACACTTTCCCCAACGGGATGAAGCCGCCAATCGACTCCGGTTCACCCGGGCCTTTCGCCTGCGCATAGTCGAAGTAGCAATGTGTGGTGGGAGACATGACGACGTCATGCCCCGCTTCAGCTGCCGCCCGCCCGCCCTCAGTCCCGCGCCAGGACATCACCGCCGCCCCCGGAGTCAGGCCGCCTTCCAGGATTTCATCCCAGCCGATCAATCGCCGGCCTTTGCGGGCGAGGAACTCCTCCAAACGCTGATTGAGCCAGCTCTGGAGTTGCGCCTCGCTCTTGAGCCCTTGTGCGCGCATGCGCGCCTGGCACTTCGCACATTGCTGCCAGCGCTCGCGGGGAGCCTCGTCACCACCGATGTGAATGAAGCGACTGGGAAACAAGTCACAAACCTCGTTCAACACCTCCCCGGCAAAAGCCACGGCAGCATCGTTTCCAGGACAGAGAATATCCGGTTCCACCCCCCACCGCGTGCGCACCTCAAACGGCCCACCCGTGCAGGAAAACTCCGGATATGCCGTGAGCGCAGCGCGGAAATGCCCGGGAATCTCAATCTCCGGAACCAAGGTTACATGGCGTGCCTGGGCGTAGCCCACCAGATCGAGAATCTGTGCCCGGGTGTAAAAAAACGGCCCGTAGGGTTTACCGTCACCCTCGTTGCGAGCGCCCCGCCGCGGTGATTCCTTGCGGATCGATCCGATAGCCGTCAACCGCGGGTACCTGAGAATTTCCAACCGCCAACCTTGGTCATCGGTGAGATGGAGTTGGAGCGAGTTGAATTTGTGCAGCGCCATGATGTCCACGAACTTTTTGATAAACTCCGGCGGCAGAAAATGACGCGCCGGATCCAACAGCAGCCCGCGCCAGGAGAACCGTGGTCGGTCTTCAATCTCTACCACCGCGACGCTACAATTGGTGCCCGGGCCGGCGGCCGATCCATGAACGCGCCAGGAATCGACCGGCAGCAGTTGGGGAAGCGTGACTCCCCCATAAAAAAGCCCCGCGGTTGTGGCGGCCCGAATCGTGACTCCATTCGTGGCGACAGAAAGCCGGTAACCTTCTGTGTCGAATGAGGGATCGGACGGCTCCAAAGACAAATGGATATCACCGTCACGGGGCGCCTCCGCGACCACCGGCAATCGTCTCCCGAGCGGCACCGATAAAGCTTCGGCGAGCAGGTTCGCTTCCGCTGTCGCATTTTCACGGGCAACCACCCGCGTCTCCGGCCGCAACATCCAATGTCCGCTACCCACTTTGACCTGTACGGGTTGAGGGATCAAACCGAGAGCTGACAGACCGGAGTCACCGCAGAAAACATTCATATTCAATGAACAGGTAAGAGTCACCAGCAAGGTTAGGCATTGAATTTTCATGGGTTCAGTATTTTCCGAATTCCAAGCCCGCTTCGATAAACGCGCGGTAATTCGCTTCGGTAGTTGGGGAGAGCGGTACGGTGATGGGCGCTGCCGTGGGCATTAAAACGAAGCCGCCGCCTTCCCTGGCCTGTTGCATGATGCTTCGAACCTCGGCACGCACTTCGTCGGGCGTCCCGTTTTCCAGCAGCTTCAATTCGATATTTCCCCAGACTGATACCCCCCGCGCCTGGCATCGCCGCTTCACTTCGCTCAGAAAGAGGTCACCGTCCGGGGGCGGTTCACAGGGATCGATTCCGTCGCAACCGGTCTCGAGCATCAGGTCCAAAACCCGGGCAATTTTCCCGTGGCAATGCAGTCGCACCTTGCCGCCACGAGCATGGATCAATCGCGTCATTTCCGTGACGTAAGGCACCACGAAGCGCTGGAACATGGAAGGCGGGAGGTACGGCGGGGTGAAATACTCCGGCCCAACGATTCGATAAAGGTCAACCACGCAGCAATCCAATTGACGCCGCAGATTCTCCAATACTCGCTCCGCAACAATCGCCACCGTGCGCGCAAAATGCTCTGTCTCCTGCGAAGCCCACAACAGGTAGTCCTGGAACGACATCAAATCTGCGGCAAGATAAGCGGGATCACCGATCGAGGCCATGACGAGCCCGTGGTCACCCAATTCCGCGCGAATCCGGTTCAGGTCCGAGGCGTCATAGTTGGCCGGCTGATAGGGCACGCTAAGCGCCTTGTCCACGTCATCCAGACTTTTGCACCAGTGTTCCACCCTCCACGTGGTGTAAACGTTTGCTGCGGCTTGCGTCACGGACCGCAGGTCGCCTTTGGGCGTGTGGCAGACACGAGTCTTGCGCTCGAACTCTCCAACGACTTCTATCCGGGTGTCCATCTCGACTGGGAAATCAGAACAGAGAAAGCGCTCCTGGCAGGTGTAACGGTCGGTCGCAGCCTGTGGGTTCCAGTTCGTGATGCAGTCTGTGTGCTCGCGGATGTAAGCCATCAGGTTACGATAGCTGGGCTGCTGATTGTACCAATCGCGCTGGTTGCGTCCCGCCAGTTCGTAGGTGTTGATTGGGACGCGATCAGGAATCCCACCCGAAAGGGCGGTCAGTAAACGGCGTCGGCCCAGCCAAGGGGCGCTAGCCGTCGGAAAGTCCAGAGCCATCGTGCCTTTCCTCCGCATCAATGCCACTCGCTCAGGTCCACCACTCTCCGGTTCAGGCGCGCTTCCTCCGCCGCAAACCCGATCAAATGACTATGCACCGTGGACTCGATACCCGCTTCCAGCGGCGCACCGGGCGGCTTCGTCATTTCATCGTACAGGATGTTAACCAACCCCGCATCCCCTCCCCCGTGCAGTTCATATCCGCCATCCTCGGCCTGGACGGTATACCGCACCGGTTCGCCTTCATGCGGCAGCAGAATCAAGTGTGTGCCAAAATGTTGCCGGTAGCTTTCACCACCTTTTAGCACGCCTTTGGTGCCACAAATCTCCAGATGACGCCCCGTGGCGAAGGCGGTCATCGTGAAGGTGCCCGTGACGCCACCCTCGAATTCCAAGGCCAGGACCTGCCGATCCACCGCGTCATTATCGCACCGATAAACACAACGGCCCCACGGACTCGTCCGCAGCCAGGCGGTGATCTCTTCAACGCTCGCCTCCTGGGCACGGTCATAGACCATGGAGAGCCAGGGAAAGCGCATGTCGTTGGTATAACGGAGCGCGTTATAGGAGCACTGCTCACCCACCGGACAACCATCGGTACACCGGGCAGGAGCATTGACCGGCGCGCGTTCGGACCGGAAGCACTCCAGGGATCCAAAGCTGGCTACCCGCGTGCAACGCCGCCCTGCGAGCCAGTGGATGATATCCGTGTCGTGGCAGCATTTGGATAAGATCATCGGCGAGCTCTGGCTCACGACTGACCAATGCCCGCGCACAAAGGAATGGGCCTGGTGCCAGGGATCAACCCCTTCGTTCGCCTGGATCGAGACCAATTCCCCGAGCGCTCCCGAATCGATAATCTCTTTTACCTTTCGATAGAACGCGGCAAACCGCAGGACAAAGCAGACCATCACGCGGCGATTCACTTCCTGGGTCAGGCGCTCAATTTCCCGCACCTGCTCCAGGCGCGTCGCAATCGGTTTCTCGAGCAACACGTCATAACCCAGCCGCAACGCTCCCTGGCAATGTCCGTAATGGAAATTGTCCTGCGTCGCAATGATCATCACGTCGGCGAGTTTGCCGGCTGCCAAAATCGCCTCCGCACTGGAAAAACCGCGAAAATCGGGGTTGCTTGAAATCCGGCGGATCTTCTCGACTCGGTCTGAAACGGGATCCGCGCCCGCGACAATCTGGAAACGGTCCGGACGGCGTGCCGCCAGTTGCGTGTAGGTTTGGGCGCGGGCGCCGCAGCCGATACAGGCGAGGGTCAGAGGTTTGCCAGATACCATAAGATTTCGTTTGTTGAAGGGTTCAGCGACTGGGTACCGGAAGCCTATCCGCGGTTTCAAAAAAGGTCACGATGTTTTCCCACGGCGTTTCCGGTCCGAGTACATGGGCCGGAGCCAGGATTAAGCCACCGTTACAACCCACCTCGCGGATCCGGGCGGAAACCTCCCGGCGCACGTCCTCAGGCGTACCAAAAGGCATGGTGCGCTGCACACTCACCGTCCCCCAGAATGACAGGCGATCGCCGAACTGGCGTTTGATTGCCGCCGGATCCAGGCACT
Organism: Verrucomicrobia subdivision 3 bacterium UBA693; assembly: GCA_002298785.1. GTDB lineage: Bacteria > Verrucomicrobiota > Verrucomicrobiia > Limisphaerales > UBA8199 > UBA693. Next base: position 14,200 of record DBMR01000123.1, read on the forward strand.
CGGGCTGGATCGGATTGAGAATGTCGATGCCGATTTCGATCAGGTCTGGAATGATGGCTTCGACATTGCCGTCGGAGTGGTAGAAAACGAACGCGCCGGGGCTGGCGCTCTTCACGGCACGTACCGTTTCCGCCAGACGCGGTTTGAGAAATTCCCGCCACGTCTCCAACTTCATCAACATGCCCAGTTGCCCCGCCACATCGTCGCCCGTGATCACGATGTCCACCCCGGCGCGTGCGAATTGTTCGGCGGCAAAGACCTGATATGCGCCCGCGCGCTCGAAAAACCCGTGCGCCAACTCGGGCGCGATCAGCATGTCCATCATCAGGCCTTCCATCCCGCGGAGATACCAAGAGCGCTCGAAGACCGAGCCCGCATAGCCTGTCACCGCATAGCCTCGCGCGTGGAGCGCCTCCACACGCTCCCGGACTCCCTGCCAGCGATAGGGCTGGTCGAGATCCGGCCACGGATATTCCCGCAACCGCCCGAAGTCCATGACGCCCGAAAGAGTTGGCTGAATTTGAGCGAAATGATGAAAGCCGCCTTTGCGGCGCCATACCCCCCATTCGTCCACCTCGCCACCGGCCACAGCGGCCTCCGCGTCGGCGCCCAACCATGCGGCAAACCGTGTGCGCGGCAATACACTCGGATTGAAGGTCACCCGGGTGATGTCCATGCCGAAGTACTCCCGAGGGGATCGGGGACCGCACCGCTCGCGCAACAAACTCTCAATCGGTGGAGTATAACCAATGGCTTCTTCGTAAAGCAGACGCGGCACACGATCGGTCGGCTGATGCGCCAAGGCGGTGAGGACTCGTTCACGGGAAGTCATAGTCCAAAGCGAACGTCTATTGAGAGATGGCTGCTTCGAGGATGAGCACCTCAAACGGCTTCAGGCTAATTCGCAACGCCTTTCCCGGCTCGGCCCGCAGCTCGGCCGCAGCGGCATCCTCACGCCATGGACTCTTGAAGCCGTATGGCTTTGCGGCGGGGAGTTCGAACACGGCGCCAGGGTCGAGCAGGAAATCATGGGGTTGATCATCCGGATTGCGCAACATCACCACGCCCCCGCGCGGGGCCCAGGACGCATAGCCATAGACCTCCAGCTTCGAGGGATCGCCGCCGATCCAGTGGGTATCTACCAGCACCTCCGCCTGGGCGCGCGACCATTTCGCCGCCTCGGCCAGCACTCGCCAATCCGCCGGAGTAAGACGGCTTGGCTGGATATAGAGTTCCTGGAGCCCCGTTCCGCTCCCGAAGAAAGCTCGAACATCGTCCCGGAATCCAGACGAATTGAAAGTGGCATCGCCCGCCATTCCATGGCGCGAGTAAGCCACCCCCTGGGTCATCAAGGAATTGAGGGGATAGAAGGGAGCTTTGCGCACCACGTTGCGATAAACCTCCTGGTCACGGTAAGTGAGCCATTGCTGCTGCTTGCTGCCTTTGCCCGCATAACCCATGTCGTTTCCCTGCCGCCACAGCGAATCGGCGTAACGCAACCAGAATGGCGATGGCCAGGAGCCTGTAGTCAGGTTGATATAAAGGTTGGGATCCTCTTGCCGCAATTCCAACATCAGTCTCCGCATCGCTTCAGTGTCGAGCACATACTGCGCGCCGCCACTGGCATACATGCCCGTGGCTATGCCGTCGAATTTGAAATGGTTCACCCCGTATTTGCGAATCATTTCGACGCACGCCCCTTTGAACGCCGCGTAATACTTTGGGCCCGCCAGCGAGAATCCGGTGCCATTCGTTTCGTATCCCTGCTCGCGACCAAACTTAAGCCGCTGTTCCCGGGACTCACCATAGCCGCCAAACGGCGAAAGCCACACCCCGAGGCGCGTCCCGTACTGGCGGCAGAGCTCCGCCAGCGGGGAAAAACCGTTCGGGAATCCGCGATGAAACTGCCACAACGTTTTGGGATTATCCCACCCGTCATCAAAGACCATCCCGTCCACAATCACACCGAACGGGCGAATAAGCCGATCACCGCACAGACGAATCGCTTCCAGGCAGTTGGTCTCATTGAGCGCGAAGGGATCCCATGCCGTGTCATACCAGGAGTTGTAGTGCAGATAGGGACGATACGGGTGGGCGCGCTCGCGCTCGATATATCGCAACACTCCGCGCCGCATCTGTCCTTCCGGCGCCACCCCCAGCACGAAACTTTGCGCAAAGGTTTCTCCCCGCTGCAGCACCGTGTTTCGCGGGATGCGGCAGAGCACCCGACTCGAAGCCACCACGGGACTCGCCGACTGGCCGAGCGCGGTAACTTCATTAACTCCGTGGGGATCTTCTGAGCCCAGAAAGAAATTCCCAGCCACCACCGGTGACCCATCCACTTGTCCTCCGCATTTCGCATCGGAAAACGCTTCGCTGAGCCAAACCACCTCCTGGATCGGGGAATCCGCGTGCGCCGCGGTCACAGCGATCTCCTGCCGGAAATAATTCCCGCCGTCTTGGAGGATAACCCGCCACAGCACCAGGAGCCGTCCGTCCGCCGCGCGCAGAAGCAATTCGGCCTGACGACCGGGCAAGCGCGCGCTCAAACGCGCGGCCTGCGGCGACGGCGTCAACTCTTCCAATCGCACCGGTCCGTCCAGCTTCAGCGCCGAGGCTGCGTAGCGCTGACCGTTTGTAAGAACGATTTCAAAAGCCTCGCCGGTCATGGCTTTCTGAACTTGTTTGGTGACGTCCCGAATGAAATCGAACTTCAGTCCCGCTTCGGTAATGCGCCAACTCGCGCAGAGGACGTTGTTGCTCAGAACCAGTTGTGATGCATCCCGCCAACACCGCGCGCTCCCGGGATCCGTCCCGGGATAGCCGGGCTCGGCGTAAACCGTAATACCGCAGATCCCCAGCAACGCGCACACCACGATGCGACACCTCTTAAGAAAATCATGAAGGTTCATGCTTTAGAAAGTTCAACCTCACCCACTGCCAATATCCGCCGAGACCGACCAAAAATGGGTGATCCACAAACAGCAACGGGAAAAATCGACCCCCTCCCGGCCGAGCCGCATGGCCGGCCCGCCGCTGTTCCGAGTTCGGGCTTGGTGGTTTCGTGAGATAGGATTACTACAAACTCCAACGCTTGTCTTTGATTATCCTTGGCCCGCGATCATCGAAGCCGTCGCCCGGCACCGAGCCCAACCTGTGCGCAAAGGGTGGCCGCAGGTTCGTGCTTCTCAGACTTGAATGCCGTCGGCATAATGGCCCGATGATCACACCGAGGCGCTCGCTGCTCTTCTTGCTGTCTTTCCTTTTGGCGACCGGACTGGGGCAAAAGCCGCTGCCCGGCGCAGAGACGGACCAGGCAGCGGTAGCCTTGGGTTCGCGTCTCGAAATGTTCGTCGATGATTGGCTGATCGACTCGGCCCGCACCCATGGCGCCGTCTCCCTGCAACTGCAGACTCCGGTAAAGCAAGAGATCGTCCTCGTCACCGACCAACCTTGGGAAGGGCCGGACAGCGCCTATTTCACAGTATTCCAGGACGGCCCGCTGGTTCGCCTCTATTATCGCGGCCTGGTGCCGGGCGGCGCCGACAGTTCCACCGGACAGGTAACGTGCTACGCGGAAAGTACCAACGGAATTCAATTCACGCGGCCCAACCTAGGGCTCGTGGAATTTCAAGGTTCCCGGTCCAACAACATTATTTACCGTGGCCAGGAATCGCACAACTTTGCACCGTTCCGCGATACGAACCCGTCAGCCAAAGCGGAAGAGCGCTACAAAGCGCTGGCCGGCATTCTCAGCAAACTCTACGCCTTCGTTTCGCCCGACGGCATCCACTGGAAGAAACTGCAACCCGAACCGGTGATGACCAAGGGCGATTTCGATTCCCTCAATCTTGCATTCTGGGACGAGCACACGCAGAACTACCGCTGCTTTTCACGTTATGGAGAGAGCGGTGTGCGCTCGGTGCAAAGTTGCACCTCGACGGATTTCATGCATTGGACCGATCCAACGCCGAATCGCTATCCCAAGAGTGCGCCCCGGGAGCACCTCTACACCAATGGCACCCGGCCGTGTCCTGGCGCGCCGCATATTTACCTGTCGTTCCCGAAAAGGTTCGTTCCCGAGCGCAAGAAATTTGCTGATTACCCTGAAATGGGAGTATCTGACGCGCTGTTCCTGAGCAGCCGCGATGGAGTCAACTGGGACCGTCCGTTTCTGGAAGCCTGGGTACGCCCCGGGCGGGATCAACGGAACTGGACCCAGCGCAGCAACATGCCGGCGTGGGGCATTGTCCAACTCAACGACGACGAGTTTTCGATGTACATCACCGAGCACTATGAATGGCCGGATCACCGGTTGCGCCGACTCACCATCCGCCGCCATGGGTTTGCGTCGATGCATGCGGAGGCCGCCGGAGGTGAGTTCACGACCAGGCCGGTTACGTTCTCGGGCAAAAATTTGATCCTCAACTATGCAACCTCCGCTGCCGGCTCCCTGCAAATCGAACTGCAGGATGAGCAAGGAAAACCAATCACAGGATACACCCTCGCCGACCACGCCCCGCTCTTTGGCGATGAATTGGACGCCGTGATTAAATGGAAATCGGGTGGCGATCTCTCTGCCCTAGTCGGCAAGCCGGTGCGGTTTCGATTTCTCCTCAAAGACGCGGACCTCTTTGCCTTGCGAACCGGAATCAGGTAAAAAGGCGGCGATGAAATGCATGACTTCCCGGGAACGACTGGCAGCCACGCTGCGGCACGAAGCTACTGACCGCGTGTGCGTGGATTTCGGCGCCGGCTTCCAGACGGGCTTAGGCGCGGGCGCGGTTCATCGCCTCCGCCGCGTGCTGTTGGGCGACTCCAACCATCTGGTCAAGGTCGTGGAGTCCTACCAAATGCTGGGCGAAATCGACGAGGAATTGCGCCAGGTCCTCGGATTGGACGTGGTGGGCGTGCATGGAGCGGGCACGATGTTTGGTTTCCGGAATGAAGGTTGGAAACCATTTACCCTCTTCGACGGCACTCCGGTGCTGGTGCCGGAACGCTTTAACGTAACCCCTGCGGAGGACGGCGGATGGTTGATGCATCCAGAAGGCGACACCAGCGTCCCACCTTGCGCCTGGATGCCAAAGGACGCGTTTTTCTTCGATTCCCTGAATCGCCAGCAACCTCTGGATGAAGCCGCACTGAACCCAGCCGACAACTGCGAAGAAATGGAAGTGGTGAGCGACCAGGAGATTCAACACTTCGCCCGCCTGGCCAGAGACTACCACGAGAACACCAATTACGGAATCTACCTGACGTTGCCCGGAACGGCGTTCGGCGACATCGCCCTGGTGCCGGCGCCATGGATGAAGAATCCCAAAGGCATTCGCGGTGTGGCGGAATGGTACATGGCCACCGCCACCCACCGCGATTATGTGCGGCGCGTATTCGAGGTCCAATGCGAATGTGCGCTCAGGAGCATCACGAAGCTCGCCGCCGCCGTGGGAGACCGGGCCCAGGTCGTCTTCGTCTCGGGAACCGATTTCGGCACGCAAACGGGCCAGTTCTGCTCGGTGCAGACGTACCGCGACCTATACCAACCGTTCCACAAAGCGGTGAATGATCACATCCACCGGCTCACCTCGTGGAAAACCTTCATTCACAGTTGCGGTGCGGTCGGCCCGTTCATCCCCGAGTTTATCGCGGCGGGCTTTGACGTCCTCAACCCCGTGCAATGTTCCGCCACCGGAATGGACCCACGCTGGCTCAAGCGGGAGTTCGGGCGGCAACTCGTTTTCTGGGGAGGCGGCGTCGACACCCAGCATACCCTGCCCTTTGGCACACCGGACGAGGTCTATCGGCAGGTCCGGGAACGCATCGAGATCTTTGCCGAAGGCGGCGGTTTCGTGTTCAACAGCATTCACAACATTCAAAGCAATGTCCCGACCGAAAACATCCTCGCCATGTTCCGTGCCCTTAAAGACAGCATGAAATAGCACGCACGCACCCGCGACGTCCCGGTCTACAATCTCATCAAAATCCATGATCACCTCAGCTCCTCAGGAAAGCTCGACCCTCAAGGCGGAATACAACTTTGGCTATATCTGGCTCATCTCGACGGTGGCCGCCATGGGCGGATTGCTGTTCGGCTGGGATTGGGTGGTGATCGGCGGGGCCAAGCCATTTTTTCAACGCTACTTCGAACTGACCAGCGAAGCCCAAATCGGCTGGGCAAACAGTTGCGCGCTGCTGGGCTGCCTGGCGGGCGCCATGGTCGGCGGCGCGCTCAGCGATCGGCTGGGGCGCAAACGCTTGTTGATCCTGGCCGCGCTGCTGTTCGCGGTGACTTCGATCGGCAACGGGCTCGCCAACCATTTCAACGTCTTCATCGCCTGGCGCATGCTCGGCGGAGTCGCCATCGGCCTGGCTTCGAGCCTGTCTCCGATGTACATCTCGGAGGTCGCCCCGGCCCAGATGCGCGGCAAACTCGTTTCAATTAATCAGCTCACCATCGTCATCGGCATCCTCCTCGCCCAATACATTAACTGGTATCTCGTCCGCAACTTGCCGGCCGGAGCAACCGACGAATTCATCCGGAACTCGTGGTTTGGTCAGCAGGGTTGGCGGTGGATGTTTGGCCTCACGGCTGTGCCTTCGCTGCTCTTTCTGTGCGGCATGTTTTTCGTTCCGGAAAGCCCGCGCTGGCTGGCAAAATATGGCCAGCCCGAACGCGCCCGCAGCGTCTTGCGCCGGATCGGTGGAGAAGCCTACGCCAACGCTGCCGTGGCCGAAATTCAATCCACCCTCGCCAGCCAGGAAATCCAGCACGTGCGCTTCGCCGACCTCCTGGAACCGAAGTTGCGCAAAGTCCTGGTGCTGGGAGTGGTGCTGGCGGTGTTCCAACAATGGTGCGGCATCAACGTGATTTTCAATTACGCCGAGGAAATCTTCCGGGCGGCCGGCTACGACATTTCGAGCGTGCTCCAAAACATCGCCTGGACCGGTTCGGTGAACATGCTCTTCACCTTCGTGGCGCTGGGCACTGTGGATCGCGTGGGACGCCGGCCGCTGATGTTGTTCGGGGCGGCGGGCCTGGCAGCGATCTACACGGCGATGGGTTTGTGCTACGCCAACAGCGTGCAAGGTTTGCCGGTCCTGCTCCTGGTGCTGGCCGCGATCGGCTGCTACGCCATGTCCCTGGCGCCCGTGACCTGGGTGGTCATCTCGGAAATCTTCCCGAACCGCATCCGCGGCGCGGCCATGTCCGTGGCCGTCATGGCGCTTTGGATCGCCTGCTTTATCTTGACCTATACCTTTCCCATGCTGAACGCGAAGCTTGGTTCAGCACGCACCTTCTGGCTTTACGCCGCGATCTGCGTTGTCGGCCTGGTGTTCATCTTCTTTAAGTTACCGGAGACCAAGGGCAAAACCCTCGAGGCGATTGAAAAGGAACTGGTAGATTAATCCACGCAACAACTCTTCCCCACCCGACCATGACCAGGCGCTCCATCTTTGTTTTACTGGCTTCACTGCTTGCAGTCGCCGGCCCGCTCACCCTGGCCGCGCAAAACAAACCGCTTTCGCTGGCTGGACGCTGGCGCTTCCAACTCGACCGCGCGGATGCTGGCCTCGATGAACATTGGTTCTCCCGCACCCTGCCGGACTTGATCAAGTTGCCCGGCGGCCTCACCGAGCAAGGCATTGGGGATCCTGTGACCCCGGAGACAAAATGGACCGGCGGGATTGTGGATAAATCCTGGTTTACCGCGCCCGAATTCGCGCGGTATCGCGTGCCGGGCAACATCAAGGTGCCCTTTTGGCTGCAACCGGAGCGTTACTACGCCGGCGCCGCCTGGTTTCAACGAGAGATCGAAGTGCCCACGAGCTGGGAGGGCCGGCGGGTGACTCTCTTCCTGGAACGGCCGCACTGGGAAACCCGGGTTTGGGTGGACAACCAACTCTGCGGCAGCAACAACGCCCTGGCCACAGCGCATGAACACGAACTAGGCTTCCTTTCACCAGGCAAGCACATCCTGACGATCCGCGTGGATAATCGCATGATCATCGATATCGGCGAAAACTCGCACAGCGTCAGCGATCATACCCAAGGCAACTGGAATGGAATCGTGGGCCGCATCGAACTGCGCGCCACGGCACCGCTTTGGATCGATGATTTGCAAGCCTTCCCCGATCTCGCTGCAGGAACGTTGCGGTTGCACGGCGCCCTGGCCCAAAAGCCCGATCACAAAGGACCTTCGCCGAATTTCACCTTTGAACTCGAGGATTTGACGCAGCACAAAAAGCTCAAGTTTGGCCAGGCGGGGACGGACTACTCCATCCGTTTCGACCCTAAACCAGCTTTCGGCACCGAGACGACCAAGGCGGCCCCAGAGGCCACCTTGCCTTTCCAGATGGAACTACCGCTGCGGAACTTCACCAACACCTGGGATGAGTTCCATCCCCAACTTTACCGGCTCACGGCAAAATTGGTGACTGACCGCAAAGAACTTTGTGACTCCAGGACCATCACCTTCGGCTTGCGCGAAGTTTCGACGCAAGGCACGCAGTTCCTAGTTAACGGACGCAAGACCTTCTTCCGGGGCACCCTCGAATGCGCCATTTTTCCCCGCACCGGTCATCCGCCCACCGAAATCCCCGAGTGGAAGCAGATTATTCGTACCGCCAAAGCGCACGGATTGAACATGCTGCGCTTCCACTCGTGGTGCCCGCCGGAAGCGGCGTTCGCCGCGGCCGACGAGCTTGGATTCTATTTTCACATCGAATGTTCGTCCTGGGCCAATCAATCGGTCACCATTGGGGACGGCAAACCGGTGGATGCCTGGATTTATGCGGAAGCGGACCGCATTCTTAAAGCGTACGGCAATCATCCGTCGTTCCTGTTGCTGCTGTATGGGAATGAACCGGGCGGCAAGAAGCACCCGCAATTTCTGGCGCGATGGGTGGAGCATTACCGGAACCGCGATTCCCGACGCCTGGTCAGCGCCGCCGCCGGCTGGCCGCAGCTTCCCGAGAACCAGTTTCAGGTCACCCCAGATCCCCGCGTCCAGGGTTGGGGTGAAGGCCTGAAAAGCCGCATCAACGGCAAGCCACCCGAAACGACGACAGATTACCGGGATTACATCCACCAGCGGAGCGTGCCCGTGATCAGCCACGAAATTGGGCAGTGGTGCGTGTACCCGAATTTCGCGGAGATGAAGAAGTACACTGGATACCTCAAAGCCCGCAATTTTGAGATCTTCAAGGACCGTTTGGAAGCCAACGGCATGGGGACGCTGGCAAAACCGTTCCTGATCGCTTCCGGCAAGCTGCAAGCGCTCTGCTACAAGGAGGACATCGAATCCGCCCTGCGCACCCCGGGCATGGGTGGTTTCCAATTGCTCGACCTTCACGATTTTCCCGGCCAGGGAACGGCCCTGGTCGGCGTACTGGATCCTTTCTGGGAGGAGAAGGGTTACATCAGCCCCCAGGAATACCACCGCTTCTGCAACGCCACCGTGCCCCTGGCGCGTCTGCCTCAGCGCGTGTTCACCACCAACGATAAGCTCACGGCCCAAATCGAAATCGCCCGTTTCGGACCGGAACCGCTCCGCAACTCGGTGGTCGAGTGGAAACTCGTCGATAGTTCCAGGAACGTCCGCGCGCGCGGCGAATTCCCGCCACAGACGATTCCGGTCGATAACGCCAATAAGGTCGGTGAGCTTAGTGTCGATATAAAGAACTTCGAAGAGCCGGAACAGTGCAAATTGGAGGTAAAGTTGCGAAACACGGATTTCGCGAATGACTGGGACATTTGGGTGTACCCGGCGCCAACCCAGGAAGCCGTCAACTTGAAGGTGCTCGTGACTTCCCAATTCGACGCTGCCGCCCAAGCGCATTTAAGCCACGGCGGCAACTTACTCCTCACCATCCCCGGCGCCCAGGTCCGTAATTTCGACACCGCGCCGGTTAAACTTGGGTTCTCCAGCATCTTCTGGAATACCGCGTGGACGGCGCGCCAACCTCCCACCACCCTCGGCATCCTTTGTGATCCACGGCATCCCGCGCTCGACGAATTTCCTACGGACACCCACAGCAACTGGCAGTGGTGGTACCTGGTGCATCGCGCCGGCGCTTTGCGGCTCGACCTCCTGCCTCGCGGCACCGAACCGGTGGTGCGGGTCATTGATGATTGGGTCACCGCCCGCCCCCTCGGGCTCATTGTGGAGGGCCGGGTCGGCGCTGGTAGGATCATCGTGTGCGGGTTTGACCTGACGCGCGGTGCCGATGATCCGGTTTCGCGCCAGATGCGGTTGAGCCTGACCCGCTACCTCGAATCTCAACCGTCCCGCTCCGCACCACAATTCACAATGGAACAAATCCAAAGCCTGATGGTGGAACCTCGGACGGGCAGATTATCCGGCGTGCGGGCCGTCAGAGCCAGCAGTGCCGAGGCCGGTTTTGAAGCAGCGAATGCGCTGGATGGCGACCCCGCCACCCTTTGGCACACGCCATGGGGTGAAGGTGCCCCGCAACTTCCTCACGAGCTGGTGTTGGAATTCGATAACCCGCGAATGATTTCGGGCATCACCGCCCTGCCCCGCCAGGACGGCAACCCTAACGGATCTATCAAAGGTTACGAAATCTACGTGAGTGCCGATGGGAAAGCCTGGGGCGCACCAGTCGCCCAGGGTGAATTTTCTCCCGACCCCAGCGTGAAGTCGGTAAAGTTTGCCGCGCCAATGACCACTCGCTTCTTGAAACTGCGCGCCGTGAGCAGCCACGCCCATGGCTCCTGGGCGTCCCTCGCTGAATTGAACGTCCTTACACCGGAAAAGCGGTGACTGTCGAAACGCCCCAAACCATCCATACTGACTCTCGCGGCGGCGAGTCTCTCCTTTGATAAATTGCCCATCAGACATGAAATCGATCCCCATCCTGACTTTCCTTTCAGTTCTAATCTTCCCGCTGGTGGCACCCGGCGCACCACCGGAACTCGACCATGCCGAGTGCTCACCGCTTTCCACTTTCTTCATCGCGCCCACCCGCGTGCTGTGGCAAAGCGAGGCCGGCGTGCAAAATGCCGGCTCATTGTTAAAGCCGCATGCCGGCCAGGCGGTGCTCAAGGAACCGCAACCTCCTTGCGTGTTGAAAGCATCAACCAACCGACCCGCCGCGATCCTGCTCGATTTTGGCATGGAACTGCATGGGTATGTCGAGTTGATCACCCCGATGACCCCCGAGCAAGCGAAGCTGCGCCGCGTTCGCGTGCGTTTTGGCGAATCGGCGAGCGAAGCGATGGCGGAATTGGGCGGCCCGCAGAACGCGCAAAACGATCACGCGATTCGAGATCAAGTGGTCACCCTGCCCTGGCTCGGGAAGAAAATGGTCGGGCCGAGCGGATTCCGGTTCGTGCGGATTGACAACGCCGATCCGCAATTGCCGGTGGAAATCAGCCAGGTTCGCGCGGTGCTGCAAATTCGCGACCTTCCGTATGTCGGGTCTTTTAAATGCGACGACGAAAGAATCAACCGCATCTGGCAGGTCGGCGCCTACACCGTCCACTTGAACATGCAGGAATACCTCTGGGACGGCATCAAGCGCGATCGCCTGGTCTGGATCGGCGACATGCACCCGGAGGTCAGCACCATTCTCGCGGTGTTCGGCTCCAACGAGGTCGTCCCGCGATCGCTCGATCTCACTCGCGACGTCACACCGGTCACCGAATGGATGAACGGCATCTCGAGCTACTCGATGTGGTGGGTGCTCATTCATGAGGAACTTTGGCGGCACCAGGGCAACCGGCCTTACCTGGAAGCACAAAAAGGTTACCTCACACCGTTGCTCACGCGTCTGGCGAATCTCGTCGGACCGGATGGGAAAGAGCATATCGACGGAATGCGGTTTCTGGACTGGCCCAGTTCGCCGAATCAACAAGGTGTCACCGCTGGGCTGCAAGGTCTACTCGTGATGACCCTCGAAAGCGGTGCGCGCCTGATGACAGTCCTCGGCGACACCGATACCGCGAAGCTCTGCACCGAAGCCGCCACGCGCGGTCGCAAAGTCGTGCCGGATGTAGCCAAATCCAAGTCCGGCGCCGCGCTGCTTTCCCTGGCCGGAATGCTGGACGCCCGGCAAACCTCTGACTCGGTGTTAAAGGTGGGCGGACCGAAGGGCGTCTCCACCTTTTACGGATTCTATGTCCTGCAGGCGCTGGCCAGGTCGGGCGACGCGGACACTGCGCTGGACTTCATCCGCACCTACTGGGGCGCGATGCTTGACCTCGGCGCGACGACTTTCTGGGAGGATTTCAACCTGGAATGGACTCCGAATGCCGGGCGCATCGATGAACTCGTGCCGCCCGGAAAAAAGGACATCCACGGCGATTACGGCGCCTATTGCTACCTCGGTTTCCGCCATAGCCTCTGCCATGGTTGGGCCAGCGGTCCGACCGCCTGGCTGAGCCAGAATGTGCTGGGGATAAAACCGCTCGAACCCGGTTTCAAGCGTGTCCGCATCGCGCCGCAACTCGGCAACCTGAAATGGGTCGAAGGCGCCTATCCAACACCCCTGGGTCCGATCCGCGTGCGCCACGAGCGCAAGCCTGATGGCACCGTCGCTTCGACGGTCGAGGCGCCGCCGGGAATCCAAATCGAATCCACCAAACAGCCTTAAGCGCATGCGACATCCCTTGCCTGGGATAGCGGCGATAAAGTGGCGATAAAGTGGCGAATGAAGCCAAAGGACGGCTTAGTCGATGAAGCAGCCCCGGCTACCAACATGAGATGCCTGGCGTCCGCGGCGGACTAGACGATTTCTTCCTTTGCCGCATCCCAATGCACCTGGCGTTTCCGCTTGTACGACTCGACAGACATCAAGTAGGTGGCGGTTTCTATGAAGGCCTCGTCCACTGGACATTTCGGGGTACCGCGACTGCGGACGCAGTTGAAGAAATCCACCATGTGATTTGGTTGTGGGGGCGTCTTGCCTCGCTCATAACCCTCCGGCTGATCTTTACGTTGGTTATAGCCCTCGCGCTGAAGGGTGAAGCTGTTCACGTCATGCGCGATGCCGTCAAAGCGCAGCGTGGCGTCTTTGCCGCATATTTCCACCGGCTGACCGACATTCGTGTTCATGCTGCCCGTGAACGTGACGGTTCGTCCGAGACGCTCAAATTGATAGGCCGCCACCCAGGTATCCGGCACCTCCCGGTCATCCTTCAGCAAGGCGTTCAGACCGGCGCAAGAGCACGTGTCGGGAATGCCGTGGCCGAGGAGGTACTGGACAAAATCCAGCTCATGCGACAGCAAGTCGCCAGCCTGGCCGGTTCCATATGGCCAGTAACAGCGCCAGTGCCAGAAGTGCCGTTCGTTCCAAGGAATCTTGGGCGCCGGACCGAGCCATAGATCCCAATTCACCTCCTTGACCACCTGGGCGGGATCAGGCCGGTTCCATTGGCTGTAGTACCCGTACCAGCGCCACGTTGGATGCGCCGGGTCGCTACTCATGAACCGGCCCGTGCGCACCAAAGTCACGGGCCCGAGGATGCCCTGCGCGATTAATTCCTTGGCCTGAAGAGCCGCGGTGCTTTGCCGTGCGTGATGGCCCAGTTGGAACACGACCTTGCTCCGTTTGATGGCGTCGCGCATGCGCTTTGCCTCGGGGAGGGTACGGGAGAAACCCTTCTCGCAATAGATGTCTTTGCCGGCCTTCGCCGCGTCGAGAACCATCTGGCAATGCCAGTGATCTGGAGCGCCGATAACCACCGCGTCTACGTTCCGGTCGGCGAGCAACTCACGGTAATCTACGTATGATTTAACGTCTGGGTTACGGCTGCGCTCGACACCCTTTTGCCGGTGTGGTGCGTAGACATCGCACACCGCAACCACTTTGACGCCTGCTATCGGCACCACGGCGTTGATGAGGTCGCCGCCCCGGGTACCCAAGCCGATGCAGCCCACGCCGATGGTTTCGCCGGGAGACTTTGCCGCGAGGATCGCCGGCGTGAAGGCTGAAGCTGCCGCCAAACTCGCAGCGGCTTTGCCAGTGTCTTTTAGGAATTGGCGACGGGTTAGATTCAGTGAGTCGTTCATATTCTTCCGCAGTTTGGGGTTAGGCATATGGATTTTTGTCCCAGCCACATAGTTTTCAGGCGAAGGGCAAAAGGGCATGCACCCCCGGCTTTTATGATTTACTGACGTGCAGTCTGCGGACTTTTCCTGTAGAAGACAAGCGCATGGTCATTCGTGCCCCCAACGACGGTTGTTCGATGCAGGCAAGTCGACGGCTCAACACCACGACCTTCTTACTCCTCCTGGCCATGGCCGGTATCTTAAGAGTCCTGCCTATTGTTAGCCAGGCAGCCGAAGCGACCGTGATTCCTCCAGCCATCGATCAAGCCACGCTGGATAAATGGGCCGCGCCCTATCGCAACTGGCATTATCACCCCTCGCACGTGATCCCGTCCCAGCCTAACATCCCCGGCTTCGAGCAGTTTCAGAATACGGACGTTCCGTGCGTGTATCAGCTCCCCGGTGAAACGAACCGATGGTTCATGAGCTTCATCGCCTTTGACGGTAAAGGCTACAACTCGTTCGTGGCTGAGAGCACAAATCTGGTCAAATGGACCAATGCCCGGCTGGCCATGGGCTTTGGTCCGACGAACGAATTTGACCATGGCGGTTGCGTGATTGGGGCGTTCCTCTACGAATCCTACGAGCTAAAAGCGCCGCGGATATTAAAGCGGCGCGACGGCAGGTTCTGGACCTTATATGGGTGTTATCCACGCCAGGGCGGCTACGAACTCCGGCCCGGCTATGAGGGCGTGGCGAGCAGCGATGACGGACTGCGCTGGCGCCGCGCGCGGAACACTCCCATTCTGGCGGTGCAGGATGCCGATTGCGGAACCTGGGAGAAGGACTGCACCTACCAACCGTGGCTGGTCGAGCATCGTGGCCGCTTCTTCAATTTCTACAACGCCGCCAACGGCGGCATCGAGCAAACCGGCCTGGCTTTCTCCACCGATTTGCTCAACTGGATGCGCTACCCAGCCAACCCAGTCATTCCCAATCGCCTAGACGGTTACGACGCGCAGTTCGCCTCCGACCCCAAAGTGTTTCGCGACGGCGACCATTGGACGATGTTCTATTTCGGTGTGGGCCGGGGCGGTGCGCATATCATGGTCGCTTTCTCTCGCGACCTCGTGCATTGGTTTGCCCATCCGGAGCCACTGTATAAAGCCGGCGGCAACCCCAGCGGGCTCGATAAACAATACGCCCACAAAATCTCGCTGGTTTACCACCCGAGGAACGACACGTTCTACCTCTATTACTGCGCCTGCGGCAACCAGGGCCGCGGTATTGGCCTGATCACCAGCAAACCCCTCTGATCCTCCGCTGATCGAGGATCGTGATTTCCACAAAGGCCAAGAGCCGGTCCGAAGACCGGCTCCTGTCGCTACAACCCTGATTGCTTTATCCTTGGGGCGCGATTTCGCGCACCCGATCCGCTACGGCGTGATCAGCCGGAAGAACGTCTGCGGCTGCGCCTTGATGTTGTTCACGGTGAACGGCCCGATCGCATTGGTTGCGACCGTCGTCCATGGTCCGAGAACATTGGCGGCCGATTGGAGATTGAAGGTACCGCTCCAGTTCACGGTGAAGTTGGTCCCGCTGGTGATCCCCGCCGCCAACGCCGGAATCAGAGAGCCGCCGGAACCGGGATACAACTGCGAGGTGGGAATGACCTGGGGCGCCTGGTGCTCGCTCGCCCACAACAGGTAGGCGCCGGCGATGCCGGTTCCCTGGTAATACTCCATCACCACCTCGTACTTCTGATAGGCAGTCAACTGGATGGTGCCGCTGTTGGTGGTCACGCCATGACTAGTCCAATCGTTGACCAACAGCTTGTCATCCACCCACAACCGGCTGCCATCGTCGGTGGCGGTGCTGAGAGTGTAGGTTTCCGTGTACAGCGGCTGAATCGACCCACGCCAACGCACCATGAAGTTAACCGCGTTCACAGCGGGATCAGGCTGGGCCACGCCGTCCCAGACGAAATTGATCCGGGGATCGAGCCTCGTCACGACGGGCGCGCCAGCGAAGTTCAATGTGCCGTTGGTGATGTTGTAGTAGTCGCCGGCCAAACCGGTGCCGGTGCCGAGAGTGCCCACGGTCAGACCAGCCAACGGGCTGGACCACTTTTGGCCGCCGGACGCGGTCACCACCAGGGCATAACTCCCCGCATCGGCCAGGCTGGCGCTCGGGATGGCCAACTGCGCGGCCGTGGCGCCGGTGATGTCGGTGCCGTTGTGTTTCCATTGGAAAGCGTATCCGGCCGGAACGCCGGCCACGCCTACGGTGAATGACACCGCGCCCCCCGGGGCCACGACCTGACTGGCGGGCGCGCCCAGCGTCAAAACTTTCACCAATCCCTGCGCGGACCCTCCCTGGCCGTCGTCCACCAGGTAACCGAACTGATCCGGACCGGCGTAATTCTCGACCGGGTAGAAGACGAGGTCCGCACCGGTTTGAGTCACATTGTTGGTGGCGTACGGCAGGGCTTGCGTGCTAGCTGGATCGACGGTGCCGAGCACCAGGGCGTCACTGTCCGCGTCGCTGGCTTTGTGCAACAGCGTCGAGAGCGCGATGGTGGCAGTCTGCCCTTGAAACGCGACCAGGTCCAGGGTGGCCGCCACGGGCGGTTGATTGGTGGGCACCATGGTCAGGTTTGCCACGCGGCTGGTCACCGACCCGGAATCATTGCTGATCACCGCGACGAAGTTGTTGGGCTGAGCCGAAGAATTGACCAGCGCATATTTCAACGTCCAATTGGTGGCGCCGGAGATGGGCAACCCGGTGTCATGATCGTACCATTGATAAGCCAGCGGCGGACGACCTTGCGCCACGACCGAAAGAGTAAGACGCCCGGCTTCCCGGACGACATGGTCCACCGGCTGTGTCTGAATGGCGGGCAGTCCGGCGGGCAAGGCGTTGCCGATGCCGCGAATGGACAGCACCCGCAGCGCATTTCCACCAGGTGCGTTCGGCACGGTGGTTTGATTATCCACCACGAAATCCAGCGTATTCAGGCCCGCCACAAAGCCGTTGGTAATGGAAAACGAGAAGTTGTTCCGATGCGGCCCCGGGAACGAGGGCGTCAGATTGGCGACCCCAGTCGGTTGGCCGTTGAGCAACACCACCAGCGATCCGCCGGACAGCACCGAAGCCGACAGTGACGCGCTGGCCGCATCCGCCGCATCGCACAGGAACGTGGCACGATAGGTGTAGGCACCCCGCACACCGCCTAGCGCGGCCGCCGGCGAAATCCATTTCGAACCCGAATCGTTGGCGTTGTAGTCCGCCGTGTTTGCCGTCACGACGGTGTCCGGCCCCAGCAGGAGCGGATCAACGCTGGTCCAGAGCACGAAATGCGAATCCACGGAGCTATCCGCCAACTGTACCCCGGCATCGTCGAAGCCGGTGCGGAACAGTCCGGAGAGCGTCGCCCCCACCGTCACCCGGGCCACACTGCTGGTGATGCTGCCGTAGGTATTGCTGACCAGGTAACGGTAGTTACCAGCCGTCGCGAAGGTGACCGGCAGCGTCAGGATGTCCGCAGTTTGTCCAGGCAGGTTCGTGTAACCGCTGCCGCCGTCCATTTGCCACTGGTATTGCAGCACCGGGCTGCCCGAGGCGTGAGATTGAATGACCAGTGCTTCCCCAACCCCGAGAAATTGATCGACGGGCTGCGGACTGATCGTGGGAGGAATCGGAGGGGCTTTGCTGTCCAGCGCCATGTCGGTGGCGCCGCGGGCGACGTTGCTAATGCGCACCTCGTCGATGTAACCCGACAGGCCCTCGCCGCTGGTGTTGCGGTTTTCGTTGCCGATGGTCACCACCGCCGCGCCGGTCTCGTTGAGCGGCGGCACTGCCGGGAACGATTGCAGCAACGTGGCGCCCGTTCGAGCGTTGTCCAACTTCGTCCAATAAAAATTGATGGTCGCGCTGGCCGCATCGTACGTCATGGCCACATGAAACCATTCGTTCGCCACAAAGGCATCCTGGCCGGTGGTGGGAATGTTGGCTTTCGGGTTGGCCCCAGCCGTGCCGATATTGTTGAACTCGATCTGACCGGTCGAGGTGACCCGGAACTGAAACGGCCGGACTGAGCCGGAGTTTTCCATCGAGATGATTTCCCGGTTAGCCCCAGTCAAGCTGGGAAGCTTAACCAGCGCTTCGAGAGTGAATTCACCACTAGGCCCACAGAGCTGTGACATGACCACCTGGTCCGCCCCGCGGGCGGCGCTGGTATCCACGTCGGCCACACCGTTGGCGTTGCCGTCCATAAAGAGCCCCACGCTGTTCGAGAAAGTGAGGTTCGCGCAATTGCCAAAGTTAAACCCGACACCAGAAGCCCCGGTGGCGCCCAGAAGGCCCGCCGTTGGATTACGCGGGGTGGCGCTGCTCGGGTTGACGGTCGCCACAAAGTTGGTACCGAGCCAGGCTGTGGCGCTGTTGACCGCGATGCTCGCAGGGGCCGCTTCATCCAAATGGAGCAGGATCACCGTATTGGCGTCGTTGGTGTAGGGTCCGCGCACCGAGGCATCCGCACAGTGCGTGGCAACCAGCAGCAGGGCCGGGAGCAGTAACATCCCGCCCCGGGATTGGGTTGATAGTCTCATATTAAGCATTCCGAGGGTTCACGTGTTTTTCCTCCCACCCCGGGCTGGAGTCCAACTCAGGGTGGGAGGCAGGGAGTTAATTATCAGGAAACGCCACCATCGCCTACCCCTCAAACGGGGGGGCGCCGACAAATGCTCGCCGGTCACAAAAAAGGCCCTGGCACCACCTATACGGTGTCCAAAGCTCCAAAACCGGCGGCCGGAACACCGGGTCCCGCCGGCCCCAGGTTATGCGGTTCCCCCGCCCCGCGCGGCAAAGTAGCGGGCCGCGGCGGCGGTCCGGGAATGCACGTGGAGTTTGTCGTAAATCTTCTTGAGATGATCGCGCACCGTTTCCGTGCCGACCGACAGTTTATCGGCGATCTCTTTGTTGGCGTAGCCTTTGGAGAGCAACGCCAGGACTTCCTCCTCGCGCGGCGTCAACCGCAGGGCCGCGTCGCGGGCCAATCCGCGCCCCCGAAAAGAAGCCACGACTCGGCGGGCAATTTCACTGCTCATCGGGGCGCCGCCCGAAAGCGCCTCAAGGATGGCCGCCCGCAGCTCCGCCGGGCTGGTTCGCTTCAAGAGATACCCGTCCGCACCGGCCTCGAGGGCCTGAAAAACCAGGTCGCCGTCGAACGAGGAGGTGAGGATCAGGATCTGGGTTTCGGGCAGCAGCAGCCTCAGGCGCGCGGTGCATTCAATGCCGCTCATCTTGGGCAGGAAGATGTCCATCAGCAGGACGTCCGGACTCAGCGGCGGTATCAATCGCAAAGCCTCCTCCCCGGATTCGCAATCGCACACGCAGCGCAGCCCCTCGCAGTTATCGATGAGCTTCCGCCAGCTCAGTCGCACGTCCGGAACGTCTTCAACCAAAGCCACCAGGATATCTCGCGAAGGAATGCCCATAATGGTTAAGTCGGACCCAGGGATGAATTCTGCGAGCTCAACGCGCCACTACGCCTGAACCAGGTTCGCCACCGCGACGGAGCTTTGTTCACGTCCACTGCCGGCTTCGAAGGCACGCTGAACACCACCCGGCAACCCAGGCCGGGCATGCTGGTTAAATGGCATTCCCCGCCAACAAGCTGCATGCGATCGCTCATATTGGACAGTCCATTGCGGTCGCCGCGCGTGCTGCCTGGGTCAAAACCCACGCCGTTGTCCTCGACCGTGACCTGGAACCGCTCACCGCGATTCTGAATCCAAAGGAAGACCTCGGTGGCCCGGGAATGACGCATCACGTTGTGTAACGCTTCTTTCACGGCCAGCAGCAGGTTGCGGCGCACCGGCAAGTCCAGGCCGCGATTGCACAGCTCCGGATCAACCTCCAACCGGCACCGGATTTCGGTCGCCGCGAACGTGGATTCCGCATACGTGCAGACGAACGAAGTGAAATCCTCCACGGAATCCCGCTTGGGATTAACCAGCCAGATGATCTCGTCGAGCACATCGGACAGCGACCGGGAACGGGCGCACAGGCCGGCAATCAATTCGCGGGCTGAGGAATCGGCTGGCAGCGCGCACTGCGCCAACTCGCCCTGGAGCGTGAGCTGCGTCAGCCCCGAGCTCAAGTCATCGTGAATATCCCGGGCGATGCGCGCGCGCTCCTGATGAAACAACTGGTGAGCCCGGCTTTGCACCGCCAGCCGCGCAGCCAGCCACAGGCTTAGTCCCAGCGCAAAGGTACTGAAACCCAGCAAGAGCACCAGGAACCAGGTCCGCTGCCAAAAACGCAGCTCCAACGGCAGCAAAGTGGGCGTGGACGTGATGCTCAACGGCCGCAGCCACCACGGTGATTGGCCCACCACTCCCACGCACTGCGCCGCCGGCCAATCCGCCGCTGGCTGCGCCCGGGCCTGCCAATGTCGCGCCGTATTCGGCACGATCCGCCAGGTTTCATCGGAGAGGATCTGCATCGGTTCGCCCGTGGCGAAGTTGATTTGCAGACCGAAAATCAGCCCGGCCACGAGGTTGTCATTAAACGCCTCAACCGTCAGCACATGCTGGCCGGGCCGCAGCAGCTAGGTCACATCATATTCTGTCAGCGTTTTCCAGTTGCCCCCCTGGCCCAGGTCCCGCCCGTCCAGGAATAAATGATAGGTGTTGTCGCCAGTGATTCTCAGCAACGCCCGGTCCACCCGGCGGTTCGCCGGCACCTTAAATCCCCGCCAAAACCGGCAGGTTTGCTTCGCGCTGAAGTTGGTCGTCCAGATCCACGAACCAACCCCCAACTCGGCTGCCACCGCTTCCGATTCCGGCGTCGGCCTGGCCACGGACGCCGGTTCATCGGTCGAGGTCTGGCCCGCAGCAGATAAAGCCATAAACCCGAACGCTGCCAACGCCAGGATACTCGCCCCGCGCCCCCCACCCCACCAACTGATCCCGCGCGTTGACTGCCGTTGCTGCTCTGCCTTCATTTGCTTCGCCACCCAGTAATCGTCACTCGATCTCCACGCTCCGCGTGTCCGGTTTTCTTGCAGGATCCGTGGCTCGATCAGCATCATTGCACCTGCTGGCAGCCCGGAATCATGCGGCCATGCTACTGGGTTCCACCCGGCGCCTCCAGCCCATTCACCCCAACGCCACACAACGGCACCGCTGG
Source organism: Verrucomicrobia subdivision 3 bacterium UBA693 (assembly GCA_002298785.1). Classification (GTDB taxonomy): domain Bacteria; phylum Verrucomicrobiota; class Verrucomicrobiia; order Limisphaerales; family UBA8199; genus UBA693. Next base: position 35,406 of record DBMR01000123.1, read on the forward strand.
AGGGATGTTTGGCTTGAATCGGTGATGCGGAAATGGCAGTCATGAAGGATTGGCGCGGCTCCCCTGCGCCTGATTCAATGATTGCGCGAAACTCGAACGAACGGTCCGGAATTCAGGGTAAGGTGATCCCGGCTGACGCTGATTTCCGGCTGGGAATTGGAATTCTGATGGCCAGCGGCATGGCAGCTCTTGGCCACGAATTGCTGTGGACCCGCCGCCTGATCGACCTGCTCGGGGCGAGTACCGAATCCAGTGCGCGGGTGTTCGAGTGCTTCTTTCTGGGGATGTGCCTGGGCGCGGCTTTCGTCACCGTCCTTTTGCCACGGCTGCGCCGACCCTGGCAGTTCCTCGGCTGGGTAGAATTTGGCATCGCGCTTTTGAGCATTCCGGCGCTATTGTTGCCACATTGGACAGGCTGGATTTGGCCCAGCCTGGGAACAGACCGGCTGGTGAGTTGGCAGGGATCAGCTCTCAAAACGCTCCTTTCAGCGTGCATCATCCTCCCACCCACGTTCCTCATGGGAATGACGCTTCCCGTTTTAATCTCAACCGTGGTCACCGCCAGACCGGATCGTCCGAAACGGGAAATTCTCCTGTACTCGGCCAATACGATTGGTGGCGTCTTTGGCCTCGGTGTGGTTGTGTTGTTTTCGCTCCAGACCTTTGGAGCCGCCGGCTCCATGCTGCTCATGATGGGAATCAACGTCGCCGTGGCCGTTCGCTGTTTTATGAGAGCCCGTCAGGACCTTGCCCGCCCTGAGCCGCCCGGTCCGGTCCTCGCCGCACCGAATACGCCACCCGCCGAGGTCGACAAACTGGCTTTGGGCTTTGCTTTTCTGTCCGGAGCCGGCGTGCTCGGGTTGGAAGTTCTGGGTCTGGCGCTGGCGAACCTCTCCGCACCGCTGTCGTTCTATCCCCAGGGCAGCATCCTGATTTGCGTGATTCTGCTGCTGGCCGTCGCCGCATGGTTCGTGGCCAAAATCAGCGCCCGGCCTGGGATGCCCCTCCGCATCCTTTCCTTCTCCATGGCAGCCACCGGGCTAATGGCAGCGCTGGCTCCCGCCATCTTTTTTCACTTGCCCGGCGTCGCCAACGGCCTTTTCGGGTATGGTGATTCCTTCTCCCAATTTTTGCTGGTCCTTGCCGGCAGCACCCTCGCCTCACTCGGACCGGCTTTGTTTTTCGCCGGAATGGTTTTCCCGGCAATTATGCTCTGGTCCAAATCACAGGACAACGTGCCGGGACGCCAATTGGGGTGGTTATTAGCGGGCAGCGGCCTGGGTGGAATCGCAGGGGCGGAAATCGCTTACCGCCTGTTGCTGCCGACTTTCGCGGTGCATGTGAGCATGGGGGTCATCGGGGTGTGTTATGGATTAGCCGCGCTCGCGCTGGTAATGGTCTCGCGTGAGTTGCGGGGGGGGNNGGGGTACGATTGCTATTGCCGGCTATCTCGTTGTTGGTCAGTTGCGGACTCCTCCGCAGTATCCTGGTGAATTTACCGGTCTACTACCAGGCGAAACAGTACAAGGTCATTGATTTACAGGTCGCTCGGGAAGGCAGCCTGGCCGTTGTCGAGGACGGGCGTAGCCGGGTCATGATTTTCGACAACCAGTACACCTTGGGCGGAACGTGGGTTACCCCCAACTTGCGCCGCCAGGCTCATCTCCCGTTGCTCCTGCACGAGAAACCCGCCAAAGTCGGATTTATCGGCCTGGGCACCGGAATTACCGCCTCGGGCGCCTTGGAACACCAAGCGGTCGAATTCATCACGGCGGTGGAATTGTCGGCGCTGGTGGCTGAATCCGCCGCGAGAAACTTTGACCAGTTCAATCACGGGGTTTGCCACCATCCGAAAGCGAAAGTGCTGGTCGAAGATGCCCGCATCTACCTCGAGGCTTCAAAGGAGTCGTTCGATGTCATCATCGGCGATCTCTTCACCCCCTGGCGTCCTGGTGAAGCCTCGCTCAGCAGTCTGGAGCAGTTCCATGCCGCGCGTCAGGCCCTCCGAGGCGCTGGTGTCTTCTGTCAATGGATCGAATTGACGCAATGGACGCCGGAACAGTTTCAAATTGCCGCCGCCACCTTCCGAAAAGTGTTCGGCCATCTTTACCTGTTCAGAGCCGGATTTGGGACCGGTTCGGTTCCCGTTGGGCTGGTGGGATTCAAAAGCGGTAGCCCGGACTGGAGCACGGTCGCCCGGCGCACTGATTTCGAAAGGCAAGCCGGTCGACTTGTGGACCCTCTCTGCCGGCATCCGGAAGGGGTGGCCATGCTGTACCTGGGTGAGTTCGTGCCGCCGAGCGAATACGAACGCCAAATCAATACCTTGAACAATCTCCGCCTCGAACTGAGCGCCAGCCGGCAGGTCGTGCTCCTCGATGACGGCAACCATTACTCAGGTGCTCGCGATCCCTGGTTGCGGCTGCTGGACAAGCAGTCCGCTGCACTCGCACACCAGGCCGACCTACCCGCTGCGCTGCGCCCTTATCCCCGGCTCGGTGCCTTGGCCACTCAATTCGAACTCGCTATGGAAGCAAACGACCCAGGCGCCCAGGGAATTGCGCAACGCCTGATCGACCAAATTGCTCCCGGGATCCGGACCGATGCTGGGGCCAATTGGGCACTTTGGCCCGGCAGCATGACGCCGTGGGAATTTCTACATCTTCCAGGTCCCGCGATTTCAACCCAATCTCCCACCGGCGAAAGCGATAGGTAGTTACCGCCATCAGTTGGGAAAAAGGGCGGCGACGGCCGACCGGCGCGGCGTTGCGCTTGCTCGACCTGATCCGCAAGCAGCCCCAGATTCTGCGATAATCCGGTTCGTGGTTTTGACCTATTCCCACCGGATTTGCGACTGGCAAACCGGTGGCGGCGGGCGAATAATCTGCGGACGGAACATTGAAGACGAACCAGACCACAGCGACGAACGCATCCTCAGTTAAGCCGGGGCGTCAGGACGCATGGCGCCAGCGCGCGGCGCGAATCGCAGCGTGTTTACTCTGCCTCGGGGCCGTCCGCGCGCAGGCAGATTACACCGCCACCGTGGTGCCGCAGTCCAACTGGGGTGTCTGGGAAGGCTGGGGCACTTCCCTGTGCTGGTGGGCCAATGTGTTCGGCAATCGCAACGACCTGGCCGATGTCCTCTTCACCACCAACCAAGTGTATTTCAACGGGCAATGGCTGCCGGGCCTGGGCCTGACCATCGCCAGGTACAATGCCGGCGGCTGCAACACCAACCTCGCGGGCGGCGCCGCCATGGTTTCCTCGCCCAATATCCCGGCATTCAGACAAATCACCGGATTCTGGCTCAATTGGACCAGCGGCGACCCGGCTTCCTCAAGCTGGAATTGGACGACTGACGCCAACCAGCGGAGCATGCTGCTCAAGGCCAAGGCAAGGGGCGCCAACCGCTTCGAGTTGTTCTCCAATTCACCCATGTGGTGGATGTGCTACAACCATAACCCTTCCGGATCGGATAATGGGACGGACGAGAACCTCCAGTCGTGGAACTACCAGCAGCATGCGGTTTACCTGGCGACCGTGGCCCGGTTTGCCAGCACCAACTGGGGAATCCTGTTCGACACAGTCGAGGCCTTTAACGAGCCCATGGCGGGTTGGTGGAAATCCAACGGCACCCAGGAAGGCTGCCACATCGGCACGGGCACCCAGGCGGCAGTGATCAACTATTTGCGCTCCGAGCTGGATCAACGCGGTCTGACGACGGTGGGAGTCGCCGCCTCGGACGAGACCAGTTACTCCCAGGCGCTCTCCACCTGGAACTCCTTCAATTCGGGCACCCAGGCGCAGATCGGCAAGGTCAACGTGCACGGCTATGAATATGGCGGAGGCCGCCGGGACCTCCTCCGCGCCGCCACCGCCGGGAAGCGGCTCTGGAATTCCGAGTATGGCGAAGGCGACGGCAGTGGCGTTTCGCTCGCGTCGAACCTCAACCTCGATTTTCGCTGGCTGCACCCGGTGGCCTGGTGCTACTGGCAGTCCTTCGACAGCGGCGGCTGGGGGCTGATCCAATCCAACCCGGGCGACAATTGGATCGGACCCGCGAATCCGAAGTATTTCGTCCTGGCTCAATACACGCGGCATATCCGTCCGGGCGCGGTGTTGCTCGATTCCGGCGACGGCAACACCGTGGCCGCTTATGACGCCAACGCCCGCCGGCTCGTCCTGGTGACGATGAACTACGATACCGCGCAAACCATCACCTTCAGCTTGTCCGGATTCACCACCGCCGCCGGCCCCGTGAAGCGTTGGGTAACCCAGGCCAGCAACTCCGGCAATAAATACGCCCGGCTCGCGGACACCACCCTGACCAACAAAACGTTCGGATTTGCCTTCGCCACCAACACCATCCAGACCTTCGAAATCTTGAACGTGGACAATGGACCGCCGGTCCCCGGGACGTTACGGGCGCAGGGGGGCGCGTTCAAAGTGACGCTGAATTGGCCGGCATCGATCGGTGCCACCAATTATTACGTGAAACGGTCGACCGTTTCCGGCCCGGATAAGGCTTTCCTGGCAGCAACCAGGACCACGAACTACAGCGACCTCGGACTTTCGCCCGGCATCACGTATTACTACTCGGTCTCGGCCTGGGGAACGGGTGGCCAGAGTGCTGATTCACCGGAAGCTGGCGCGGCAGCCCAGGGACCACCCATTTTATCGGCGGTCGCCGTACCTGCATCAGGTGAGTTGGCTCTTTCCTGGCCGGCCTGGGCACCAGAATACCAGCCGCAATCCGCAACGAACATAGCACCGCCCATAACCTGGCGGCCCTTGGCGATTCCACCGGGAACCAATGCCGGGACGCTCTCCGTTCGCTTGCCTTTGACCGGAAGCTCCGCGCAATTCTTCCGGCTGAGCGCGCCGAACTGAATCGCCCGCAGGCGACGTTCCCCACCTTCCTGCACCGCACCGCTACAGGTGGTTTAAGCGGACACCTCGCCGAAGGTCGATCTGAATTCTGGCCAGAGAATCGCGAGTGCGGTAAAAACAGGGATGCAATTCCTCCAGAAATGGCAGCGGCGAGAATTCATCCAAACCGGGTTGATCGCCGGCCTGGGCCTGGTGGCCGGCTGCGCCACCGGAAACGCCAGCGGCAAAAAACCTACCGCCACCGCCGGATCGATTGATCAGCTACCTAAAGGCGCCGCTCCGCGCGCGCTGGATTTTCCCCATTTTCCCACCCGGATGCATGCTTTCGTGTGGCGGAATTGGGAACTGGTGCCCCTCGGTCGCCTGGCCGCTGTTCTCGGTGTGCCACCGGCGCAGGTCGCCGAGGTGGGCCGGGCGCTGGGCCTGGGCAAATCACCGGCCATCGCGCCCGAGATCGCGCGCCGCGGCTACATCACCATCATCAAACGCAACTGGCACCTTCTGCCGTACGAACAGTTGCTGCAGTTGCTCGATTGGTCCCCTGAGGAACTGGCGTTCACTCTGCGCGAGGATGATTTTCTTTATGTTAAACTGGGCAACCTTAAGCCCTCCTGCCCCCGGCTGGTTTGGGAGGAACGCACCGCTGCCATCAGGGAACACGAGCAATGGATCGCTCAAACGGTGGCGGCGGAATTCGGCCAACGCTGGCAGCAACCGGCGCGGCCGCTGTTTGAGTTTGTGAAAGATCTGTCACGCTCGGCTGCGGCCCGGCCACGGAACCAATCGACGGAACTCCGTTTCTGTTACTCCTATTTTGCGTTGTATGGCGATCCCCTGCTGGAACCGGAGCTGAATCCATACCCGGACGGCTACCTGGCGCGCCTGGCGGAGTCGGGGGTAACGGGGGTCTGGTTGCAGGCGGTGCTCTACAAGCTCGCCCGGTTTCCCTGGAAACCCGAGCTGAGCCATCGCTACGAGGAACGCCTACGTAACTTGCACCAGTTGGCGGCCCGGGCGCGCAAACATGGCATCCGCCCCTACCTTTACCTCAACGAGCCGCGCGCGATGCCCCAAAACTTCTTCAACGACCACCCGGAGCTCAAAGGCGTCTCTGAAGGGGATCACGCCACCCTCTGCGTCCGGCAACCGGCGGTGCAAAAGTACCTGGTGGAATCCACGGCGGCGATTTGCCGGGCGGTGCCGGATTTGGGCGGCTTCTTCACGATCACGGCCTCGGAGAACCTGACCAACTGCTGGTCGCACGGCCAGGGGAGCCACTGCCCGCGCTGCCGCGAGGTTAGTCCGGCGGAGGTAATTGCCGGCACCAACGCCCTGTTTCAACAGGGTATCGACGAGGCGGGCGGCCCGCAGCGTCTCCTGGCCTGGGATTGGGGCTGGGCCGATGGCTGGGCAGAGGAGGCCATCCGGCGGTTACCCGCCAAAACCTCACTGATGAGCGTCAGCGAATGGAGTCTACCCATCCAGCGCGGAGGCATCAAAGCCGAGGTCGGCGAGTATTCCCTGTCGGCGGTCGGCCCAGGGCCACGCGCGACCCGGCATTGGGCTTCGGCGCGAGCGCGCGGCCTGAAGGTCGTCGCCAAAATCCAGGCCGCCAATAGCTGGGAATTGTCGGCGGTTCCATACGTCCCGGCGGTGGTGAATACCGCTCGACACGCCGCGAACCTGCGCGCCCTTGGGGTGTCGGAAATTATGCTGGGTTGGACCCTGGGCGGATTTCCGTCACCCAATCTCGAAGTGGTGAAAGAAGTAATGGATGCGCCCAGCTTCACGCCGGGCAACCGGGAAGAAACCATCGAGGCCTCCTTGTTGGCGGTGGCTCAGCGCCGTTTCGGCTCCGATCTGGCCCCCGCAGTGGTCCGCGCCTGGAAGGCATGCGGCGAAGCCTATGCCGAGTTCCCCTTCAACATCGGCGTGGTTTACCAGGCGCCGTTGCAGACCGGCCCCGCCAGCCTGTTATTCGCCAAACCCACCGGGTACGCCTCGACGATGGTGGGGTTCCCTTACGACGACTTGGACGGATGGCGCGGGCCTTATCCGCCGGAGATCTTCGCCGCTCAACTGATGAAGGTATCGGATGGCTTTGCCCTGGCGGCAACCAACCTGCGCGCTACGATCTCGGGCAGCGCCCTACATCCGGCACAGGCGCGCGAGGGTCTGAAGGAAGTCGGCCTGATGACCGCCTGCGCGCTGCACTGGCGCAGTGTGGCCAACCAAACCCGGTTTGTCCTGGGCCGGAAACTCATCGAGCAGCGGCCCGCGCCGGCGGCGGCGATTGAGAACCTGAATCGCGTATTGCTCGACGAACTGCAAACGGCGGAGAAACTCCATGAATTGCAGTCGGGTGATACCCGGATCGGCTTCGAGGCTTCCAATCAATATTATTACGTGCCGCTGGACCTGGCGGAAAAAGTGCTGAACTGCCGCTGGCTCCAAAAGACCTGGCTGCCCCGGCTCCGAGAGGGTTGAGGACGCCAACCCGCCGAAATCCTGAAATAGTCTGGCGCTCGGGCGGCGGGGTGTTAAGTTGCCGCACAGGCAGTTATGCGACGGCTAGCTCACCATGGCCGGACGTTACACCCGGCCCAGGGCCCCGGGCGCTCACCATTTTTCCACGCGAAAGCCGGGCGACAACGGCCCTTGTCGGAAAATTATATTTATCCAGTTAATTTTATGGAACAAAATCCGTCCACCGGTGTCTATTATGGCAGTAGTGCCGCAAGTTTATGAAGGAAATCTCAGCCAGGGAGGTGGGGGAACTGTACACGCGGATTACGAGCGAACTTAGCCGGGTGATCGTTGGGCAGGAGCAAATGGTGCAACTGCTGCTGGCGAGCATTTTTGCCCGGGGCCACTGCCTGCTCATTGGCGTGCCCGGCCTGGCCAAGACCCTGATCGTTCGCACCCTCGCCGACATCCTCCAACTCAGCTTCAAACGCATCCAATTCACGCCCGACCTGATGCCCAGCGATATCATCGGGTCGGAAGTGCTCCAGGAGCACGACCGGCGCCTCGAGTACGAGTATAAACCGGGGCCGGTCTTTGCCAACCTGATCCTGGCGGACGAAATCAATCGCACCCCGCCCAAGACCCAGTCGGCACTGCTGGAGGCGATGCAGGAACGCAAAGTCACCGTTGGCGGCCAATCCCGAGTGCTGCCCGATCCGTTCCTGGTGGTGGCGACTCAGAATCCGATCGAGCAGGAAGGCACCTATCCGCTGCCGGAAGCCCAATTGGATCGCTTCATGTTTTCGCTGCACCTGGATTACCCCAGCCAGGAGGAGGAGCGGGAGATCGTCAAGCGCACGACGCTCCGGGAACTGCCCACGCTGGCCCCCACCATTTCCGGCGAGGAACTGTTGCGGGTCCAGCAGTTGGTGCTGGCGGCCCCGGTCTCCGATCATGTCATCGAATACGCGGTTTCCCTCGCGGCGGCCACCCGCCCGCGCGTCACGGAGGCCCTGGCAGTGAGCAAGGATTACGTGGAATGGGGCGCCGGCCCACGGGCCTCGCAATACCTTATCCTGGGCGCGAAGGCCCTCGCGTTATTGAAAGGAAAAATCAGCCCGGAAACCGCTGAAGTCCGGGAAGTGGCGATGTGCGTGCTGCAGCACCGGGTAATCACCAACTATCGCGCCACCAGCGCGGGGAAGAAATCCCGCGATATTGTGGCCGCCATCCTGGAAGAAGTGAGTGAACCCGCGTATCAAAACGCCTAAGCCGCGCCGGCCCGCCCACCCGCGAACCTTATGCCTGAGTATGGCTTGAACCCGGACCCGGGTCGCGTGCCGCCCGTCCTCACGCCGTCGAGCGCGGTGCCGCCCGTGCTGCGGCCGCACTTGCGTCCACTGGTCAAGCGCGTGTTCAAAGCCGCGCCCGCCGCGCCATCCTACCCGCCACTGTTCAATCCCGAGGAAGTAGAGCGCTTCAAGAACTTCCTGGTTTTCGCCAAATCTACCGTTGAAGGCTTCTTCAGCGGCAAACACAAGTCACCCTACCGCGGCTCTTCCGTCGAGTTCGCGGATTACAAGGAATACCTGCCCGGAGATGAGGTGAACCGGATCGATTGGCGCGCCTACGGGCGCACCCGACGACTGTTTGTCCGCCAGTATGAGGCCGAGACGGACATGGTTGTCTACCTGCTGGTGGATGTGAGCGCTTCGATGCGCTATGTCGGCGCCGCGCGGCAGTCGAAGTACCGCATCGCCGCCCGCATTGCCGCCGCGCTGACTTACCTGATGATCAACCAGGGCGACAAAGCTTCGCTGGTGACCTTCGCCGAGTCGATACGAGGCTATATCCCCCCGGGCGGCACGCGCCGGCACCTGCATCGCGTCATAGGCGACCTGGAACGAATTGAACCAGCCTCCTCCACCGGCATGGCGCGCGCCATTAACGAGTGCAATTCGCTCTTCCGCAAGCGCGGACGGGTCGTGATCCTTTCTGATTTTTGGACGGATACCAAGGTGCTGTTCGAGGCATTGGGACAGCTCCTGCACCGCAAGTTCGAGATTCTGCTGCTCCAGGTCCTGGATGAGCATGAACTCTCGCTGCCCCCGACCGCCATGGCTCGTTTTCAGGACATGGAGACCAGCGAGGAGGTGGAGGTCGAACTCGAGGAAATTCGGCCGGAATATCAGCGCGAGGCTCGTGAACGCATCGATGCGCTCGCCCGCACCGCCCAGGCCCACGGCATCCGCCATAACGTCGTCCACACCGCCCGCCCGTATCTCGAAGCCATCGAGGCGTACCTGGGCTTCCGCGGCGCGAATAACCTCGCCGCCCGCTGATTCACCTCATGTCCTTCCTCAGCGCAACTTTGCTCGGCGCCCTGCTCCCGGCCCTGGCTTTGCCGCTGGTGGTTCACCTGCTGAACAAAGGCTTCCCTCGGGACTTCAAATTCCCCTCCGTCGAACTGATCAAGGAAACCATGGCGCGCAGCTCGAGGCTTTACCGCTGGCGTCACTGGATTTTGCTGGCGCTGCGCACGCTATTCCTCGCGCTGTTGCTGTTCGCGTTCCTGCGCCCGGTGCTGCACCGGCTGGGATCCGATCCAGCGTCGAGCGTTGCCCGGCACGTGCTGATCGTGCTCGACCATTCCGCCAGCATGGAACACCGTGGCGACGGCTCGTCCTCGCGCCAGCGCGCCGTCTATGAAGCCGGGCGTCTCCTCGATTCGCTCGACTCCCGCGACGCCGTGAACATCCTGCTCATGGATACCGCGCCCTCGACCTGTTTTGTGGATTTTTCGAAAGACGTTGCGGAAGCGCGCCGTTTTCTCGCCCGGCTGACCCCCGGCTACAGCCGCGGCGAAGTCAATCTGGCCAACAGCTTCGCCGCCCGGTTGATCGCCAAAACCGCCCAGCGGCCCGAGATTTATTATCTGTCGGACTTTCAACGCAAGAACTGGGCGAATGCGAACTTCACCATGCTCCCGCCCGCGGCGAAGTTGTTTTTCGTGGATACCGGATCTCAGCGGCGGGATAACCATGCCATTCTCGGGGCCCGGTGGTCCCAGGCGCAACTGCTCGCCGGCGACACCGTCCCGCTGGAAGTGACGGTCGGAAATTACAGCGCCTCGGCCTTCAACGGCCGCGTGAATGTGATGCTCGATCACAAATTCAGCTTCGACCAGGAAGTCTCCATCCCACCCTGGTCGGAAGGCAAATGCACCGTGCCGATCGCCGCCGGCGGTCCGGGGGTGCACCTGGTCGAGGTGAAGCTGCCCCCCGATGCGCTGGAGTGCGACGATCATTTCTACCTGTCCTTTGCCGCGCAGGAAAAGGAGGAAGTGCTCATCGTCAGCGATGCTCTGGACGAACGAACCGGCGGCGCCTATTTCCTGCGCCTGGCGCTCAACCCGTTCGAAGGCGGGACGGGGTCCTTGCTGCCGCGCCTGGCCAACAGCTCGGAACTCACCCCCGCCCGGCTCGCCGGGGTCCGCAAAGTGATCTGCACCCACCTTTCTGCCTTGAGCAAGGGCGCAGCCGCCGCAATCGCCAAACACCTGTTCCAGGGTGGTGGTTTGATCTACTTCCTCGACGGCCCGGCCGACCCGCAAAACCTGGTCCTGCTGGAAAAAGCCATCGGACCCGGGACCATGCCCATGCGGCTGACGCAGCACCGCAGCGCGACCAACGTCGTGAGCGGAGCGCAGCAAGTGGTGCGCGGCGATTTCAAGTCCCGCTATCTGAAACTGTTCCAGGGTGACGCCCGGCAGAACCTCGCGCTGCTGGATTTCTATGATTATTACCAGGCCAGCGCCACCGGTGCCGGCAGCGTCCTGCTGGCCTATGCGGATGAATCCCCAGCCATGGGCGCGGTTCATCATGGCCTGGGAACGATGTTGCTACTGAATTTCTCCGCCGGCGAACTGTCCAGCAACCTGGCTCGGCAGCGCCTGTTTCCGGCCTGGATGCAGGAATTGATCAAGGCCGTCTCGGCGGACGAACCTCCTCCAGTCTCCTACACCGTGGGTGAACCGCTATTGACCGAAGTCTGGCGCAGCGAAATGCGGAACCAGGAATTCCTCACCCCGACCGGGTCTCCTGCGACCATGAAACGAGAACTTAACGGGGAACGCTATTCGCTCTCCTTCGTGCCGGATCAACTCGGCTTTTACACTCTGGGTGCGCCCCGACCGACCCATGCTTTTGGCGTGAACCCCAGTCCCGATGAAGCCGATCTCCGCCCCATCGAGAAGGAGGTTTTGCCAAAAGACTTTGCGGCAAACCGCGAAGCGCAGTTCGTCGGTGGCGGCGACGATTTTGACGAGCTCGCCAAAGGCCGGCCCATGTTTCAATGGTTCCTCTTAGGCGGTTTCCTGGTCCTGGTCGCGGAGGGCGCCTTCCAAAATCTCATCCGGAGGCGGCCTGCATGAGCACTCTCCCATGCGCCCGTATTCAGCAACGCCTCGACCGAACGTCCCTCGGCGAAACCGGACTCACGCTGGCGGCGGCGTTTTCTGTGCGCCTCAATGGCGACCTGCAGCTCGATCCGATCCTGCCGCTACCCCTCATTCTACTCGTGGGCGCAGCGCTGATCCTCTTCACGGTACGCACCCACCTCAGGACGGGCTCCGTTTTGGAATGGTGGCGCAATGCCGTGCTGCTGCTGTTTCGCCTGACCGGCGTGATCCTCCTGTTGCTGCTGCTCCTGCAACCCGCGCGTGAGAAATTTGATCCGCCTCCCAGCCACGAACGCGTGCTGCTGGTGGGCCTCGACACTTCCCTCAGCATGAAACAGCGGGATGTGGAGCGGGTGTCGCGACTCGAGGCCGCCCAGGATCTGCTCATCGAAGCCAAAGCGGTTTCGCCTTCCGGTTTGAGTGAAGATTCCCGCCTGCGCTTGTTTGAGTTCGGTCCGGATGCCGAGCCCATCAGCAAATCCATCCTGGAATTGAAACCCAGGGGAAAAACCACCCGGCTGAATCAGTCCATCCAAACCATGCGCGGAAGCGTGGGCAGCGGCGAGACCGCGAGCGCCCTGATCCTGCTCACGGACGGACATGATTTCGAATTGGTCAGCCCCGCCAAGACCGGCGCCGCCGCCCGCGCGTCCCAGACTCCCATCTACGCCGTGGCCCTGGGCAAACAGGGCAAGGTGCGCGACATCTCCACCCGCATTACCAGTTTCTCGCCGTATTGTTACGTGAAACAGAAAGCCCGTATCACCGCCGGCCTGCGAGTGATCGGTTGCGAATTCGAGGATCTGCAAATTCAACTCCTGCGCCAGGGCCAGCTCGTGCAGAAGAAACGCGTCAACGCCGGTGAACTCCAGGAAGTGCCGGTGGAGTTTGAAGTCACGGAACCCGAGACCGGCCAATACGAATACGAGGTGCGCGCCCTGCCCCTTGAAAACGAGGTGGATCCCGCCAACAACTCGGCCATCACTTATCTCAACGTCATCGACCAGCAGATCCGCGTCCTATTGCTCGAAGGGGATCCGTATTGGGATACGACGTTTCTGCAGCGTTCGCTCTCGCGCAACGACAAATTCGAGGTCGATTGCCTCATCTACTACGGCAAGGATCGGCTGCGCGCCATCCGCAAAACCGAAACTCCCACTCCCCTTACCTTTCCGGCGACCCTGGATGATCTCAGCCGCTACGACGTCGTGTTCCTCGGTCGGAATATCGAACGCCTTGCGGGGGATAAAGTGTTGCTGCTCGACCGCTACGTGCAGGAGCGCAATGGCACTGTGATCTTCGGCCGGGGCCGCGCCTTCGAGAAGCCCCCGCCCGAGAGCGATCTCGAGCCGGTGATTTGGGGGGAAGGCACCCGCGATCGTGTGAAGCTCGAAGTCGGTGCGGATGGCCGCGGATTGGCCGCCTTACGCTCGCTCCATCCCGATGGCGGCGGGCTCGAGGCCATGCCGGAAATGGTCAAAGCCCACCGCGCTACCGAAACGCGGCCGCTCACCGAAACCCTGGCCACCGCCGACGGTCAAAAGGACTCCCCGGCCATTGTTCACCGCCGCCTGGGCCGTGGACAAGTGGTAAGCGTCGGTGTCGAAGGCCTGTGGCGCTGGGGTATGAACGCCAAATTCGAGGGGCTGAACTCCCCCTTCGACCGCTTTTGGGACCAGTTGATCCTGTGGCTCATGGCCGGCCGCGACTTTATCCCCAGCCGACAGTTTTCGTTCCGACCGAATTCCGCAAACATCCAATTGGGCGAGAAGGTGTTTTTCCGCGTCACTTTGCGACAACCCGATCCCAACCTAAAATCCATCCCCCTTACGCTGTTCAATGAGCAAACGGAAGTGGGCCGGGTCAACCTCGGCCCCACGGCCAATGACCCCGGCCGATTGGCGGGCGATTTTCTTCCCGATCGAAAAGGCCGTTACCGCGCCGTCGCCAGGTTCCCGGACGGCACTACCCAGGAATCGCGTTTTATCGTGTTCTCCGAGAACCTCGAGGAAACCGAGGTGGCCACGGATACGGTGTGCCTGCGACGCCTTTGCGACAGCAGCGGTGGACGTCTGATTGAACCGCGTGACTTGGGGCGCTTGTTGCAGGAAATCAAGACCGCGCAAGTGGATACCAAACCCAGGAGCCACCTCGAGCCGGTTTGGAATTCGACTTGGGTTTTCTACCTGGCGGGAGTATTGTTCGGTCTGGAGTGGTACTGTCGTCGGCGCTGGGGGTTATGCTGAACCAAACCGCACATATCATCGCACGTTTGCGGGCGGCGGATCGCGCGCACCAACATGAGCGCGGCGCGGGGTTCTTGTTGCGCAACCTCAAGCTTTGCTGGCTGCTGATCCTGGCAGTCTTTGTCGTCGACGTCGTTTGGCATCTCGAATCCCACTGGCGTCTCGCGCTGACCCTGGGTGTGGTTCTCCTCGGACTTACGCTGGCAATCATCGCTGCGCAAATCGCCTGGTTCCGACGCAACCGCCCGGAATACATCGCCCGCCTGCTCGAACAACGGGAACCGCGCCTGGGTTCCCGGTTGATCAACCTGCTGCAATTGCAGGAACAAAGCACCAATACCACTCTCGCCCCGTTGACCCGCCAACTGGCCGACGAAGCGGTCCGGGGTTACGGCGAGGAGTTGCGAGCAATTCCACTCGAAGAACTGGCCCGCACCCGGGATAATCGCAAACTCCTGTGGCGCGCTGCCGCTTTTCTCCTCGTTTTTGCCGCCATCCTGGCGCTTTTTCACAATGTCACCCGCATCGAACTGGCCCGTTACCTCGATCCTTACGGTGATCACCCGCCATTTTCCTTCACCCGATTGGAAATCACGGACCCCGGCCCAGCCGGCACTAACGTGATCTACAGCAAAGGCTTCATCGTGAAGGTGAAAAGTTCCGGGCACCGGCCCAAGACCATTTATCTTACCGCCACCCCCACCGCGCATCCGACCAATAGCCTGACGGTGCAAATGTTCGACCAGGGCGGCGCCACGTTCAACCAATTGCTGGACAACATCCGCGAAGAGATGATCGTGGTGGCCCACACCAAAGACCGGGACAGCGTATCCCGACAGGTACGCCTTGGAGTAATCCTGACCCCGCAGTTGGAAAGGTCCTTTGTTCAAATCACACCTCCGGCCTACACCATGCTCAAAGCCGAGGAGAAGCCTTACTCCTTTAAAGCGGTTCAGGCTCTCGAAGGGTCCGAGATCAGATTCCGCCTCCAATCCAATCGTCCGCTGCGGGACGGCTGGATCGAGATGCTCAATGGTGATCCCGCTCCCGAACGAATCACGCTTAGTCGATCGGAAGAAACCGAGGTGCGCGGCATCCTCACCGCCAAACAGTCCGGACGCCTGCGGTTTGGCATGACGGATATTGCCGGACTGCCTGCGCAACAGGAAATGGAGGGGCCGCTGACCGTCACGCATGATTTGCCGCCAGAGATTAGCATCTCCGAACCCGAGCGTGATGTCCTGGTCGCCATCGATTTCAAACTGAAAGCCCATATTGAGGCGTCCGACGACTACGGCCTCCAGCAAGTCCGCGTTCACCGGGGAGTCAATGGACAATACTCGGCGCCTGGCACCACGACCTACGATCCGCCCGTTCGCAACAGCCATGAAACGGTCGATTTCAATTTCGGCGAGATGGATCTTAAACCCGGCGATGAAGTGTCGCTTTATGCCGAGGCGATCGATACCTGCCCACAGACGCACCTGGCCCGCAGCAAAGTCGTCAAGTTCCTCGTCATCAGCGTCGAGGATTATAACGACATGTTGCGCCGGCAGTCCGACATCGCCGACACCGAGGCCAAATACGCGGAACTCCTGGAGGATCTCACGGCTTTGGTCGAGCAACAGAAGGAACTGGCCCGCGCGTCTGAAGAGCTGAAACAACAGCTTGGCAAGGCCGCCAAACCGCAAGCAGACGAGCTGGCGCGAAAGCTGGATGATTTGCTCGCCAAACAAAATGAGCTGAATCAGAAACTCGGCCGGCACGCCGAACGCATGAACGAGTTCGTGCGGGAGAGCCCGCTTTACGATGTGGAACGCGAGTTCCAGGAGATCCTGGACCGCCAGGCGGACCAAATCCGGGCCAGCGCGGCGACGAATAACGCGACTGCCGGCGCCATCGCGCGCGAGAGTGTCGCAGCAGATGGTTCCCGCACGCTAAGCCCGCAGATGCTGGATGACTTTCGGCGCGCCGCCCAGGAGCAGGTGGCCCGCCTTGGCGGCGTCGAAAAGGAGGCGCAGGAGAAGGTGATGCAGACCCTGCAGGATCTTGGCCCTATGCAGGAACTGCTCAAGGACTTCAATCGTTTTGAGACCTTGTACCAGGTCCAGCAGGAACTCGCGGCGCAAACCCAGGCATACAATCGCGCCGGGGCCCTCTCCCGCGAGGACCAGCTCGCGTTGAAAGAACTGGCGGCCCAGGAAAAGGACGTCGGCGACGCGCTCGACGCGCTCGAGCAGAAATTGCGCGAAGACGCCGTGGCGGCGGCGGAAAATTTCCCCAAGGCCGCCCGCAGCGGCCGGGAACTGGCCGAAAAGCTGGATGAAGCGCGATTGAAAAACCTGGCTCGCCAGGCCACCAGCCAGATGCTCGCGGGCAACGGCGAACGCTCCTTCCGCATGGCGGAGCGTCTGCGCGATGAGATGGCCAAACTCTTCTCCGAATGTCAGGGCGGCAACTGCCCCGGTTCGGACGAATTGGACAGTTATCTCAGCCTCAAACGTTCCCTCAAAGCCGGGCGCAGCTTCTCCCAGATGTCCCTCAGCCAGATGTTTGGTCACGGCAGTGGAGTGGGCATGGGGTTTGGCATGGGCCAGGGATTCAGTGGGACGTCCGGGTTTGCCATGTCGGATATGCCACGCATGGGCATCCTGGGCAATGAACGGGCGGCGCAGCGCAGCCAGGTGACGGGACGACAATCGGCGCGCGGCGGCAAAGGCGCCGGCCTGGCGGCAAATGCCGGCGGCGAAGCCGATGGCGCCAAGCCGGACACGTTGAAGGGATTAAACCCGGTCAACCGACAATCCGGCGCGGTCTCCACCGACACTGTAAGTGACGAATACAGCGATTTAGTCGAGAGCTATTTCAAAGCCATAACCGGCAAGAAGAAACCATGAAGACCAATCCTGTTTCGAGATTGTCATTGGCAGCCGTCGCCGCGCTAGTCATCGCCTTTTCCTGGGGCAGCCTGTCATCGCTGCAAGCCGCCAGCGGCGGCAAAGGCAAACCGGTCACCCCGGGCGTATCCGATCTCACCTTGCTGCAGTGCGGCAACCTGGTCTATTGCGGGAATCAAAGCTCCGTCTGTTTTGCCGATCGCTTTCTGGGCATGGTCTCCTCCACCACCTCCCTGCGCGTGAATCCTAAATTCTGCCCGGTTCGGCTGGATACCGACGCCCTGTTTGATTTTCCGTTTTGCGTGATGTCCGGCAACGAGAACTTCACCTTCTCCGAAAAGGAGCGCACCCAGATGCGCAAATACCTTAGCCAGGGCGGATTTTTGCTCGTCAGCCCCGGTTGCTCGGATGAGGCCTGGGACAAAGCTTTTCGCCGGGAAATCAGCCTGTGCTTTCCGGATATGCCGCTGAAGAAAATCCCGCAAACTCATGCCATCTTCAACCTGGTGCATCCGATTACGCGCCTCACAGATAAGAACGGGAAGCAAGTCGCCCTCGAGGGGCTCGAAATCAATGGCCGGCTCGCGCTGGTCTACTCGCGGGACGGCTTGAACGATGTCGCGCACGCCGAAGGCTGCTGCTGCTGCGGGGGCAACGAAATTCGCAATCCCGAGTTGGTGAACGTCAACGTCTTCACTTACGCGGTGCTGTATTGACCTCGATGAGGCCCAAACACCCCTCGACACGACTCGTGCGGTCGTGCGTCTGCGCCGCGCTGCTGGCCTTCCTGCTACTCCCGGGCTGCGGCCAGGCCCCGGCACCCACGACGGAACTCTCCGTGTATTTCACGGCTGACACCCACGGCAGACTCGAACCCTGCGGCTGTTTCACCGGCCAATTCGGAGGCCTCACCCGCCTGAAAACAGTCTTCGATGCCGAAACCAGCCCATTCTCGCTCCGGCTGGATGTCGGTGACGCCGTGGCCGGGCACGCCGATTACGACCTTATCCAATACCGCTACCTCCTGCGCGCTTACGAGAGCATGCGTTACGATGCCGTCAACCTCGGCGCGCGCGAAGCCTGCTTCTCCGCCGCCCAGTTGCGGCAACTTCAATCCTCCAGCCCCGTCCCCATCCTCAGCGCGAATGTCCTGGACGCCGCCACCGGCAAAACGTTGTTTCCCCCATTTCGGATCGTGACCCGCAACGGCTGGAAAATCGGCATCATCGGCGTGGTCGATCCACGCGGTGTGCCAGAGCCCGGTGCGGGGTTAACGATCGCCAGCATGGAAACCACGCTCGCGAAACTCATCCCCACGGTTCAGCCCCAGACGGATTTGCTCATTCTACTGGCGTTCACCGACGAAGAGACCCTCGACCGGCTCGCCAATCAGTTCTACGAAACCCAGATCATTCTCGGCGGTCGCGTCCGCCAGCCGGCCCAGGAACTCAAACGCTCCAATCGCAGCCTGGTCTATTTCGTCACCAACGAATCCCGCGCCCTGGGTATCCTGAGGCTCAAATTAAGCCGCGGAACCGCCCCCGTCTCAGCCCATAATGAAATCCGCTTGCTGCACGATAAAATCCCTCAGGATGAGTCCATCCGCGACCTGGCCCGCGCCTACCGCAAGGAGGTCCGCACCACGCGTCTGCGCGTGGATGACCCCGAGTCCGCCAGCGACGACCGGATCCCCGGGGTCCGGGCGGTGGCGCAATACGTCGGCACCGCGCGCTGCGCGGAATGCCATAAAACCACCGGCGCCGCGTGGGCCAAATCCGGTCACGCTAAAGCATTTGCCACCTTGCTGGCGCGGGAGGCGGATGCCGACCCGAATTGCGTCGGCTGCCACACCATCGGTTTTGGAACTCCCTCCGGTTACCAGCGCAAATGGGCCGGAGCGCAACTGGTGGATGTCGGTTGCGAAAGCTGCCACGGCCCCGGCAGCCTGCACGTCCGCCAGCGGGAAGGTGATAAGTCCATCGATTTTCGCTTCCGCGAATTGGGCGCCGGTGACTGCAAGAAATGTCACTACGGCGAATTCAGCCGCCCGTTCTATTGGAACGAATTCTGGCCTCCGATCCAGCACGGCAAAGAAAAGTTGCCCTGACCAAACCCGACAGCGGACCCGGCACCGCGGACACCCGTCATTTTACCCCGGCGCGGGCGGCCTCGGCCACCTGGCGATTTCGGGTCTGGCCCGCAATCTGCAATAGCGCGGCCTGTGCTTCCGGAGTATTGGCCCGCCTCAGCGCCATCACGGCGTCCATTTGCACCACCGCATCCGTCCCGTTCACCGCCAGGTCCCGCAATTCCGGCAGCGCCTGTTCCTGGAAAAACTTCGCGGAATCAGAAGTCGCGTCGGCCCGAGCCGCTCCGGCCACGTAATTATATCCCGCCACCTTCGCCAGCGGATCGGTCTCCTTTTGCACCAGCGGCAAAACGGCGGACGGATCACTCTCCCCATGCCCCGCCAGCGCCTGGTACAAACGACGCCGCACCTCCGGCGAGCTTTCCTGCCCCAACCACTTCGAGAGCTGTGGCGCCACGCTCTGATCACTCTCGGCTGTAATCAGGGCCCACGCGGCGGCCGCCCGCAACTCCGGCTCCGCTGCGGTGGAAAGTTCCAACAGCAAACCCGTAGGATCGCCTTCCGCTTTTCCCAGATTCTCCAGCGCCGCCACCTTGTTTTCAGTCGAATACGCAGTCGAAGCAAGGTAGGTCCGATAAAATTCTTCCGTCTCCGCGATCGGTCGCCGGCCGATCCCCTCGAGCACGCTTTCGGCAATGGCGGGATCCTCCACGCTGGTCGCGGCCCGAATCAACAATTCCAGGGCCGCGGCATCCTTCACCACTCCCAGTCCCACGGCCGCTTCAGTGCGTAATTCTTCAGGTCGACCCGAATCGAACAGGAAATCTCCCAAAACTTGCGCGGCTTCCGCACCTCCCCGGGTGGCCACTCCCCGAATCGCCCCCTGCGCGGCCACCAAATCGTCCGAACGCATCAATTGCAGCATCAAACCGAAAGCTTCCGGATGCGCGCATTCCCCCAGGCTCTCGCCAATTGTCGCCTTCAAATCAGAGGCGCCGCCGAGCAAGGCCAGTTTGAGCGCCGCCACCGCTGCCTCGGATCCATTCAGCGCCAGGAATCGTGCCATCTTGCGACGCTCGAGCATGGGCGCGGAATTATCCAGCAGCCGGGCAATGGCTTGCGCCACCTCACCCGTGGCTCCCCGAACCCGGTTCGTGAGGTCGCTTAAATTGGGAAGCGACGCCGGGACCGAACCCGCTTCCGCGCCGGCAGAGATCGCTGGAGCCTTTGGTGGTGGATTGGTCGAAGAGAGCGGGATAACTGCGGGCACCGTAGTCGTTCGGGTCCCAAAAAACAAAACCACTATTGCGATCCCCGCCAAAATGATCAGGCCCAGCAGCCAAGAAAAACCGCCGACAGCACCTCGCCTCGCGCTGTCGGCGTTAATGTCCTGTTTCTGAATGCGCATGCGGTCAGTGCCCGACATCCGTGATCGCCTGACCGGAAGGCGCTACCGCTACTTTTTGAGGTTCTGGCCCAGGGCCTTGCCGGACAGAGTCTTGATCACTGGTCCATATTGGCTGAAAATCGTGGACAAGTTCAAGCTCGCTCCCGTGCCCTTCAACGTCAGCTTCGAGATGTCGGTCTTTGGCGTATGGGTACCGGTCATCGTCATCCCCACGACGCGCCCATTTGAGAGCGTCGCTTGCGCAGTGCCGCTGTATTTATTTTTGTTAACCGTGGGTGACAGGGTCAGATCCCAGGTCCCATCCATGTTATAGGGCAAAGAGGTGTCGACCACCATCTTTGGGATCTTCGCGGTCTCCCTCACCCTTTCCGATGGCACCGCCACCGTCATACTGCCACTGGCGGTTCCCACCAACTGGCGCGTGAGCATATTCAAGGCCATGCTCTCGCTAATTTTGCCACTGAACGTAACCGCATACCCTTGAACGGTCCCGCTGCCGCTCAACTTCATCGTCATGTCCACCTTAACGGTGTTGCCGGAGCTCTTCAGCGTCCCGTTGAGCGTGAAATTGATATCCAGGTGTACATGGTAGCCGCTAAAGCCCGAGACGGTGGCGTCTCCATATCCGGTGAACTTCCCCGACGGATCCATGTTCAGCGTGTAGTCCAGGGACATGTCCTCCAGATCCTGGTGATAGTGTCCGGAGACGTCCCAAAGCTCGTCCACGCCGGCCATATCCACCGTGTAGGTGCCCGCTCCCACTCCTGCTTGCGCTCCGACCAAGGTCAATGCCAAGGCCCCAGCCGCCATCCAACCCCAAAACCTTTTCATAGTTTCCCAATCCTTTTTGTTGATTACCCCAATGCGGTGCTTCGCATTAATCTTCTTTTTGTCAGACAAATTTGCATTAGTCAAGCCGATTCTTCAGATGCGGCAACCGCTCCAAAACAGCAAAACTGCCAGGTGAAAGCATCCACCTGGCAGTTGCGCAAAGGCTTTGGGACGACGGCTACTTAACCGCCTGGTTGAATAGCTTGCCGCTCATGGATTGAATCACCCATTTGCCTCCGGCGGAGAACACGGCGGAGATGTTCAACTGGTTAGGCCCGTTCTTGATCACCAACTGGGAGCGATCGGTCTTCGCGACATACGTGCCGGTGATCGGCAGGCTAATCGTCTTGCCGGAGGCCAGCGTCACCTCCGCGGTGCCGCCATACTTGCTGCCGTTGGCCACGGGTTTCAAGGTCAGTTTCCAGTTTCCATGCAACTGCGACGGCAACGGGTCACTGACATCCTCGGATAACTTGAACCCCTTCTTAAACTTCTGGTCCGGTATCGTGACGGTCATGGTGCCGGCCGCGGTGCCGTTCAGGAACAGGGTGGACTGGTCCAGCACCAGGTTCTCTGTCATCTTCCCCACGAACAGGGTGTTATGCCCCTCGACCACCGCCGAGTCGTTCATCGCAAAATTCATCGTCACCTTCACCTGGCTGCCCATGCCCTGCACCACGCCCGCAACGGTGATATCCAGGTATTGACCCACGGTGTGGCCGCCCAACTGCTTGACGTAAATCTGGCCGTTGCCGGTCATTTTTCCGGCCGCATCCATGGCCAGCGTGTAATTGAAAGCGACGTCTTCAAAATCCTGCTGGTAGGTGCCGGTGGCGTCCCAGAGGTGTTTGGAGGTCACGTTAGTGGTGTAGGTGCCCGAGCCCATGATGGCCTGGGCGTTGGGCGTGGAGGTGAACCCGGCCGCAGCGGCGGCCAGGAGGGCAATGAATCGGGAGATACGCATAGAAGTGAGTTATGATTAAGCTTTCTGCATTACGCGAAGAAGCTAACCTTTTTCTCGGTCTCTGTCGAGTGTCAGCGACCTCCGGCCGA
>DBMR01000061.1 GCA_002298785.1 Verrucomicrobia subdivision 3 bacterium UBA693
TTTGCCGGAGGTCGCTGACAGCCCCACGTCAGTTGCTACAGGGTCTTCTTCAACTCCTCGTGCAGCCAGGCGCGGGCATAGGCCCAGGTCCGTTTTGCAGTGCGTTCCGGAATTCCCAGTAGCCGGGCCGCCTCGACGTTGGGCAGGCCGACGAAGAACCGGAGCTTGACCAACTGCGCGCCCACGGGGTCGAGCGCTGCCAATCGGTCCACCGCTTCGTCCACAGCCAGCAACTGCTCGTCATTGGCGACTTGCGCCACGTCCAAGCCGGTGAGTGAGGTGCGATGCAACTCACCGCCATGTTTGAGGCGATGCTTGCGGCGGGCGTTCTCGACGAGAATGCGCCGCATGGCCTCCGCGGCGGCGGCAAAGAAATGACCTCGGCTGTTCCAATCCTGGTCCCCATCACTGGTCAGCCGCAGCCAGGCCTCGTGGACCAAGGCGGTGGGCTGGAGCGTTTGACCGGGGGCTTCGTGGGCCACTCGAGCCGCGGCGAGCTTGCGCAGTTCCTCGTATACGAGTGGCAACAAATCCTCGGCGGCCTTCGGGTCACCCGACTGAGCACGGTTGAGGATGGACGTCACGTCGCTCACCAGCCCATTGTACACGGGGCGCGCTCGGCTGTCGACCACCGCGCGGGCTACCAACAACACCTGGATTTGCCTTGTCGGCTGTCAGCACAACTTCACCTTGGATATGATTTGGTTGCCTGCGGCCATTGGCCCCAAGAAGCTCTGGCCGAAGGTCGCTTTCGGCGAGAAGCGGGGCATCACGCGCGAAGAGCACGAGAATATCTTCGCCCAAGAACCAAATCCAGAGCGCGGCGACTAATACAAGGTGCTCTGGTATCCGGGAGGCTCGCATACTGACGACGCCAGCTTGCGCGCTGAGGATATCAACTGGGATGACGGGACGATCTTCTATCCCCGGGAGAAGCCCGGCAGCGATGCCATGCCCTGGTTTGGTGTTAAGCTCGCGTCCGTTCTGGCTCCCGGTTGGAAAAAACAGGCGGCCCATGGTGAGGCCATTCAGAATTTCGTCAAAACTGCCCCCACCGGGGAAGGTGCCGAGCGAGGGCGCCATGGCCCTCATTTACCACAGCATTTCTTGTACTTCTTGCCGCTTCCACACGGACACGGGTCATTGCGGCCTATCTTGGGCGGAGCGATGTAGGGCTGCGGTGGTGCATATGGTACGGGCTCATAGACCGGCTGTAGGGAGGTGTCATCAGAGCGAGCTTCCAAATCAATGTGTTCTTCTACATCCAGCAGCTCTGGATCTTCATTTTCATCCTTAAAGCAAACCCACACTGAACACTCGTTGATGGCGTCGATCGGCGCATTGCGCTCCATGAACCAGGCGAGGCGTTGCTCGGCCGAGGGGAGGGGATAGCTCCGGGGCGCGCGCGGTTTCGATGGGTCAATGTCACTCAGGCCGATGACGGTTTCATCCACCAGGCTATCAGCATAGGCCTGGCGCACTTCAGGAAGAAGTTCCAGCGCATTGAAGGTGTCGACGGCACCGACCAGGGCGGACCAGACGAAGCCGTCCCCGGGTTTAGGCAGGGAGGAAAAAAGGCCGCGCAGCTCGGCTATGACCGCTTCGCGCGGGCGTTCGCCCCAGATGGACTGCACCAGCAACGCGTCAATGGCCTGCCCGCGCACGAACTCGTTTACAGTTTCGTCGTGCGCGAGCCGGAGCAGTGGCGCCGGATCCCCCGCACATACGGAGGCAAAGACCGCCGCCCCGTTTTCGGTCACCAGGTCGCCAGTTAGGTCGAGCGCCTGTTCGCCGGGAAGGGAGAAGAAACGGACAAAACAGTCCAGGGCACCGGTTTCGCGAAACTGGGCCAGCAGATAAATCGCAAACAGGTGCAGGCATCGCTCCTGGTGTTCGAGGTAAGGACCGGAATCTGCGGAAACGCGGTCGATAGCGGCAATGAGTTCGGGAGTGATCGCCTCGCGTTGCGCGACTGCTGCTCGCAGCGCTGCTTCGTAAGGGGCGAACTCACTCTCGTCCGGAATGGTATCGAGCTGCTTGAGGATTTCGGGGACGTTCATTACCGGCTCAGTCGGCATCTCCGTCGCAGAGGGCTGAGCCGCTGTGGACGATTGCGTACCCGGACGCTGCGTGGACTTGAACAACTCGTAATGCCGGGCCAGGCGCGCGACGTAATCGGGGTCCGTGTCCACAATGTCCCTGAACAGTTCGAGCAGGTAATCGGCGTAGCCGGATTGCGGGTGAAGCGGGTCAAGGCTGGCGTTTGCGATCTCGCTGCCGGCCTTTGCGTCCCCATGCATCCATTGAGTGTAGAATTCGGCGCTTTCCCAGCCGTAGTTGATGACGGCCAAAACCTTGTGCGGTCGCCCAGCCGGGACAACCTGCACCAGGACGCGGCGGCAATCACATTCAGGCTCATCGCAAAAATGTTCGAGCAGGGTGTATTCACCGATAGGCAGTTTGCCGCCGCCAGTGAGCACGTGGAGTGAGCGCGTTTCTTGCGCGGCCAAATCGAGGAACCGGGAATGGAATGGAGTCATCTGCTGGATATGGATCAAACTTGCTTTCGGTTTTAAGTTTAGTCCAACAGGAAACC
>DBMR01000018.1 GCA_002298785.1 Verrucomicrobia subdivision 3 bacterium UBA693
TTTTAATTTGAGTCAACTCGTCACATGAAGACCACCATAGCAGAGTCTGGCGTTACGCACGCGAATCAGGCAAAATTTGTTGAGCCGATCTTGAGCATCCAGACCAGCCCTTACACTATGAATACCCGGTGGAGGCGATTGTCTTGGGCATGGCCCCTCGGTCTCATCGGAATGGTTGCGGTAGCCAGTGCACAGCAGCCGAGCTTTCTCTGGGCCAAACGGGCGGGTGGTCCGGCGACCACCGATGTGTCGATCAGCGATCTTCCTGGCGGCATTTGTGTTGGTGCTAATGGACGTATTACAGTCGTCGGGCAGTTCTACCAGACCGCAACCTTTGGGAACCGAATGCTGACTGCCAGAGGGATGAACAGCGGCGAACCAGGTTGGGAAGATGCGTTCTTTGTCCAATATGATGCTGCGGGAACGGTGCTGTGGGCCCAGCGCGCAGGAGGAGCTTCTCGAGATGCCGCGTTCGCTGTTTGTGCAGATCGTGATGGCAATGTTTATGCGACCGGAGAATTCGGAATGATTGCCCAATTTGGCACGCAAATTCTCTTCACTCCGCCTTCAACGCCCTACGGCAACTCCGACGCCTTCCTTGCCAAACTCGATCCGAACGGCACCTTTTTATGGACCAGGCAGATTGGGACCGCTAAACAAGATGGAGGCTACGCCGTGGCTATGGACCCGGAAGGCAACTGTTTGGTGGGAGGTTCATATGACCGCGACGATTTCGGCAACGGAGTCACGTTTGTGGCCAAGTACAACAGTTCGGGCGAGCGGCTCTGGTTCCAGCAATTCGGCGGCAGTCGAGATAGTCGAGCCTTCGCCTTAGCCGTCAGCCCCGTTGGGGACATTTTTGTCGCGGGTTACTTCACAGAGATGGCCACGTTCGGGACGAACTCCGTGACCTCGGCCGGAGCCCAGGACGGGTTTCTTGCCAAACTGGATTCGGGCGGTAATTCAATTTGGGTCAAATCCATCGGCGGTTCTGCCACCGATTGGGCGAGCGGCGTTGCCATAAGCGCAGACGGCTCTGCGTACGTAACCGGGCACGGCAATGCGGGAAGCGCGCAGTTTGTGAGCAAGTATAGCGCTTCGGGCACACTGCTCTGGCCCCGGGAAGATGGCGGGGGTGCGGTTGCTGTAGATGCCGGCGGCTATGCGTATGTTTCTGCTTACACCGCCCAAACGCATGCGGTGTTTATGCCGCCATTCTACAGTGCCCCCAATCTGATTAGCATCTATTCACCTGCCGGCATGCTCGTCGGGACGGTGAATGCGAGCGGGACCCAAACGGATTATGTTTACTCCGCTGCTCTGGATAGCTCGGGTAACCTTAACGTGCTGGGATTCTTCAACGGTACCGCCACCTTTGGCGGGACTACACTCAGGAGCCAAGGGGACGATATGTTTATCGCCCACCTTGACAGCGGTAAACCAACGCTTGGATACGCGCTCTCGAACGGAAAGCTGGTCCTGACCTGGCCTACCAATGTGCTGGGATTCGGCTTGCAGTCTGCCGCCGTGCTGGACTCTTCGGGCCAATGGGGAGTCTTTGACGGTATCACGGAAACGAGCGGAACCAATTATCAGGTCGCCATTCCTTTGGAGTCACCGCAACGATACTTCCGGCTGAGCAAGCCGTGATCGTCCACAGCTTCATAATCGTCCTAGAAAATGCCGCTTTCGCTCCGTGTGCGCGTTGAACAGCCAGTCTTGGTCACTTCGGTTGCAGGTTCTGTTGTTCCCACCCCAGACATGCTGAACGGGACCTCGCGAAAAACCTGACCCGGCGTTTCCTGTCGATTACCTCCCATTGCTGAGCGGCGTTGTTGAATTCGATGTGGCTGGCCCGGCTGATTACGAGCCGGCCAAGTTCGTGGAGCGGCACGGCCTCAGTCCAAAGACAATGGGCTGTGCCGTTCGGATTGAATTGGATGTTGATGTTCATTTGACGGTTCATTGAGGGTTAGAAATGGCGGTGATGAAGGTTGTGGGCCGTGAGAACCAGGCCCGTGGCATAGGCAAAACCATTGGTTGCATGGGAAACTCGCGGAGTCCAATATCCAACCTGAACCAACTCTCTGTGGGCGCATGAACGATATTGCCATTGAACTCGACAGCCTGGAATTTGTCGGAGGTGAAACTGTAACGGGCACCGTGATCCTGCAATTGGAGCAGGACACGCCATTGCGCGGGATTCGGCTCAAATTCCACGGGTACGAGAAATCGATCTGGAGAGAGGGAGGCGGGAGAAGCCGGCACACGCATTCCGAGACCCACACCTTCTTTGATGAGGAATTGACGCTGTTTGGACATCCTCGGCTGCCTCTGGCGGAGTTGGTGGCAGACAGTTTCAAAGCGGTGTTTTCCAAAGAGAATTATGAGTTTCTCCATCCAGGCAGCTATCGTTATCCCTTCAGTTATGCCCTGCCACCGGAACTGCCGGCCGATTACGATTCGTCAATGACGGATTCACGGATTTATTATGGGCTCAAGGCGCAAGTAGACTTGCCCCTCAAGTTCGACTTGGAGGCTGTGCAACCGCTAGTGGTCCACGAATCGTCGAATGCATCCGTCGCGCACGAGGTGACTGAGCACAAAACCAAGAAGTTTCTGTTCGATTCAGGTTCGTCGATGGAAGCCGCAATCCATTTGGACAAGGACACGCTTTGCTTAGGCGAGACCCTTTCCTGCCGTCTGGAAGTGATAAATCGGGCGCCGAGAAAAGAGATTCGGGCAGTCACGTTGGCCTTGCTCCAAATCGAGACTCTTTGCGCTGGCGGACATACGCACAAGCAGCAAACTGAAATTACTCGGGTCAACTTTGAAGACCTACGCTTTCCGGTTAAGGACCGCACCGCTGTCGATTTGAACTTGGACATCCCGGGCGATCTCTACCCGACCATTAGCCGAGCGACCCTCGTGAGGCTCGATTACCAGGTGCAGGTTACGCTGGACATTCCTTGGGCTGTGGATATGAAACTGTCTATGCCGGTGGTTCTGGTCAATGCGCCCGAGAGGAATCGCTCTTGAGCGTTTCTCGGAATGTAGTTCTCCGGGACCTCAACACCAAAGTGGACAACCATTCCCGATCAACCGGTGATACTCTTGAGACTTGAAACCTCCATTGGCCAAGGCGGTATCGAATTTGGATCTCCAATAACCCCGGGAGCGATTTTGATGGCCCAGGTGTACTTGGTACGGGGCCGATCGATCTGGCGGTCAAATCCGGCCCTCCACGAACCAATCGATCGTTATTGTATGTTTGGAGGCAAGTAACTGCATAAATGGAGCCCTGTTTTTTGAGCAGGACTCCACCATAACTATCAGTTTCCTATCCTCAGGTGGTTCGTGGTGTTGGCCCGTTGGTGATATTCGGATTTACGTACCTTCTTCCCCAATACCCCCAGTGCCTCTTCCAGGAACTTGGTGGCTTTTTCACAATCGGGTCCTTTGAATCCCAAGGCATCAATTTGAATCTCGCCCTTAGTGCCAATGATGATTTCGATGGCCTTGCTGTTCATGACACCCCCATGAGCACGAGTTTAATGGCGCCGTTCTGTTGTTGGCGCCGAAGGACGGACACCCCCTTCTTCCGAGCCTCCATAGTCGCTTTGTGGACCCCGTAGAGCTGCAGGAGTTTGCCGTATCCCTGGCCGACTTCAGTTTCGACGTGGCCGTTCCAAAGGTCAGCGGTCAGACCAAATGTGCCGTCCTTTTGCTGGTTCAGGGCGATGTCATAAGGACCTTTCAGCCGGATGACCTAATCGCCCTTGGTTTTGTTTTCGTAATAACCCCTGGCTTCGGTGTTCGGGACAAGGCTTATGCCAAGTTCCTGACACGCCAGCCTCAGGGCTTCGATGTCTTTGATTTGCGTTTTGATTTCAGTGAAGTGAGACATGTTTTTTGTTTTGGTCGATGGTGAAAATGCATTTTTGTGCTGCGATGGGTGTGGCTTGGGAATATTGGGCCAAACCGCTTTTTTGGAGGCGCTTGTTTCTATTCCTGGCAGGACCGAGTCAAAGCTAAACACCCGGTCCTGATAAGGTACATCGTTTGGGCCGGGCCGCTCACCCGAAGCGACCGCCCTTACCTCTGGCCTGCTTGTCTAGTCGGTGCTTTGACCCACCCTCCCCACCTGCGGCCCATGGCGACTATCGGTTTTGATTACAGTGGAATGAGATCGGAAATGGGCCCAATGGGCAGCATCGGTTTGCGGGTTGGAGATCCTCGCCTGGCTGGGCCTTTTCAATGCCGCGATGAATTCCCTACTCGACGATCTCGTGGTCAAATTGTCCGGCGAATTCATGGCGCACCCAGCTGTGATGCGCCTGTGGCCTGACTTCATCCTGGTCCATCCCGGTTTTGGCTTGATCCAATCGACGTCCTTCGCTCTTCTTGCTACAAGTTGTCTGGACGCGCGCGGCGAATGTTTAAACGACTTCCCAAAATCGGTTTGCTGATTGAAAGCTCCCGGAGCTACGGAAGAGGTGTCTTGCAAGGAATTGCCAAGTATGCCCACGCCAACGGCCCCTGGTCCTGCTATGTTCAGGAACGGGAGCTCCATAGCACGATTCCCCATTGGATGCGGTCTTGGGACGGGGACGGAATCATTGCCCGCATCGAGGATCGGCGCATCGCGCGGGAATTGTTGAAGTCGAAGTGTCCGGTGGTGGATGTCCTCGGGAGTTTGAAATTCGCGGGCGTTCCCAGTTTTGACACCGATGCAAATGCCGTGGCAAAGTTGGCGGCGGATTTTTTTCTGCAGGCGGGATTTCAACACTTTGCATTTTGCGGCTATCCGGGAATCCCCTTTTCGGAGCGGCGTGGTGCGGCGTTTGCCCAATACCTGGCGGACCGCGGAAAACCCGTGTTGCTGTTCAACAACCGCCCCACTGCGATAGCAACCTCTAATATCCAGGCGATCGAACAAAGTGGCATGGCGGCGGAACTCGAAATTGCGCGCTGGCTGCGCAAACAACCGCAGCCGCTGGCCTTGTTTGCCTGCAATGACGTCCGCGGTCAGCAGGTGCTCAATGCCTGCCGCCGAAAAAACATCCGGGTGCCTGAGGAAGTCGCGGTCATGGGCGTCGATAATGATACCGTGCTGTGCAGCCTTTGCGAACCCCCTTTAAGCAGCATCATCCCCGACACCGAACGCCTGGGCTATGAAGCGGCCGCCCTGCTGGATCGAATGATGCGAGATCGGCAGCCAATTGCCGAGCGGGTACAAATACCACCCCTCGGAATCTGCGAGCGAGCCTCAACCGACATCCTGGCGATCGATGATCCCATCACTGTGCAAGCGATGCGGTTCATTCGTGACCATGTTTGCACTGGCATTGCGGTCAAAGACGTCCTGGTTCACGTGCAGCGCTCGCGCACCGATTTGGAGCAAAGATTCCGCGTTGCGCTGAAATCGAGCGTTCGCCGGGAGATTCTGCGGTTGCGACTGGACCGCGTTTCGTCCTTGTTGCGCGAGACAAATCTTAATCTTGCCGAGATTGCGCAGCGCAGCGGCTTCTCAAGCGCCGCCCATCTTTGCCGATTGTTCATAGCACGTTACCAGAAGTCTCCCACCGAATACCGGAAAGGCTGAGTTCACGTCGGTTTTAGCCCCGGCAGCTTTCCCGGCACGCTAAATCTTCGGCATCACAGGGGTTTGTTAAAATCGATAACAAGATTGATGCTTTTGGCAATGGCGCGCCCGGCGAGCGATGCTATTCTGCGCCCAGGAAGCTCACCAGCCAGCACCTCGGTGCCGGTCGTAGCAGTTAAAATTAATTACAATCAACCAAATATGAACCCCCTCAGCCAGTCAGCGCGACCAATCCTTCGGCTCGTCCGCCTGGGCGCGCCTTTGTTCTTAGGCTTGTTCACCTCCATCCCGGTTCTGGGCCAGACGACGGAATTGCTTCGGGAGACGCTCGAAGGCACCCGTAACAACTACACTGGTGTCATTGGCTGCAGATTCAAGGTCGGAACCAGCAATGTGGTGGTTTCTCACCTGGGCATTTACAACGCGAGCGGCACGGGTTTGGCCATTGATCATAACGCCGGGATTTTCAGAGCTGCAGACAGCGTGCTTCTCGGCTCCATCGCGGCCACCAGCGGCACCGGCTACTACCTCACTAATTCGTACCAATGGATTCAGTTGAATCCGCCGCTGCTGCTGTCGAGCAACACCACCTACATTATTGCCAGCGATGTGATTAATGGCGACGGGGATGTCTGGGCTGATGCGGCCACCTACACAAACTGGAATCCACGTTTCGTCGGCGCCAACGCCAGTTCCAGCCAGTGTGGTTATAGCGCAGGGGGCGCCAGTTGGCCGTCCCCGCCGACAGGTTTCTTTGGAAGCGGCCAAAGCTACGGGAACGTTTCTTTGGGATATATTGAGCAAGGTCCGGCGCGCGTTGGAGTTGCGACAACCAATGTCGCAGTTTCCTTGGGGCAGCCAATTACTTTGGTGGGATTTGCGACTGGCGCCACAAATATCAGTTATCAATGGTACAAAGGCACCACGGCCTTGGCCGGCAAGACAAGCAGCGCTCTGACAATCGCCACTTCGGCCCTTACCGATTCCGGAACGTATTCGCTGGCGGCCACGAATGCCTTGGGCGGCGCGCAAAGCGCCTCGATTACCGTAAGCGTCACCGCAGTGCCGGCAGGAATCTCGCAATCTCCAACTAACCTGACGGTTTTTGCAAACTTCCCGGCGACCTTTTCGGTCGTCGCATCCGGTTCTCCGGTCCTGTATTACCAGTGGAATCGCAATGGCACTCCCATACCGGGCGCGACTAACTCCAGCTATTCTTTCTCTGCTTTTGCCACCAACAATGGCGATATTTTTACCTGCGTGGCCTCAAATTACTTTTCGGGAACTCCCCACACGGCGACCAGCAGCGGGGCGGTTTTGACCGTGACCCCGAACCTGGTGCTCCCATCCGTGTTCCTGCACGGCTACAAGCCCAACATCCCCAACAATGGCTTTGTGGGTTGCCTGGGCGGCAGTTTTGTCACCGGCCCCAACCCCACGGTGGTCACGCACCTGGGCTTTTACGCGGCTAACTACACCGACGCGAACCACGCCACCCTGATCGACGACCATCCGGTGTATATCTTTAACAATGACTATACCATCCGGGGCTCCGTGGTGGTTTCCAACGGCGTGGGATTGCCCGTGGTGAATGGCTACATTTGGGCCAAATTGAATCCCGCCATCACCCTGGCGGCCAATACCACCTACATTCTGGGCGCAGACACCTCGGCCAACGACCCCTCGGGAGATAGCTACGTGGTTCCAGACTGGGACAGCTATTACACAGTGCCCGCAAATGCGAGCCAGAATGCCGCACGATACAACAACTCCGGACAGGCACCTTACTTTGGGGGGTATTCCAGCCAAATGTACAGCGCCCCGAACATGGCCATTCTGCAAGCGGGCGCTCCCAGTGTCTCCGTAAGTCCCACGAACGTGACCGAATACGCCGGATTCGGTGTTGAGATCTCTGCCGTGGTCAATGGCGCTCCGGCCGTAACCGGTCAGTGGTTCAAGTCCCCCAGCACTCCTACCGGAAAAACCAATGCCGTTTTCAGTCTAAGCAACCCTCAAGTCAGTGATTCCGGCACTTACTATTTGCGGGTGACCAACGCGAATGGTACGGCGCAAAGTGAAGATGTGGTCATCAACATCCTCCCGCCGGTTGGCCCCAGCATCACGCAAGACCCGGCCGCGCAATCCGCCTACATTCATTCAACGGTAAAGTTCAGTGTGGCTGCTAGCGGCACTCCGACCCTCACGTATCAATGGCAATTCAACAACGTTCCCATTCCGGGAGCAACCAACGCCACTTTGACCCTGACCGATGTCGGCTCCGCGAGTGTGGGCAATTACCGGGCAGTCATCACGAATCCCTACGGCAGCGCCAACAGCGCCGCCGCCAGTCTCGGAATCCTCACCGTGCCCTGGGGCAGCTACCCATCCGCCGTCATGGCCGATGACCTGGCTGCGTATTATCGGCTTTCGGACGTCGGTTCCGGTTTTGGCGTGGCGACCAATCAAGGCAGCCTTGGATTCGCCTACAACGGCGCCTACGAAGGGTATTACGTGCCCATGAGTGGTCCAACCGGCATGTCACACTTTGAGCCCGGAAACCAAGCGGTCCTCATGGACGGGCTGACCTCCGATGTCTCGGTGCCCCCTTTAAATATTACAATTACTGAGGCTACTATAGCTGCCTGGGTCTATGCCGGCGGCGGTCAATTCGACAACTCCACCATCTATAGTCATCGCGGCGGCAGCGTTCTCGGCCTGAGCGTATTTGGCGACACAAACACCGTGAAATACACCTGGGGCGGCGATTATTACGGGTTCCAGACTGGACTGGAAATTCCCACGAATGAATGGGCGCTGGTCGCGATGAGTGTCACACCCAGTAACGCCACCATCTATCTCCACGACGCCTCCGGCCTCAAAGCAGCCACGAATACCGCGCCGCATGGGGCGGCAACAATCTCCAGCGCCAGTTACATCGGATGGGATTCCGCCGGTGGAGCGCTCGGGCGCCGGTGGACGGGGGGCATCGACGAAGTCATGGTCTTCAAGCGCGCCCTTTCCGCGGTGGAGATGAACGCTCTTTACCTCGGCGTGCCCGGTACCGCCACAGTTAGCATCACCAAGTCTGGCAGCGACGTAACGCTCATGTGGCCCGGCGGAAAACTGCTGCAGGCCGATCAAGTCTCCGGGCCATGGACCACTAACTTGGCAACGTCTCCGTACACCCTGCCGGCGACGTCGGCCCGGAAATTCTATCGCGTGCAATTGCAGCCGTAATTGTCAGGAGCCGCCGCCGTAGCCTGCAAACCAGGTCACGGCGGCGGGTCTTCCTCCGCATTTTTTGCATGAAAGCATCCAAACTACTGGTTCCGGTTCGAACGCCCGGCGCCGCCTTTACGCTGATTGAACTCCTGGTAGTCATCGCCATTATCGCGATTCTGGCGGCCATGCTTCTCCCGGCGCTGTCCAAGGCCAAGGTCAGGGCGCAGCGCACGAATTGCAGCAACAACCAGAGGCAACTCGGGTTGGCGGTTACGATGTACGCTGACGATAACAACGACTTCTTTCCCGCCTTCCTGGAATGGGCAGCCTGGGGCGGCAAAAAGGGAAATGGCAACCCCGCGGCACACGGCTGGAACGTTCCCGAAGAGAAGCGCCCCATCAACGCCTACGCGAAAAACGTAAATACGTTTCGTTGTCCCAGCGACAAGGGGGACACCCAGACACCTTCCAGTCCCTCAGGCCAGCCATGTTTTGAGTCATGGGGAAACAGCTACGTGATGCCGTGGCGTGGACAGGCATTTTCCCCGGCACCGGATTTTGCGTGGCTGGGAATTAATTGCATCGGGGGCTATACTTTTCCCGGGAAAGAAATTCCCTCAATGAAGGTTTCCAACATACAATCTCGACAGCCCACGAAGAAGATCATTTTAATGGATTGGGCGGGGTCGCCCGACCGCACTCTCGACCAGGTGAGCGCGTGGCATTCCGACAAGGGGAAGGGTTTGTTCAACATCCTGTTTGGCGACATGCACGTTGAGGGGTTTCTGTTCAAGGCTGAGGAGCGCGTGTTCAAAATCAAATACGAGACCGTCGGCGACCCTGCGCTGCGACGATATTGGTGAGCAGGGAGATCTTCTGCCGCGGCACCCGACACCGAACTGTGAACGGGTGTGAAACGTTGACCCGCACATGAGCTTCTGTTTAGATGCTTGACAGGTCTCTCCATTGCCGCAGCAATCCACTGCACCCACTGAAAGAAAGATGACGAGAGAAAATACCAAAGGGTTGAATGGAAGAAAAGCCCTGGCCCGCCAGGCACGCGAAGTTCCGAATGTGGAGGTACGGACGGGACTTATCGCGCTGCCCACCTATCTACCGGCCGCGCCGGACAAGAACCCGATGTTTCTGGAAAAGCGGGTCTACCAGGGCAGCAGCGGCAAGGTTTATCCCCTGCCGTTCACGGATCGAATCGCGGAAAAACCGGTGGACCGCAAGTGGCAGGCAATTTGGATCGAGAACGAATTTCTACGCGTGCTCGTACTGCCCGAAATCGGCGGGCGCATTCAGGCCATTCTCGACAAGACCAATGGCTACGATCTCATCTACAACCAGCATGTTATCAAACCCGCGCTCGTAGGTCTGGCCGGCCCGTGGATTTCCGGCGGCATTGAATTCAACTGGCCGCAGCATCATCGCCCGGCGACCTTTCTACCGGTCAACCATGAGATTGAGAAACATGCCGATGGCTCGGTGACGGTCTGGTGCGGTGATCATGATCCCATGCTGCGCATGAAAGGCATGCACGGCATTTGCCTGCATCCCGGCAAGGCCTGCGTTGAACTCAAAGTCCGCGCCTACAATCGCACCACCCTGCCCCAAACCTTTCTCTGGTGGGCCAATGTGGCGACGCGCGTTCACGAAGCCTATCAAAGTTTTTTCCCGCCGGATGTTTATTACGTCGCCGACCACGCTCGGCGTTCGATGAGCGAATATCCGCTGGCCCGGGGCTTCTATTACGGCGTGAACTATGGTGAACGCGGTCGCACGGGCATTCCGAAAAACGAGGTGCCCGCGCAGTTCGTTCCACGGCATTGCATTTTCAAATCCGCAATCCGCAATCCGCTAGACGCAATTCCCAATTACGCGTCCAACGACCTTTCCTTTTACGCGAACATTCCAGTGCCCACGTCCTACATGTGCATGGGCAGCCAGGAGGATTTCTTCGGCGGTTACGATTACAGAGCGCAGGCGGGCATCATCCATGTCGCCAATCACCATATCTCGCCCGGCAAGAAACAGTGGACGTGGGGCAATCATGATTTCGGCTACGCGTGGGATCGCAACCTGACCGAGAAAGACGCGCAGGGCGAGTTCGGTCCTTACATCGAAATCATGGCTGGCGTCTATACCGACAACCAGCCCGACTTCAGCTTCCTTCAGCCCGGCGAAACCAAGTCTTGGAGTCAGTATTGGTATCCGATCCACAAAATCGGTCCCGCCCAACACGCGAACCTCCACGCCGCCGTCAGCCTGAAGATCTCCGGCAGGAAATTGCGCCTTGGCGTATCGGTCACCGAACATTTTCCTGAGGCGGGAATTCTCCTCACGGGCAAAAAGCAGATCCTCTTGCGGACCGCCGGCGACCTTGCGCCCGGCAAGCCCTTCATCACCGAATTCGACCTCGGCGCGGCTTGCGCCGAAACTGACCTGCACTTGAGCATCGTGGATCGCCTCGGACAGGAAATCATCTCCTACCAGCCCAGAGCGTGCGCCCGGGGTGAAGTCCCCGCTCCCGCCACCGAGCCGCCTGCCCCCCGAGACATCGCAAGCGCCGACGAACTCTTCATCACTGGCCTGCATCTGGAGCAATACCGTCACGCGACCCGTTGCCCCACGCTGTACTGGCGCGAAGCGTTGCGCCGCGACCCGTTGGACTCCCGGTGCAACAACGCGCTCGGCGCGTGGCATTATCGGCGGGGCGAATTTGTCATTGCCGAAAGGCACTTTCGACAAGCCATCGCGCGGCTCACGCGCCGCAACGCCAATCCTGCCGACGGAGAGGCGTATTACCATCTCGGCCTCTGCCTGCGACAACTGGATCGCGACCATGAAGCCTATGCCGCGCTCTACAAAGCCACCTGGAATCAGGCCTGGGCGGCAGCCGGTTATCACGCGCTCGCCGAGCTGGATTGCACCCACGGCGAGTGGGCGACCGCTTTGGAGCACTTGAACCGTTCGTTGCGTTTCGACACCGACAATCTGCGGGCGCGTAATTTGAAAGTCATTGTGCTCCGCAATTTGAATCGCGGTGATAAAGCCAGCGCATTGCTTGCCGAAACGCTGCGCCTCGACCCGCTGGACTGGTGGGCACGTCATTTGCACGGCGAGGAGCTCAAGTGCGACTTGCAGACGCGGTTGGATTTGGCGCACGACTACGCGCGGGCTGGTCTTATTGCCGAAGCGCATCAAGTCTTGCACCTGATGATTGAGGCGCGCGGCGATTTGCCCGACCAAAGCTGGGGCGTGTTGCCGCTCGTCCACTACACGCTCGGTTGGCTGGAAAAACGGCGCGGCAAAAGAAAAGCAGCCCTGCAATATTTCAAGCAAGCCGCCGCGTTGCCGTCGGATTATTGCTTTCCGGCGCGGCTGGAGGAAATCGCCGTTCTCGAGGCAGCCATGGCGGCGAATCCGCGCGATGCCAAAGCCCCGTATTACCTCGGCAATCTGTTCTACGACCGCCGACGTCATGTGGAAGCCATCAGGCTTTGGGAAAAATCGGCCAAACTCGATTCGAAGTTTTCCGTCGTCTGGCGCAATCTCGGCATCGGCTACTTCAACATCGAAGGCAAGTCGGCCAAGGCCCGCGCGGCCTATGACGCCGCGTGCAAGGCGAGTCCGCACGACGCGCGTTTGGTTTATGAGCGTGACCAGCTCTGGAAACGGCTCAGCGAAAAGCCGGCGGTGCGATTGCGCGAATTGGAGAAGCGAGCCGAGATTGTCCGGCAGCGCGACGATTTGAGCGTGGAACTCTGCGCGCTCTACAATCAGACTGGTCGGCACGAGCAAGCCCTGGCTTTGGTGAGCAACCGCTCCTTCCAACCGTGGGAAGGCGGCGAAGGCGGTCCGCTCGGTCAATGGGTGCGCTCGCACCTGGCGCTGGGGCGAAGGGCGCTTGGCGACCTCCGGCGCGATTCAACTCAGACCTCGCGAGGCGAACGCGGACTTGCGTCCGCCGCCCAGTCGGCCGTCGAACATTTTTCCGCCGCATTGGAGGCGCCCGGAAATCTCGGCGAAGCGAGGCATTTGCTCGCGAACCAGAGCGATATCCATTACTGGCTGGGCTGCGCGCTGGCCGCGAGCGGCAATTCCACGCAAGCCCGAGAGCGCTGGCGGGCCGCCGCCCATTTCAAAGGTGACTTCCAGGAGATGAGCGTTCGTGCCTTTAGCGAGATGACCTATTACTCCGCGCTGGCCTGGGAGCAATTGGGACAACCGGCGAAGGCCAAGAAACTGTTGCGCGCGTTGCTGGCCCACGCGGAGCAGTTGCTGAAAGCTGAGGCGAAAATTGATTACTTTGCCACGTCACTGCCCACGATGCTGTTGTTTGATGACGATTTGCAGTCTCGTCAGAAAACCACGGCACTGTTTCTGAAGGCGCAGGCGCAACTTGGCCTAGGTAAAACGTCGGAAGCCCGCCGGCTCATCGCCGCTGTGCTGCGGCGCGATCCAAGCCACCCGCTAGCCGGCGATCTGCAAGCTTCAGCGCAGGCGCAAGGGAAGGCGCGAAAAATCAAACGTGTGGCGGCTCGGTAGCTGTTGGAACTCCTCATTCATGCATCTTCCATATCCCGCACAAAATTCCGCACGCCAACCCCGGTACCTGCACCATCTGGTGGCTGCAATGGTAATGCTGTGCACGCCTGCGGCGATAGGAATGACCTTGTTCGCGCCAGCTATCACCAACAATGTCGCCCCTTACTACACAACACCCGATGCGCTCTTGACCCTGACCGCCTACGCTAATTCCAACGCGACCATTACGGCCAATCTGGCCCAACAGGGCACATGGTTCGGCGTCGCCGGCGGCGGCAATGCAAGCGCCATAGACACCGCGGAGGCGGTGACGCTTCGGTTCAGCGCGAACTCGGCCCTCTACAGCATCGGCCACATCTGGACGCGATCGCGAGTGACTATTTCCGGTTTTGCGGCCGATCCCGGCTTTACGGACCCAGCGGGGTACGCGACAGACATCACCTACGCGAGCGGCGCGTTGACTTATTACTGCAACTGGGATGGCGGCACGGAACACGTCTTCAGCTTTTCCAACCCGTTCGCCTCGGCGGGCCGCACCTTGCGATTGAATGTCTTCGACAGCACCAGCGGCTGGCAGGCGACCGTCACCCGGATTCAATACACGCCCACGCCGGCGCCCGCCGTGGCGGACCTGGCCACTACGGCACAAACCATGGATAACTTCTCCGCCTCTGATGCCTGGTCCATGCAAATGGTCGGTTTGTGGTCTGACGCTAACAAGAACACCATTGCGGATTTGTTGTTCAGCACCAATAAGGGAATTGGCCTGTCCGCGTGGCGGTTCAATCTCGCGGCGGGATTCGATCCCACTATCGCGGCGAGCAGCCCGGGCTGGCAGCCGTGGCGAACCGAGCAAGGCTTTCTCGTTTCCTCCAATAATTACGATTGGACGCGTCAACCCGGCCAGCGCTGGTTCTTGAGCGCCGCCAAAGCGCGGGGCCTCGATCAATACATCGCCATGGTTTATAGCCCGCCGACTAACTTCACCCGCAACGGCCGCGTTTACAGCACCGATTCGTCGTATCCCTCTAACTTGAAACCAGGCTATGAACCGGCCTTCGCCCAATTCATTGGGGATGTGCTGGCTCATTTTAAAACCAATCCGGTCGTCGCTGAGCGTATTGCGTTCAACTACGTCATGCCCATCAACGAACCCGAGTGGGACTGGAATGGGAGCGCTCAGGAAGGCTGCCGCTACGGCAATTCGCAGATCCTCTCTCTAATCCCAGCCGTATCCACCAGCCTGACCGCCCGCGGCCTGCCCACGCAAATCATTGTGCCCGAGGCCGGCACCCTGACGTCACTGTACCAGCAAAATAGTTTCAAATATGGCGAGAGCTACGGGAATTATCTCTCCTCGCTCAACAGCATCACGAATCTGGTTTCGCGCAAACTGACCGCGCATTCCTACTGGACAGATAACGTCACGAATGAACTGGTTTCGATTCGCCAGACCTTGAACACACAACTGGCAGCGAAGCCATTCTGGCAGTACTGGCAGACGGAATATTGCATTCTCGGAACCAACGGACCCGGGCGCGATTTGTCCATGCCCACCGCGTTGAACGTCGCGCGGGTAATCTGGGCCGACCTCACCATCGCCAACGCGAGCGCGTGGCATTGGTGGCTCTCGCTTTCGCCCGCGGATTACAAAGACGGCTTGCTCTACACGGATTACTTCCGCTCTGAGGATGCGGAATCGCTGTATTGCTCGAAAACGTTTTGGGCCTTTGGCCAGTGGAGCCGCTTCATCCGGCCGGGCTGGAAGCGCGTCAACCAGGGCGGCAACGGGGATGTATTGGGCCTGATGGGGGCCGCCTTCCTTTCACCCACCAGCAACGCCTTGGCGATGGTTTTCATCAACGCGGCCAGCGCCAACAAATTGGTTGCGCCAGGCGCCACCGGCATGGGCGCGGGCAACGGCATTGCATATTGGACTCCATGGATAACCTCGGCATTGCCTTCGGATAATCTCTCACCCCTGTTGCCGCTGGCTCCCGGGACTGCCTGCATCATGCCCGCAGGCTCCGTCGTCACGCTCGTAGCCAGCATCGTCGACACAAATACCGCGTCGCCCCCCGTCATCGTCGGTCCGGCCAATCAGAGCGCCACAAACGGCCAACGCTTTTACCTCCCGATGACTCTCATCAGCAGTAATGGGCCCGCCTCGCTGCTTACGCTTAGCGTGACTTCTGACAACCCCCCGCTCCTGTCCCCGGCTAACATCAATCCCTCCAACCTCACCGCCACAGCCGGGATTAAGCACGAATTGTTCTCGGCTTTTTCCGGCATTGGTTTGAGCGGCCTGGCTGCCGCGCCTGCCTTCCCAAACTCGCCCGCCGGTGTGGCCCAGCGCACGCTGTTTGAATCGCCCCTCAACACTGGCGGCAATTACGGGTCGCGGATGCGCGGGTATGTAGTCGCGCCGCAGTCGGGTGATTACACGTTTTGGATTTCCAGCTGCGGCGAAAGCCAGCTTTACCTGAGCACGGACGAAAATCCGGTGAATCGTCGCGCTATTGCCTGGGTGACGAATTGCACCGGCGTGCGGGTGTGGACGGCGGAGACTAACCAGCAGTCCGCGCCGGTGACTCTCGTGGCGGGACAGCGTTATTTTATTGAAGTTGTTCACGCGGCGGGCAGCAGCAGCGGCAATCTAGCAGTGGGATGGCAGTTGCCGGACGCCACCCTTGAACGACCGATTCCCGGCAGCCGATTGGTGACGTGGAGCGATCCGCTCACGAACACGATGCACCTCGGGCTGGCGCTCCAATTGGTGACTAATCAAACGGGCAGCGCCAAGGTTGCCATCGTGGCGCGAGATACATTGGGGCATTCCACCACGAACACCTTTTCCGTTACGGTGACCCAACCGGTGAACGCGACGCCGACGAATCTGGTCTGGCAGGTCACCGGTAACAATCTGCAATTGAGCTGGCCGCTGGATCACGTCGGCTGGGTGGTGCAAAGCCAGACGAACCCGCTGAGCACCGGTTTGGGCACGAATTGGTTCATCGTGTCGGGCTCGGTGACAGGCAACACCTGGACTGTGCCGCTGAATGCACAGAGCCAGGCTGCTTTCTATCGCCTGATGTATATGCCTTAACCTGTGCGACGAAGTGTTGCTCAGCCTCGCCGCCTGTTTGCTTTCGCCATGAAAAATATCCTGACTCTGCTCTCTCTGATTGGCTGTTTTGCGCTCACGGTGTCCGCTGCGGACCTCCGGCTCGATGGTTTGTGGCGCTTTCAACTCGATCCCAAAGATGAAGGCGTTGGCGCGCGGCTTTGGGAAAAACAGTTGAATGACAGCCTTCAACTCCCGGGCACGACTGCGCTCGCGGGCAAGGGCGAGCCGCTTTCCATTTCCATCAATCTCGAACGTCCCGCCATGCAGAGTTTGCATCAGCGGTTTCGCTACGTCGGCCCAGCGTGGTATCAGCGCACGGTCAAAGTTCCCGCGGCTTGGCAAAATCAAGATGTCGTGTTGACTCTGGAACGGGTGATTTGGGAAAGCCGCGTGTGGGTGAACGGACAGGAAGTCGGTGCGCCGCAACTGAGCCTCACCACGCCGCATCGCTACGACGTCACGCACTGGCTCAAACCTGGAGCGGAAAACACCATCACCATTCGCATCGATAACCGGGAAAAAGTTCCCATCGGCGTGCTCGGGCATTCGTATACGGACGAAACCCAAACCATCTGGAATGGAATCGTGGGCCGCATCGCGCTGGATGCCACACCAAAGTTGCGCGTTGAACGGCTCAAACTGCGACCCGAGCTGCAGCGCAATGGCGTTCAGGTCACCGCCACCTTCGTCAACCATTCCGGCCAAACGCGGATCTCGCCGCTCCTTCTAACGACTTCTGCGGGCGGAAATGGGCTTACTCAAGACGTGGAAATTCCTGTCGGCGAATCGTCACAGACGTTCTTCGTGTCGCTGCCGCCCAACACCTCCCGATGGTCGGAGTTCACACCCGTGTTGCACACCTTCACCGCACGTTTAGGAGCCGGCGCGGCGACTTCGACGATCACCGCGTCTTTCGGTCTGCGTGAGTTCAAAGCCGCGGGACGCGGTTTTACGATCAACGGCCAGCTCACGTTTCTCCGCGGCACGGTGCAATGCGCCGAGTTTCCACAGACTGGACATCCCGATTTGACGGGCAAGCAATGGGAGAAGATTTTCACGACGGCGAAAGCCTACGGTTTGAACCACCTCCGTTTTCATTCCTGGTGTCCGCCGGAGATTGCCTTCCAGAAAGCTGACGAGCATGGGTTCTACCTGCAAGTCGAGCTGCCGAACTGGACCTTCAAAATGGGAACGAACCCGCCGATTGATGCCTGGCTTACTGCGGAAGGCGAGCGGATGCTCCGCGAATACGGCAATCATCCCTCGTGGGTGATGTTGAGCATGGGCAACGAACTGACTGGCGATTATGACAAGATGGACGCCATGATCGCCCACTTCCGCCGCCTCGAACCCAAATTGATGTTCACCAGCACCACCTATTCCTTTTCTCCGCGCGGAGAGCTTCCGGGGCCAAATGACGACTACTTCATTTCCCAACAAACCAAAAGCGGCTGGGTGCGCGGGCAGGGTTTTCTAAACCACGCGAAGCCGAACACGACCAGCGATTACGCGGAGGGCGCGGCGTGCATTGCCGTTCCACTCGTGACGCATGAAGTCGGGCAATACGTCGTCTATCCAAACCTCGCGGAGTTGCCCAAGTATGATGCTACTCCGCTGCGCGCCACGGCGTGGGAAGCGATCAAAGCCGATCTGCAAAAGAAGCAACGCCTCGCTGAGGCGGGACGCTACACGCGCGAATCGGGGAAGCTGGCCGTGTTGCTTTACAAGGAAGATCTCGAACGCGTGTTACGCACCAAGGACCTGGCCGGCATTCAACTGTTACAGCTCCAGGATTTCCCGGGCCAGGGCACGGCGACGGTTGGTTTGCTGGACGCCTTCTGGGACAGCAAGGGATTGATTAAGCCGGAGGAATTCCGCCGGTTCTGTAGTCCGACTGTGCCGTTGCTTCGGATGCCGAAAATGGTTTTTCAAAACGATGAAACCTTCGAGGCTACTGCCGAGTTGGCGCACTTTGGCGCTGCGCCGCTGACCAATGCCACCGTGAGGTGGCGAATCTGTGATCGTAAAAATGTCGTGGGTGAAGGCCAATGGAAATTGCCGTTCCTTCCGCTCGGCAACGCGATTTCGCTGGGACGAATCGCACAATCGCTTGCGACCGTCTCGCGCCCGGCAAAACTTGAAGTTTCAGTCGAGATCGCTGGCTCGAGCATTCGCAATGCGTGGGCCATTTGGGTCTATCCGGCCAACCCGGTCGCGTCGGCTGGCGACATGAAGATTTTCACATCTGCAAACGACCAATGCATCGCGGCGTTGCGGGCCGGGGAAAGGGTCCTGCTGTTGCCGGAC
The DNA here is from genome assembly GCA_002298785.1 of Verrucomicrobia subdivision 3 bacterium UBA693. Classification (GTDB taxonomy): domain Bacteria; phylum Verrucomicrobiota; class Verrucomicrobiia; order Limisphaerales; family UBA8199; genus UBA693. Next base: position 18,816 of record DBMR01000018.1, read on the forward strand.
AAAAGGGCGGCGCGCACCCCAATCGATGGACGGTTCATTCCGGTGTTCTGGAGTCCGCTCCATTTTCCAAATCAACCGGGCACGCTCGGCGCGATGATTGATCCCGCGCATCCGGTGTGGCATGAATTTCCGACCGACACGCATACGGATTGGCAATGGTGGGAGTTGACGAGCAAATCCTTCGCGCTCGACCTGGATGCACTTTCCGTCCGGCCAGAGATGCCGTTTCGCTTCGTGGACAAATACAATCGCAACGCGCTGCCCGCCGCGATCTTCGAGGCGACTGTCGGGACGGGGCGGTTGTTGGTTTGCACGCTGGACATCACGCGCGATCTGGAAAACCGCGTCGCTGCGAGACAATTGCGGCAGAGTGTCCTCAGCTACATGGCAAGCAAGGCGTTCCGCCCGAAGACCGCCCTTAGTGAAACTGAGTTGAAGGGCTTGTTCGTCTCGGACACCACCAGCGCGACGCGCTGCAAAGTTACTGCCAGCAGTTCCCATGAGAATTATCCCGCTGAGCTCGCGGTGGACGGCAAAGCCGAAACGTTCTGGCATTCCGACTGGATGACCGGCGCTGCTCTACCCACCACCTTCACAATGGAACTGCCGGAAGTCGCGCTAGTGCGCGGCTTTCGTTACTCGCCACGCGCCGACATGAATCGCGGGCGCATTGCTTCGTACGCGACCCACGTAAGCTTGGACGGAAAAAAATGGCTGCCCTGGGGAACGCAGGGCCAGTTTCCTGACAACGCCCAACAACAGACGATCTATTTTCCGCAGCCGGTGCGGGCGAAGTTCTTCCAGCTCACCGCCACTTCTGATCACGGCGGAGCGAAACAGGCGGCAATCGCGGAGATCGAATTGATCGCCGATGAACTTAGCACTGATGTGCGGGATTTGGGGATCGTGCCGGGCTTCAACGACGCGAAGTAACATGCCGAGCCGAGAAAGACAAACGACTCGCCGTCCGAACCACCGCCATTTGAATAAACCGGCAATCGGGGCCTTGGAATGTTAAAATCAGCAATGCTTTTATCAACTTTGGCAATAGGCGCTTTCCTCAGATTCTGCTAAAACCTTCCCAGAACAGGCGAAAAGCCGACAGCAACCAGAAATTATGAGAACCATTCACAACCTTGCATTTCTCACGGCAGCCCTGCTCGGGTTGGCACCCGCCGCTTTCGGGCAACTTAATTTCCAACACAAGTTGTTCCAATCGAACATTAACCTCGACTTGGGTGCCCAGAACACCCTCGTCGGCAATGTCGGAGAGGCCTTCGCTACCTGGCAAACCGGGGCGCAGGTAAACTACCTTGGCTTCTACGACAGTAATGGGGACGGGCTTGCCAATAGCCACAATGTGAGCCTTTGGACCAGCGGCGGATCATTGTTGGCTTCCGTCACCGTTCCGGCCGGCACCGCAGCACCCCTGGTCGATGGCTATCGTTGGGTCGCCTTAAGTTCACCCCTCACACTTCCGGCATCCACTTGGTACACTCTGGCCGCCAGCGTGGACAATATAGATATGTGGGGAGATGGGATTTCTGGTGCCAACGTCACGGTAGATGATCCGTATTACAATACGGGCGGATGGGGTGGCCCCTACGGCCGCTTCGGCTACGACGCCTCTAACTTGGTTGAGCCGCCCAACGGGAGCTATGGCGGCGTTGTGTTCCCCGCCGCCAACCTTGGGTTCGCGGTTGTGCCGGAACCATCCTCAGCGGCGATCGCCTGTCTGGGATGCGTCGGCCTGCTGCTGCGCCGTCGCGCTAGCCGCTAATCTGCAGCCCCGGCCCTTTGCCAGCCTCCGGCAGCCCAAGCTTCCGGGGGCTTTTTAATCGCCCAATCCCGCAGCTCGCCGGACTCGCTAATGTTCTAATCGGAATCTCCAAACCTTCGATCAGCGTCGGGCGCGCGAGTTCGCCCGGGTTCGGCGCTGATGAACAACCGCCGTCCCAGAACCGGTTGCCTTAACGACCTGTATCATGATCACCTCGACCAATACACAATCCTCAACCCTCAAGGCAGAACTTAACCTCGGCTACATTTGGCTCATTGCTTCGGTCGCCGCAATGGGCGGACTGCTCTTCGGTTGGGACTGGGTCGTGATCGGGGGCGCGAAGCCGTTCTTTCAGCGGTACTTCGGGCTGACCAGCGAGGCGCAGATCGGCTGGGCCAATAGTTGCGCGCTCATCGGCTGTTTGGTTGGCTCCCTCGGCGCAGCCACGCTGAGCGATCGTTTCGGACGCAAGCGCCTTTTGATCCTGTCGGCGTTGATATTTGCTGTGACGTCGGTTGGCAATGGCTTGGCACACACCTTTACCCTGTTCATCGCCTGGCGCATGTTGGGGGGAGTGGCCATCGGTCTCGCGTCGAGTTTATCCCCGATGTACATCGCGGAAGTCGCGCCGGCGCAGATGCGCGGAAAACTGGTCTCCATCAATCAACTCACCATCGTCATCGGCATTTTGCTGGCGCAAGTGATCAATTGGTATCTCGTGCGCAACCTGCCGCCCGGCGCGACTGATGAATACATCAAGAACTCCTGGTTCGGCCAACAAGGCTGGCGCTGGATGTTCGCCCTCACCGCCGCGCCCTCCTTGCTGTTCTTGCTCGGCATGTTCCTCGTTCCTGAAAGTCCGCGCTGGCTCGCGAAGTTCGGACGGGCGGAACAAGCGCGCGGCGTCTTGCGCCGCGTCGGTGGCGATGCCTACGCCACTGCCGCCGTGGCTGAAATACAATCCACGCTCTCGCGGGAAGAACTCCAACGCGTGAATCTGTCGGACCTGCTTGACCCGCGCCTGCTCAAAGTGATGGTGCTCGGAGTCGTGCTGGCGGTCTTCCAGCAATGGTGCGGCATCAACGTTATCTTCAACTACGCCGAAGAAATCTTCAAAGCGGCGGGCTACGATATTTCGAGCGTCTTGAAGAACATCGCGTGGACTGGATCGGTCAATCTGGTGTTCACCTTCGTTGCCTTGGGCACGGTGGATCGCTTTGGTCGCCGGCCATTGATGCTGCTCGGCGCCGGCGGCTTGATCGTCATTTATCTCGCGATGGGGCTTTGTTATGCCAAAGGCGTACAAGGTCTTCCCGTGCTGCTGCTGGTGCTGGCGGCCATCGGTTGCTACGCGATGTCCCTCGCGCCGGTGACTTGGGTGGTGATCTCCGAAATTTTCCCCAACCGCATTCGCGGTGGCGCCATGTCCGTGGCGGTTACGTCATTGTGGATTGCCTGCTTCATCCTCACTTACACGTTCCCGCTCCTCAACGCAAAACTCGGATCAGCCGGCACCTTCTGGCTCTACGCCGCCATCTGTTTGGCGGGACTTGTGTTCATCCACTGCAAACTGCCCGAATCAAAAGGCAAAACCCTGGAACAAATTGAGAAGGAACTGGTGGGGTGAGTGGTGGTCTTTGCCTCCCGCATGGCCTCGAATTCATTCAGAGGCACGTGAAGCCGGATCTCTCTTGGCTGGCAAATCCTTTTAAACATCTCGCTGCAAGGGCTGTCAGTTTCGCTTAATTGAGACCCTTTGCCGCGCGCCGGAACTGGCGCGGCGATTGGGAGTAGTGCGTGCGAAACACCGCCGCAAAATAGGCCTGTGAACCAAAACCGGTCTTCTCCGCCACTTGGGACATGGAGAGGTTCGTTTCTGTAAGCAACTGCCGAGCACGGTCGAGTTGGAAGCGCCGCAACTCGGCGGCTGGCGTGCGCTGAAGCTGTTCCATAAAGCGCCGCTCGAGCCCACGGCGTGACACCCCGGCATGGCTCGCGACATCGTTGACCCTCACCGGGAGAATTCCCTGCTCCCGGATAAAGGAAAGCGCCTTGACCATCACTGGATCGCGCATGGCCAGGGTGTCGGTGGACTGCCGTTGCACAATGCTCAACGGGGCGACGGCAAGGTGCGTCCTGGCTGGCTTTGCACCGCGCATTAGACGGTGCAGAAGCTTGGCGGCTTGAAAACCGACGGTGTCGGCAGCCACCCGGACGCCGGAAATGGGAATCTGGGCCGCCTCGCACAACACATCATCGTCCGCCTGGCTGAGGACGGCGACTTCTTCTGGCACTTGCAGGCCGACGGACTGGCAGCCCATCACCACCTCGCGTGCCCCGCTGGCGTTCCAGCAAAGGATCGCTACGGGCTTGGGCAATCCCTTCACCCACTGACCCAATTTTGCCAGGTCGAGACTCCAGTCGGGCTCCGCTCCGGCTTGCGGCTTCACAGCGAAAGCGGCGAAATCCCCGCCTCCCTTAGTGACCGCAGCCACAAACGCATTCTGATGGGTTGTGACATATCCCAGGCCAACAAGGCTGAAGTATGCGAAGTGCCGAAAACCGCGCTCCAGGAAATGCTCTGCCGCCAACTGTGCCGAGGCGACCAGGTCGGTGCTGACACGCGGGAAATCTGCCCCGGGAATCTCGATACCGGAAACATTCACGACGGGCAGACCCTTGGCGCGGAGTTCGCGCGCCATGCGCTCGGAGCCAATTCGCGCAATCACGCCGTCTCCGTGCCAGCCGACAGGCAATTGCAGGTGCTCCTCCATGCCGCGCGCCTCGACGAAGATCTGCCAGCGGCCGTGGGTGCGGGTGTAGGCGATGACTCCGGCGAGAATGTTGCGCCCCCAAGTTGTGGAGGTGTCCACGAGAATGGCGACGCGCGGCGTCGCAGCGGGTGCTGACAGGCGTCCCGTCCTGGTCTTTCGCGCCTGCGTTTGCATGCGTGCAGGTATTAAAACAGGATTGGGGATGCGACGCAATTTCTATAAAGTCTGTCGCAAACGTACGTAGAATCACCGGAACGAAGCAGGTTAGGTTGGTAACCGCTCGTGCAACTCGTGGAAACCGTTCCAGCAAAGGCAACCTGGACGTTGCGAGACAGGATCCAATTGAACGGGGGCTGCGGGATCGATTTTGCAGGGTAAACATGCTCTGAATGGGGCTTGCCGCGTGCTGTTTCCGGTCCGTACCGGCGTGCTGGCCTCTGCTAAGGTCTGATGGCAAGCTGGCCGACATCGATGACGACTGCTCACAGAATAACAAGGCGAAAGGCCCGAGGGGCTTTAAAGCCGCTATGGCTGCCGGGTCGTGCCGGGGAAATTTCGCCCTTTGGCCTTCTGCCTTTCTGCGGGGTTCCAGGGTGGTCGCTCCTCATGCCTATTGCCGCCCTATTACAGGAGGTGTCCGCATGAAACTGCGCGGTCTACGGTGGTGGATCGTCGCGCTCCTATTTGGGGCCGCAGTGCTAAACTACGTGGACCGCCAGACTCTCTCGGCGGTTGCGCCCACCATCCAGCGCGACCTTGGTCTGGACGACCGCGCCTATGCCGACATCGTTAACCTTTTCCTGGTCGCCTACACCGTTGCCTATCTGGTTTCTGGGCGCATCGCCGACCGTTTGGGCACGCGCGCCAGCATGGTGCTGTTTGTGGCATGGTGGTCCGTGGCCAATATGCTATCGGCGTTAGCGCGCGGCGCATCGTCTCTCGGTGTGTGCCGGTTTGCGCTTGGACTGGGCGAAGCTGGAGTGTGGCCGGCTGCCTCCAAAGCGGTCAGCGAATGGTTTCCGGCCAAGGAACGCGCGCTGGCGATAGGCTTGTACACGATGGGGGCCACCCTGGGGGCGACGGTGGCTCCTTACGTCGTTATTCCTCTGGCAACCTATGATTACACAGTGAAAATGCCCGCCTTATCGAATGTGCTGGGCGACGGAGCGGGTTGGCGACTCGCCTTTCTCCTGACCGGTGTGGCCGGTTTGGTCTGGGTGATCCCCTGGCTGGGGTTCTACCGCAAGCCGACCGAAAGCAAATTCATCACACCGGGTGAACGGACATTGATTGAGGGGGCCGCGGTGGCTGAGAACAGCGCCGAAGCTGCAACGTCCACGGCATGGTCATGGAGACAAATCCTTCTCTTCCGGGGGACCTGGCTGCTGCTGCTTGGCCGGCTTATCACAGACCCGGTTTGGTATTTTTACCAGTTCTGGTTTCCCAAGTATCTGAGCACGGACCGGCATCTTTCACAGGAAGAACTGAAGTTAACCTGGTTGGTTTATGCGGCTGCGGGACTGGGCAGCTTGTTGGGAGGCTGGCTTTCAGGGCAGCTCGTGAAGCGCGGAATCGCGCCCGCTTCAAGCCGTATCTGGCTGATGCTCGGCTGTGCCTGCGTCATGCCACTCTCTCCCTTCATCGCTCGCGTCTCTGGTTTGAGTCTCGCGATGACGCTTACGGTGTGCGCCGTGGTTGCCTCGCTGGCGTGGCTCATTAACATCAGTTCACTCGTAGTGGATGTCGTGCCAAAGCATTCGCTGGGCACCGTGTTCAGTGTCGTCGCCACCGGCAGCACCGTCGGGGGAATCGTGATGAACATGATCGTGGCCACGATGATTTCAGGGCCGTCCACCAAGGCAGCAGGTTTTCTCGATCACGCCTTGAAAACGGTGCTGGGTCCACTGCTGGACCGGTTGCAGGGGCAGGGTTACGCCCAATGGTTCATGATTATGGCTTTTTTGCACCCGGTGGCCTGGTTGATTCTAAAGCTCGGGGGCGTGCATCGCCTGGGAAAGGAGTCGTCGGTATGAGTCGTTTGTTGGTCTTGATCCTGATCATAAACGCTGCGTTCGTCGCGTCGGCAGCGCCCCGCAACGTCTCGGGCATCTACCCGCATCTCGCGATGTTCAACGAAGAAGGCGAGTGCGGCTCCGGGGCAGTGGTGCCCTGGGCGGGCCGTCTTTGGGCGGTCAGCTACGCGCCGCATAAACCCACCGGCTCAACGGACAAGCTTTACGAGATCACGCCTCAGCTGGAGCAAGTCATTCACCCAGAGAGCATCGGCGGCACTCCAGCGAACCGCATGATTCACCGGGAGTCGGGACAGCTGTTCATCGGGCCGTATGCGATCGGGTCAGATGGCTCGGTGCGTGTGATTCCCTACAACAGAATGTTTGGTCGCCACACCGGAGTTACGCGTCATCTGACGGATCCGACCAACAAGGTCGTGTTCGCCACGATGGAAGAGGGCTTCTATGAGGTGGATGTGCATACATTGGCAGTGACCGAGCTCTGGGCCGACGAGCAACGCCAGCAGGGACGCAAGGCCGACTTGCCCGGCTACCACGGCAAAGGGTTTTACTCGGCGCAAGGCCGTTACGTTTATGCCAACAACGGCGACCACGCCGCTGCCGCTCTCCGGGACCCGACGGTTCCCAGCGGTGTGCTTGCTGAGTGGGATGGCAAGGCAGATCACTGGTCCGTCGTCCGCCGCAACCAGTTCACTGATGTGACCGGGCCGGGCGGGATTGAAGGCAACCCGCCGGGCGACAGCCGCCTCTGGAGTATTGGCTGGGACAACCGCTCGCTGATCCTGATGTTGTTGGAGGACGGCCAGTGGCACTCGTATCGTCTACCCAAGGCGTCGCACTGTTATGACGGAGCGCACGGGTGGAACACCGAATGGCCGAGGATTCGGGATATCGGCGAAAACGAGCTGCTGATGACCATGCACGGCAGCTTCTGGCGTTTTCCCCGAACCTTCTCGGCCGCTAACTCTGCAGGGATCGCGCCGCACTCAACGTATCTAAAGGTCATTGGCGATTTTTGCCGCTGGAACAATCGTGTGGTCTTCGGCTGCGACGACACTGCGCAAAGTGAGTTCCTCAATAAAGACCGGCTCAAGGGTAACCTTGCCGGACCGGGCAAGTCGCAGTCGAATCTCTGGTTTGTCCAGCCGGCAGAGCTTGAGGCGTTTGGCCCGGCGCTCGGGCGCGGCGCTGTTTGGCTGAACGACGAGGTGAAGGCCGGCCAAGTTAGCGAGCCGTTCCTCTTTTCGGGTTTCGCCAACCGCTCCCTCTTCGTCACGCATCGCAGCTCGGAGCCCGTCACTCTTCATTTAGACGTGGATGCCAAGGGTGACGGGAATTGGAAGAAGCTGACCGAGATCAAGGTCCCTGCGCGAGGCGGCAAATGGCTCGAATTCAGCCCGAAGCAAACCGGCGCGTGGATCCGCCTCTCACCCGATCGCAATGCGGCTGGACTCACCGCGTTCTTCCATTATCGCGGGGAGGATCGACGCACGGCGGAAGCGGCCTCGATATTTGCCGGCATTGCGCGACCGGCAGATAAGGTCGTGAGCGGTGGTCTGCTCCACGCTCGAGGAGGCCAAGCGAAGACACTCCGGTTTGTGGCAAAAAACCAATCCGGCCGACTGGGGTGTTACGACCTTGATGGGGACTTGAAACTACGCCCCGTAGAGGACCCGAAAGGTGAGGCGTGGGTGAACACAAACCTGGCCATCGCAGCTCCATTGATCACCGCGGATTCGGCATCGTTCTTATACGTGGACGAGGCCGGCAAACGGTGGCGTCTTCCGAAGTGTGAGACGGTTTCTGACAGCGTTGGACCACTCGGCGAGGCACGCTTGGCGCGCGAGGTTTGCACAGAGCGCAACCTGCTGAACGTGGGCGGGACCTTTTACGAGGTGCCGGCGGAGAACGCCGGCGGGTTCAGCAAGCTGCGTCCTATCGCCACCCACAATCGGCGCATCCACGACTTCGCGAGTTACCGGGGGTTGCTGGTGATCAGCGGCCTCGCCGATGACGCACAAGGGGAACATGTCATCCGCAGCGAAGACGGCAAATGTGCGCTCTGGGTGGGGGCGGTGGACGATCTCTGGGCATTTGGCAAACCCCGCGGCCGCGGCGGCCCATGGTTCGCATCCCCCGTAAGAGCAAAGACTCCCAGCGATGCCTACCTGGCGACCGGTTATGACCAGAAGCGGCTGATGCTATCCCACGCAAGCGACAAGTCCGTCTCTTTCAGGTTGGAGGCTGATTTCGCCGGCACTGGAACCTGGAGCGAAGTAGGGGTGTTCAAGGTTCGGCCGGGTGAGTGGTGCGAGCACCGATTCCCCACGGCGTTCGGCGCATATTGGCTGCGCATAACAGCGGACACAGATACCACGGCCACGGCACAATTCGAATACTTCTAAAGGACAATGAGAGGACGCACATGCAATTGATGGCACCAGCAACACGACGCGCGCTCCGGACGGAACATTATGCAACGGATGTCGCGGTCATTGGCGGTGGCCTGGCGGGGGTCTGTGCCGCGGTGACCGCCGCACGCGCGGGTGTGAAAGTGGTATTGGTGCAGGACCGTCCGGTGCTTGGCGGAAACGCTTCCAGCGAGGTGCGTTTGTGGATCCTGGGGGCGACCTCGCACATGGGAAACAACAATCGCTGGGCGCGTGAAGGCGGTGTGATAGACGAACTGCTGGTTGAGAACATGTTCCGGAACCCCGAGGGGAACCCCGTGATTGTGGACACAATCCTCCTCGAGGCAGTTGTGAACGAGCCAAATATCACTCTGCTGCTGAACACTGCGGTTCACGACCTGGATAAGTCCGATGCGGATACCATCAAATCAGTCCGTGCCTTCTGCTCCCAGAACTCCACCGCCTACGAGATCAGCGCACCCGTGTTTGTCGACGCCAGCGGCGACGGGATTGTTGGGTTCCTTTCGGGAGCGGCCTTTCGGATTGGAGCCGAGGCGCGCGCCGAGTTCGGCGAGGCGTTCGCACCGCAGAACGCTTCGAACGAACTGCTCGGTCATACGATTTACTTCTACTCGAAAGACACCGGGCGGCCGGTAAGGTTCGTTCCCCCGAGTTTCGCGTTAAGGGACATCACACAAATTCCACGCTGGCGCGACATTCGGTTCAACGACACGGGGTGCCGACTCTGGTGGCTGGAATGGGGCGGCGCGCGTGATACGATTCACGACAGTGAGATAATCAAATGGGAATTGTGGAAAGTGGCTTACGGAGTATGGAATCACATCAAAAACTCCGGCGAGTTTCCCGAGGCAGAAACGCTCACTCTTGAATGGGTCGGCACCATTCCCGGCAAACGCGAAAGCCGGCGGTTCGAGGGCGACTACATTCTCAAGCAGCAGGACATTGTGGAGCAGCGCCGCCATGCGGACGCGGTTTCCTTCGGAGGCTGGGCGATCGACCTTCATCCGGCCGATGGGGTCTACAGTAACCAATCGGCTTGCCAGCAATGGCACAGCAAGGGCGTGTATCAGATCCCGTATCGGGCGATGTATTCGCGCAACATCAAGAACCTCTTTCTTGCCGGCCGGGTCATCAGCGCGTCGCATATTGCGTTTGGCTCGTCGCGGGTGATGGCCACCTGCGCGCATGGCGGCCAGGCCGTAGGCATGGCGGCCGCCATTTGCGTGCGGAATCAACTGGCGCCGCGCGACCTTCTTGCGCCGGCCCGGATCCGCGAGCTGCAACGAGACTTGTTGCGCGTGGGTCAATACATTCCCGAAGTTGGATTGAACGACGTGGAGGATCTGACTCGCTCGGCCCGAATCAGCGCCAGCAGCGAACTAAAACTCTCGGGGTTCGCGCCCAATGGTGAAACAAAGGCGCTGGACGCCGCGTCAGCCATGATGTTGCCGGTGCAAGCGGGGCCGATGCCGTGTGTCGAATACCTGGTGGACGTGTCAGCGCCGACCACGCTGCGGGCGGAGCTGCGGGTCAGCAGCAGGCCGGAAAACCACACCCCGGACGTGACGCTGGCTGCATTGGAAATTCCCCTGGCCACGGGCCAACGCCAGCCCGTGAAGCTCGATTTCCGAGCGCAAATTGACCAGCCGCGGTACGCGTTCGTGTGCGTCTTCCCCAATCCGGATGTGTCCGTTCATTTGAGTGAGCAGCGTGTGACCGGGATTTTGGCCGTATCGCAGAAGTTCAACCGGTCGGTGGCGAAGTCACCAAGGCAGGAACCCCCGCCCGATTGCGGGTTAGACGCATTCGAGTTTTGGATACCCCAGCGCCGCCCTGCGGGTAAGAACTTCGCGTGCAAGATCGTGCCGTCCCTGGAGGTTTTTGGCCCGGCCAATCTGACCAACGGTTTCGCGCGCCCGAACCGGCAGCCGAATGCCTGGGTCGCGGATTATGGCGACCAGCGGCCGACCTTGCGCCTCGCCTGGGATACCCCGCAGAGAATCGCGCGCGTCGAACTATCTTTCGATACCGACTTTGACCATCCGATGGAGTCCGTGCTAATGGGCCATCCGGAGTCGGCGATGCCGTTTTGCGTGCGGGAAGTTCGCCTGGAGCCAGGGCTGCCCACACCGGTGCTGGCGGGCAGGCACGACAAAAGCGGCGGAGAGGACCGCGCGCGAACGATCGCGGAGTGCCGCGGTAATCATCAAACCCGCCGCACCTTCCACTTCAGCGAACCGTTGATCACCGGCTGCCTGGAGATCCGGTTGGTGGCCCCTCACGCCAACATTCCGGCCGCATTATTTGATCTACGTTGCTACTCCGACTCATGAACTTCTTTGCGCTGAAGGCCTTTCTCCGTCCCTTCACTGTGGACCGTTCAATCCCACTCGCCCTGACCTTTCTGGGGCTGACCGTGCTGCGTTCTTCAGTTGCATCGAGCGTCGCCGAGTATGACTTCTCGGCGATGGTTCAGCCGGTGCCTGCGACGGCCTCGTTTTCAGACCCGGACTATAACATCTGGTGCGGCTCAGCCGTGAAGGGGGACGACGGACAATACCACCTGTTCTATTCGCGTTGGCCACGCGCGCTCGGACATAAAGCATGGGTGACTCATTCCGAGGTCGCCCACGCCGTCGCTGATTCGGCGTTCGGACCGTGGCGGCATAAGGACGTAGCCTTACCTCCGCGCGGGACCAATTACTGGGACGGCTCCTGCACGCACAATCCCACGGTGCTGCGCACCGGCGGCAAGTTCTACCTTTACTACATGGGCAATTACGGCGACGGCATCGCGCGGGCGCCTCTGAATTGGGAGCATCGCAATCACCAGCGCATCGGGGTCGCGGTGGCCGACTCGCCGAACGGCCCCTGGCAGCGCTTCGATCAACCGATTTTGACTGTGAGCGCGGACACCAACGCGCCGGACGCCCTGGTCGTCACGAATCCGTCCATAGCCGAGCGTCCAGGCGGGGGTGTTCTAATGGTTTACAAGGCGGTTGGCCTTAAGCGTCCGCTACCCTTCGGTGGGCCGGTGGTCCATCTCGTCGCCACGGCCGAAAGTCCTACCGGACCCTTTGAAAAGCACCCTGGTGAAGTTTTCGGTTCCAAAGGGGTGATGTTCGCTGCCGAAGACCCTTTCATTTGGCGGGGCGCGGACCGTTATTGGGCCGTGGTGAAGGACAATGACGGACACTTCACCAAACGAGGTTACTCGTTGGCGCTCTGGGAATCGGCGGACGGCTTCGACTGGAAACTGGCCCGGCATCCCTTCGTCGCAAATCCGGCGACTATCCGCTGGGTGGACGGGCGCGAAACAAAACTCAACACCCTCGAACGCCCGCAATTACTGTTCGAGCACGGGGCGCCCACCGCCCTGTTGTGCGCCGCCTCAGATACCAGGGACCGCGACGGCAGCTTCAACATCCAGATTCCGCTGAAGCCCGAGGCCGCATCGGCGAAGCAGGCCAGTGCCTTGCTCACGCACGCCGAAACCAGCCCAATCAAAAGTTCGCTCAACGTGGCACAGCTAAGAAACCCTGTCTGGACTTCCGCCGACAACCTGCGTGACCCGTCAGTTCTGCATGTGCCGGACGGCTACCTTCTGTTCTACTCGCGGTTTGCCGGCACAAACTGGGGTTTGACTGCGAGTTGGAGCATTGCTTCTGTTTTCACCAGGGATTTCGTCAAGTTCGAGAACGACCACGATGTCTCACCCAAAGGTTACGCCTCGCCTGGCGATGTGCTGAACTGGCACGGGCGCTTCATTCTGCCCTATCAGACGTACCCGGCGAATCCATCCCAGCTTTGCTTCAGCGAGTCGCCGGATTTACAGGTGTGGTCGGCGCCAAAACCTTTTCTCAACGGGGCGCGCTCTCTGCCGTGGAATTCGCTCCGGCGAGTCATTGATCCCACCCTGGTGCGGGACGGCGAGACGCTGCATTGCTACTTCGTTGGCAGTGCGAATTTCACGAACGCCAGTGGAAAGACGCTGCGCGCGAATCTTCTTGGGCACGCTCTCACGCGCGATCCCAAGTTGGAACAATGGGAAATAATCTCCACCAATGCGCCATTGCTGGGTGTTTCCGACCGCGCCCCGGACGGCGTTGAGAACATCATGATCTTTCGCACAGGCGATCACTGGACGATGCTCTACAGCGAAGGCCTGGCGGATCAGCACCTCGCACTGGCCACTTCAACCGACCTGTGCACGTGGAGCCTCAAAGGACCGATTGAGTTGCCACGGCAGAAATGGATGGAGCGCAAATACGGAGCGCCCTTCGTGTGGCGGGAGCCTGACCAATGGCTGATGATCGTGATGGGGCAGAGCGCCCTGGGAAGAACGTCGTTTGGGCTCTTCACCTCACCTCAGGGCGAACATTGGACGCCTTTGCCGGAATGACCCCGAGCTTTCTCACAATGAAGCGCAACTTCAACTCGTAATTCCATGAAAGCAGACAACTTCGTCCTGATGCCGCTCGCGTGCCTGTCAATTTCCGCTGTCGTTGCCCTCGCGCAAGCTCCCGAGTTCAGGGAAGCGAAACTTCCTGATGGCGCAATCGCGCACCGGGACCTTGCCTACGTCCCTGGCGGCCACGAGCGCCAAAAGCTGGACCTCTATTTGCCAAAGGATGGCTCGAACCTGCCGCTGATCATCAACATTCACGGCGGGGCATTCAAAATGGGCAGCAAGGAACAGGGGGTTCCTCTGGAGTATCTCAGCCAAGGTTACGCGGTCGCTTCCATCAATTACCGGCTCAGCCAGCACGCGAAATTTCCCACGCAGATTGAGGACTGCAAAGCTGCCGTCCGCTGGCTCAGGGCGCACGCTGCCGAGTATCGGCTCGCCCCGGATCGCTTCGCCGCTTGGGGTAGCTCGGCGGGCGGGCACCTGGCGGCGATGCTTGGAACGACGGGTGATGCGAAGAATTTTGACGTCGGTGCAAATTTGGATCAACCCAGCCGCGTGCAAGCAGTAGTGGATTACTTCGGGCCAACCGACTTCCTGCAAATGGACGCGCATCGCCTGCCCAACGGCATGACGCATGACCCGGCCGGTTCGCCCGAGTCGGAGTTGATCGGGGGCGCGATTCAGGAGCACAAGGACAAGGTCGCCCGGGCGAATCCCATCACTTACGTTACGCCTGGGGATCCGCCGTTCCTCATCTGTCACGGCGACGCTGATCCACTAGTGCCACATCACCAGAGCGAGTTACTGGATGCCGCGCTCAGAGGAGCGGGTGTGCCGGTGACGTTTTACACAGTGAAAGGCGCCGGGCACGGTCGCTTCAATGATCCCAAAGTGTCGGAGATGACCCGGACATTCCTCGCGACTTGGTTAAAGTCCTCGAAATCGAATCCATGAACATCGGATCCACTCCAACTGGCGCCACCGGAATGAAGTTCCTGCTCCTCCTCAGCCTCCTCGCCATCGCGGCCCGGGGAAGCCAAGACACTTCCGGCCAATCGGCGGTGACCCCGCCGCCGTTCGTGGCCGAAAAACCAGTGTCGCCGAAAGTGGTGCAATCGCTCGATGACTGTAATGTGACGTGGGATTCGCCCAGCGAGGATTCCTTCGGTTCGATGCCGCTCGGCAACGGTGATGTCGGCGCAAACGTGTGGGTCGAGGAAAACGGCGATCTCGTGTTCTATCTCAGCAAGGTGGATGCCTTCGACGCTGGCCATCTGCTGCCAAAACTCGGGCGCATTCGCCTGCGCCTCGCTCCCGCGCTCGACGTCCATAGATTTCGGCAGACGCTCCTGCTACGCGAGGCCGCCATTGAGGTGACGGCCGGCGATGTGCAACTCCGGGTCTGGATTGACGCCAATCAGCCGGTGGTTCGCGTGCAAGGCACCAGCGCCACACCGCGCAAGGCTACGCTGTCTTTTGAGTCGTTGCGCCCGATGCAGGAGGACAGCAAGCCCATGCCAGGCAACGGCACGGTGGGCGTGCTGTTTCACGACAAGCAAGACCGGCTGGCGTGGTGCTATCGGAATCAGTCCTCGGCGTGGGGGGAGCGTCTGCGCGCGCAGAATTCGCCGGAGTTGGTCGCGCAAGCGAAGGACCCGATCCTGCACCGCACTGCGGGGGGTATGTTGCGCGCAGTGAGTTTCAAACGCTCCGCTCCCGACGCACTGGTGAGCGAGAAACCGCTCAGGATTTTTGATTGCTCAGTCCGCATCTTATGTAACCAACCGGAGTCGCTGCAGGCGTGGCTGGCCGAGGCGGGACGCCCGGTGCAATCGGACTGGGCTGCCCACCAGCAATACTGGGAAGCTTTTTGGAATCGCAGTCACATTTTCGTCAGTCGCTGCGGGGAGCGCGATTTTGACCTGGACCAATGCCGGTTCACCCAATTCCCGCAAGGCTCGAGGGCCTACCAGGGGCACAAGGAAATGGACGCCGCCCTCAATGCTTTCCAACTCAGCCAGCGGTATGCGCTGGAACGATTTTGCCAGGCGGCGGCTAGCCGTGGGCCTGTACCGCCCCCTTACAACGGCTCCGTGTTCACGATGGACATGCCAGCGGGGGTGATGGGGTTCGACAAGCCGAAGCCGCATCCAGTTTCGCCAGACGGACGCGACTGGGCGGTTCTCTCGTTCATGTGGCAGAACACGCGCCACCCGTATTGGTCCATGCCGGCGCGCGGCGATTACGACACGATCCTTCCGGGGATGGCATTTGTGCGCGACGGCCTGGAGATCGGACGCGACCGTTGCAGGAGGCTGCTTGGGTTAGACGGCGCATTCATCATGGAAGCCAGCTGGTGGCACAACGTTGGCGTGTTCAACTGGGATGGCATGCCCGCGCATCTGCGCTACCACCAACTCGCCACCGTGGAGCTTCCCGCCATCATGGCGGAAACCTACGAGCACACCCGCGACGCGAAGTTCCTCAAGGAAGTCCTCCTGCCCTGTGCTGAGGCTGGGATCGAGTATTATGCCAATCGCTTCTCCAGGCGTGACGCCAAAGGGAAGATGCTGATGGCCGGAGTCGGTTGCGCCGAGACGTATCAAGGCGTGGACAATCCCTGCACGGAAATTGGCTGCCTGAAGTACCTGCTGACTAAATTGCTCTCGTTCGAAATTGACGCGGCACGTCGCTCTAAGTGGAGCAAGTTGCTGGCAGAGATGCCGGGTGTTCCGCTTCGCCGCATCCGCGGAATGGACTTGTTGGCCGTCGGCGATGCCTATGATTCCGGCCGCGAGATCTGCGAGAGTCCAGAACTGTATTCGATTTATCCCTTTCGCCAGGTCTGGCTCGGCCAGCCTGAACTGCTCGCCAACGCGCGCCAGTCGTTTCACGTGCGGAACATCAGCCTCGATGGTACTGACGACAAACAGGCGGTAGAAACGGGCGGCTGGCAATCCGCTCCCGTGCAGGCGGCATATCTCGGACTGGCCCGTGAAGCCGCCCGCCTGGCCAGCATCAACTTCAATGACCAATTCATCCACTGGACCGACAACGTTGATCCCGGCGCGCCGTTTCCAAGGCGTCCGCGCGCGCGTTTCCCGGCCTTTTGGGAGTGCAAGATGGATGGCACGCCCGACAACGACCACGGCGCGAACTCGGTCAACACGCTGCAAGCCATGTTGCTCCAATCCGACGGCAAGCGAATCTTCCTTCTCCCCGCCTGGCCGGAAGACTGGGATGTTTCCTTCAAGCTGACCGCTACTTTCAACACCACGGTCGAATGCGTTTATCGAAACGGCAAAGTCCAGTCGCTCAAGGTCACCCCCGAATCCCGCCGCACCGACCTTGTTGACCTGAGCACTCCGGACCGACGCATTCGCACGCTCGTGGAAGTCGCTTGCGCCGACCGCAACTGGCTCTTCGGTCTGCCGCCGATGCTTGATGGTCTGCCCATGTCCGGACCGGCGACAGGCCCGTGGCTGGAAAAATTCGGCGAGAGTGTGGCCAGCGTGAAAGGGGCTCCGTGGCCGAACTGTGTCTTCCGCGGCAATGTGCTTTTCGTCCACGGCGGCGGCAACGCTCCCGCGCTTCCCGCCAAGATCATATCTTCAGCACGGCTTTCCGACGCCATTCTGAAGGTGGAATACGATCAACCGCTCGAACCCCTTGCGTTCGCGGCCGTCTCCTCCGCCTCCCTTTCGGCTGGAAACACTGGTGCGGTACTCGATCTCGGCAAGCCGATGACCTTTGACCGGCTTGAATTCACGATCGACAATCCGAGCCACCGCCGGGGCCAGAGCAAGCCATTCGAACTCCAAGTCCAGCAAACTGACGGCCAATGGCAGACCATCCACAAGGCTGGGGTCTTCGGCTCGGTCTACAGCAAGCGCTTTAAGCCCGTGACTGCGCAAAGCGTGCGGCTCGTCGTGGATGCGCCGATCCGCCAATTCGATCTCTTTACGCCCGGAAATTGAACCTGATCAGGATGCAGCAGTTCCTCCAACTCCAACGGTGACTTTAAAGACCATGAATCTCAAAAGCACCGCTCTCATACCTGGCCTTCTCCTGATCAGCGGCCTCACTGCTTTCGGCGCGACGGCGGACAACTTGAAGCTCTGGTATTCGCAGCCCGCCACGAAATGGCTGGAGGCGCTGCCCGTCGGCAACGGGCGCATGGGCGCGATGGTGTTTGGTGGCGTAACCAACGAGCGCGTGCAGTTCAACGAGCAAACTCTGTGGACCGGCACCAACGCGACGCAGAAGCTGTCTGGGAACAACATAGGTGATGGTGCCATGGGCGACTACCAACCCTTTGGCGACGTGTTCCTGCGTTTCCCGGCCGCGCATGGCGCTTCGGCGGACTATCGCCGGGAACTGGATCTGCACACTGCCATCACCACCACCCGCTACCGCGTGGGTGAGGTCACGTTCACGCGTGAGGTCTTTGCCTCTCATCCGGATCAGGTCGTCGTTATCCGCCTCACTGCCGATAAACCGGCTAGCCTGGCATTCCAGATTGCGCTGAAGGATGTGCAACGGAGGCAACTGGCGCCGATGCCCACGACCGTTTCCGAAATGGATGGGCAATTGTCCTTCTCAGGCAAACTTTCCTGTCCGGGCAAAGCTACTCCAGGTGAACTCCGGTGGAACAACATGGCTTACCACGCGGCGCTCCGGGCAATCCCTCAAGGCGGCCATTTGACGGCCACGAACGACGAACTCGCCGTCGTTAAGGCCGACGCAGTCACATTGTTGCTGGCGGCGGCTACGGATTACGATGCGAGTCCAGCAAAGAACTTCCGAGGTGAGTTCCCTGGTCCCAAGGTGACGGCGGCCCTTCATCGCGCCGCGGAGAAATCCTTCGCCCGTTTGCGCGCCGATCACATTGCCGATCATCAAAGGCTCTTCAATCGCGTGTCGCTCGAGCTGGGTGATCACGCCGGCAACGCCCTACCAACCGACCAGCGGCTCATCGAATACAAGGCCGGTGCCCGCGACCGGGCGCTGGAAGCGCTGCTATTTCAGTTCGGCCGCTACGTGACGATCGCAAGCACAAGGCCCGGTGGCTTGCCAGCCAATCTGCAAGGGCTGTGGAATGACAATCCTTCGCCTGCCTGGTATTGCGGCTACACCCACAATATCAACGTGGAGATGAACACCTGGCTCACCGAGACGGCCAACCTCCCCGAGTGCGCCGAGCCGTTGTTCGACTGGATTGAGAACATCGCGCTGGCGACCAAGCTCAACCCGGATCCTAAACTGCGCACCGACCTGGGTTGGGTCATGTATAGCACGCACAATCCGCTCGGCGGCAACAGCGGTTGGACTCTCCACCGGCCGGGCAGTGCCTGGCTCAGCCAGCATTTTTGGGAACACTACGCTTTTGGCGGCGACCGTGAGTTCCTGAAGACCCGTGCCTATCCGCAACTGCGCGAGCTCACCCGGATGTGGGACGCTCGCCTCATGGAAGGGCCGAACAGCAAGCTCATTATCCCGGATGGCTGGTCGCCGGAACACGGTCCCGTGCGTGAACCGAATGGCAAAGTCACTATCAAAGAGGGTGACCGCACACCGCTGCCCGGCGCGTCGTACGACCAGCAGATCATCTGGGATCTCTTTACCAATTTCATCGACGCCTCACAGGAACTCGGCGCGGACGATGCACTGCGCGTTCATATCACCGAACGACGAGCCCGGCTGCTCGGACCGCAGATCGGTCGGTGGGGACAGATTCAGGAATGGATGGAGGACGTGGATGATCCCAAGCTGGATTATCGCCACATCGGGCACTTGTTCGCGCTGCATCCGGGCCGTCAAATCAGCCCGCTCACCACGCCCGAATGGGCCAAAGCGGCGAGAGTCACGCTTGACGCCCACAGCGACCTGAGCTGCGGCTGGAGCCGTGCTTGGAAGATCTGCTTCCGCGCCCGGCTGCACGATGGTGAAGGGGCTGCGCGGGTCGTGCGCACCACGTTGGAATACGTTCCGGCCAATGCTCGTGGCAGCGGTACCCATCCCAATCTGTTCGGCGCCGGTCCGCCGTTCCAGATCGACGCCAACTTCGGTTATAGCGCCGGTGTAGCTGAAATGCTCTTGCAGAGTCACCTGCGCCAGGACGGCAAGCCATTGCTGCTACTGCTGCCAGCCTTGCCTTCGGCTTGGTCCACCGGTGAGGTCAAGGGGCTGCGCGCCCGCGGCGGATTCGAAGTAGACATGAAGTGGGACAAGGGGCGTCTCACTTCCGCCCGGATTCGCGGATTACGCGGCAATCCCTGCCGGGTTCGTTATGACAGCGAAACCCGCGACCTGAATTTAACCAAGGGCCAAACATTCACTTGGATTCCTGGAAGCTGATGGTCCAAACACGTGTCCAAGGCTCCCCAATGAATAACAAGCACGGTCTCACGTCTGCGACAGGCAGCTGATCGGAGGTCGAAGCTAATTGAGGGACCATTGAGTAACAAACAACCTATGAAATTGTTGGCGAGGAATTTGTTAAACATCGGGATCATGGCCCTCGCTTTAGAGACCTCTGCCAGTTCAACCCGTTTGGAGCTATGGTATGAGCAGGCGGCAGCGAACTGGAATGAGGCGCTGCCGCTTGGCAACTCGCGTCTCGCCGCCATGATTCATGGCGGCGTAACCAACGAACTAATTCAACTCAACGCCGACACCTTCTGGGCCGGTGTGCCCCACGATTATTCCAAGCCGGGCGCAGCGGAGTATCTGCCTGAAATCCGCCGCCTGTTGTTCACGGGCCAGGAGCAGGCGGCGACGGCTTTGGCCAACCAGAAGTTCATGGGCAACCCTCCGTTTCAGGCCGCCTTCCAGCCGCTGGGGAACTTGCGGCTGAAGTTTGATGTGTTCGGGAACGCGGAGGACTATCGGCGTGCATTGGATGTGCGTCACGGCATTGCCACCGTTCGCTACCGCTGCGGTGGCACCGTCTTCACCCGTGAATGTTTCATATCGCACCCGGACGGCGTCCTCGTGCTGCGCCTCACTGCCAGCCAACCCGGGAAGATTAGCTTCTCGGCAGGACTCGATTCGCATTATCCCAGCCAGGTGCGCGTTGAAAAATCCGGCCGGCTAGTGCTCGAAGGTCGGTGGCACGAGGATGGCAAACGCAAGGACTGGATCGCGAAATGGTCCGAGCCAGGCATTCGTTATGCCACTGCCCTGCAACTCGAGCACGACGGCGGCACGGTTCAGCCCGGCACGAACACGCTTGAAGTGCGGGGCGCCAACGCCGTGACTGTTTGCCTCGCTGCCGGCACCAGCTTCCGTTCTTTCCATGACATCTCTGGCGATCCCGATGACCAATGGCCGGGCCAGCTGAAGCGGGCTTTGCAGATGAGCTACGAAAAGCTCCGCGACCGGCATGTGAGAGATTTCCAGGGCTTCATGGATCGTGTTTCTCTTGATCTAGGAGGCTCAGAGGCAAATCAAAAGCCCACTGACGAGCGGCTGAAGGCGGTCAACGCGGGTGCCGAGGATCCCGCGCTGGCGGCGCTCTATTTTCAGTTTGGGCGTTACCTGCTTCTGTCCTCCAGCCGCCCGGGTTCCCAGCCTGCCAATTTGCAGGGCATCTGGAACCGGGACGGCGCACCCGCCTGGGGCAGCAAATACACGGTGAACATCAATCTCCAAATGAACTACTGGCCCACCGAGGTGGCCAATCTCTCCGAATGTGGAATGCCGGTCTATGACATGATTGATGATCTCCGCATCACAGGGGCTAGAGTGGCCAAAGACTATTATGGCTGCGGCGGCTGGACGGTGCATCACAACACCGACCTCTGGCGGGGCGCGGCGCCGGTGGATGGCGTCTGGGGCGTGTGGCCGATGGGCGCGGCGTGGATGGTCCGTCAGTCTTGGGAGCACTATCAATTTACTCAAGACAAGAAGTTCCTCCGGAACCGCGCCTGGCCGCAAATGCGGGAGGCGGCGCAATTCATCTTGGATTTCCTGGTGGAAGCTCCCGTTGGTAGTTCCCAGGCGGGAAAGTTGGTCACGGCGCCGTCGCATTCACCAGAAAACGCCTTCATCAAGCCTGATGGCTCCAAAGCGCAATTCACCTATGCCGCAACCATGGATTTGATGATCATTCGCGACCTTTTTGAGAACTGCCTGGCTGCCGCGGGCGTGCTGGGCGGGGAAAGATTTGAGCCGGGGTTTTGCGGCCAGCTTCGCAACGCACTTGATCACCTCGCGCCGGTGCAGATCAGTCCAAGGACTGGGCGATTGCAGGAGTGGGTTGAGGACTACGGAGAAGCCGAACCTGGCCATCGGCACATGTCTCACCTTTACGCCCTTCATCCGGGCAGCCAGATCACGCCGCAGCAGAGTCCGGAATTGATGGCAGCCGCCCGCAAGAGTTTGGAATACCGTCTGGCCAAAGGCGGTGGCGGCACTGGTTGGAGCCGCGCTTGGCTGGTGAACTTTTTCTCGCGCCTGCAGGATGGCGACCAGGCTGCGCACCATTTTCACTTGCTTCTGGCGAATTCCACCCTGCCGAATCTCTTCGACAGTTGTCCGCCGTTCCAGATTGACGGCAATTTCGGTGGTTGCGCGGGCATTGCGGAAATGCTGCTCCAAAGTCATGCAGGTGAAATTGTCCTGCTGCCCGCCCTGCCCAAAGTATGGCCGACTGGCGCAGTGAAAGGACTGCGCGCCCGCGGTGGCTTCGAGGTCAGCTTCGAATGGCAGCAGGGCCGACTCACTACCGCGACCCTGCGCTCATTCAACGGGAACTCCTGCCTTGTCCGTTACGGAAACGAGACGCGCACTGTCACCCTCGCGAAAGGAGAAGCCAAGCGTGTTTATTAGCACAACCAGGGCCTCAGGGGTCTGCCCATCGTCATTTTGCCAAAACTCGGCAAATGAGGAAAGCTTGCGGCAGGTTCTCGACCGCGGCTTGTCGATCGCACTCTTCTCTGGGGCTGCGGACACCAAGACCAGCGGCAGTGTCAACTCTCCCGACAAGAGCGTGAATCCATGAAACTCGCGGTTTTTTTCCTGCTTTTTTTCGCGTCCTATCTGGCGCAAGCGCAACCGCAGACTCCAGTTTCGCCGTCTTCGCTGCCCGGCGGGGTAGAAAAATGGGAGTTGGCCTGGAGCGACGAGTTCGACGAAACCGAGGCCCAGCTTGACCTGAAGTGGCAAGCGCAGAACGGGCCCAGCACCCACATCCTTAGCAGCCGCTGGCGGGAGAATGTTATTGTCACGAATGGTCTCTTGCGACTCCTCGCGCGCAAGGAGACACGCGGCGGACAGGACTGGACCGCCGGGAGCATCTGGACGCGCGAGGTGTTTCAGTACGGTTATTTCGAATGTCGCTATCGCTATGCCGGGACTGAGGGCCTGAACAACTCCTTCTGGTTGATGCCCAGAAGCACCAACCAAGTCACGAAGGGTAAGCTTTTCGAAATAGACGTGAACGAAGGGCGCTTTCCCAATAAAATCAGCAGCAACATCCACAATCATTCTGACGTCACGGTGATCAACGGCAAACGCACGCATCCCACTGCCTCGAAGACCTTCGTCTATAAGGGCGAGGATTTCGCAAGCGGTTTTCAAGTCCACGGCCTTGAATGGAACGAGCGGGAGCTCATCTTCTATCTCAACGGCAAGGAAATCCGTCGCGTGAGGAACGAGTTCTGCCTCAGCCCCGCCCCCGTGTGGCTAAGCCTTGCAGTCATCCCATGGGCAGGCCGCGTGACCGACGCCATTGACGGCAAAGCGATGGAAGTGGATTACGTCAGAATCTACCAGAAGAGGCCATGAGGAATTTGCCTGAGATTATCGCCGAGTTACTGCTGGTCACCGCTCTGTATG
Organism: Verrucomicrobia subdivision 3 bacterium UBA693; assembly: GCA_002298785.1. GTDB lineage: Bacteria > Verrucomicrobiota > Verrucomicrobiia > Limisphaerales > UBA8199 > UBA693. The sequence goes on from DBMR01000018.1 coordinate 42,086, forward strand.
TGCCCGCCGGCTCGCTGGCTACGGCAGAGTTCGGCGCAATGACCGCGCTTGACAGTTTCGGCGGCCCGTCCTCCGGAAGTGTGCTTCCTTCCGTGCCAGCGAAAGGCCCTGATCTGGTTGCCTCTGTGGTCTGCCTGCAGATGCAACCATGAATCGTCCGAAAAGGAGTCAACCCATGCGAAACGGCTTACAAAAACTCGGCATACAAATTGCCTTCGTCCTGTCCCTCCAGGCTGTGCTGACCCTTACCGCGGCGGACAACACACCAGCGCCGCATCCGATCCGAATCCGCACTGCCACGGCAAGCTCCGCGCTCACGGGCTGCCCGCCCACCAAGGCCATTGACGGTCTCATCAGCGACGATTCGCGCTGGGTTAGCGAGAAATCCACCGCGCCCTCGTGGCTGGAGCTCGACCTCGACAGTGTCCAGAAGCTGGCGGGTATCCATGTTTACTCCGGCTACCAGAACGCCAGCCCGCTGCAGGATTTCGTGGTGCAGTTCTGGCGCGAGGGGGATTGGCGCGACATCCCTTCGGCCCGGTTTGCAGGCAACAGCACCACGGCACTGGCGATTCCGTTCGACGATACCGTAAACGTGACCACCGATAAGCTCCGCCTCTGGATCACCGCGAGCCCCCAAGACACAGCCAGGGTTCTGGAAGTCATCGTCTGGCCTGCCTCGGTCGGCAACGTGCCGCCGCTGTCCGCGAAAGCAACCAATTCTGGGCCTCTGCTTCAGAATGAGCCAGTGCCGCTGATTTATCTAAACCAGAGCGGCTTCAATTTAGGCAAGCCGAAGCGCTTCACCGCTCCGACTCTGCCGGATGGGACGCCCTTTGAAGTGCGGCCTGCCTCAGGTGGAGCGGCGATCTTCACGGGCAAGTTGAGCCAGCACATCGGCGATTTCACCGGCATCAACCCAACCGACGAGCGCGAGTATGTCGTCGTCGCCGGGACAAATTTCTCTGTGCCCTTCCGCGTCGGTCCTTGGTGGCTGGAGCGGGTGACCTATCAGAACGCGGTGAACTTCATGATCGACAGCCGTCATTATGTCGGCAACGACCGCAACGTCTGCCAGGGCTCATTCGGCTGGCGCGACGATCATCACTTCGGCTGGGAACTTCACACGTTGGTGCCCCAGTTTCTTTCGAACCCATCGGCCTACAATCGGATGCCGAAACAGATCAAATACGAGAAGCCACCAAACCCAAAGCTCTGGGGTGCGCTTGAGCCCTATCGTGAAAACGCCCCGGACATCGTTAAACTCATCCACTGGGGCGCGGATGTGATCGTGACGCAAGGCGCCACGCATGAAATGCTCAAGTCGCAACTAGCCTACTTTCTCTACGCCTGGCCGTGGTTGAAGGAGTGGTTGCCCGAGCAGAATTACCAGGCGGTCCACGACTTCACCTTCGCCCACTGGAGCGACAAGATCTGCGATCGCAAATACCCTTACGACGAGAGCGACGGACATGACCTGCTGGCGCTCAAGACGAAAGTCGGGTCGACCAAGGGAGCGCTGCCCCCGGGCTTTTCCATTGAGCCGAACCTGCTGCTCTACGCCGTTGCCAGGCGCGAGCAGCGGCCCGATGCGGGGAATTACTTCGAAGCGGCGTTTAAGCAGGCGGATTGGATCGTCGCCAGCCTCGATTGGGACGATCCGCAAGTAACCAAGGGCCAGCGCATGAGTGAATTCATCACCATGACCGGGTTAGCGCACTTGCTCGGCGAATATCCCTCCCGCGCTCCCGCTGGCTTGCAGGCGAAAATCAATGCTTGGGCGGAAGTCGCGATCCGCCGATCAAACAACCTGTGGGACTTCCGCAAGCTCGACGACGGCAATCGGTGGACGCCCATGGGCGACAAGCCCACGATGTGGAACGAACCTGGCAACGTGGTGGGATTGCCTGCCGCGTTGCTCGCCGCGCAGCCATTCCTCACCAACTCAGTCACACGGGCACGTATCGAGCAATTGGTCTGGTCGCACTTCGACAACATGTTCGGGCGCAACCCCACCGGCCGCCATTTCTCTTACGACGCGCCGCGCGAGATCGAAGGGGTCGAGCACGGCTGGTACAGCTACTTGCAGGGGGGCATCGGGCGCCTCGCTGAAGCGCGTTTCGTCCTTGATGGCAGCCCAAAGGACGGCCACTACCCGTACCACCCCGAGAAGGGCAACATCGGCTGGACGGAAGGTTGGGTTCAGTTCAACACCGCCTTCAATATCAGCCTTGCCTATCTCGCCCGTGCGGAAACCCAGGTCAGTCTGCGGCGCCAAGGGGATGAATTGGTCGTCCGCATCCGGGCGCCGCTGAACTTCGATTACGCCAAGGTCGAGTCCGGCATAGTTTGGCTGACTACCAGCACCGGCGACATAGAGAAGATCGTCGTTACTGAAGAATCTGCGAATTGCGAGTTTCTCAGCGGCAGCATGAAGTTGCAGTCCTCGGCGACCACCAACGCCGGGGATGGCTTGCTTCAAGTCGTGCCCGGTGCAAAAATTCAGGCGGAATATGGGTTCGGCTACATGGCGCGCCGGGCGACGATTTCCTGGTGAGGTATGCCTGACTTAGCCCGGCTGCCAAGACGTTGACCGATTATGAAATGCCCTCACCTGATTCTGCGACTGACCTGGTTGCTGGCGAGTCTGGCCGTTGCTGATCACGCACCCCAGCAAGTCCAATGATTATGCACCAACTACAATCCAGAACGGCCATCGGATTGGCGATCCTCCTCGGAGCGGCCGTCCACGCCCAAACCAACGCCAACCGCATCAGCGACCTCAGCCAGGTGCCGCAAATCCACGAGACCAGGGAGCAGCGCGACCGGCGCATGCAGTGGTTTCGCGATGCGAAGTTCGGCATGTTCATCCATTGGGGACCGTGTTCAGTCGGCCGGAAGGAAATAGGCTGGGGTCGCGAAGGTAATCGCCCATGGGATATCAACCAACACGGGCCGCGCACCAGCGATCCGGTCTATGACAATTACTACAAGGAGTTTAATCCGACGAACTACAACGCCGACCAGTGGGTGAAATTCGCCAAGGCATCGGGCATGAAATACATGGTGATCATCACCAAGCATCATGACGGGTTTTCACAGTTCGACTCGAAGGTGACGGATTACAAGATTACCGCCGGGCCTTACGGGCGCGACATCATCCGGCAATTTGCGGACGCTTGCCACAAACAAGGCATTAAACTCGGGCTCTACTACTCGACTCGCGACTGGTATCACCCTGATTACCTTGTTGGCGATAACGTCAAATACGACACTTGGTATCGGACCCAGGTGGAGGAACTGCTCTCGAACTACGGTGTCGTGGACGTGATGTGGTTCGACCACGTTGGCGGACGCGACTGGGGCAAGTGGCGCTTTGATGAACTGTTCGCCATGATGTACCGCCTCCAGCCGAATCTTCTCGTCAATGATCGGGCAGCGCGGTTCTGCGGCCCGGCTGCTTCCGAAGACCGCGGCCCGGCCTCGCCCGACCTCCAGAAGATGACCGACGGCGACTTCTACACGCCCGAAGGCCGGATCGGTGCAATGGATATCGCGCGGGACTGGGAATCCTGTATCCACGTCGGCCAGGGCTGGTCTTACCGCGGGGAGGATGGTTTCAAGGGGCCCGATGATTGTATCAAAATGCTGGTGAGTTGTACGACCGGCGGGGGAAATCTACTATTGAACTTCGGACCACGTCCTGACGGCACGTTCGCTGAGGGCGAGGCGAGGGTGGCGCGGGCGATGGGTGACTGGTTGAAGAAGTATGGTGCGGCTATCTACGGGACGCGTGGCGGCCCTTATCGGAACGGCTCTTGGGGAGGGAGTTGCCACCAAAGCGACAAGCTGTTTCTCCACGTCTATGAATGGCCCGCGCGCGGGCTTGCGTTTGACCCGCTGCCTTACAGGGTAAAATCCGCGCGCACGCTGACCGGCGCCGCCGTCCAGTTTACCCAGACAACTAACGAATTCACCGTCCAGGTCGCCGCCGTTGACCGCGACACGCCGGTAACAGTCATCGAACTGACACTCGACCACCCGGTCCCAGACGGTCGCCTCATCGGCAACGTCCGCACGATTTCCGAGAGCTTGACCGAATATGGCAAGGTGCTCAGCGAAAACGCCACGCTCGAACTCAGCTCCGGCTCCGTCCACGACCACGCCGCCGATCACGCGCGCTTGTTCAAGGGCGAGAGGGCTGAGCCCGGTTACGCTTTCCATACCGGTGATGAAATGAATCCGTGGGCGAAGATCGATCTCGGCGCGGTCAAGACTGTGAAGGCGGTGCTCATTGAGAATCGTCCCGACGAGCGTCGAACCGATGGTTTGATTCTCTCCGTCTCTGAGGACGGGCAGAAATGGATAAAAGCCTGGCAGGCACAGAAGTGGGAACAGAGCTGGCTGGCGCTCGTCACGCGCTTCAACGCGGGAATTGACGTGTCAGGGAGGCCAGTGCGCTATCTGAAGTTCGAGACGCGGGGAGAAACCCCGCGACCCATGCTGCTGCAGCGCGTGCAGGTTTACGGGGATTGAGCTCCACCCTGAGTGAGGCGCTTCAATGGTTATCGCGAGATCATTTCTTTTGGAACGCTGACGTCAAAGAGGCGATGGCATGCTCCGACTGTTTTCAATAGGGCTGCTGCCGGCACTCTTGGCAGCAAAATCCTGGGGCGCTGACGCACCAACTGCTGCCGCGACATTCGATCTCAATCGTGTCCAACTGCTGTACGGACCCTCTTGCTGCTCCACATTCAGTAGCATGTTGGGGTCGCAGCGGCAGGGTGTGGGCTGAAGAGGCAGATTTGAAGACAGCGAGTTGGGCGGGTTGCCTCATTCAGCGATTACGCGAAAGAACTGCTTCGCGCCCAGAAGCAGCACGGTTTCACTATTCTGCGGCGGGGTGGCGGGAATCCCCTGACGGAGGGAGTGGAAGGAGTTAAGGTCATCGGAAACCTCGAGCCGGTAAGTGTGGTTGGTCGTGCTGGGCCAGAAAACGACGGCTTGGTTAGGCGTGGCGTCCAACACTGCCCGCATCACAAAGCGCGAGGCCGGGTCGAGTGGGTCTGTGCCGGTGAGGTATTCCTGATAATTGGTCAATCCGTCGTCATCAGCATCAAGGTTCGGGTCTGCCCCGGTTTCAGAGAGGAAATACCACCGTTCCCACCAGTCGGGCAGGCCGTCACTGTCGCGATCGTCCACCATGGCAAGTTGTACCGGATCCACGAACTGCACGGCGTCGGCTACGACGTAAAGGGTCGTGTTCGAGTTGGCGACAACCACGCGGGCGGTGTCGGGGCTAAGATCGAACAGGCCAAGACTGTTCCAGTGTGCGCCGTTGGTTTGCTGGTTCACCAGTCGCAGAACCGGCACAGGATTGGTGCGAGTCACGATGGTGACCGGCGCGTTGGTGGCGCGATTGTTAGAGCTGGTCCAGCGAAGTAAAACTTCATACACGCCTGCGTTGGTCAGCATCGGCCGGAAGCAGACGGATTTCTGGCCTTTGCCCGCATTGCCATCGTGCAGGTAATTCGTGCCGATGTAGCCGCTATCATAGGCCGACGAAGTCCACGCGCCCTGGAGGGTGACGCAAGACGAGTTGGTATTATCCACGATCTGGCCGGTGGGACGCGGACGCTCCGGCCAGGCGCCGCCAATGCGCGCCTGCAGTTCGAGGGTCCGGTCGGCGCTCCGGTAAATGTCGCGTGGCTCGATGGCGTATTGCTTGCACAGGGCCGCCGCGTAGCCAACGGCCACACCCATTTGGCCGGTGGTGTTCTGCACGCGCGGACTGCCCAGGCCAACATGCGATACGCTGATGCAGCGCCCGGCCATCAGCAGGTTGGGGACGTTGCGTGAATAAAGGCTGCGAAACGGGAAATACCAACGGTTGACCGCGGTCGAAGTGTAACTGGAGAGATAGCTGGTCGAGGTCTCGTAATGCAAATCAATGCCCCACGTGGCCGTGCCGACGGCATCCTCGAAATAAATGCCGTTTTGAACATCCGCCTGGGTGATGAGGTAATCCCCAATCAGCCGCCGCGACTCACGTTTGCCCGCGACGTAGGGCAGGAAGCTGAAATCCAGGTTCGAGTTGGCCGGGCTTTGCTTGGCGTTGTAGAAATTGCCGTAGATGGCTCGGAGCAAGTGATCCCGGATTTGCTCCGCGTCTTCAATGGTGTCCAGGTTCATCCCGTATTCCCAATTCCAGTCGCCCCCCGTGTCCGCTCGCGTGCCCGCGACTGCGGTTGCCCACGCCATGCTCATGGGGACGGCGGGAAATGCCACGGGTGCGCCGGTGTTCGTGGTGCTCCACATGAGTGAGTTACCCATTGTCATCCGGTCCGCGCTGGCTGGTGCCCGACTTTCGCCAAGCTCGGAGGCGGCCTCGCGGCCGACCCGGAATTCCGCACCAGCCCAGTAACCGATCCAGCCGTCGCCGGTGCAGTCAACGAACGTCGTGGCCTCAAACCGGCGGCGCTCTCCCGTGCCAATATGTCGGGCGTCCACGTGCGTGATGCGACCAGTGGCATTCGTGCCAACCGCGCAGGCGCGCCAGGGCAAGACCAGCGTAAGGTTGGTTTCGGCCTGAAGCACATTCATACGGGCCGTGTCCGCACTGACGGTGCGAGTGTCGCGGTTGCCGAAAGCGAACGTGTCAATTTCGTCCACGATCGAGTTGCGGATTTCGCCGCGTGTCGCCACCCGGATTTCCTGGCTGGCGTTGCCGCCTAAAACGGGGCGGTCGTGGATAAGCGCCACGCGAACGCCGGAGCGAGCCGCCGCGAGACTCGCACAGCATCCGGCCATACCGCCACCTACCACCACACAGTCAAAGTGGTTCGTCTGCGGCGGGTCCACGGCTTCACCCGTCACCGACGCGCGCCAGGCGGCCAGTGCGGTTCCGCTGTCGGGAGGAACCGCTTCGGAGTCCTTGATAAACGCGATGGCGTCGCACCGACCGTCGAAACCCGTGAGATCGTGGAGCGCGACTGTCACGTTGGTGACGGCGATGGTAACGGTGCCGCCATCCTGCCATTGCCAAGCGCCGGACCGCGTGCCGAACACTGGGGCCAATTCCACGCCGTTGACGCGGACGCTGAACTGGCCGGGCTTGTCCACATGCGTTGGGACCCAGTCGCGGGTGCGGACCCAAACGCGATAGCTACCCGACTCCGGCAAGGCCACGCTGGTGAAGGCATCGGCCACCGGTTTACCGCCGCCATGCGCCAACAAGAGGGGCGAGCCCATTTGCTGCACGAACTGCGGGTCCACCACCCAACCCCCTTTGTTGCTGAAGGCTTCCGCTTCCAGCAGCAGTTGCACCACCGCCACCGCGCGCCACGACAGCAACATCAAGCCAATGGTCAGGAGACTCGACCGGCTGGAGCTTCCCATTCGACGCTCACAGTTCATTGCAAATATAGCTCTAGAAAAACTCAGCCGGCCCGCGACCACTCGTTGCCGCAGGCCGGCTACCCCAATTACCCCAAACCCACCAGCAACGGGCTGGCGGGAAGCATCCGCAGGCTATGGTGATACCAAGCGGAAGACCACAGTCCCGTTTGCTGAATCGATCGGCACGGTCACTGGGCTGCTCCCGCCACCAGGATAATCCGACCAATTCGTGCTGATGCCGACGTTCACCATGTTTGTCTGCGCCTGCAATTTGAAGCTGCCGTCCCACGAGAACTGTAGGGAGTTCCCCGAGCGGGTGAATCCGAGTTTGGGCGGAAGGCTTGAAGTCACCAGGAGGCTGCCCGCCCCGGCGAGATAACCCGGATCGGTGCTGCTGCTGTAAACGCCCGGAGCTTTGCTAACGTCATTGATTTTGAGGACCGCTACCGTGTTCGTGGTTGGGAAATCCAACTGCAGCACCGCGTTGCTGGCCACCGTAACGGCTGATGCGGTCGCTAGAGTAGGCTGCGAGATGACCAGTGTCCCTTGATTTACAGTGGTGTTTCCGGAGTAGCTATTGCTGCCTGAAAGAGTGGTGGTAGCCGTCCCCGTTTTGATGACGCCTCCCGGCCCCGTGATGGTGCCGAAGAACTGGCACGGCGAATCGGCTCGAATCGTGACATCACCTTGCACGGATACCGGCCCATTCCAATCATTCTGACCGGCCCCGCCAACGGAGGACCAGTAGGTGCTGCCGTTGTTTAGCACCAGTGTCCACTCCTGGGGAACGGGCGCTTGGTAGAAGTTCAACGCGGTGCCACTCTGAAGGGTGATCTTGTTTGCCGAGCTGCCACCAAGGTAGGTGGACAGGTGCAGGCTGAAGATGCCCTGGTCGACCAGGATGTTTCCCGGGTTGTTTACGATGGTGCCAACTAACGCTACCTGGTTGGTGCCCGTCTTCACCAACGTGCCCCCTCCCATGTCCAGCGCATTTCCGGCGCCCCGCAGATCCCAGCGCGCATTTCCGCCGAAGCCGGCGTTCCCCGCAAGCACCACTTGCTGTAGCGCATTGATCTGATCCACACCGCTGTTATTGACAATGGCACCCCTACCACCAACGCCCGTGCCTGAGACCGTAACCATCTCCGCGCCGAGGTTCATGCCTCCCACATCCAGCGTGCCGCCATTGGTCACAATCGTCCCGCCAGCAACGGAACCAAGGGCACTGCCATTCTGCGCCACGATCGTGCCGCCTTGGATGATCGTCTCGCCCGAATAGGAGTTGGCCGATGCGAGTGTTATTGCACCCGTTCCATCTTTGACCAGGCCGGCTACGCCCGAAATGGCGCCTCCCGAAACGGTATAGGACGCGGTGGCATTGGTGAAACGGACACTGGCCGGACTGATGCCAGCCGCTTGGATCACAACCCCAAATGAAGACGCCACATCAGTAAACACAACGTTGTCACCGTTGAAGAACCGATCGGCCGTCCCGGCGTTATCCCAGTTGGTGGTGATTGTGTCCCAGAACGTGGGATTGGCTGGATCGTTGCCTTTCCAGGTCACGGTCGTCGAAACAGCTGAGGGGCTGAACATGAGTTCCGTGTTGGAGTTGCTGAAGTAGAAGACGCCGCCGCGCACACCTACGGCCTGGAAATTAGCGGCACTGCCCGTGATGCCATGCGGAGCCGAGAGCACCAGCACCGGCGTGCCCGTCGGGGGCGCGCCCGTGAACTTAACCAACACCGGCGAACTCGAAGCAGTGACCGTCCCCGCCACGAAACTACCCGATGTAAGCGGATCCACAGACAGAGCGGAGTTGGCCAGCAGGGTCAATGAGCCGGTGGTAGCACCTTTACCACTGAGCATCGCGCCACCAGCGACCGTCACTGAGGAACTCATCGAGCCTGCGGTCGGAAGGTTCAACTCGCCTCCGTTCACCAGCGTGCTTCCGGTGTAGCTGAGATTGGCACTGGTGAGTGATTGAGCGTTCGTTCCCACCTTAACGAGGGTGATGTTGCCGGTGATGTCGCCCAGGAAACTCTGGCTTCCGGATGGATTCACGGTCAAGGTCGCCATCGCTCCGCTATTTTTGATAAGGGGCGGAGTCGCGTTTCCACCTGAAGCCCAAGCCAGTCCCGCGACCGTGTGGTCGAACCCATTGAGTTCCACGGTCGCATTGCCGCCCACCGCAAGCAGGCCATTCGCAGGAAGCACATTGCTACCGCCCAGAACCACAACGCTGCTGCTGTCGGAGCCAAAAATGGTGGTGCTCCCGCCCCACGAATTACTGGCCCCAAAAAATACCATCGTGGAAGCAGATCCTGGACGAATCACGAGCGGAAAGTTGAAGCCGCTGTCACCGATACTGCCGGAGATGGTGAGGTTGCCGCCGTCTTCCGTCCCGATGCGGGCCGTGCTGTCGCCGATGAGCACCGGACCGGCCCAGACGTTCGAACCACTGGTAGTGGCTGCACCTCGAAGAGCGCCCAGCGCTCCACCGACACCGGTCCCACTGATGGTGAGGGCCTCGCCGCTGACCGTGACACCAGCACCGCCCGAGGCACCAATCAACAGCGTGTTCGCTGGACCGTAAACGATAGTGCCGCTATTGGTAGCGCCCAGCGCATTCGGATTGTTCACCAACAGCGTGCCGCCATTGACACTGATCTCACCGGTGAAGCTATTGCTGGTATCAACCTGAAGTGTGCCGGCACCCTGCTTGTCCAATTCGGTGGGCCCACCGATTCCGCCTGCACCCGCAAACTGATAGGATCCAAAGCTGTTGTTGACCGTGATGGATGCCGGTTTTACTAGAGAGGGAATCGTCACCGTGCCGCTTACAGTGTCGTCAAAGGTCACAATGTCTCCGGATGTACCGTATTCCAGGTAAGTGGCAGTGCCGAAATTCCAGTTCGCCGCACCATTGATCTGCCAGGTGTTGTTGACCGATGCGGTCCAAGTGAGCGCCTGCAGCGAAGCGCTGGTAATGTGGAGCAGCAGTGCGGATCCGGTGTCCTCGAGCGTGGCCTGCGCGCCGGTGGGCACCGTGCCCAGCGAAATCGTGCCACCGCCGATCCTGGTGGTATACGTGAGGAGTGTGAGTGTGGTCACCGGGAAACTGGTGCCGACGAGGTTGATCTTCACAGTGCCTTGGACATTCAGGGTCCCGACGGAGACGACCGCACTGCCGTAGACAGAATAGTTCCCATAGTCAAAGCCGAGATTCACGTTGGTGAGGTTAATCGACGCAATGTTCCACGGGGCGAGGTTGTCGGTGATGAAGTTCAGGGTGGCGTTCGGTGCGATGTGGAACTCGCTGCTCGTCATAGGCACTTGTACGCCCAAGGTGCCCTGATTCACGATCGTCGGGCCAGTATAGGTACTCCCGGCCCCCAGTAAATTTAGAATGCCGCCACCAGTCTTGGTGATCCCGCCGTCCGGGCTTCCAACGCCGTGCAGCAAAGGTGACACGATGCGTGCGTCGAAGCCGGCCGTGTCCACCACCAAACCGCCGGCGAGCACATTGTTGACGATATTGCTGCCGATAAGAGGGTTCTTGCCTTCACCAAAAGTCTCTGCCGCGAGGACTCGAATTACACCGCCATTGAAGTTGTTGGTCGCTCGCAAGTTTTCTGGCCGGAGCAGGTTTCCGATGTTTCGTATATGCGCCGTTCCCCCGCTGTTGAGATTCAAAACTCCCGGAAGATCAACGCCGATGTCGTTGTACGCTCCCGTTCCTCCGAAACGAAGTCGGTCCACTTTCAGCGTGCTGCCATTCTGCACAGTCACCATGCCGAGCGAATTGGAGCTTCCGCGAAATGGAAAACTGAGCACCCCGTAGTTCGTGGCAATCACAGTTAGGTTGCCACCGTCCAATAGTAAGTGGCCTTTGCTGGTGCTGCTGTTGTTGGGCGGAGCGCAGACGATTGCGGCATCAATCAGGGCCGCCTGATAGATGTTCAACATGCCGTTGACCACTCGCAATGTCGCAAATGTACCGCTGCCGTTGGCAACCGACAAGCCGCGACCAAATTCCGGGCTGGCATTGACAATCGTGCCGAAGCCCGTTGTGAGAGGGGAATCGTAAATCAAGGAAACGTTGGTGGCGTGGGCCGGAGTCGCCGCGCCCACATTGAATCGCCCCGGGTAATTGTTTGCGCCAAGGGGTGGTATCGTATTGGGATTCCAGTTCGTGGCTGTCGTCCACGCCGTGTCGTTTTTGTTCGTAAAACTCCAGACGGCGGCCTGGGCGCTGCCCCCGAGAAGGGCACCCGCCAGAACGCCGAGCATCCATCGGTGGTTCTGGTTCTTGCATTCAATTCTGTTTTTCATGACGGTTGGTTTGTTTGTTCCGCCGGGCCGAGCGCCGTGCGAAATGGTTTAAAGCTTTCGGCAGAATAGGAGAGAAACCCGACGAAAAAATATACGCGTTTGCGCCAATCTTGTTCAATTTTGCGTCATGCCTGACGCTACGAAGAAGGGTCACTTTTATGCCTGCCCACCGAGTCCATGCATTTGAGCTTTAGTGAAGTCTTCAATAACCAAGCGTTGGAAGTGCGCCGCTGGGGCATTGGCGAAGCAGCCTTTCCATTCGCATTCTGAGCCTGCATTATCAGGCTGAAACTAAGCCTGAAGTTGCAGGGCTGAAGATGGTCGGCCTTGGTTCGGAGATGATGCCGTTGCTGCGCTCGGGCTAACTTTGCGATCCGCAATAGGCGTGAGATTATGTGAAGCCGCGATTGCTCAGCCTGCTGCCATCGGGGTGATCCCGGTCATTGGCCTGCCAGATCATTTTCGCGTTCCAGGCAGCAGTCTCGGAAGGCGCGACCGCTGCCGCAATCGCAAGCACGCGCAGTCCATGGCGGTGTGATTCGGTATTGTTCTAGGATGTGCCAGAGCGGCGATTCAAAGTCGCCATACCCGGCCAGCCGGTCTTCAAAGAACTCAATGCCGAAAAGCTCGACGGCCTGATTGAACAGTGGACGATGGTGCCGGGCGATCTTCAGCCACCGGTTGCGTTTGCCGGGCACCACGCGCGCAATCCCCAGGATCAAACCCGCAAGCTCCACCACTTGGTGGTCCTCATGCCCCGTAATCGTCTTAACGCGAGCAACATTCTTCGCAGAGATCATCGACTGATCGAGGAAACTATGCAACTCGTCGAAACGTTCGATGCGATCCCGCTCATCGCGCGGCATTCGCTGGCACTCTTTGCAGATGTGAATGCGATGACCGCGTCCGCTGAATTGCTCGTTCGGGCGAGAGCAACTGCAAATTCGGCAATAATGTCCCATGCACTTCACGGATGTTACTGCTTTATTGAGCTATTCGTGGTAGCCGTCCCGGGCCATAAGCACCCTGCGTAGCTGACTCTCGGTTACGCGGGGCCACTTGAGCTTTGGCAACCAATGATTGGTGTTTGCGATGTCGAAGAATTCGGGATCGAAAGGACGACCCAACCATTCTTTCATGCTCCTGTGTTCGGGATGCTTCCTGTCCTTGAGTGCTTGGAGCAGTTCCTGGTAACCCCAAATTCCACCGCAATCTTCTGGCGGGCACGCTCGTGAACCCGTCAAGCAGACGGCAGTCGTCGACGTCGAAGCATCGGACGGAAAGATCTTTTCCACAATCACGGTGTGCTCCCAGGAGTCCCCAAAGTCGTACTCATAAACCAGCTCGTGATCGATATCGTTCACAAGTTCTGCCAGCGTGAACTTGTTTTCATCCAGTACGGGCGGATCTCCTTCGTACTGGTCCAACTCGGCCCTCGGGTCCGCATATATGCGCTCCCCGCAAGTGAACTGATGCAGGTGACTGCTGGTCCAGCCCATCGCCACCTGCAGGACGGCGTGAAGCCAACCCAGATTCGCAGTCCCAGGGACTTGCAGCCGCCGCAAGATTGGCGGTTGGGATCCATGCAGAATAACCTGTAACTGGTAAGTGGGTGTGTCCGTCTTGCGTCGTCTAGATGCGGACTTAACTGGTTTGATTTGGGTGACCATAAGTTCAATTCAGTTTCTTGGGCTCACTCTGGTTCTTGTTCACTCACTCGGTGGCGCGCTGGAGGCCCTCGACCCATTCGGGTGCCCGCTCGGCGAGAACTTGCATCAGGCTTGCCCGTGCCGCCTTTCGCGACGAGTAATGACACCCCTTGAGAAACTCCCCGACTAAAAATCCCGCTTCCTCTGCCGGGAAATCCACTGCCCACCCCAGAGCACCATCAGATTTGATATTTCTGGCCTGATATAGCCCCTGCACAATCCCGGCACAGATTATCTCCGCTGGGGCAAGAAGTCCTAATTCCAGGGTTCGTTTCATCTCTGCTACGCGGTCTTCAACCGCTTCTGTTAGTAGCTCATTGGCCGCTTCGCTCGGTTCAACGTAACCCCAGGTGTGAGATCCCGCCCTCCCGTTAAGCGCCGCCAGATCAACGCCCGTAATTTCGAGAAAAACATCTTCCGCAACATCTTCAATGGAGGGTCCCGACATCATCCGAGTGGCGAGTTCCCCCGCTTCCAATTCGAGCTCCGGGTGTTTGCCGAGCAATTGACTTAAGACGGCGGCGGCTTCCTCTGGCCGCAGCTTTTCGAGTGCTGCGCCTGCCTTCGGCTTTGCCATAATCTTGCGTTGCGCCACGATCAACGTGCTTCCCTTTTTGCGCGCCCGACCTCTGCGAGCGCCTGGCGTTGCTCCGAGGTTGCTATCCGTCGCGCGATGACCAGCATCTTGTCGCGGCCATAACGGTAGTGGGAAGAAAGCATGGCCGTGATTTTCTCAGCGTAATCCATCGGCTCCGCTGTCGCCGAGAGCACCTTGAACCAAACCGGCAACACTCTGTCCCAGTCTACCCCCACCTGCCAAGAACCGCCCTCGTCCGCAAAAAAGATAACATCATCGAGGCATTCATTGATGTGGTCCAGCAGACCAAACAGGATGTCCGTGGCCTGAAGCACTTCGCCCGGATCACTTTCCTTCGCGTTGGTCACGCAGCGATCCAGGAGCCGACGGAAATCTGCAATCCACGCGCATGTCCCAGCCGGCATTTGGGTGCAGTTCTTCCCATTGACATCGAAAGACTCGTAATAGTCTCCGGCCAGACTAGCCTTCTCAAAGCGCTCCACATCCATGAGGAGACTTGGTCTTGTTGCCGGTCCAGAGTCCGGACGCAACCGCTCCAGATCGAGGTATTTCTTCGCGAGCTTGAGGATCTTGGTCGGGGGCAAAAGCTCAATGGCGTCGTCCAACATGTAAAACACGTACTCGTTTCCAAGCCTACGGATCTGCGCACGGAGCTTGTCCCGGTCCATTTGAATGGGTTTTGGATCCATCGTCATCTGCCACAAGCCCAGCGGCGAAAAGCCTCGATCCACTCCGCGCCTTCCATCAAAGGGTCGGGCAAAGTCAAATCCAGAATTGGGATAGATTGGCGTGATTTTCCGCGGGAGCAGACGGCGACGATCTGTTCGTTATCAGTCAGGTCAAGTCGCTCTACCGTAACCTCCACTCCCAGCACCTCCGTCTTGAACGGAAATTTGAGCCGCTCTTCGAGCATCGTGAGGAAGCCCATGATTTGCTCGGATTCCCCATAGGCGTCCTCGGTGGCTTCCTCGATCAGCTCGTCGAGCTTGGCTGCAGAAAGTCTACGGCGTTGTGGTTGGCGTTTCGACTTCACTCTTATGCCTGAGCCAGAATATTTTTCTCAACGGCAACCATCATTGTCATGGGTAACCGCCGCGGCAAGCTTCCCAGGGCCGGAATATTTGCGAGTTTCGAGCCCCTTCTCCGCGACGGGAGCTTCAGCGAATCGATTGATCGCGATAAGTGACAGGTGACTGTTGCCTGAATCTTCATTCATACCGGCATATTGGGCCCTGAGCCTTAGAGTTTCTCAATCAGCCGCAACATGGCCCGGCGATTGGAGTACCGATCTCGAAACCCGGCGAGTCGCTGCTTAAAGGCGCCGCTGTCACCTTCCTGGGTATAGGCCTCGCGCAGTTCCAGCAATTGGGCCGCCACCTTTTCATAGGCGGCGCGAATCTTCTGATCCATAAGCTGGTCGAGTCCGGACCAGATTCCGTCTGCGCGCTGGAAGACAGAGACCAGATGCTGTCTGCGCACCTCGGCCTCGCGCTTTCGCTTTGCCGCCGCCGCGGCAGCCTCCTTCTTTAGGCGTGCTTCCCGGGCCTGGATGGCTTTGGCCGCAAAATCCACACAACTCATGGCTGGTCCCGCAGGAACCCGCACCCGAGGGTAGGTAAACCGATTCAATTCTGCCATCACGCCCGCACCACCTCCTTCGGCCACCCGCGCGAGCAATGCGCGCATTTCGGACGTGGAAAGGCCCTCAAGAGCTGTGGCGACGGGGATGCGGTCTGTCGTGCCGGCTGGAGATAGGCTCGCAGCCACAGCGAGCGCATCCGGATCCACCGGAAAGTGTTTGATAAGTGACGTCAACGCGGGGCTAAGTTGATCAAGACCGGCTGGAATCGGCGGCAGGACCACGGCACCGTCTTCCGGATCCTGCCACTCTTCCGGATCGAAATCCGCGAGCCATCCCAGGAACAAAGCCCGATAATCGCCGCGCATCAGCTCTTCACGGACTCCGATGAGTTCGTCAATGATGCCCTCGCCGTCTTCCTCACACCAACCCTCTTCTTCACTTTTTTCCCAGTAAACAATACAGCGCTGACCGTTTTCCTTGACCGTCAGGGTGTCCTCGTACTGTTCGCCTCCCCGGAGATACGGCTGGATGTCCTTCCGACCGATCACGTCTTTTGGGAAGGCCAGGCCCAGGCGAACCGTGCCCCAGTTGGCGAGGTAGAAATGGGCGTCATAATGCTTTAGCAGAGTGTCCACGCTCCCGTGGAAATCGCCGAAGTCGTAGGTGTTCTGCCAGCGGACGCGGGACACATTGGCGCGACTGGAACACCCCCTGGCATAGCGCATGCCTTCATCAGAAATCGGCCCGTCGATGGCTGCAAACTCGTAATATTGATATTCACTCATGACTCCGCTGTCTCTTAGCAGAAGGGAGGTCCGGCGCAAGAAATTAACATATTTCCATGAGACAACATGGAAACTGGACTGACCGATTCGATTCGCTCTCAGAGGGTTTTGAGAAACTCGATCAGCTCCCACTTCTCGGCATCGGTCAGGGTTGTTCCATACTCGTGCCCGGCATTGGAATTGCCCGGGACCCGGGTGTCGAATTTGAAACCATCCGGGAGGGATTCGGTTTTGAACCCCACATTTACCGGATCAAACTCGCGGCTGCCCACCGAAAATTCGATTGCCCGCTGGCTCGGCGACTGCAGCAATTGCCAGAGATTGGGCACGGAGCCGTTATGCAAATACGGAGCCGTCGCCCAGATGCCGTTCAGCGGACGGGCTTTGTAGGAGCGCAAGTCGAATGGCGGGGCTTTTCCCACCTTTAGGTGATCGTCGATGGCTGCCAGCAGCGCTTTCCCCGGATGCCGCATGATGACTCCGAGTCCCACATTGCGGAGGATCGCTCCCGCTGGAGCATTGGTACCAAAGTCCGGCCCCAGAAAGACACCCTCCGGCGTGCCCGCGAGCCGGCCGGTCTGGGCCGTGCGGGAAAAGAAGTTCATGGCCATGGTCGGATCCGTACCCACTTCATCGACTCGGACCATCTTGGCGGCGATTCGTCGATTGGGATTGGTCCGATCGATCAGTTGGTGACAATTCAGGCAAAGTTCGTTGTAGCGGACTTGGCCCTTCGACGCGAGTGCGTGGTCAATCGGTGGCAGCCCCGGCTCTGGCCAAACTGGCGACCAAAGATCCGCGGCCCATTTCTCAAGTTTGGCCAGATTGACCAATTGCGCTGAGGAAGAATAGCCCAGCGGCACTTGGTCGGGTGTGATGTCGAGCTTGGCAAACACGCCGAGAACCTCCCCGACATTGCGTGCGAGCGGCCCCAGGCCGCTCGGTGCATTGGCAACCGATCCGTTCCATTGCACCACATCCGATTGCGCCGTGTCCCACAGAAACGGGAACGAAACCGGCGCATCTGGGGTCCGCTGATTTTCGGGCACCTGCAGTCCGTAAGCCAGCACCTCGTTGAGAATATTCCCAAAGGCATCAAGCCGCGCAAATCCGTAGGGATGCACCGTGGCGTTCCGTTCGACCCGCCGGACGATATAGCGCCGCACCGACCGCACCTCCATCCTTAGTTCCCTGGCTCGAGACTCATCATATCGACCACCAAGGACCCGATGCGCAAAGCGGTCAAATTTTGCAGGCGAGCCCAGAGTGTGCTGCAGCGCATTGCCGAGTTCCGCGAGGAATCCTTGCGCGTCCGCCATCGCAGGTCCCCCGTCCACACGCACTTTAAAATCCTGATAGTGAATCTGGGTAGTATGACACGCCGCGCAGTTGAGGCCGACCCATTCCTGCTTGGTTCTCCCATCCACATCCCTGGCAAAGCCCACAGGCAAACCATCGGGATTCAACGAAGTTGGACGCGCGGGCAGCCACCGGAAGCGCTCCATATTGGCATCGGCACGGAACAGGTTGGTGCTCTCCGCTTGTTCCAATGCCAGGAACCAATCGTAGGGGCACAATTGCGAACCTTGCGAAGTGAAGTAAAAGGCCTCCCGCTCCTGCGCCGTCCAGCCTTGGCTCATGGTCATCACGTTGCCGACAGCACCGCGCAGCAGCGTTTCATTTTGAGTTCTCATCGTCCCCCAACTGCATCCGCTCAGCCAGAGCGTGACACTTGCGCCGAGGGTAGCCACAACCGGAAACGTCCATTTAGAGCTCATGGTGAGCGGCCTCTGGTGCTATCGACAACTCGATGCGAGATCTGGAACGGCTGCCATTGTCCCTTACGATAAAAAAACTCACGGAAATCACCGGTACCGGTCCCCCAGCCAAGGCTCGGGTTTCAAATCTTCGTCATATTGCCGCAACGGGTGTCGGGTGGGATCCAGTTGTTGCCCGGTGTCCCAGGGCTCGAAGGCATTGGTCACATTCGCGAGTCCCGTCTGGGCCAATTCCGGGTAGTTGCGGAGCAAGACAGTCTTCAAAGTCGAAGTGTCAATCCAATCCAAGCCTTCCGGGGTGTAGGTTTCCTCATTGTAGCTGTCAGTGTAAAAGCGATCGGCTTGCAGCCGGCGTGACGCATTGAGAATAAATATCTGGAACATCGTCTCACCGAATCCAAAATTGGTCGGGCGATGCCCTTCGGAAAGCGTGCCGATCATCAGATCAAGCATTTCTACGTCCTCGGGATTTGAACCATACACTTCTTTTAGCTTTTGGACCTGGACCGGATCATCCGTCAGGTCTTCAAAAGACCGGATGGGGTTGAGGCCTAACTGCCGGCGAAACTCGTTATAACGCGGAACTCCCCGCTCCCGCGCGCGCAGAATATCCACCGCCCCCATATCGAAAAGCGGATTACCCGGAATGCTGAGCTCTTGCATGAAGCGCGGGAAGTTATTCAACACCAGTTGCCCCGGATGCTGTGTACCGAAGGAATACAAAAGATCGACAATGCCGAAGCGGTTGGTGAGTTTGACCGAACCGGCCTGGCGCGTGGCGGGCAGGGCAATCGTTTCATCCGTCTTCTCATTCCCCAGCCGTTTGAGCTCCAATGCTTCTGGAAGCAGCGAGTGGAGGCGATAGACCTCGGTGAATTCCTCTGACAACCCGTAAGGCTCGCCGTGCTTGTCAATGGGATTGCCCACCACCCCGCCCAACTCGGGATTGCGGAGGTTGATGTAGCCGATCGTTTTTCGGTCTTTTCCGTATTCAAAAAGGTTCGTAAGAATCCCATACCAATTGGCGTTCAGGGCCGCGTTGAGACCGGGATTGGGAAGAATCGCCGGGGTCCATTCCACCGAGTGGATTTTGGCCATTACCGCCGCGTTGATGAGGCGTGCCACGTTGAACAGCCGGTCATCGCCCCACTGCGGATAGGCCATCCGTAATCGGTCACAGATCGAGTTATGCTCGCGCACGAATAACGTGTGCAAAATGGAAAGGCCCACCCACCAATTCCGGTGAAAGCCGGTTTCCTCCAGCCCGCGACGGTCCACCGGCAATTTGCCGTCCGGCCCCATGCGCATCTTGCCATCGACAAAACTGCGGAGCCGATTTTGCGTTTCCTGGTCGCTCCCGTAAATCTGAGAGCCATCCCACCAGTGGGTGACTTCGTTAATAAACGTGACCGCTGCCTGCTCCTGGCCTGCCTTCCAGGTGGGATCAGGCTGCGTTTTGCCGACGAACATCTTCGACTGATGATACATCAGGCGGGCGGGATCATCCTCGGCCAGTGGAATCTCATGCACGTCGCGAAAGAGCATTTCACCATGATTAATCCAATCGTGATTCTCAAATTGAATCCACGCGGCGGCCAGGAGGTTGAGGAATGGCACCTCTTTCATGGCTCCTTCACGAGTCAGCAGTTTCAGGCTGATCTCGCGTGGGTTGGGAGTCATGAGCCTGGTCCCGGTTTCGGGACGGATCGCCTCCATTTCGACATTACGCAAAAACCGGGTCCCGGCCGCACCTTCTTTGGGATCCTCCAAATTATTCCAACTCCCGTCCGCCATTCGGAAATGAGTGGCGCCTTTCGGCGGGATCTGTCCCGGCTGTTGAAAACCGACCAACGCACCTTTAGGGTACGTGCTCTTCAAATTCTTCCGGTTCAACCGCTCGCGCATGTAAGCAAGGGTCAAAATTCCAAGGGTTAAAGAGCGGCGATACCAATTCGTCCAAACCCGGTCCCGGTAGCCGGCGAGCGCTCCCCAAATCTTGGTGGTCAGATTTGCGGTAAAGGTGATGACCACACCCAAAACGTTCCCCAATGTTTGACGCACTCGTTCGGCCAAAAGCTCGCGCCGGGGCTTGGGTGGGCTGGGAAGAGGTGCCACCCCCGCGCCGGCCGGAGCAAGCAGTTTGTCCCGATCGAAGTAATAAACCTCCGGCACCGGAACCTGAATCTCCGAGGTAGCGTTGGCCCTGGCCCGCTGAAGCATTTCCGCCCATCCGCCGTGATCGGGCTCGCGGCCCAGCGCCTCTTGATAAGCCTGCGCGGCATCCTCGTATGCCTGGCGTTGAAAGTGAGCGAGCCCCAGCAGGGCATAAACTTCACCGGAGGAATCCGTGGACAACGCCTTCTCGAGCACCTCGATGGCGGCTCCATATTGTCCCTGCTCCAGCAGGCGTATGCTCTGTGCTCGCGACGAGGTCGCGATTTCTTGCGTTGACGTGGCGGGGTTCATTTTACAATAAGCTTCGGCCATGGTTGCAATTATTTCCCCTTGTTTTCCAGACGCAACAGTTCCAAGTGCATGCTTTTTCCATTACGCTTGATACTAGTGAATCTCGCGCATATCGGCGGGATTGCAAGTGGCTTTTCCCCCGCATCAGCGCTTGCGTGATATGATTCAAGGCACGACGACACCCAGGTCGGTCGGCTGGCGCAGTCGAAAACGATGATCAGCCCCTGCTCGACCGATGTGTCTTACCAGAGGAACTCGTCTGGGTTAGGGACTGACCGACCGATGCCTCACAAGCCAATGTCGGCGCAAGCTCACGCCCACGACAAAACGTACCGAACCGCCACCGTCAACTTAACGTCCCAGCAACCAAGCCACTGCTTCTGCGTCCACTGTGGATTGGCCGCGGGCCAGGGTGAGGTTCTTCCTGCCGCCGGCACGTTGGTAGATTTCCCGCAGCAGTTCAGGAATTGTGGTGCGTTCCCCTGCCAGCCAAAGCGGGCGAGGCGCTCCCACCGCCAACATGCCCGACAAATCGCCATATTTGGCGGCGCCCGGGAGAAAATCCGGATCATAGATGTCAGACAGGTTTGCGAACCGGAATCCACGAGTGTCCAGGGCTGTGGCCGTCACCGCGTTGCCAGACTGCGCCCTGGCCGCGGCCACCCACGCGGCCCCACCCTCGACCCCAACGAGATCAAGGCGTTTGCCGGCGGCAGAAGTCCGTGTCCACTGTATGACCGACAACAGATCATGTACCCGCTGGGCAAATAGAGTGCGGTTATACCCGAAAGTATAGGCGGCGGCCTCGCGCGGGTTGTTCACTTTGCGCGCTCGCAACATTTGCTTATCCTCAGCGAGGAATTCGCCTTGATACAGCAGATCTGCCGCAATCACGGTAACACCACGATTCAGTAAACTTCGGACCGCCGGCTTGAGCTGGAGAGAACTGCCCGTGGCGCGCTCGAACACGCCCGCCTTGCCCTGTGCCTGAACCCAAACGACCATACGCCCGCTTGCCGCTTTGGGAGTGAGGCGGACGACCGGAATCTCCTCGTTATAAGAATCGTTGTGCAACAGGCCGATTTCTTCACTGTAATCCCCACGGTCATTGCTTTGCGTCATCCGGCAAGAGACATTGCCCGCCGTGGCGAGATTCCTGCCAAGAAGAACTTCCATCGCGCCGCCGTATATCGTGCGGAAATTCTTCATAGAATGGCGGCTGGCGGCCAGGTTTTCCTGGTCGCGCCGGGTTACCCACTGGAGCAGTGCTCGCTCGAACTCCGCGCCCCCGGGCGGTTTCGGGTGCTGTTCGTCCCACACCGACAACTCCTTGGCCGTCAACCGATGGTAATCCTGCTCGACGACCGGCGACACCACTTTCAGATGGAGATGCTGGTTCATCCATTCGTACATCGCCGCGCGACTCGGGTAGTTGTAATTATGCTTGAACTGGATGAGTGGGGTGAGTTGGACATTATTGGGCGCACCGAGCATTGCGAAATGCTTTTGCAGTTCTGGAAAGCCCTTGCTCGGCATGGCTTTGGTCCAATCATCGGCCGCAGTCATTCCCAATGGCTTGGGCGCGAACAGGGCGGCGATTTCGACGTTTCCCGTATCGACGCGCAAGAGACAGGCATTCTCACAGGTGCAACCCCCTTGCATGGCCGTGCCCACCATGACGGCGGGAAAGGACACTGACGGCCGGTCATCCAAGGCACACAGAATAAATGTCTGCGTCCCACCACCGCTGGCGCCTGTAACCCCGATGCGTTTCGCGTCAACTTCCGGGAGGCTCAAGAGGAAATCCAAAGCGCGAATCGAGTTCCACGTTTGCAGGCCCATCACACTCTGCAAATGGCTTTCGGCTCGCGGGCTGAACAAGCCCCAGGCCCCGTCCGCGTTCATGTCTGGCCTTTGTTTGGCGAAGCCGTGAGCGATCTCGTACGGGATCTGTAGGCTGTCCGCATAACCAATCATGTCATAGTGAAACACCGCACAGCCCATCCGAGCCAGTTGCACACAACGCGACTGGAGCGGACTGCGCCCGCCTTCCTCAAATTTTTCTTCACCGTTATCAATCTGCTTCCGGACCTGCGTCGCTCCCGCGTCCGTAAACCGGCCGTCGGGCCAGTGTCCGTGAGGGCAGAGTACGCCGGGGATTTTTCCGGAACGGCCCGTCGGCCGATACAGGCTCCCAGTGACGAAAAAGCCGGGAAGACTTTCGAAATACACCTTTTCGACAGCGTAGCCAGGCTGTTCGATTTTGCCGTAAATCACCGCGTGCAAAGGCGTTTTCTGAGGCATCGGCCACAACCCTAGAGCGACCGACAACTCACGCCGCACCAGCGCGGCCCGCGCCTGCCAATCCTCGGCGGTGGCGCTGGGCGTGAAGGGGAAATAGCCGTCCAGGTCTTTCAGTGCTCCAAGCCGCACGTCATTGGGCAGCTTGCCTCCCGGCAAAGCGCGAGGTGCATCTGCACCTTGCAGGCCGATGGACCAGGAGATGCAGGTCGCTACCAGGTAGACCGTCGCAAAAGTCGAATACCGGCTCGCGCGGAGGAGGAATTTCACTCTCATAATGGACTTAAGTATGTCGGTAACACAGTGGGCATGCCAGTGAGTGGGCAAAGCGTCTAGTTATTCTTCGGGTTCTTCCGGGGTAACTGCGCGTCCGTCTCCCGCCACCATTTGTGCAGCCGGTCGCGCAGTTGCGATGCGCGTTCAGGCTCAACGGCGGACAGATTATGCTGCTCGCGCGGATCAAGGCGCAGGTTATATAGCTCCACTTTGGCGTCCTCAAAGTACTCCAGCAGTTTCCAGTCACCGCTGCGCACCGCACTCACCGGCGTGGTGTTGAAATAATAATGCGGGTAGTGGAAAAACAACTCCGGGTGCTCCCTTAGCGCCGAGGGCTGCCGAAGCTGGGCCGCAAAGCTGATCCCGTCCAACCCTGGAGGTGTGACGAGTTTCGAATTTCCAAAATCCCGGCAAAGCTCGAGAATAGTCGGTAAAAAATCCGCACACGTGACGGGGACTTCGCAGATGGTACCGGGCGGCGTAACCCCTGGCAATCGGACGATTAAAGGAACCCGGATACCACCTTCGTAAAGCGATCCTTTGCCGGAGCGCAGAGGCCAATTATCCGTCGGCGGCTGACCGCGATATGGATTAGTGTAGCCACCGTTGTCAGAGGCGAATATCACCAACGTGCGCCGGTTTAGTCCCCGCTGTGCGATTCGATCCAACACCCGTCCCACATTTTCGTCCAACGAGTGGATCATCGCTGCATACACCGCATTTTGATGATGGAACTCCGGCTTGAGGTGGTGACGAAAGTATTCGACTCGTTTCGACTGGGCCTCGATGGGTGTGTGCGGGCTATGATGCCACAGATTCAGGAAGAAAGGACGCTCACCCGCGACATCGATCAGCTTGAGCGCCTCGTCTGTGAGCCGATCCGTCAGATACTCGCCTGGCCGACCAACCCCCAGCCCGGGAACGTAGCGAAACTCGCCCGCAGCGCCGCTTGGCCCGCTAAAGGGATGGAAGTAGGTCGCGGGGGCGCCCCAATGTGTGCCACCAACATTGACGTCGAATCCCAAGGCTTCCGGCGAATGCGCCGCGTCGCCGAGATGCCATTTACCCACGTGCAGAGTTAAGTAGCCGGCAGCCTTCAGAATTTGGGCGAGATTTCGCTCCTCCGACGGCAGATCCGTAATCGTGGGTGGAGGCAGCAGCGGTTTGTCACTGATGGGCGAAAGCGCCGCCTCGCGCCAGATGGTCATATGGAGGCGGGCGGCGTGTTTACCAGTGAGCAGCGAAGCCCGAGTCGGGGAGCAAATAGACATGGCGTAAGCCTGGGTAAAACGGACCCCCTCGCGAGCAAGTCTGTCAATGCACGGGGTTTCGTGGAGGTCTGCGCCGTAACACGCAAGGTCGTTGGCACCCAAGTCGTCCGCGAGGATAAAAACGATGTTAAGCTGAGTGGGACCAACCGTCTTAGCGGAGCAGTGGACGCCACACGCCAGGACCAGCAGCACAAGGACGCTCAGGAGGTCTAGAAACCGGATCCATGGTGTCCTTAGAATCACCATCTTTCAAACACCCACGAGTTAGGCCGTTGGAAAACCATAGCAATTAAGAGTGTGTGCGCAAAACATAGGATACCAGATGGTGAGCTTCAACGTCATAATCCGAATCCCCATGAAAGTCCCAACAGGTACACTCTCCCCGGACATTGACCGCGCGCTCATAAAAGTTCAAGTCGCACAAGTCCAGTATTCCCGTGCGGCCGGTCAGGTTCTCCGTGGACACCAGGGTGCCCAAGACCATTCCAGACCTCACGAGCATAAACAAAAGAGCCCCGAGGGCTACTGCCTCCGGGGCTCCTGAAATAGGCACTTGGATCTAAAGACTACTTACGCAGGCGGCGGGAAACCAACCCCAGGCCGGTCAGCGACATGCTCAGCAGCCCCAGGGAAGAAGCCGCATCCGGGACGGAGTTTTGCCGGGCGCGTACGTTGGTGAACACGAAATCTTCGTCATTGTAATTGAAGTCCGAGTTCGGGAAACGCTGGTCTTCGAAGGAAACAAAGGTGCCTACCGGTATTCCAGTGAAGAGAGGGGAGGTGGCGGTATAAGGTGTGGCGTAGACATGGTTGTGCCCCTTGCTCCCGTCAAGATCATACCCCGCATTCATGGAAGGGTCGGAATACGCCATCGCTCCCAGTGTGTTATTCTTCAGCACAAAGGTTAGGACATCGCCCGCCGTCACATTGCCGAGAACCAGCGATTGCCCAATCGCCGAGGAATGATTCTCCAGTCCGTAAATGCCGGAGGACACCCCATTGACCAAGAGGCCCAATTCATTGTGATACGACGCCGTCGAGCCGGCGAAATAGGCCGTGATCGGACCCGTGTTCACCGCTGTAAAGGTGTAGATGGTGCCATTCGGCGTACCCGGCGTCGGATATGGAATGGCATCGGCCAGAACAACCTGAGCGCCGCTGGCCAAAAGAGCCAAGGCGACGATTCCGGAACGCAAACCGTGCGCGCCGAGAACAGGTAGGGATTGCTTCATAGGTTTTGTCGTGCTTACAGGACCGGAAGGTCTGACTCGAACTGGACGCTGGAACTCCTCAGGACCAGCGCCAACACTTGGCGGCGAACCCACGCCAAGAGGCAAACCATCCAGCTTGATGACGCTGTGAATGATCACGGCCATCGGGGTTTAGTCTTTGACTTAATTACGTACGCACCACATTCAGTTCAGATGGGGTGACATACATAACTAAGCACGCTTCATGCCAGCATCTGAAAACCGGGCCGAAGGCGCACCGGGACAAGCTGCAAATTCTTCATTTTCTATGCGTTATGCAAATAAATAAAATTAACAATTACGATTCCCAAGGAAGCCGTGGGATCTCCTATGTGTAATGTTTTCCAACGCTAATACTTCAAAACAGGCTCACTTATAGCTACATCATCCACGCATCCGATTCGCCTACATGCTATTACGCAAACCCCCAGGCCTTATGTAAAGCCTGTTTACACTTTTCTGGCGCTTTCCACTGCCGGCGGCGAAGGGCGAGGTTACCGCAGGAAAACGCGCGGGACCACTTTAGCCGCTTCGCGCGGGCTTATTACTGACCGCTCTCACGGCGCCTGCCCCGCTGGTTGGCGATAGGGCCGGTGGGAACGATAGATCTCGAGTAATTCAAGGTGAATCTTCGCCAGGGTCTGATCCCCCAATTCCAAGGCGACAGCATTGGCCTTCTGCGCCGTCTCGACGGCTTCCGGAAATCGACCGCATTCGGCATAGGCCGCGGCGAGGGTGCCTACCATCAGGCTGTTCTTGAAGCCGGTTATGCGGCATGCCTCCTCGGCCAACCGAACGGCTTCCGCCCCATTGCGAATGCGATCCTCCGGACCAGTGGCCAGCAGCCACGCCAGGTTATTTAGTGCCGGTAGAAACGCCGGCCACAGTCGGATCGCCTCGCGGTAATGCGCTGCGGCGGCGCTCCAATCACGCCCCAACCCGAGCGCATACGCCAGGCTATTGTGGGCCTCGGGCCACGCTGGCTTAAGTTCAACCGCCCGCTGGAGGTGGCTGATACCTGCCACCAAATTGCCTTTTTCAACCAATGCGTTGCCCAGATAGAAGTGAGCGGTCGGGTTCTCCGCCGTCACCTCGAGGGCTCGTGAGAAAAGCACTTCGCTGTCTCTCCAATAGTGAACCTGGGACCGGGATAGCATCGCGCATACGGCGAGCACTGCGACCGAAGCCACAATGGACACTCTCCGCCCGATGCCCGCACCCAATCCGCCGCCCGAGCCAGGAGTGCGATGAATTGCCGATGATGAACCGCTTGCCTGTTTCCAATCGGCCGCGCCCCAGACCACCATGAGGAAAAAGCCGATCGCTGGGAAATAGGTATAACGGTCGGCCATTGATTGGCTGCCGGCCTGTACGATGCCGATTACCGGGACCAGCGTCCCCAGAAACCAAAGCCACCCCATGACCGGCGCCGGATGCTTGCGCGCCTGCGTGAGCAGCGCGACGCTGATCAGCAGCAGCGCCGTCACAGCAAGAGTAACTTCCCAGGCCGGCCAAACCCCCGGATGCGGATAAAAAGCCGCCAGGTGCGACGGCCAGACCAACTTCAGTGCATAAAGACCGTAAGCCACGACCGCGTTGGCGAGACGTCCACTCAGCGGCAACGCCGCCAAAGCCACGACCGCGCCACCACTTTGTGCCAGGAAAGTGACCAGGCACGAGGCGCCGCCCATAATGAAGAAAGGGAGCTTCTCAACGATCACCCGGCAGACGCGAGACTTAAGGTCTGCCGACTTGACCTTTGATTCGTCACGGGACACGAACAGCGGGATCCGCCGCAGGGGCCACCAATCGAAGAGCAGCATCAGGAACGGAAAAGTCACGACCATTGGCTTGCTCATCAGGCCAAAGGCGAATAGCAAAAGCGAAAGCGCATACCAAAGCCACCGGTGTTGCCCGGCACGGGTGACGATCGAACCCACCTCTTTGAGGCGAGGAGCTTCACCTGGGCCGCGTGACGAAGGGGTGTCGCTCGCCAGAGCGGCATACCTAACGTAAGCGATCAAACTGAGCAGACCAAAGAACACGCACAACAGATCCTTTCGCTCACTGATCCACGCAACGGATTCGACGTGGAGCGGATGAACCGCGAAGAGAGCTGCAACCAGAGCGCTGCGCCAGAAGGCTCCGGTCAGCCGCCAAAGCAGACCATAAACCAACAGCGCGTTCATGATATGGAAGAAGAGGCTTACCGCGTGATGGGCCCCTGCAGCAGGCCCAAAGAGCTGCCAATCCAGCATGTGCGAAAGCCAGGTGATGGGGTGCCAGTTCCAGATATGAAATGTCGTAAAGGCCCAGCGGACGCTCGGCCAGCACAGACCAGCCCGGACATAGGGGTTCTGGGTCACATACTCGCTGTCGTCGTAATTAATGAAGCCAAATTGGAGCACCGGCCAATAAACGGCCACGGTCACGGCACCGAGTGCGAGCCAAACCAGGGTAGCGCGCCGCTTATGGTTGTTCCTGCCCATCGAGGTACGACAGGCTTGCCGATGCGTATTTCGTAATCAACTTGAAAACCAGGCTACCACCGCGCCACCTGTATGCCGGTGCCCGATGAGCCTTCTCCCGGGAGCGGTCAGTGATTGAAAGTCCCCGAACTGCCAGGCATCATAGGCCCCCTTGATGCAAGGACACTTATTGAAGGTTGTGAATCGGCTGCTATTAACGCTTGGTATTTGTATGATTGCGAACTCTGGATTGACTTCGACGACGACTCCCAGCACGGGCAACCCCCTGCTTGATGAATGGGCAGCCCCATTTCACATACCGCCTTTCGCCGAGATCAAGGAGGAGCACTTCCTCCCGGCGGCGCGAGTCGGCATGGAGCGACAAAAAGCAGAAATCACGGCGATTACCACCAATTCCGCCCCGCCCACGTTCCAGAATACGATTGAAGCTTTGGACCGCACGGGAGACCGCCTCAGCCGGGTCCAAACGGTTTTCGAAGTGCTGATGGGAGCAGAGACGAACGAAAAGCTGCAAGCGCTAGCCAGCGATTTGGCCCCGTTATTCTCAGCGCATTACGACTGGATTCTGCTCAACGAGACCCTGTTCACTCGCATCAAATCGGTCTGGGATGCAGGCACAACCCTGTCACTCACGCCGGAACAACGGATGCTACTCGAACGCACTTACAAGCGGTTCGTCCGCGGTGGCGCCCTACTGGACCCGGTCAAAAAGAAACAACTGGAAAAGATCAACGAGGAATTGGCACTTCTCGCCGTCCGTTTCGGAGAAAACGTTCTGAAGGAAGTCAACGCCTACCGGTTGGTGGTCGAAAACAAGCACGACCTAGCTGGTTTGCCTGAACCACTCCTGGCCACCGCGTCCGAAGCCGCCCGCAAGATCGGACTGGATGGCAAGTGGATTTTCACCCTTCAGGCGCCGAGCCTCTGGCCCTTTCTCCGCTACGCGGAAAACCGGGAGCTGCGCCAATCGATCTTCAACGCCTACATCACCCGGTGCACACACGGCGATGCTACCGACAACAAAGCTGTCGCCTCCCGCATGGCCTCTCTGCGTGCACAACGGGCGAGATTGCTTGGCTTTGCCACCTGGGCGGATTATCTGCTGGACGACAACATGGCCAAGAATCCCGCCGGCGTTTACGATCTACTTAACCGACTGTGGACTCCCGCCAAAAGCGTAGCCGCGCGAGAAGCCGCCAGCTTCCAGGCTATGATCAAAGCCGAAGGCAAATCTTTCGAGCTCCAGCCCTGGGACTGGTTTTATTATGCCGAGAAGGTGCAACAGACCGAATACGCCCTGGATGGGGAAGCTCTGCGACCATACTTCAAACTGGAGAATGTCCGTGATGGCGCGTTCTGGGTGGCCAACCGGCTCTATGGAATCACCTTCACAGAACTGAAGGGGCTGACCGCTTATAGCCCGGAAGTTCAATCTTTCGAGGTCAAAGATGCTGATGGCACACACCTTGCCGTGCTGTGCGTTGATTATCATCCGCGCCCAGGCAAACGTTCCGGCGCCTGGGAAACCCTGGCCCGGCCCTGTTGGGTCGAGAACGGAAAGCTGAATCGCCCGATCGTCTTGAATGTCTGCAATTTCTCGCGGCCCACCGGCAACCGCCCCGCGCTGCTGACCACGGAGGAAGTGGATACCTTGTTCCACGAATTTGGCCATGCGCTACACGTGATCTTCTCACAAGTGAATTATGTCGGCCTCGCAAATGTCGCGCTCGATTTCTGCGAACTCCCCTCCCAAATCATGGAGAATTGGGCTTTCCAACCCGAGGTGCTTCAACACTACGCGCGGCATTGGCAGACGGGCGAAGTCATCCCCGCGGCGCTGGTCGAAAAGTTGCAACGCGCCGAAAAATTCAACCAGGGCTTCAAAACTGTCGAATACCTGGCGGCCTCCTTTCTCGACCTGGAATGGCATACATTGTCGGACACCGGCGAACCGGACACCGCTGCATTGGAACGAATTGCCGTGTCGAGGATGGGGATACCTCCGCAGATCGTCCCGCGCTACCGTAGCACCTATTTCCAGCATATATTTTCGGAGACCTTTGGCTATTCCTCGGGTTACTACAGCTACATTTGGGCGGAAGTGCTCGATGCCGACGCCTTCCAGGCGTTTAAGGAACACGGAATCTTTGACTCCGCCACCGCCCGGTCATTCCGGCAGAACATCCTGGCGAAAGGTTACATCGAGGAACCAATGACGCTCTACCGGCGCTTCCGTGGACGCGGACCAGCGGTGGAACCGCTGCTCGAAAAGCGCGGGCTCCTGGCAAAACCCTGAAGCCGGCTCAGCAGCTTCAGAGCGGCGCTGGCGGTTTTCCCACTTCCTCGGCGGCGGTGGTTACCCGGCGTTCGAGTTCATCAAGCACCAGGAACCATCCGCGCTTGGGCGCAACCGGGATTGACTCACCCGGTTTCCAGCAGCGTTCCGTTTGCATTCCGGGGATCGCCGGCGCGTAAAGAAATGACCGCTCCGGATTCAATCCCAGTTGCTTCCAGTCGATTTTCAGATCCACTTGCGTTTCCGCCGGATCCCAACTTCCAATCGCGACGAAACTACGACCCGGCTTTCTATACACGGAGACCAGGATGTTGGTGCGTCCACTCTGCACGGGACAGTTCCCCGTGAAGAACGGCAGAAATTCCGTGCCCTGAATTCCGAATTCGTCCCAGACTTTCCAAAGGCCGCGCGGGTCGCCGGACCACGGCAAGCGTGCGGTTTCTCCAAAAACCATGCCACGCCAGGGATTGGCGCCATCGAGCATCTCTCCCATGACACCGAATGGCAAACCCGACATCTCGACCAGCCAGAAATCCGGCGTCACGGCGTTGGCATCAAAGCCTTCCCCGAGCCACAGTCGATCCAGGTATGGCAGGATTTCCATGTAGATCGTCAGGTTATTGGCGAAACCGGCCCAACGATTGAAATGGTTCCAAGTGTGCAGGTCGATTAAGCGGCCCGGCCGAGAGTCAAGGATCCGCCGCGCGCGCCGGAGGCTGGTCGCGTCCAAAGCGGTATCATCGATATACATACCGTCAAAGTCTGCTTTTTCCACAAGCCACCGCAGCCCCTCCAGGTAGAAATTATTCCAGCGTGAATCCGGCGTGGTAATGACCGACAAGTCAAGGTCACCATACGGAGCGCCAACCTGGGCCTCCCAGGCCGGGATAAACTGCTCCCGGAGGTTCTCCGTCAGCCACACATGAGGACCCCGCGGATGCAGGAGCGTGTGGGCTTCTCTACCGGGGCCAGGCAGGATGATCTCGCCGTTGAACGAGTGGAGCGGAAACAGCTCCGGCATATTCTGGGTGATTTCCCGCGTGGTGTAATAAACCCGCAGCTTGATTCCTTTGGCGTGCGCCTTCTGCACAAGTTCGCGGAACGCAGGGAACGAGTCATCGCTGTAGGGGTAATTGATGTAGGGAGAGTAGAAGCTGGCGTGGTGCACGTTCAATACATTCGGGCCGCGCCGCGCGTCGGCGGTAGCCAGGGCATCGTCAATCGGTTGGCGCCCCGGTCCGCCCAGATGAGTGAAACGTACCGCCCACTGTTTCTCGGTGTCGAGTGTCCGGAATGGCGTCAGATAAATCTCAAAAATGAAATCGATCGTTTCCCCCTGCTTCAAGGACCGTGGCCCAGCATAAGCCCGCGCCACCACTTCATCCCCCCCGGCGGACGCGATATCGATGCCGCCCAACCCCTCATTACCCCAGGATAAGGGCAAGCGCAGAGGACGAAACGAATAATAGATGTTAACCGGAGGTCGCAGGTAATTCGCGTCTTTGAAGCGGAGCATTAAACCCGCGTTCACATCGCCCAGCCAAAAACAATCCTGACGCCGGGTCACGTCCCACTTCCAATTGACGCTTCCGGGAAATGCTCCTCCCTGGCGATTCAGTCCCATAAAATACCGGGCCACCTCCTTGCGAAAAGGCACCTCCAACCAGGCGTCCCTTAGTTTCAAGTCGCGATCCGCGGAAAGCCGGACGCGCACTTCGCCCGAACCGGTGTAATCAAGTCGGCCCGAGACCTGCGCGTAAAGGCCATCCGCGGTTGCATGCGCTTTCCAGGTCGCTTCCAACTCCGAACATTCGAGCTTCTCGAACTCGTTCTCCCAATGCAGCGGTCCGGAGGCAGGTTCAGCCAGGAAAGCCATCGGCCGCGCCAGAAGTTCCCTTGAGCTACCCAGAATTTGGGTGTTGGCCGGCGAGAAATAGCTGGCCGTTCGCAGCGGCAAACCGTTCTCTCCCAACTCCAATTCACGTCCCAGAACTTTGATCAGCCTACCGGTGGTCTGCATGGAGGTAAACGGAGGCGTCAGCAGAGGTTCACTGCCGGCGGTCGAATCCAACCATCTTAACCGGGATAAGTTCCTGGCCGTGGAATCGCCCTGATCGCGAACGGGCTCTCCTTGCACCTCCAACGTGATCTTGACTGGAAGATTACTGCCTGGGCCCACATGCACTTGCGCGATCCCGCTCAAAAATCCACGCGCCTCCAACGGCACTGACACCCCTACCCACAAAACCTGTAGCTGACCTCGCTTTATCGCGATTTCCCGAGTGAACGCCTCTCCCAGGTTGTTGGTTCCACCGAGGCTGAGACATCGCACCGCACTTCCCGGGATGGTAGCCGCGTCGCCTTTGAGTTCTGAGAACCTGACCGACAACGGTCCGGTGTCTTTCAATGCATACACGCCCAACTGAAAAACAAAGAACTCACCCGGACGAGCCACGCCTTGGAATTCAGGTTCCCTGCCCCGCCGCTGCACCAGTGATTTAGTGGAAGGCCATTGGCCAGGCCGGAGCGGTAACTCTCGGGTCTCCGTCAGGACCACTGCGGCTTCCCCTTCGCTATGGCGGAGGATTTCATGTATCGCAGCCGACCTGGCTTTGAGTTCAGCCACACTCATGATCGGGCGCGCCGCTTCGATTGGCTTCGAGGGACGGTTGTGAGTGGCGCCGGGATTCGAGTACCAGAAGATCGCCGCCGAGTAACCCAACAGATTCCACGGATTCCGGATATCAGTGCCAAATGAGGACTCCATGTCGAAAACGAGGCGCTCTTTGAACGGGATAGCATCGAGGCTGCGGGTGCGGGTGCAAATATTGAAGCCCGTGGTGGCACCATCCAAACCCCCAACCCGGGCGTTGGCCAGAAAAGGAACGCTAAACTCGTCCCGGCGCGTCGGAACCTCACCGCCTGCCCAGCCATAATAGTCTTCAGTACCGGTGCCGAAATGAGTCGGGAACCCCTTGTCCCAGGCGCCATCCACGTAAATCTTCTCGTCCCCCTCACCCCACCAACTCCCCTGCACGTTCAACACCGTCCAGGCGTCACCCACCAGGACGCCCTGTCCGCTTATATCAATAAAGTTCCAATCCTGAAACGGGGTGCCGTGCACGACGTCGTCCGGACGCCAGTTTGCGTGGAAATGCATCGACCGATCATCCCAATCCCAGGTCGAGGTCTGGGTCTCCACCGCAACTTCGACTGGCTCAGCCCCCAGATTCAGCAGGCAGATCGAGGCGGCGCTTCGATAAGGCATCACCCAACGGCATTCCAAAGTTCCGTCAGCAGTAACCGTGCGCTGCCACGTTTGGATTGGATGCAAGGAATCCGCGCTGCAAAAGAAGTCCCCAACAGGACACCAGGCGGTTTCCTGCCCGTCAAAGGTCATCGTCAGCACCGTGGATCGCAACAACTCCGGATGCAGAGACGCCGTGGGCAGTTTCACAATTAACGACCGTATGGCACCCGGGCCGGCAGGTTGCTTCAGCTCCAATCTTCCACCGGGCTCCACTTTCGCCGATTTCCGATCTCCGCCCGAGCCAGGTGCGGAAGCGTTGGTTAGCGCTCCGGCCGCATGCTCGAGATCCACGATGGCCGCCTCGGACGCAAGGCGACTGTAAGTCTCCACTTTTGTTTCCGCTGTGTAAGCACGGTAGTTTATCAGGTAATAAAACGGTTTGCCGGTCATGGTGACTTTGCAGTTCCGGGCAAATGGAATCGGGAAATAGCTATTCCCCGCCCGCGCCGTCAGCATGCTGAGCGGTGGTTTAAAGGACCCCTTGCCGGTCACCAAGTCGATCAGACTCTCGTCCAAAACCGGTGTCGCTTCACCATCGAGATAAATCCGTACATTCGGCCCTTTGCGATCCTGAAAACCGTAATAGAAATACGGCGTCCACATTTTTGTGAGGCACCCGGGTCCTTGATGTTCCATGATCACCCATTCAGTGACCCCATTTATTTCCTCCGTGCGAAGGAATCCCAATCCGTCACTATCGGCAAACCAGCCGGTGGTATCCTGGTTGGGTTGCGTACGATTCGTTGAGGCCCGATTGTAACTTGAAGCCTGCAGACACTGATAGCCGGGTCTGGGGAACCGAGCCAACGCCTCCCGGTCAGTCATTTCCGTGAATAATGACCGCAAAGTCACCGCTTGACCGCTGGCAGGCAATACTGCAAACAGCAACAGGCAACCGCCCCAAATTACCTGGATAAAAGAGCGTGGCTTCAGATTCGCAAACATAGAGTCTTGTTGAGAAAGCTCATCGAGCGAGCTTTGATGCCCCTGGATGTTTCATATGGTCTGCGGATAAATGCCAACAAGCGCCTGCTTTATCGAGACTTTTCGGAGCGGTAACCGGACAAGTCGCCCGGGCGCCCGGCACCACCGGCAATCAGGCAGCCCCAGGCATCCAAGTCAACAAACTTGTTGTGCTTAATACCGGCCATTACCCTGCCCTCCATGGAAAACCTCTACCATCGGGAAGAACATTTCCGGGGCGGCGACACCGTCAAGGACATCGTGATTGGCATGTCGGATGGCCTGACCGTCCCCTTTGCCTTGGCCGCCGGTATTTCGGGGGCGATCAGCGCCGCCCACATCGTGGTCACCGCCGGTTTTGCGGAGATCGCGGCCGGTTCAATCGCCATGGGGTTGGGTGGTTACCTGGCGGCCCGAAGCGAAGCCGAGCATTACCAGAGTGAACTGGCACGGGAGGAGAGCGAAATTCGTGAAAAGCCGGAGGTCGAAGCCGAAGAAGTCGCCGAGTTCTTCCGGCAATACGGATTAACCGATCAGGAATACGGACCGGTCGTGAACGGTTTGCGACGACAGCCGACGGCCTGGCGCGATTTTATGATGCGCTTTGAATTGGGACTGGAAGCCCCCGACCCGAAGCGGGCCATGCAGAGCGCCGTGACCATCGCGGTATCTTACATCGTCGGCGGGATCATCCCCCTCGCTCCTTACGTCGCCTTTCGCAACATCCACACAGCGTTTTACTTCTCGGTGGTATTCACGCTCACGGCGCTGGCGGTGTTTGGTTTCGTGAAAGGCAAATTCACCGGAGTCTCGAGGATCAAAAGCGCGCTGCAAACCGTCCTGGTGGGTGGACTGGCGGCCGGCGTGGCCTACGCCCTCGCAAAGCTGATTTCCTAACCGCAGGCCTGAGCCTCCTCCTCAGCACCCGAAACTATCAGATGCCCTGCACCCCGTGCCCGACTGCACCAGCACTGGCTGGCACGTCCGCGATTATCCGGCCTCGCTGCTGATTCACGCGACCGGCCGGAATCGACCCATCGGCCGCACGAAGCCGCGCCAACATTCCAGCCTTTTCGGCGCCGGTGACCAGCCACAGAATGCGCCGGGCACGGTTCAGGATTGGATAGGTCAAGGTAATGCGTCGCCGCTGCTGGTAAATGCCAGTTACCGCGACATCGCGATCCATCAGGTCCAGAACCGGGTCATTGGGTATCAGGGAAGCCGTGTGACCATCGGGACCAAGGCCAAGATGTACCAGGTCGAGCACGGACGGTTTGCCCGCAAGCTGTTCGAGGACCGACGCATAACGTCGAGCGGCGTTTTCAAAGTCCGAATCCTCGACTGGCATCGCGTGAATTTGCTGCGCTGAAAGCAGCGTTTGATTGAGCAAACTCTCCAACAAATGCGTGAGGTTTCGATCCGGATGACCTGCCGGGGCAACACGCTCGTCTACTTGCACGATGTGCACGTGCTCCCACGGCACCTCCTCCCCGGCGAGCGCGCGCAGCATTTGCCACGGCGTTCGGCCACCACTCACCGCCATCACGAAGCGGCCGCGGGCGGCGACGCCACTCCGCGCTTCCGCGGAAATTACCCGGGCCGCTTCCAGCGCCGCCGCTTCGGCATCCACCAGCACTTTGATCTCCATCGCTAATCCTGTGTCATTGCCCGTTAGGGGGCGTCCGGGTTCGAGTTCCTCAACCAGTTCATCTTGAGGACGCAAGGGTAGAGCCGGATCAAACTCGTAGCAAGGCGCGTGGGAGATGCACGATCCACAATCGCCCTGAATTTCCATGCATCAGTTGACACGCTCGCGGTCATAAGCCAGAATTTATCATGGTTGGTAGGGTCAAATCACCGTTGCCCCTTGCCCGCGCAACTTCCGGCCGTTGCGGGCCAGCCAAATCTGCTCCCTACACTGTGCCGTCGATTAACCACGATTCCACTCGAATAACTCCAACCTCGGCTATGCTGTCATAAGCTATGTG
Source organism: Verrucomicrobia subdivision 3 bacterium UBA693 (assembly GCA_002298785.1). Classification (GTDB taxonomy): domain Bacteria; phylum Verrucomicrobiota; class Verrucomicrobiia; order Limisphaerales; family UBA8199; genus UBA693. The sequence goes on from DBMR01000018.1 coordinate 78,881, forward strand.
GGACAAGATCAAATCCATTACCGACGCCCGCTGCCTTGAGGCGTTGGATTCGTATGGCGAGATGTGGTTGCTGCCGGCACCACAGATCCCCTCGTTGTCGCCTTCCGGGTGGCTCGTCGGAAAATATAAGGAGCAGACCAGGCTCGCCACCGACCTGCGGACTTCTGCGAAGTTGCGGCAGATCCTCACCGATTCCCAGGTCCGGTTCGGCCTGCGGGAATCCGATCGCCCACCCGCGGACGTCGTGCGCAAAAAGGCTTACGGATCCACCGTGGTCGGCGAGAACAGTTCCAAAGATTTCACTGCACAACGGATCCAGGCGCTGGCCACCCCCGTGCGTCCCGGTGCACCGCCGGTAAACCGTCTCTCCGACCAGGAGGATAATGTCGCACAATTCTGGGCCACCCAAACTCCCCAGTCTCATCACATCGTGGAATTCAACCATCTGCGTGACATTGGGAAGAGCACCAGGCGAGGATCAGGCGAGTTGGATCGCGGTCAACTGCCTTGTGTGCTGTTGATGGCCGAATTTCATCAGCGTTACATCAGTTCCATCCTCAAAAAGACGCACGGCTGGAGCCAGGCCGAATTGCTGGCGGGCCTGGTGAAAGTCTACTCCGATATTTACACGATGCGCACCGATCTGTTGCGGCCGTTATGGGAGGTATCAAGGATTGTCCTCCACGCGGCCGGGGTCCAAAAATAAGCACACAGTCGCGGCGAGGTGCCGCTGTGATCGTCAGCCCGAGTCGGCACGGGTTCAGTGCGCGGCGCGAATCTCGGACAGTTTGACCGGACGTCCCTCTCGGAGGGATCGAGTGGCGGCGAGTCCCATAATCACCGGCTCCAGACCGTCCACACCCGAGACAGGCGGAGCCTGATCTTTCAAGAGCGCCTGAACGAACGCTTGAAGCTCGAGCACATAGGCCTCGGCATAGCGCTCCAGGAAAAAGTGCAACGGTTTGGCCTCATGCACTCCGGTGGCATCCATGAGCACATGCGCGTCAGGCGCTCGGTTGCCCGCGGAAGCGGAACCTTTCGAGCCAAATACCTCCACCCGCTGGTCGTACCCGTAAACCGCTTTGCGGCTGTTATCTATCGTCGCCAGCGCCCCGCCTCGAAGACGCAAGGTGATGATGGCCGTGTCAACATCGCCCAACTCCTTCATAGCCGGGTCAACCAGCGCATCGCCGACCGCATAAACCTCTTCCGCGTCCGTCCCACTCAAAAACCGCACCATATCAAAGTCGTGAATAGTCATGTCCAGGAACATACCGCCAGAGACCTTGACGTATTCCAGCGGCGGCGGAGAAGGATCGCGGCTGGTGATCCGGATGATATGCGGCCGACCAATGGCGCCCACCGCCACTAGTTCACGAACCCGGGCGAAGCTGGGGTCGAAGCGTCGATTGAACCCCACCTGCAGTTGGACACCGGCCTTCGCGACCGCGCCCAGCGCCGCATTAATGCGCGCAAGATCGTAGTCGATGGGCTTCTCGCAAAAGATGTGTTTCCCGGCGGCGGCGGCCTCTTGAATGATGCGCGAGTGGGTATCCGTCGAGGAACAAATCACCACCGCCTGAATTTCGGGATTGGCCAGGAGTTCGCGGTAATCCGCCGTCATGGTCCCAACATGCAACCGGGTGGCTACATCTCGCGCCGCGGATTCCACCGGATCGGCGACCGCCACCAGTCGCGCAGCGGTGATCCGGGTCGCCAGGTTTTCCGAGTGGATACGGCCGATTCGGCCGCAGCCGATCACTCCGAAATTCAAATGCAAACTCATAATGCTCCTTGGTAATTGGTTTTCTGCTTAGACGTCAGCGAGGGAAACCCAGCTTCACCAGGTAATCGCGATTGCGCAGGGCATATTCTTTCGGCGCCCCCATCCCCGGCAGCACGTCCTGCTCCACCACGATCCAACCGGTGTAACGGGTGCGGCGCAACTCTTCGACGACCGCGGCAAAATCGACATCCCCCCGTCCCAACTCACAGAAAATTCCGTGTTTGAGGGATTCGAAATAATCCCACCCGCCCGTGCGGGAAGCGGCGTGGACTGACGGGCTGCAATCTTTGAAGTGGACGTGCCAGATGCGGTCGCGATGCCGGCGCAAAGTGCTCAAGGGATCCCCACCGCCGAATCGCAAATGGCCGGTATCAAGACATAATCCGACCAGCGCCGGATCGGTAAGCGCCAGGAGTCGGGCAATTTCATCGGGCGTCTCCACGTAACCAGCCCCATGGTGATGGAATACGGCCCGCAATCCAGCCTGGTCGCGGACGGCGCGTGCCACCAACTCAACCCCTTGCGCGTAAACCGCCCATTGCTCGTCGCTCAAACCCTGCGCCGGGCCGATTCTGCCAGCGTTACGGGTGCGAATGGGGTTTTTGCCGTTGTCATCCGCCAGCACGATAAAGGGAGAGGAACCTTGAGTAGCGGCGAGGAGTTTGGCGGTGCGCACCGCCAGTTCCACGCCAGCAGCATGTGCGCCCCGGGCTACGAACGCCACCGGGACAAACGCACCGACCAGGGTAAGTTGGCGCGCTTCAAGTTCGCGGCGCAGCGCCCCGGCTTCAGTCGGCATAAAACCCCAATCCCCAAATTCGGTGCCGGCATAACCGGTTTCGTGGATTTCATCCAATACTTGCGCATATCCCAGCGCCTTGCCCGGCAAGTCAAACTCCAGCACCCCCCAGGAGCAGGGCGCGTTGGCAATATAGATAGGGTCCGTCGTGTTCATGATTTGGGTCGTTCCAGAGTCTGCTTGGGAATTCAAAATTTTCGCGTCCATTCTTTGGGCCAGCGTTCCACTACCACTTTCGTCTGCGTGAAAAACTCGATCGCATGCCGGCCTTGCCCATGCAGATCGCCGAAAAAGCTTTCCCGGGCGCCACTGAATGGAAACGGTGCCATCGGGGCGGCCACACCAATGTTTACCCCTACATTGCCCACTTCGACTTCCTGGCGAAATTTACGGGCGCTGGCGCCGCTGCTGGTGAAAATGCAGGCCATGTTTCCATAAACACCCCGATTCACAAATTCGATCGCTTCGTCGACATTCCGCGCCTGGATTAGTCCCAGGACCGGGCCAAAAATTTCGGTCCGGGCCACCTCCCCGCCGCCATCAAGCTGGTCGAGCACCGTCGGGCGAATGAAATTGCCGCGCTCAAAACCAGGAATCTTCGCTCCCCGACCGTCCACGAGCGGCCTCGCGCCCTCGGTGATTGCTTTTGCCACCAGGTTCTCGATTCGGGATTTGCTCTCGGGTGAAATCACGGGGCCCATTTCCACTTTTTCATCCAGACCGTTACCCACGATTCGATGATGGGCCGCATCACGGATGGCGGCGCCAAAGCTCTCCCGGGCCTCACCGACGGTAACCACCAGGGACGCAGCCAGGCACCGCTGCCCAGCGCAGCCAAAAGCGCTGTCGGTGACAATCCGGGCTGCACTTTCAATATCCGCGTCTGGCAACACGATGACCGGGTTTTTAGCCCCTCCCTGGCATTGGGCGCGCTTGCCATTGGCCGCCGCCCTTGCGTAAACCGCCCTCGCGGTGGCGGTAGAACCGACGAAACTAACCGCTCGCACCAGCGGATGGTCCAGCAGTGCTTCCACGGCTTCGCGGCCGCCGTTCACCACGTTGAAGACCCCCTTCGGGAGGCCGATTTGCTCTGTCAATTCCGCCACGCGTTGCATGCTGAGCGGAACGCGCTCCGAGGGCTTGACCACATAGGTGTTGCCGCAGGCGATTGCATAAGGCATGAACCAAAACGGGATCATACCCGGAAAATTGAAAGGGCAGATACAAGCGCAAACGCCCAACGGTTGGCGGAGCACGAACTCGTCAACGCCTTTGGCAATATCCTCGGAGAATTCGCCTTGCAGCAAGGCCGGAGCGCCCGCTGCCATTTCCACGTTTTCAATGGCCCGGCGCCATTCCCCGCAAGATTCCGCGAGGGTCTTGCCACATTCCAGCGTCACCAGGCGAGCCAGTTCCTCGAAGTGCGTCTCCAACCGGTCCTTGAGCTTAAAAAGAAATTGGACCCTCTCCGTCACCGGCGTTCGTCGCCAATCCGGAAATGCCGCGGCCGCCGCTTGCACCGCCGCATTGACCTCTACCGCTGTCGAAAGTGGCACCTCGCCAATCAACTCTGCGGTGGCCGGATTAAGCACCGGCAACCGCGAGGTTGCCGCAGACTCACGCCATTCCCCTCCGATCAGGTTGCGAATTACCGTTGGCATCGGTGGTTTACAGGAAAAATTTTTCCTTCTTCTTCGCGGCTTCAAATTGGCGGCGAGCCCGGCGCACCGACGCGAGGCTGGAAACCTCCGCAATCGGTACGTCCCACCAAGATTCGTAACCCGGGGCACGCTTCTCGGAGTCGGTTTCAATCACAATCACCGTCGCCCGCGTTTGCGCCCGGGCCTCCTCCAGCGCCGCTTTCAATTGCGGGATGTCCCGGACCGGGCAAACATGGGCGCCCAGGCTGCGGGCGTTGGCCGCGAAATCAATCGCGACATTCGGCCCGCTCAAACGCCCGGTCGCCAAGTGACGATGTTTATACTGGACCCCAAACCGGCCATTGCCAATTGCCTGGGACAAACCGCCGATACTCTGGAAACCGTGATTGTCGATGAGCACGATGGTGAGCTTGATCCCTTCCTGAACCGCGGTCACGAGTTCGCTCGACATCATCAGCCAGGAACCGTCACCCACCATCACGTAAACTTCCCGATTCGGGGCCGCCAACTTGATCCCCAGGCCACCGGCGACTTCATATCCCATGCATGAATAGCCATACTCCAAGTGATACCCTTTGGGATCGCGCGTGCGCCAGAGCCGGTGCAAGTCGCCGGGAAGACTTCCCGCCGCGCACATCACCACATCCTGCGGCCGGGCGAAATCATTGACCGCGCCAATCACTTCGGCCTGGCTGACCGGGATCCCGGCCGGAGTGTGATACAGGCGCTCCACTTCTCGATCCCATTCCCGGTTCAGCTTTTCTGCCCGCGAACGGTAGGCTTGGCTCACCTTCCAGCCGCGCAAGGCCCTGCCCAATGTTGTAATGGCCGCGCGAGCGTCCGCCACCATCGGCAGCGCGCTATGTTTGAAGGCATCAATTTCCGCCACGTTGATGTTGATGAATTTTACCCGGGGATCCTGGAAAGCGGTCTTCGACGCCGTGGTAAAATCGCTGTAGCGAGTGCCGATGCCGATCACGAGGTCCGCATCGCGAGCGATGCGATTGGCGGCAAAGGTGCCGGTGACACCGATGGCGCCCAGATTTTGCGGGTGATTGTAGGGCAACGACCCTTTGCCCGCCTGCGTTTCTCCCACCGGAATGCCGGTTTCCTCAGCCAACCGGGCGAGCGCCGCATGCGCCTCGCTGTACAACACACCACCCCCGGCTATGATCATTGGCCGCTTGCTCGCGCGAATCCACTCCAGCGCCCTGGCCAGCACCTGCTTTTCAGGATCGGGCCGTGGAATATACCAGACCCGATCTTCAAACAGCTCGACTGGATAATCGAAGGCTTCAGTCTGAACATCCTGCGGCAACGCCAGCGTCACCGCACCAGTCTCACTCTGTGAAGTCAGCACCCGCATGACTTCCGGCAGCGCGTTCATCAGTTGGTCCGGACGATTGATCCGGTCCCAGTAGCGCGAAACCGGTTTGAAGGCGTCATTGACGGAAAGGTCCTGGGAATAAGGTTGCTCCAATTGCTGCAGCACCGGCCCCACATTCCGGCGGGCGAAAATGTCCCCGGGCAACAGCAGCACCGGGATGCGATTAATCGTGGCGGTAGCAGCCCCAGTGACCATGTTGGTCGCACCCGGTCCAATCGAGCTCAGGCAGGCAAACGTGCGGAGACGATTGCTCATTTTGGCATAGGCCGTAGCGATATGGACCGAGGCTTGTTCGTTTTTGGTGTGGATGTATCGAAACTGAGGGTACTGCAACAAAGCCTGGCCAACGCCCGCGATGCAGCCGTGGCCAAAAATTCCCAGGCAGCCCGCAAAAAACGGTTGCCGCTTCGCATCGCGTTCCACTTGCTGGTGGAGCAGGAATTGCACTACCGCCTGGGCCATGGTCAGTCTTTTTGTCCTCATATGAGTATGATTTCCGCCAGTTCAAAAGCCGCCACGTTCGGCGACAAAGCTCAGAGCCTCTTCCTCGTAGGCCATAAAATTCGCGCAGCCATGCCGGGTCACGACAATCGCCCCGCCGGCATTCCCCATCCGGGAAGCCTGGTAATAATTCCAGCCTTTCACCAGGCCGTAGATAAATCCCGCGGCAAAAGCGTCCCCTGCCCCAAGCACGTTGTACACCTCGACCGGAAACCCCGGAACGTCGCACGGCGGCTTGCCCGCTTCGAAAACCGTGGCGCCTCTTTCGCCGCGCTTAACGATGACGGCGGCCGGACCACGCCGATGCATGGTGTCGACCGCAGCATGCACGTCCCCCGCGACCTGCGCCCCGGAAATTTGCGAATCAGTAACGTTCACCTGGGACCGATCGGTCAGCGTCACTGCCTTGCACTCGTCTTCCGTGCCCAGCACGATATCCACGCAAGGGAGCGCCGAGCGCACCGTCACCCCGAACGCGCGCGTGTCGTGCCACTGGTTCGGACGAAAATCCAGATCGAGGACGATTATGGCCCCCGCGACCTTCGCCTGCTCGGCGGCAAAAATCGTGGCGCTGCGGCTGGGCTCGCGGCTCAATCCAGTCCCGGAAAACTCGAAGACCCGGCAATCGGCGAGCGGCGCGGCCAGGACGTCGTCGATCGTAAGCTGAATATCCGCACAGTTGTCGCGGTAGTAAACGAGCGGAAATTTGTCTGGCGGTTCGATCCCCAGCACCACCGCGCTGGTCCTGGCTCCAAGCTTGCGGGTGACGAATCGTGTTCCAACCTTTTCTTTCGCCAAAAAATTCAAAATAAAATCGCCCACCGGATCCTCGCCTACGGCGGTGATCACCTCCGTCCGCAACCCGAGCCGCCCAGCCCCGACCGCAATGTTCGTCGGGGACCCACCGACGTACGCCGCAAAGGACTTGATATCGACAAATGGCGCGCCAACCTCGTTGGCATACAAGTCGATGGACGATCGTCCCATCGTTATCAGGTCCAGGGATTTTTCAGCGGCCGGCATAAAATTGTTCAAACAGTATAAGTGCTTTTCGCCTCATGTGCGTCCCGGGGGCGCCGCAGTTTCCATTGCCAGGTTTACCAATGGCACGCGGGGATCCCGTTCGCGCCAGGTCCCCTTGACCCAGGCATGGGCAGGATCGTCGGCATTCGCTAGGGACTGCGCGCTGCCCGCCAAAAAATTGAGATAATAAACATCGTAACCGGGGGCCGCCGCGACGGGATGATACCCTTCCGGCACCAAAACGGCCTCGTTGTTGCGCGCGACCAGGGTTTCATCCAAATGCCGGTCACCGGTATACACGCGTTGGATAGCGTACCCCTCGACGGGTCGAACCTTATAGAAATAAACCTCCTCCAAATCGGCTTCGAGCAAGCGCCCCGAAGCATCGACCCGGTGCACATCATGTTTGTGTGGTGGATAGGAGCTCCAGTTTCCAGAAGGGGTATAGACCTCCACCGCCACCAGCCGGTCACACGGAAAACCGGGCGGGAATATCGAGTTAATCTGGCGGGTGGCATTGCCGCCACCCCGAATTTCAATCGCCACGTCGCCCGGAGCGACTAACCGGGGCGGATGTTTCGCTGCGGCCGAGCACCAGCCATACGCGAGGTCCACCGGCGCGCTTTCCGCCCGAACTGTAAAATCTGTCCCTGGGGGCAAATACAAAGCGTAGGGCATCCCGGAGAAGACGTCTGGTCGCCGCCCAATCTTTGACCAGTTGCCCTTCGAAGAGCTGACGCTGCAAACGCCGCCGAGAATCACTAATCCATATTCACAATCCCCGGAATTGGCGGTCCACTCTTGCCCGGATTCGAGGACTCGCGCCCCCATTCCCAGATGCTCCCAACCCGCCCGCTCCGGCGTCACTCGCAGGTACTCCCCCGTCTTGCCAGATGGCAATACCAGCAAATTTGGCTTGGTCGACTCGATCATGGAATTGGCTGTAACCTAGCCGCGGTTAACCAGAGAGCCAAGCCAAAACGCAATTCATCCGCACGAAGCTCGCGCCCCCGGAATTCTATACGGGACCACATGCGAATTGTGCGGCCTCCTCAGCCCGGTTCCCGCCACCTAACTGCACACATTTACGTTCCACAAATAATGCATACTCACGCATGTAGGTCTCCCCGGGCCCCATAAAATTGAACTCCGCCGGGTGATCTCGGAAAAACTCGCGATGCACCCGGGTCCAAATCAGGCGCCCGTCGGTGCCGATATTGACCTTGGTAATCCCGAGCCGAATAGCCGCCTCCACCTCGCTGGCTCGAACCCCGCTCGCCTCTTCAGCGATTCGTCCCCCCGCCTCGTTGATGCGCCGGATTTCCTCCGGCGGCACCCCGGACGCACCATGGAGCACTAGCGGGAATCCGGGAACTTCTCTTTGAATTGCTTCAAGACGGTCGAGCCGCAATCCGTGGTCTCCGGAGAACTTGTAGGCACCGTGACTCGTGCCGATGGCCACAGCCAGACTATCACAGCCGGTCCGATCCACGAACAACCGGGCTTGCACGGGATCCGTGAGTAACGCGGTGTTGCTGGTTGCCTCCTCCTCATCCTCGATTCCCTGGAGTTGCCCAAGTTCAGCCTCCACCTTTATCCCCTGGGCGTGCGCCAGGCCGACCACCCGCGCCGTCTTTTGGACGTTTTGTTCAAACGGATGAGCGGACGCGTCAATCATCACGGAGCCGAAATGCCCTGATTTGGTGGCGTCAGCACAGGCTTCCTCGTCTCCGTGATCCAGATGCACGGCAAAAGCCACGCCGGGATAAATCGTCTCCGCTCCGCGCAGGAGTTGTTCGAGCATTGCGGGATGGGCGTATTGCCGCATCACACGAGTGAACTGAACGATGATCGGCGCACGCGCCGCCGCAGCGCCGCGAAACAATCCGTGCATTTGCTCGAGGTTACTGACGTTGAACGCCCCCAACGCGTAGCGGCCATACGCGAACCGCATCAGGTCGATCGAGGAAAAGCGCATAAGATTAAGCGGATATCTCCCGTAAGGCTCCCGAGTGACTCAGCGACTGTCTTTGGTGATCAGTTCCACGGGCACCGGGATTTCCTTCGGGATGGTTTGTCCGTGAATGACTGCCAACGCCTGTTCCACCGCCAGGCGGCCCATTTCCTCCGGATGCTGTGCCACAGATCCGGCCATCGTCCCTTTCCGGATGGCGTCGCGGGCATCCCCGGTCGCATCGAACCCAACGACCACCACCTGGCCGGTCTTTTGCGCAGCGGCCACGGCCTCGATCGCCCCCAGCGCCATCAGGTCGTTGCAGGCAAAGACCGCACTCAGGTCCGGACGCGATTGCAGCACATTTTGGAGCACATTATAGCCCTGGTCCCGTTCCCAATTGGCGTTTTGTGACGCCACCACCTTAATCCCCGGCTCACGGTCGACGACTTCGCGAAAGCCTTTCAAACGTGCATCGCCGGTCTCGTGCCCGGGAATGCCTTCGAGCACGGCGATTTTACCTTGTCCCTTCAGGCGTTCGACCAGGTATCGGCCCGCAATCCGTCCTCCTTCAATGTTGTCCGACCCGATAAAAGTCACAGTTCGCCCTCCGCCGTCGCTGAGCGCCCGGGCATCCACCCTGGTGTCCACGATCAGAACAGGGATACCGGCGCGGTTGGCTTTGACAATCGCCGGCACAATCTCTTTGGAGCCGCTGGGAGTGACACAGATGGCATCCACCTTTCGCTCAAGGAGGTTCTCGATAATCTGCATCTGCTTTTCCACATCCACCTCGCGCTCAGCGGCCTGCACCAGCAGTTTCACCCCATGATGCTGCGCCGCCGCACGGGCGCCACGCTCCATATCCACGAAGAAAGGATTATTCAGCGTCTTCATGACCAGGGCAATCGCCGGCCCGGCTTCCGGCGCCTGGTCCTTCGGACGGCACCCGGACCAAACCCCGGACACCAGTATTAGTAGGCCCACCGGAAGCAGTAAGTGGTATCGCATATGCAGTGTTAACGATCAAACCGATCTCTTTTTCAAAGTGAGATCCACGAACACAGCCACAATGATCACCATACCGATGATCGTCTGCTGTATGTAGGAGGACACGTCCAATAGGTTCAGGCCGTTGCGCAAGACCCCCATGATCAAGGCGCCGACAAGTGTGCCGCGCATGTTTCCTTCGCCTCCCATCAGGCTGGTCCCACCAATCACGGCGGCCGCAATGGCATCCAGTTCGTACATCATGCCGGCAATGGGCTGCGCGGAGTTGAGCCGGGCGCTGAGCACCACGGCGGCAAGCCCGCTCAACCAGCCCGCAATTACGTAAACGGCGGTCTTGTAAAGACGGACATTCACCCCGGACAAACGCGCGGCCTGTTCGTTGCCACCGATGGCGTACGTATATCGTCCCAGCTTGGTCCAACCCAAAGAAAAACCGGCGACGCCAAACACCCCCAGCATCAACAGCACCGGCATGGGCACACGCAACAGTTCGCCTGTGGCCAGGAATCGGAACGGTTCGGAAAACCCCGAAATGGGCCGCCCCTGAGTGTATACCAGGGCCAGTCCGCGAGTAACACTCATCATGCCCAAGGTAGCGATGAAAGGCGGAAGCCGGGCGAAAGAAATCAACACTCCGTTCACCAATCCGCACAATGCGCCGACGGCCAGCCCCGCCGCCAGGCTCACGGATAGAGAGTGTCCACCGGTGAGCAAACTGCCGAGCACCACCCCGGACAACGCGACCACGGATCCGACTGAGAGATCGATCCCGCCGCTGATGATCACCAGGGTCATGCCGGCGGCGATGATCGCGTTGATCGCGGTCTGCTGGACCACGTTCATCAGGTTAGAGACGGAAAGGAAATGGGGCGTCAGGAAAGCCAGTGTGGCACACAGCAACAGCAACCCGGCGGCGGTTCCAAATTCCCGGCCGTAGTCGAAACGCAGGGAGCTTCGCGTCATAGGTATTCTCAATTAAGACCGAGAGCGGCCTGCAGCAGTTTCTCGGGCGAGGCTTCCGTCACGTTGAACTCTCCGGAAATGGCGCCATGGTGCAGCGTGAGGATCCGGTCGCTCATCCCCAGGATTTCCGGCATTTCGGAGGAGATCATCAGGACCGCCGCGCCGCGTGCAGTCAAGGCGTTGATTAATTCGTAGATCTCGGCTTTGGCCCCCACGTCGATGCCTCGAGTTGGCTCGTCAAAAATGAAGAGTTCAGCCTGGGAACATAACCACTTACTCAGGACGACTTTTTGCTGGTTGCCACCGCTGAGCAGCATTACGGCCTGTCCCGGGCCCCGGGTCTTAATCCCCAGCTGACGTACATAATCCACTACGGCGGCCTTTTCCCGCGTGCCCCGCACCACCCCCCACCGGCAAAAACGGTCCAGGCTGGGGAGGCAGACATTTTCCCGGACGGAAAGCTTCAACACGAGCCCGTCGGTGCGCCGGTCTTCCGCCAGAAACCCGATTCCGAGCGCAATGGCCTGTCGCGGAGAATTTACGTGGCAACGCCGACCCTTGAAGTAGATCTCCCCGACGTCCACACGCTCTGCCCCAAAGATCGCCCGGGCCAGGCGGCTCCGGCCGGAGCCCAGCAAACCGGCCAGGCCCAACACCTCCCCGCGCCGCAGTTGAAACCGGATGTCATGCAAGAACCCCTTTTGGCTCAACCCTTCAACCCGAAGCAATTCCTCGCCGAGCACAGCTCGACGCTTGGGAAACTGCTCGGCCAGTTCACGATTCACCATCATGCGGATCAGCTCGTCCTGGCTGATGTCCCGCAGCTCGCGGGTGGCCACCGCGCAGCCGTCCCGCAGTACCGTGACGCGGTCACCGATCTCGCGCAATTCCTCCATGCGATGTGAAATGTAGATGATCGCCGCCCCCGCGGCTTTCAACCGCCGGATGACGGTGAACAGTTCATGAATCTCCGGCGGGGTCAGGGCCGAGGTGGGTTCATCCATGATGAGAATGCGAGCATTGAGAGAAAGCGCCCGCGCCACTTCCACCAGTTGTTGCTGGGCGATGCCCAGGTCCCTCACGCGGCGGTCCACCCCAATCTGCACTCCCAGCTCCGCCAGCAACTTCTCCGCCGCTTTTCGTAGCGCACCCCCATTGATCACCCCAAATCCCGCCGTAGTCTCGCGTCCGAGAAACATGTTCTCCGCAACGCTCAGATTTGGAGCCAGGCTCAATTCCTGGTAGATCATCCCGATCCCCAACTCGCGAGCGTGCCTGGGACCTTTGATTTCGATGGGCGCCCCGCCCAACCAGATTTCCCCTTCCGATTTGGGGCAAGCGCCGCTAATGATTTTGGCGAGGGTCGACTTCCCGGCGCCGTTCTCCCCCAGCAACACGTGCACCTCACCCCGCCGCAGCTCGAAGTGAACCCCATCCAATACCCGCGCGCCTGGGAAGGATTTTCCCAACGCTTTCAATTCGAGTATGGGAGGGCTGGCGTCCAAAGCAGGTTAGCCTGCGGCGCAGCAATCGCTGCCGCCCGAATTAAGTGTGGTCATGCGATTCATTATTACTCCATCGATCGCTTTGCGCCACTGAAAACCTCGCGAAACCGAATACCGAGCATCTCAAACCACTTGCGGTGCGGGCATCGGCGGGAACCCGGCTCAAATTTCCGGCGACATCGTCTAATATGTACGTGATATTCCCACCGCCTCTGCTACTCTTCGAGGTATGCCAAACAAACCCGAATCTTCCGCGTGCCAATCGCCCTCCTGTGGTTGCCAATCCTCCCTCTCCCGCCGCGATTTTCTCCGTTGGACCGGCCTGGCGGCCGCAGGTGCTTCGGCGGTAAGCTGGCCGGCCATTGCCGGCCCGTTTAACACCAACGATTTTGAGAAGATCATTCCCGCCAACAAAAAGCTCGATCCCACCTGGGTGAAATCTCTGTTCGAGCGCGGCGAACCCACTGTTTATCGCGGCCCCGAGCTGACCTGGATCGGCATGCCCATCGGCGGCATCTGCGCCGGGCAGCTTTACCTGGGCGGCGACGGTCGGCTCTGGCATTGGGACATTTTTAACCTCTCGCAACCGGCGAATTTCAGCGACACAGGCGGACCGAATTACGCCAAGCCACCCAAGCCGGAATCGCCGATTTCGCAAGGTTTCGCCGTGAAGATTACGTCCGGCGGCCAGACTCAGCTTCGCACACTGGATCGCCGGGGAATTGACGCCAAGCACATCAGTTTCGTTGGCCAGTATCCGGTGGCCTTTGTCGATTATCGCGATCCAGCTCTGCCGGTAACCGTTTCCCTCGAGGCGTTTACCCCCTTCATTCCGTTGAATGTTAAGGATTCCTCCCTGCCCGCAACCGTGATGCGGTTCACGGTCAAAAACACTAGCACCGCGCCGGTCGAAGTTGAGTTGGCGGGCTGGCTCCAGAATGCCGTCTGCCTCGGTAGCGGCCGCGCCGGCCTGGGACAACGTCGAAACCACGCCCTTCGTGAACCTGGACTGACGCTGCTCCATTGCACCGCTGAAAAGAATCCCCCTCAAAACCAGGCTCAGCCCCGGCCGGAAATCGTTTATGAAACATTTGAAAACGGCTACGGCTCGTGGAAAGTGCAAGGCGATGCTTTCGGCACCGAACCGGCCTCCGGCACGTTGCCCGACCAGCAAAAGGTCACCGGTTTCCTGGGTCAGCGACTGGTCAATACGTTCCTCAAGGGCGATCAATCCCAGGGCCGCCTGACTTCTCCCAGCTTCAAGCTCGAACGCCGCTTTATCGCGTTCCTGATCGGTGGCGGCGCCCACCCCGGCCGCACCTGCATGAATCTGCTGATCGACGGCGCGATCGTCCGCACGGCCACCGGGCGTAATCACGAAACTCTCGACTGGCAGGAGTGGGAGGTATCCGAATTCGAGGGACGCACAGCCCAGCTCGAAATCGTCGATCAATCCACTGAAGGCTGGGGCCACATTAACGTGGACCAGATTGTCTTCACGGACGAACCACCGACCGCGCGCACGCCGCTGGAAGCGCGCGACGATTTCGGCTCGATGGGCCTGGCGCTGCTGGGTGATGGCGCGAGCGCTTTTGTCCGAACTTCCCTTACAGCGGAGGGCCCGGAAGCCGTGTTTGCTTCGGCGAAGGCGGACGAGGCGGATCACCTCGAACCGTTTGGCCAAAAGCTGTTGGGCGCGGTCGGTCGCAAGCTCAAGCTGGCCCCGGGAGCTCAGGGTGAAGCGACCTTCCTGGTCGTATGGTATTTCCCCGGCCTCATGCGCGCGGCCCTGGGGCCGCTGGAAGATATTTCCAAACTGAAACGCGCCTACGGACAACGATTCCAGTCTGCCGCGGACGTGGCGCGTTATACCGGCGGCCAGTTCGACCGACTCGCCAGAGCGACCCGGCTTTGGAACCGGACCTGGTACGACTCGACCTTGCCGTATTGGTTTCTCGACCGCACTTTCGCGCCCATTTGCACCCTGGCGACCAGCACGTGCTACCAGTTCGACAATGGCCGGTTCTACGCCTTTGAAGGCGTCTATTGCTGCCAGGGCACCTGTCAGCATGTCTGGAATTACGCACAATCGGTGGCGCGCATCTTCCCGGAATTGGAGCGCGACCTGCGTCAGCGCACGGATTTCGGCACGTCGTGGCACGAGGATGGCGCGACCGATTACCGCGGCGAATGCGCCCGGCACGTGGCGCACGACGGTCAGTGCGGTGTTATTCTCCGGGCATGGCGCGAACATCAAATGGCTCCAGACGACCGCTATCTCCGGGCCACCTGGCCGCATATTCGTAAATCCATTGAATACCTGATCAAACTGGACGGCGACGAGAATGGCCTGCTTGAAGGCGAGCAATACAATACGCTGGACGCGGCGTGGTTCGGGCCCATGGCGTGGATCAGTTCCTTCTACATTGCAGCGTTGCGGGCCGGCGAGGCAATGGCCCAGGTGGTGGGGGACCAGGCCTTCGCGGACCGCTGCCGGCGCATCGCTGAGCGCGGCTCGAACGAACTGGTCCAGCGCCTTTATAACGGCGAATATTTCATCCACCAACCCGATCCCAAACACCCGAAAGCCACGAACACCAACGATGGCTGTCATATTGACCAATTGATGGGCCAGGCCTGGGCGTTGCAGGTGGGCCTGCCACGCGTCGTCGGCGCCAGGGAGACCCGCTCCGCCCTGGAAGCGATCTGGAAATACAACTTCACCCCGGATGTCGGGCCATTCCGCAAAGAGTCTTACATCAAAGGCGGACGCTGGTATGCGATGGCGGGTGAGGGCGGTGTGATTATGACCACGTTCCCTCGGGGCGGTGTTGAGCAAGCATCGGGACAAGGGGGCTTCGGCTATTATTTCAACGAAGTCTGGACCGGGCAGGAGCATCAACTGGCGGCGCACATGTTGTGGGAAGGAATGCCGGAACAGGCCCTGGTCATCACCCGCGTGGTGCATGATCGCCACCACGCCGCCCGGCGTAATCCTTACAATGAAGTGGAGTGCTCCGACCATTACACGCGGGCCATGTCGAGCCACGGGACCTTCATCGCCGCCTGCGGCTATGAACACAATGGTCCGGCCGGGCACCTCGGTTTCGCCCCCCGCCTCACGCCGGAACGTTTCCGGGGACCGTTCACTACCGCGGAGGGATGGGGCACCTTCGAGCAGGTTCGCGCCGGCTCACGGCAGACCGAGTCCCTCGCCCTGCATTACGGCCGGATGCGGCTCAAAACCCTTTCCTTCATGGTGCCGGAAAGCAAGTCGCCCCGCAGCGCCGAGGTGCGCTTGAATGGCCAGGCAGTGAAAGCCTCACTGCAAATCACCGGGACCCGCGCCCTGGTGACCCTGGAGCAGGAATTGACCGTCAATGAGACCGGCAAACTCGAACTCATTCTGGCTTGATATGCAAACCACCGCGCCCGCAGGAAACTCTATGATCTCGGAATCCATTGGTTCAAAAGTCCAATCGGCAATGGACGCCACCCAGCACCCCCGCGCCGGTGAAAGGGCACCGGGCAATTCCCGTTCAAACCACCCCTTCCACCGCCGCCTATGGAAAGCGCTGAGCCTCGCGGCGGCGCTCTCGGCCATAACCACCGTCCCTGACACCGGCGCCGCGGAGCCGCTGAGTTATGTCGATGTCCTGCATCAACTCACCGACCTCGACCGGCTGACGGCCCTGCAAACCGGATGCCGGGGCGGCTTGTTCTCGAGCTGGGACCGCAACTCGCGGACAACGTGGGGCGCCAACGGCGACGCGGGCCAGTACCTCCGCGTCGAACCGAACGGCGAAGCCGTGATGATGGACCTGGACGGGCCCGGGGTGGTTTATCGTATCTGGTCCGCCAATCCGATGGGCAAGTTGCGGGTCTACCTCGATTTTGCTGAAACGCCAAGTTACGAGTGGAACTTCCCGGACTTGTTCGATGGCAATCTCGCTCCGTTCATCAAGCCTTTGGTTTATCGCCGCGACCGGCCGCAGTCGGCGTCCGATTGCTACCTGCCCATCCCCTTCGCCAGGCACATCAAAATCACCGCCGACAAACCGCACGGCGAATACTACCACTTCAATTATGTGGTTTATCCCAAAGACAAACCGGTCACGAGTTTCCGGCTGCCGCTGTCGGCGGACGAGCAAACCGCGTTGAACGAAGCAGCCGAAGCTTGGATGCATCCCGGGCGCGATCCCAAGCCGGAGTGGCCGGGACAGTCCACCATTCGCCAGACGATCACCATCGGTCCCGGCAAGTCCGCGGACCTCTGCTCGCTTCGGAAAACGGGCGTCATCCGCGCCATCCGCATGCGCGTGCAATCCGAACAGCGCTACGCCTGGCGCAAGCTGGTGTTGAGCGGCACCTGGGATGACGCGAAGTGGCCGCAAATCCTGACGCCGCTCGGGCCGTTCTTCGGTTTCGATTGGGAACCGGCGGAATACGGCTCCGTCCCGGCTGGATGCCACCAAGGCCAGGCGTATCAGTATTACCCAATGCCATTCAAGCGGTCGGCGAAGCTTTCGCTGCATAATTTCCTGGAAAAACCAGCCACCGTGGATTTCGAGATCGAGTGGGCGCCCAAACCGGCGCTGCCCGCGGATGCGGTTTACTTTTATGCGCGCTGGCGCCATGCCCCCGACCTGGTGCGGTTTGATTACGCCTTCCTCGAAACCTCGGGGCGCGGACATTTCGTCGGGGTCTCGATGCCCATTGATCATCCCCTGGACGGTTGGTGGGGCGAAGGTGATGAAATGGTGTGGGTGGATGACGATGACTTCCCGCCGTATATCGGCACCGGGTCGGAGGATTACTTCGGCGATGCCTGGGG
This sequence comes from Verrucomicrobia subdivision 3 bacterium UBA693, assembly GCA_002298785.1. GTDB lineage: Bacteria > Verrucomicrobiota > Verrucomicrobiia > Limisphaerales > UBA8199 > UBA693. The sequence goes on from DBMR01000018.1 coordinate 96,305, forward strand.
TATTCGTTACCTGTCCGGTCCGAGCTACGGCGCTTCCGCGCAAAACGGTCATCGGACCTGCAACTACCGCTGGCATTTCACCGATCTCATTCCTTTCGCAAAGCGCATGCGCATGACCATCGAAAATTACGGCCCGAACGGTCAGGGCCCGCGAGGTCAATACGATTACAGCTCCACCGCGTTCTGGTACCAGGCGGAGTTGACCCCGCCGTTTGAAGCCTTGCGCGGCGTGAAATTTACCGGCGGCAGCGATCCCGCCGCCAGCCCCACCCGGATGGAATACACTCCCAACGTGTTTCCAGAAATCACCGCCCAAACAGTGCGCACCTACGGCCTGGGGCTTACGTTCGCCCAGCAAGCCGAGGTGCTGCTGGCCGACGTCGTAAAGGCGGGCAAGGCGAAAATCGTCACTGACGCCCTTCGCCCTTATGAGTTTGATCGCGAACAAGCGGTGGACTTCGGTCAGGTAACCGCGGGCCGCGTGCTCTGCACATTCAATGTCAAGGTTGACTCGGACGGAGTTTACTACCCGCGCCTGCACACGGCCCCGGAGAACGGGCTGGCGGAGTTATCGATCGAGACCGCCGGCAACGTGCTCCCCATCACCGCCCGGCCCACGCCCCACGAGTTGCAGCTCCAGGGGCTCGTACTGACCAAGGGCGAACATGCAATGCGCCTGGTGGCCACCACCGCCGGTCAGGGCATTTTCGATTGCCTGCAACTCCAGCCCGCACCCCGCACCCCCGAAGCGATCGAGGCGGAGGAACTCACTCTCCTGCGCGCCACCGGCGGCGCGGCGGCCCCGCACCCCAGCGTCCCGAGCGAAGGCGTCAGCGCCGGTCGGGTGCTCGAGTTCCGAGCGGAACGGCCCGGCCAGGGATTCGTCTTCAGCCTGGGCCAGCGCCCCACCCTCCCCTATGTGCTGGGCGTCCGCCCCATCCTTTCACCCAACGCCGGGATCATCCAGGCCTTCGCCACCGATAAACCCATCGGTCCCACCTTCGATCTTTATGCCGCCAGCCGGCAACCCGGTCCGTCCATTCTCCCCCTGGGCCCCGTCCCGTCTGACACTCGGGAAATCGAAATCCGCGTGGTCGGTCGCAACCCGCAATCGCAAGGATGGGAGGCCGCGATTGATTACTTAAGGTGGGAACCCAGCCTGCTTGGTCCGGAGACCGCCGAGGGCGTCTGGGCCCAGGTCGTCGGCAAGCATGATTGCGATTATCGCGGACAGGATCTCGGTCCCAGTTACTCGGGAGGCCACCAGTTCTGGGTGATGCCCTGCAATCTCAACTCGTGGATCGATGTCGCACTTGAAATCCCGCGCCCGGGCAACTACGCCTTCGTGGTGAAATACACGAAATCCTGGGACTACGCCCGCATCCAGGCCTCCCTGGACGGCCAACCCCTCGGCCCGGAGGTGGATACCTACGCCCCGACCGTCGTGCCCGGCGACCCGATCACTCTGGGCCAGCAGGGGCTGTCCGCCGGACGTCACGTGCTGCGGTTCAAAGCCGTGGGTCACAACCCCGAGTCCAAGGGCTATCTCATGGGCATCGATCACGTGAATGTGAAATGACATTGCACAGGCCCTTGGATACGCGAACCTGCTGACGAACTAAACGAACCGGATCCTCAAGCCCCGCTGAAGGGGGCGCGCGCGCCAGAATCGAGAGCCCTCTCTTGAAAACCACGAACAGGTATAACTTCATGCCCTCATGAAACCCAACACCCCCGCTCACGAGCCCAAGATAGACCTCGCTCCTTCCCTTCGTGCGCTCGTCACATCCGAGAAACTGGATGGGGCAAAACTCAGTATCATGCTGCTAGCCAGCGACGCAGGCAGGATTCATGTGAACGACCGGCACGCGATCCCCATCTACGACGGCTCCCGTCAGGCCGTTTGGCAACTGGCTACCTTCACGGAACTCTTTCGCGGCAACCAGGCACCACCCGCAGACCTCAAATTCTATCCACCGGAATACGCGCTGCATTTCTACTTCATCGAGAACCATCTGCTTACGGTTTGCAGATGCCTCAAGATCGCCCCGAGCGACCAGGAACTGGGTGACATCTATGCCACTCTGCGCCGTCGCCCCGATGCCAAGAGCCTTGGCTCGCTCCATGACTTCCTCTGGCAGGTGACCGCCCTCTGGCTCGGCAGCAGCTTGATCAGCGAGGCCGAATTTGACGCGGTCTTCAGCCAACTGCACAATTCCACCCGCAAATTCGCCATCCGCCCCATTTCGCGGAATTACACTGATTACCTGAAGACCAGTTTGGGGAAAATTGGCTAGGCGGATTTCCGGGTCGTGAAGTTTCGGACGTGGTGGAACACGTCCCTACCTCCCATATACACCCGCACCCCCCTTTTAACCCGTCACACCCGTCACAGAGGCCGTAAACATTGGCCAGGATCGAGGTCGTACCCGTCACAAAACCCGTCACACGACCTGTCACGTACCCGTCACTATGGGGTTGAAGGAGGTGGGTAGCACGCGGAGTCGGAGAATCTCCCAGGATCAAAGTCTTCCCTTCTCTAACAGCATACAGCAGACCATGATCACGAAGGCGGCCACCGGCACCAAAGCTGACAACCATAGCAAAACTATGACGCCGCGCCTTTTTCTCAACAAATCGGGGTCTGCCTTCAGCAGCGGCTGTGCTTGCTTGCGGAAGAAGTAAAAGAACTTTTCGGGTTGTCGACAACTCGCAAATGCATAGGGTATTGACCTAATAGACTCGTCGGGGTACCTGCTCAAGAACGCACGATAGAGCCGATGAGTCTGAATGGATGTAACAATCCAAACACAACCCATGATGGCAACGAGCACAAATGCATCAATGTCACTCATAAAAGGTGTCGCCCATTGCTTGGTTCAGTTATCACCTTTGAATTGGAATTTAGGGTCCACGAGGCAGGATGTCCACTGGCGAGCAAGGAAGCGCTATGGCGAAGGGCATCCGCGCCAACGAACGGGGAAAGCATTCCATGCAGCAATAGCATGGCCCAGAACTATTCCCCGATCCCAGTACGGTCAAGATAATTCAACGGAAACGAGCAACTACTACAGCGTCCCCTTGACGGGCCGTCGGCGGCCTATTTCGGTCCCGAGAGGTACCGGACGAAGTGAGGCAGCATTTTATGAGGCTGAGGGGTATACGCTTCGGCAATGATCCATCGCGTCTGCACATCATCAATGCACGACCATAAGCACACCAGGTCACGATCATCGACGGGGTCGTCAGGAATCAACACGAAAAAAGTCGTCGTCAGAGCGTCCCTCAATTGGGCGTCGGCTTGCTTCGAAAGGTGCTTTAGCCAAGCCCAGATTTGTTGATTCCCCGGAAGGTCACCTAATAGAAACGCAACCTCGCGAAGTATCTCAACTTGCTCTGCACGCGAAACCCCAACGAGCGCGGGCTTACAGACTCCCAGAAGTTCAACCAGAGGCCCGGAGAGTTGTTCCTGGGACCGTTCTCTCTGTAGCGCTCGGAATTTGTTGAATGCATCCGTAACGGCGCCAGACATAAATTATTGCTCAGCCTCCGAATCCTTTTCTTCGCAGCATTTACCGAAAGCATCTCAAATTCGCTGAAACTGAATCAAGTTCCAACGCACGACCTATGCCTCTGCCCCCACGCAGCACGCCGATCAGGCGCTGGGCTGTGGCAGGAAGCGTTTGAGGATATCCTGCCTGGGCACCGCGTCTTTCCGCAATGCCTGCTGGCGCTGCAGCACGCCTTCGCCGTAAGTCGGCGGGGGATTGGGATTGCGGTAGAGGACGCCGGTGTGGAGTTTGGTGCCGTATTCGCGTGCCAATTCGATGGCCCGGGCGCGGTCGGCGGGGTCATGGCCTAGCGCAGCCAGGTTTTCGACCCGGGACCGCTGGGCTTTGAGTTGTTGCTCCTCTTCGCCGTAGGTCACACACGGGGACTGCACATTGATGAAGGCAAACCCCGGAAAACGAATCCCCTCTTCGATGAGCTTGGCCAACCCGACCATGTCCAGCGGGGTGCCCTGGGCCACAAAAGACGCGCCGTAACCCAACACGTACAGCAGCGGGTTCACCGGGTCTTCCAGGCTGCCAAAGTTCGACGTGGCCGTTTTTCGGCCGCGAGCGGAGGTGGGCGACAACTGGCCCTTTGTCAGCCCGTAAATCTGGTTGTCCATGACGATATAGGTCAGGTCGATGTTACGCCGCACCACGTGGGCGACATGGCCGCCGCCGATGGAGAAGCCGTCGCCATCCCCGCTGGCCACCAGGACCAGCAGCTCCGGGTTGGCCAGCTTGATGCCCTGGGCGATCGGAAGCGACCGGCCATGGACGGTATTGAACCCGTAAGCGGTGGTGTATCCGGGGATCCGGCTGGAACAGCCGATGCCCGAGACGAAGGCGATCTCGTGCGGAGGCCGGCCGATGGCCGCCAGCGCGCGCGTCAGGGCCGTCACGACGCCAAAATCGCCGCAGCCCGGGCACCAGATCGGTTTTAAGTCGCTCTTAAAATCTCCGGCCTGGAACTTTTCCACGGGCAGGGTGTCGGTGGTATTCATGGTTGAGTTTAGCGTTGGCACGTGGAGAAGGGGTTATTCCTGGACGGGTTCCGGTTGATGATTGCGGTTGCGCTGCATGGCGACCACCATTTCGCGCAGCCGATCCAGCACCTCGCCGGGCTGGATGGGATTGGACCCGCTCCGGGCCAGCGGCTTGACCAGCGCCGGAACATCGACATACATCCGCACCAGCCGGTAGAGCTGCGCCTGATAGGATTGCTCGACGAAGAGACCACGCTTCACCGACGCAAAGAAGTCCTGGTACACCTGCTCCGCCAGCGGGTATAGCAACTTGGGGACGAGCACCTTGACATGCAACCCCTCGGCCTGGGCCAGGCGCAGGGCTTCGAGCGCGACCCCGGCCACGCTGCCCCAACTCACGATCCCAATCGATGCGTCTGGGTCTCCTTCAATCTGGAACAAGTCGCGCCGATTTTTGAGCGGGTTAAACTTCTGAAAACGTTTCTCGTTCATCCGGGCATGCATCTCGCCGCTGGCGGTCGGCCGCCCCGATTCATCATGCTCGATTCCCGCCGCGAGATAATTTCCCCCAACCATACCCGGATTGCTGATGGGGCTGATGCCGGATTCAGTGAACTTGAAGCGCGCGTATTTCGCCAATTCCGCGCCGGTGGGACGCCGACGCTCCACCAACTGGAACCGGGAAGTGTCAATCGGATCGACCGTCTCCTTGCGTTGCGAAATCTCCTGGTCGGACAGCAGGATCACCGGGGTCTGGTAATACTCGGCGATATTAAAAGCCTCGACGGTCAAACCGAAAATGTCGCCGACGCTGATCGGCGCCAGCACCGGACGCAGGCAATCGCCGTGCGCCGAGAAAACCGCCTGGAACAAATCCGACTGCTCCGCCTTGGTCGGCATGCCGGTGGACGGCCCGCCGCGCTGCACGTTCACGCAGACCAACGGCAGCTCCGCGATGCTGGCCAATCCCAGCATCTCGGTTTTCAGCGACATGCCCGGACCGGAAGTCGCGGTCATCGCTTTCTTCCCCGCAAAGGAGGCCCCCACCACCGCGCCCAGACCCGCGATCTCATCCTCAGCCTGCAACACGGTTCCGCCATACTTCCAAATCTCCCGGTCCAGATACTGCATGATCTCGGTGGATGGCGTGATCGGATACCCGCCGAAGAAGGTGCACCCGGCGAAAATGGCGGCAGCGGCGCACATATCATTGCCGTCGGTCAGGAGTTTGACCCCCTTCCCGCCCGAGGCGGCCTTAAGCTTGCGATCCTCGGGGAGCGGGTTGTTCTCGGCGAACTCCAACCCGGCCTGGTAGGCGCGCACATTGCCGTTCACCACGTCGGCGCCCTTCCGGGCAAACTTCTTCCGTATTCCGGCCAGCATGCTCTCCCGGCCAATGCCAAACCATCCGGCCAACAAGCCGGCCACCACGATGTTCTTGGCCTTGGAGGTCCCGGCATGTTTCTCCGCCATCTCGGTGATCGGCACGCTGAAGACCACCGCCGGGGTGACCCCTTCCAGCGGGAGATTGTCGCGCGCCACCCCCGTCTTGCTCTCATAAATCACAATCGTTCGCCGCTCGACCGGCAATTCCCCGCCAAATCGGCGGAAATCGTCCCAGTTCAACGCCACCGCCACATCGAGCGATCCGTTGGGGTTCAGCACCGGCTCGGTGGACAACCGCAACCGGCAGGAAGCCTCGCCCCCGCGAATCTGGGAGCCAAAGCTCTTGGTCATGATACCATGGTAACCCTCCAGGGCCGCGGCTGTGATCAATGATTCTCCCGCGGAAACCACGCCGTCACCGCCGGCGCCAGCAATCCCGATAATGATGTTGTTACTCACAAGAACCTTTCAGAGATATCGGAAATCACTGTTAACGTCTTTCATCCAAAACGCCTACCGAGGTTTCCGCATAAGCCAACCTGACTACAGCAAAAAGTCAGCCTGAAGTCAATCCCCCAGCGAAAAAAGGGCGTCATCGCATTCGCACAATCGCCGCCGCCGGTGTAGCTTTAACCTCGTGCCGACAGAAATCCACGTGCCCGTCAGTGAAACGACCGCCAGGCCGCGGAACTGGAAGTTTTGCTGGTTGCTGGCGCTCGCGCTGCTGGCCGGCACCGCTCCAGCAGAGAATAAACCGGCCCCGCCCCAGCATCCCGAGTCCGCCGGTCCGCCGGCCCCGAAACCGGCTCCCGCGCACCGCGAACGGTGGGCCGCCGCCTTCCATCGACCCGTGCCCACCTCGATCCCCGACCTGCGGGCGATGCAGGACCAGGTCCGGAACCTGGTGAAACGCTTGTCCCCTGCGGTGGTTGAAGTGGAAGTCGGCTACGGCAGTGGCAGCGGAGTGGTGATCTCGACGGATGGCCTGGTACTGAGCGCCGGCCATGTCTGCAGTCGGGCGGGACGAGACGTGCGGGTCACCTTTGCCGACGGCAAAAGGGCGCGCGGCAAGACCCTGGGGGCCGACGCAGACAGCGATACCGGCCTGATCCGGATCACGGATTCCGGCCCCTGGCCCTGCGCCGCGATGGGAGACCTGGCCAAAACCGGCATCGGCGATTGGGTGCTGGCACTTGGCCATCCTGGCGGTTTCGACGCGAAGCGGTCCCTGGTGGTGCGGCTGGGCCGCATCATTCGCCTGACTTCGGACGCCGTACAAACCGACTGCACCATCAGCCCCGGCGATTCGGGCGGCCCGCTCTTTGATATGTCCGGCCGAGTCATCGGCATTCACAGCGCGATCAGCAGTTCCTTGTCGGAAAATTTGCACGTGCCGGTGACCGAGTTTTACACCCACTGGGACCAACTGCTGTCGCCTAAAACCAAGCCAGAAGAGAAATCCGAGGCGAAATCGGAGACCGGTGAATAATCTGATGACCCTCTTGACGCCAACATCCGGGAGCGAAGCCAACCGCCTGCGCTGGCTCCGCTACCTGGCGTTGGGGACAGTGCTGATTTTGGTGACCCACATTGCGCTCACCCAAACTGCCAGCCAGCCGCTAGTCCTGCCCAAAAACCGGTATCGCAGCGGCGAAGCGACCCTGGCGGCGTTCGCGCCCGTCTCGGCCGCCACCCGTAATTCCATCGTTAAGCTGAATGTAAACGGCCAAACGGTGGCTTTGGGCGCTGTCATGGACGCCAACGGCTGGATACTCACCAAAGCCAGCGAAATCAAACCGGGGAAACTGACGTGCTGGCTCGCCTCCGACCTGGAGGTCCCCGCTGAATTGGTCCAGGCCGACGAGGAAGAAGATGTCGCGCTGGTGCGGGTGAAAGCGCCGGGACTGACCCCGCTCCGCTGGTCGGAAGGCGAAATCTATATTGGGCAATGGGCCGTCACGCCCGGGATCGCCGCCACCCCCCAGGCCGTCGGCATCATCAGCGCCCTCCCGCGCAAAATCCGCCCCCGCCGCGCCTTCATTGGGGTTCGATTTGATTTCAATACCACTAGTCCCAGGATTGAAGAACTGCTGCCAGGACTGGGCGCCGAAAAGGCCGGACTCCAGGCCGGCGACGTAATTTTAGCGGTGAACAATCATACCATGACCAATCGTGAGCAGGTGGTCGAAACCCTCCGCGACTACCGCGCCGGCCAAAATGTGAAGCTCCGGGTCCAACGTGCGGACGACAGTTTCGATGCCGAGGTGACCTTGATGCCGCCGGAGTCCACCCTGCCGGGGCGGGATTATTTTACTCAGCCGACTTCGACCCGGCTGCGGGGAGAGATCAGCGCCCGCGCCGAAGGCTTTGAACAGGCCATTGAACACGACACGGTGTTGAAACCCTGGTTGTGCGGTGGACCGCTGGTAAACCTGGACGGGGAGGCGATCGGCTTGAACATCGCCAGGGCGGGCCGGGTTACGACCTACGCCCTGCCCGGCAAACTGGTGAAACGGATCTTCCAGGAACTCAAATCCCTGGCCCGGCAACGGGCAGTTACCGTCCCATGAGGCAACCCCAAAACTATTACCACAACTCAAATCCCGGCCGAGCCCAGGCGGGAAGTCGCCGGGTTCAAGAGCGCAAGCAGTCGGGCCGACCTGGTGCATTCACCCTGATTGAACTGCTGGTGGTCATCGCGATCATCGCGATTCTCGCGAGCATGTTGCTCCCTGCTTTTGCCCGGGCCAAAGCCAAGGCGGTGCTGGCCCAATGCATCAATAATGAACATCAAATCGGCCTCGCGATCCGCATGTATGTGGATGATAACAGCGATAACTATGTCTGTTACGAGGATTGGGCGGCGTGGGCCGGGCAGCGCGGCACCAACAGCCTGGCGAGCGGTGAAGTCCCGGGAAACACCCTGCACGGCGGCAACGTGGACCAAACCAACCGGGTCCTGAATACCTACATCAAAAATGTTCAACTTGTTCGTTGTCCTGCCGATAAGGGCGATCCCTTGTGGAAAATCAGGAACTGCTGGGAAGGCTGGGGCAATTCCTACCTGATGCAGTGGTATTTCGATGAGTTCGGCGTAGAGCACCTGGGAGGCAAAATGGTCCGGGGCGTCCTGTCGCAAAAACCGAATAAAGGGGTCCGGGTCGCCGTGCGGCCAGCCACCAAGATTGTGCTGGGCGATTGGACCTGGTTTGGCGACCGCAAACTGGACCAGGCCCAAACGGTCTGGCATCGGCAAGCGGGCAAACGGGTTTTTCCACTGCTGTTCGGTGACAGCCACACGGAGAACTGGGCTTTTCCGCCGTCTTACGACACCACATACACTTACACCACGAAACCTGACCCCGGCGGAAAGTTCTGGTGAGTCCGCAAACAGTGCGGCGGCAGGGATGGGCCTTCACCCGACTTGCCGGGAAGTGGATCCAAGGTTCTTCACCGAGCCGAAAATTCTCCGAATCCCCTCCTCGGCGCCGTAGGGCAGTCCAATTTGGTCAGGAGGAGTTTCACACTCTCTGGGATTGATCCGAATCAGGGTTCCGCCGACCGTATTCGCCACCCACTCGGAGGTCAGGCGAACGGTAGGAATCGAGCTACCAGCGCCCAGCTCGATCACCGTCAATTTTGCCGAAGACCTGGCCAGGCCGTGAAGCCAGTCATCAAAACGCCGCCGCTGTGCCGCAGCGCGGTCGTCGAGCCACGACCAATCGCCAAACATGAGGATGTTGGGTCGTGCCAACGCCCCACACTCCCGGCAACAAGGCAAAGGTTCGCGCGCGCGAAAGGCGGTTTCATCAACCTGCACGGTTTGATCATCCGCCGGCCAAATCTGGCCCCGGCAGGAGTCGACGCATTGAAAATGATGAATCGAGCCGTGGCATTCGACGATGCGCTCCTCCGCAAAACCAGCCTTCTGGAATTGACCATCCACATTCGAAGTGAAAACAAAATACCCACCACGCTTGGCCGCTCCCACTTCAAGCAACCTGGCAAAGCCCGCGTGCGGAACCGACTTTCGATAGAGGTTCAACCTGTGCCCGTAAAAGGCCCAGGCCAGGTGGGGATCGGTGCGGAACCAGGATGGGTTGGCCATTTCCTCAAATGAAAGACCCAATTTGGCTATGGCCGGGTAAGCGCGCCAGAAACCCTGCGGCCCGCGAAAATCGGGCAACCCCGAATCGACCCCCATGCCCGCCCCGGCGGTGATCAACAGCGCCTGGGATTCCTCGACGGCCCTGGCCGCCTCCTGCAATCCGGTTTCTCGATTGGTCGTCATGTTTCGCCCCAAGCCAGGATGTTCCCTGGACGGATCAAAACACAAACGGAATCATGCGTGCCGTCCGGGCCGCATACTCGAGGTATTCCGGATACTTCTGAACGACGAGGATTTCCTCGCAGAGCATGCGGGTGAAAGCCCCGATCCAGATCAGGCCCAGCAGGAGCAGGCCGATGACAGAAACATGCGCCGCGACCCCGGCAGTGGCGAACAAACAGACTGCCGTGTAAATCGGATGCCGGATAAAACGATATGGCCCCGTGGTAACCAGACCTCCTTCGGTAGGATTGGCAGCGCATTGAAAACTGCGCCGGCCGAAAGCGATCCGGGCCCAAATCAGCAATGCTGCCGCTGCGACCTGGACAGCAATCACCGCCGGGTGGGCCACCAGCAGGTTCCGGGTGAACAACAAACCCAACAAACCACCCACCATGGTCAGGTAGCCGATCACCGAAATCACTTTTTGCATAGTGTTGTTAGGGCAACTGCGGTTCTGAGAATAAGAGCCGGGCACACGTATCGCATTAGCGGCAGCGTAAAGCGAGTCCCAACGGTCAGATTCCGCCGGTATTCCGCGCTGGCTCCAGACACGACACTCCCTCGCTACCTTCCGGTCAGCGAAGCCGTCGCGGAAAGCAAAGGGACACCTCAGCCAAACAACACTATTCCAGCCGTACCCGGATTTTAATCACGCCGGCTCCGGGACACCAGCACCCCGATGAGCAGCCCCAGGCCAAAACCGATCCCGATGGCCTGATAGGGATGGTCGCGGACCGCCTTATCGGTGACTTTCGCGGCTTCGATGGTTTTTGCTTCGAGCCGTTCGCAAGCAGCTTTGGCTCTTTCTACGGCGGCCTCCAGTTTTGCCCGGAGCTCGCTCTTGTCGGTATCCAAGCGTTCTGTTGCTTCCATAAGCTTTCCCCTTTCTTGCTTTATCCTCGCACCAATACCGCTTCCGGGCAACCGCGGCAGCCACTTTCTCTCATCTTTCATACCCGGCATTCCTGCTGCCTTGCGGCTCCACCTTGAATCCGCCAGTCTTACCCCATGCCCGACCATCGCAACCTGGTTCTGATCCTGGAGGATAATCCGAACCGATTGGCCCTGATGCAGACGGCGCTCAAGGATCTGCCCCGTCCGTTCGAGATCCGGCACTGGGATAACGTGCGGCAGATGCAGGTGGACGCGGCTCGCTGCCTGGACCAAGCCTGCCTGATCTCGCTGGACTTCGATTTGACTGGCAGTTCCGTAAGGAACCCGGGAGACGGACTGGACGCGGTAAGCCTGTTATTGCGGCAAAAGCCCGTTTGTCCAGTGGTCATCCACACCTCGTTGTCACGAACCGGGCTGCAAATGGCGGAGGCTCTCCGCAAAGGCGGTTGGACGGTCGAGCAAGTCATGCTCAACCGGCGGGAAGCGGTTTCGGACTGGCGCGAGGCCGTGGAACAACTGACCAACTTCCCTTGATCGGACCGGCCCCACATGGCCGCCGGCAACATTCTCGTCGCGAACCAATCCTGAGCCGAGTCATAACCAACTCGAATCAGGATTTGACACTTCAGCCCGACAGGCTACGGTCTTTAAACCCTTGAGCCCTGACAAAAACCAACACGGTTTAAATCGTGAATCCCGTCGCGGATTCACCTTGATCGAATTGCTAGTGGTGATAGCGATCATCGCCATTCTCGCCGCGATGCTCTTGCCCGCTCTCTCCAAGGCGAAAGAAAAGGCGCACCGGATCGGCTGCCTTAACAATTTGCATCAGTTCACGCTGGCGAACCAGATGTACGTCAACGACCACCGGGGGCGCAGCGTGAATTACGACGCGAGCCAGGGCCTGTGGATTGACCGGCTCATCGCTTACGCGGGCTCGCGGCAAACCACCAATGCGGCCTTGCGGGTTTGTCCGGCGGCAAACCGGAAGGGTTATACGATCAACGGCCTGGATTACTACGGCACCGCCAACGCCTATTGGGGACCGCTCTCGAGCTATTTTGGGGTCAGCGCCGGATCGTATGGCGCGTTCGCTCTGAATTCGTGGTTTTACTCCGACAAGCCGATGGAATCCACGGTCGGCGCCTACTATTACGGCACCCTGGACGGCGTGCGCCACGCCAATGAAGCGCCACTCATCGGAGATTCGATGTGGATGGATTCCTGGCCCGGACCAACCGATGGCATCCCGCAGGACCGGTTCAAGGGCGGCGGCGGTGGCATTGGCAATTTCAGTCTGAACCGACACAACAAGTCCATAAACCTGACCTTCGTGGATGGCTCCGGGCGAAGCGTGGTGGTGGACAAACTAAAGACACTCTATTGGTCAACCCATCCGAACTGGCCGGTCCCGTGAACACACGGGAGCAACAATTCGAACAACTGCATCCAAACATAAGCCAGGGGATCCGATGGCCGTTCCTGCTGGCTTTAGCGGTAGGGCTGGTGTGCGTGTCCGCGCAGGCGAAGGTGCCGATCGCTGCAGGCGGAACGGCCCGTTGCCTGATCGTAACCCAGCCGGGTGCCACCCCCGCTGAACGCTACGCCGCGACCGAACTGGCCATCGCGCTCCAGGAAATCACCGGCGCCACCTTCGAAACCCGGGAAGTGAGCGGTCCGGCGCCACACCCGGCGATCATCATCGGGTTGGGTCCGACCGCATCCACGATTTTTCCGGAACTCGATAACTCGAAGTTTGCGAGTGAGGAATACGTGATCCGAACACGAGGCAATCAACTGTTGTTGGCTGGAGGCCGTCCTCGGGGAACGCTTTACGCCGTGTATCGCTTCCTGCAAGAGGAACTCGGAGTCCGTTGGTACACGCCCTGGTTCACCAAAATGCCGAAGCACTCGAACCTGTCGATCGGCGGTTTGAATAAACGGGGGCAGCCGGCTTTTGAGTATCGTGATCCCTTCTGGTTTCCTGCCTTTGACGGTGATTGGGCGGCGCGCAACGGCTCGAACAGCCAGACCGCCCGGCTCAAGGAACATCACGGTGGCCAAATCACCTATAAGGGATTCGTGCACACTTTCTACCCGCTGGTGCCGCCCGACCCCTACTTCAAGGCGCACCCGGAATGGTTCTCGCTCGTCAAAGGTCGCCGTGTCGGTGAGAAGGCCCAACTCTGCACGACCGACCCGCAGTTGCGCGAATTCATCGTCGAGCGCGTCAAGGCGTGGCTCCGGGAGTCGCCTGAAGCCGGGATCATCTCCGTCTCGCAGAACGATCACGCAGGCGCGTGCGAGTGTGCCCGCTGCGCGGCGGTGGACGAAAGGGAAGGCAGCCCGGCAGGATCGCTGCTGGAGTTGGTCAACTATGTGGCGGAAAAGATCGAGCCCGAGTTTCCCCACGTGCTGGTGGATACGCTAGCCTACCAGTATACCCGAAAAGCTCCCAAACACCTCCGACCACGCCACAATGTCATCGTCCGGCTGTGCTCCATCGAGTGCAACTTCGCCCAGTCTTTGAACGACCCGTCCAATGCCAGCTTTGCCCGGGATATCCGGGATTGGCATCGGCTGACCAATCGCCTTTATGTCTGGGACTACACCACTGACTTTTCGCATTACCTGCTGCCGTTTCCGAACTACTTCGTGCTGGGAGCCAATGCGCGGTTTTTCCACGAAAATGGCGTGATCGGTTTGTTCGAGCAAGGGGCCTATCAATCCTTCAGCAATGAGATGTCCGAAATGCGCGCCTGGGTGCTTGCCCAACTGCTGTGGAACCCCCGCCAGGACAACCGCCGTTTGATTAACGAATTCCTGCGTGAGTATTACGGCGCCGCCTCCGCCCGTTACCTCCACGATTACCTGGACCTGATCGCCGCCTCCGCAAAACCGTACTACGTCGGCATCGGTCACCCGGACGCGAGTCCCTACCTGCGCTTCGACACCATGGAAAAGGCGGAAAAGCTATGGTCAGCGGCAGAGGAAAAAGCCCGCGGGAATCCTGATCAACTCTGGCGCGTGCGGCAAGCGCGGCTGTCGGTGGGCTACATGTGGTTGTCGCAGTGGGTCGGTCTGCGACGAGAATGCAACGCATTGGGCCGGCACTGGCCGATCAACCCCTCGCGAGCGGCCTATGCCGCACAATGGTTCGCGACGGCGAACGAACCCGGCCCCACAGGCTGGTCGCCCATGGCTCGGATGCGCGAGTCGGGACAAACACCGACGGAATTCTCGACCCAGGTTTCCAGTGATCCCGAGCCGGCATTTTACCTTTCCCCCGCGCGGCACTCACCCACCTCCCCTCCCCCGGATTTGTCCCCAGAGGAAACCCGACGAGCGCTCGAGGTCAACGATGATCGCGCCATTATTTTCCGCGAACCGGACTGCGCCCGCCCCCAGGCAGACGCGGCAGCCTCGGACGGGGTGGCGATCCGCATGGTCGCCGGTCCCGATGGCGCCCGTGGAGCCATCGAGATTCACGGCGCACGGCTTCCGAAAGCTTTCTGCCCGGGCCGTTATGCGGTCTATTACGTGGTGCGAACAGAGTTCGCGCCCGGGTCCAGCCCGGAAACACCGGCATTCCTCGGACGGATTCACGATCCATTGTTGGGTAAATACGTTGCGGACCGAATCGTCAAAGCCAGTGAAATTGGCCCGGGTTACCATTCCTTTCTGATTGGGACGGTGAATCTGAATCGTTACTCACGGCTTTGGATGGGCCATGCGCATGACCAAAAGGTCAACGCCGTCTGGTTCGACCGCGCCTTATTGGTGCCGGTGAAAGAATGAGATGCCGGCCGCTACGATTTGTGCCGGAACCGGGTTCAACATGTCCCGTTCCGGCGATCTATGGCACCGATTTGACGCAGATGATTTTAATGCTGGCAAAATGCAGCAAAGTCCGCAGCTCTACGGTCGCCCATCCGTCTTCAACCTTGATCGTCGCCGACGGGATGTCATCGGGGCTGATGGTCTCCACCGTCGCGGAAGCCGTCCCGACTGGCAGACGCATACGGAACCGAAGCTGGTGCTGGGGCGAGATCAAGTCCCGGTCCGGATCGATCTGATAATTCACCAGGTCGGTAAACAGCGCTTCACCTCCTGTCGAATTCCACAGAAAAGTACCCACACTGGATGGGAGTTGCTGCGCATCAAAGCCAGCGCGAAGCTGCGCCGGATTGAGAATCGACTCCACCATGCCTGAAGTTGGTGTTTCCTCGAAAAATCGCCTGCGGAAATCTGAAAGGTAATAATCCATCCCCAGGTTGGATGGCAGCCAGATGGCCGTTCCCCGGCCAAACTGCCGAGTAATGATACGAGGTGGAGCGTTGGATGAACCACCTGCCGCCGTTGTGGCGGCATTGGTTCCGGGCTGCTTGACGATGACGCGGGTGGGGTCCGCACCCGCCAACTCCAGGGCCGCGACCCCAACTTGTTCAGCGTTCTTCCCAGCGGCGTGCATTTCCATCTGACCCAATTCAGCCAGGGCCGAGCCCTCCCGTTTCCGAAACCAACCCGCCGGGCCGTGTCGCATCGCTGTGGTGCCGGTCATCACCAAGTGTCCGCCGTCTCGAACCCAG
This sequence comes from Verrucomicrobia subdivision 3 bacterium UBA693, assembly GCA_002298785.1. GTDB lineage: Bacteria > Verrucomicrobiota > Verrucomicrobiia > Limisphaerales > UBA8199 > UBA693. The sequence goes on from DBMR01000018.1 coordinate 112,041, forward strand.
TTTACCAAGGCCCGCGCGGGAGCGTCGTCGAGACACTCGATGTGCGGCAGATAGATGGTCTTGATAGCCCTCAATTCGGTAGCCGTCAGTTTCCAATCCGGCAGCACACGGTAAGAAAAGTGGCGATCAACCATCATCGTGCTAAGGCCCCAATGTTCGAAAGAATGAGGCTGCCGATTATGATCCAAAGCATGACTACCGGGCACCACCCAGAACAACTGGTTGTCGGGCGAATACACCACGCCGAGGTCACCTGCCAGGCGGCGGCTCCCGAACCGAGGCTCGGAGCGCGTCACGAACTCGTTCCACCAGGCCACGCTTTCCGGTGTGCCGGGATATTCCCGCACGTCACCGTATTTGAGAAATACTCCGTTGGCGAAAGCTTCCGCCGCCAACACCCTGGCCAACTCGGGCTTGCCGATGTATTTGTCGTAAGGAGGGCGCAAATAGTACCACATGGTGGCGAATGGGCCTTTTTGATGTGCCAGGGCGGCGCGGCAGACCACGGCGAATTTGCCGTAAGGGGGAATCATGATCCCACGTGAACCGGTAGTGACATACCACGCCGGGGAGAATTCCGTGCTCACCATGTCGAGCCAATCGTCATGCGCCCAACCCAGGCCAAAAATGGGCATGTCGTTTCCGGCGACCAGGAAGTCGGAGCGCCCGGCATGAGCCGCCTCCTCCTTCACGGCCTGGTAAAAGCCGCGCAAAGCCGTCTGTCCCATGTGTTGCTTAAACACTTTGTAAATATTCCAGATCGGCACATCGAGCCAGCGCGGGTCTCTCCACGCCGGATCGTGGATGTCGCCCGTGTCTTTTGCGGCGAAGGCTGCCGCCTGCTGCTTGAGCGCCCCACGAATGTCAAAGCGAGACGCATCCGCTATTTGAAGCCGCGCCCGTTCCGCCTCGGAGAGCCGTTCGCGCAGAAACTCCCGGAACCGTGCTTCGGACCATTCACCAAAGGCATTGTGCAGCGACGGCATACCGAAATTGTTGAACGGAGAAAAATTGTCGCACCAAAGTCCGTCCGCACCGCGGCGAATGATCTCCCGGGCCGCCACGCGTATATAATTCGTCCAGAATGGGGCGGCGGGATCTTTTCCCACGTGGAGCACGCTGGCATATAAAGTGTCCCCAGGGCGGCGATTCGGATACTGGCTCGCGCGGCTCTTGTCGAGTGTCACCGCATATAAACCGTCGGTGCTGCTGAGCCGCTTGCCTGCGGAATCCAGCCGATTGACCTTTTCGGGCAACCCCTCGAACTCGACGGCCAGTTTCCCATTGATGTCCTTCGAGCCGGTGGCGTCGTAGACTTTAGCGTTCAACGGATAGCCCAAACCATCGGTCCACCCGATGGCAGACCTTCCGTCAGGATAAGTCGGCACCGGCCATCCGAGATTGGTGCGGGTCAACTGCGGCTGCATGAAATCCTCATCATTCAGTGCGTTGTGAAGTCCGACCCATCGCAAAATGTTTCCGGGCCGGCCGGACTCCCAATTCCAGGCCGAGCGCGAGAGCTGGGCCAGGGCCGGCTGACCGACCGTGCGCGGCCAGGTTCCGTCGGGCAACCGTTCAAACCCCGCGGCATATAGCATGCATTCTCCGAAGGCCTCCACCCACGAGATCCAGCGCAGATGATTTGACTTCGCCTGTTCGAAAAGCCGGGTGGCCTCGTGGGCGCTTGAAAGTTGGCCATAAGCACCCCAGGTCGGATCCGCGGCAAAATTCCCCGAAACCATCCGGGCATGCCAGCTTACGGCATTGCTCAATGCGGCAGGCGTACCGATGTCGCCGATATACGTAGGAAATTGGTACCACCATGGGGGTGAGCCCGCGGAAGGAGCATTGGTTTCCGCGCTCATGACACCCTCAAGACTTAACATCACCATGCCGATGGCCAACATCCATCGCAGCGTCTGCCAGCACGCTTCCTGGGGCGCTACGAAAGATTTTCGTGGTCGGAGCGTCACGAGGCGGCGGTTCACACAGTTCCGGAATCGACCGCGAGCGGGGCGTTGTCTGGCGGCCCTACGCGAAAACGGCGGTAGAGCCAATTCCCGATCGGGACCAGCAAAACAGCGGTCACCATGCCCCCCAACACATCCACAACGTAGTGGTAACCGCAATAAACGGTGGCCAAACACAGCATCAAAGCGACGCCGAGATGGATGAACCGGATCCTCCTCAAATACCGGAAGGAGAAGTAGACGGTGGTTAGGGCCACGGCGACGTGACTGCTTGGGAACGCCGCACCGGTTGCTTCAAAGGTCTGATAGATCCACCCCATGAGCTGGAAGAAGGGACCAGAACGAACCGCATCGGGAAAATCCGGGAGCACGTCGGGCCGGACTTCCGGCGGCAGCTCATAGCCGTCCATCGATCGGTAAAACAACCGAGGTCCCACCACGGGCGCGAGGATGTAAATCAAGTAACAGACGTAAAAGACAAACGAAACTACCGACACGTAGTGGAAGAACTGCGATCGGTTGCGCAGAAAAAGCGCCAACCCGACGCCCGTGATCATGACGTAATACGAGAAATAGGCCGCGTAGAGCGGCTCGCTGACGAGATTGAAAGGAAAGTTCGCCATGAGGACCAGGCTGGGCTGGCATCCAAATATTTGCTCCTCCAGCCGAATAAATACCGGGTCCAGATATCCCGAGGTGAGCATCTGGTTGAGCTCGCCGGTTTCCCGGTAAAACCCGGCGTACAGCAGCACCGGATAAAAATGCCGCAAGAAATCAAGCACCCGGTTGGCTGGTCGCCGACTATACCCTTGAATCAGGAAATGCACGGCCACCAACCCTGCGCCATGAGCCAGGATCAACCACTGCCATCCCGGCACCGCGTCCCCATGAAACAACAGAATCAGCAATCCCACCGCGGCCATATACCCTTGGGTCGCGTAATCAATGAACGCATAGTTCTTCATTAACATTACTTCTCCGGCGTAATTGGATTGCTGTTGCTGGAACGTTCCGACCCGCGCGCCGTCGCCCGCGCACTGGATACGGTTCCAGCCCTGGCGCCATTTCATCAGGGCTTGCCCGCCGGGTCAACCTTCGGTCACTGCCCAGATCGGCACGGTTTGAGCTGACACGCCGGACGCGGCTTTAGCGGGAAGGCAGCGGCCAGACCTTCAACAATTGCTGTTGTTTCGCCGGGGCGTTGAAAGGTCCGGGGAACGGGTTCTCCACATTTCGCTTTTTGCCGAAGTAGTCCGTATCGAGGCGAAGCGGAGAACCATCGGGATTTTCGAAGGGAAGCTTGGGGAGTTGGGCGATGCCGAGCAACGCACTGGTCACCAGCTTGCGTGGCTGTTCCGCACCCCAGGATTTGTAGAAGGTGCAGTCGAGATAGAATCCGTCCGGCTTTTCGAGCAGTTTGATCTGCGGGTCAAATTCCAGATGGAGCAGCGGCGCAGTTTCATACCGGCTCGGCTTGGTGCCGCGCAGAAAAACGTTTCCCGCCATCGACAATGGGAGCGTTGCCTTGTCATACGGGCTGACGTCGCCGCGTTGCACGAAAAGGTTATTGTAATATCGCACGTCCCCGCTGGGGTTGTTCGTCAACCCGCCCAGCTCCGTCGAATGCGCCCGGTGGAACGGTGTCAGCCGAGCGTCAAAGGGAATCATCGTCAAACCGCCGCCAATCAGGTTGTGCGCAAAAGCGCCGCCTTGCGACACGATGAGCTGCGACTGGCGTGAGAGCAAAATGTTGTTATCCACCAAAAACGGCCCGTGATCCACTTCATGGAACAAATCAAACTGGTGATTGTCGTGCATCAGGTTGCCGGTGATCCGGGAACCCTGTGCCATCCAATCCAGCCAAATGCCCAGCGTCGTCCGATAGATGTGGTTGTGGCTGATCTCCACATCAATCGCCCCGTGAAACTTGATCCCGGCCATCTCCGCTCCCGAGAATAGTTTCCGGACGTGGATGTCATGGATGATATTGCCAGTGACAGTGCTGAACGCGCAGCCCAGGCTCCCGACCACGCCGGTTTGCTCACAGTGAGAAATGTGGTTATTCCGGACAACGTGATGGCCGATGTTATCCCGGCTCCAGCCATTCTGGAGCGCCCGGTTAATGGTGCCAACGTAACCTTCGGCGGATTCCGCCCGATTGTCCCATTCGTCACCGTATTTGCCCAGTGCGACACCGGAGCAGCGCGAATACCGGATCCGGTTCTGCTCAATAATCCAGCCTTTGCTCCAATGCGTGCCGATCAACCCCATCTGTTCCGCTGTCGGTGGGGCCCACGGGGTGGCGGCGTGTTCGAGCGTGAACCCGCGCACCGTGATGAAATTCCGACCCGGCTGGTCCGGATAAAAGACCGTCCGGCGCACATTGATTTCCACCAGTTGCTGGTTCGGATCGACGCCGTTGAACTGCGCCCAGATTACGGTGTTGGTCGCGTCCACCTGTGCAAACCAAAGTCGACTCTCGGAAGGAAGTTCCAAAGGTTGGTGACTCTTGAATGCCAGGCAAAGGGTCTTCAGGCCGCTGACCGGTTTGATTTTGGCCTTAAACGTGGACCATTTTTGCCAACCGCCGGTATTGGGGACCGAGCAAGTACCGAGGAGTTCGCCTTCCGGTCCACCGAGCCGGATTTCAACAATGCCACCTTCGGATTCCGCCGCCGCACGTAGTTCCAGCGTCTCGGTGCGCAGGCCGAAGTCGAATTGTTCGTAGCGCACCCAATCGCCCGCCAGGATAAAGCCGACGCAATCCCCGCCTTCGGCGCAGGCCGCGTTCTGGGTGCCGTGCTTGGAGTTGAACCGCGTGGCGGGCACTCGACCGGCTGCCCCGGAACCGTCGCCGGCACGCAGCCACGCAACGTTCACCAGATATTGCTGCCCCGCCTGCGTCAACCAGGAGGGAGCCGTGCCGGCAGGCATCATGACCTCTTCGAGTTTGGCCGCCTCAATCAGCCATTCCCCGTTTAGATAAACCGCGCCGGTGTGATGGTCCCGGCCGCGGCGATCGAACCAGTCGCCGCGAATGAGATCGCTATAGGGGTTAAACTTGCCAAAAAACGAGTTCGGTATCGTCGTTTTCCAGACATCACCCTCGACCTTTGACCAGCCCCGTATTACCTCGGATCCCTTGATCTCCACCTTCTCGCCTCGCGCCGCCTGGTACACAATCCGGTTGCGGTCCGAAGTGCCGCCGCGCGGGGGATTGATGCTCTCCCGGTAGACGCCCTGGTGCACAGTGATGGTATCGCCGGGTTGGGCAAGCTCAGCCGCACGTTGGATCGTGCGCAGCGGGGCGGACTTGGTTCCGCGACCGTTGTCATGGCCTTTGGTAGCCACGTGGAAATCGGTGGCGCAAAGGTTGCCGGCAAGGACGACGAGGCTTAGGCAGGCGATGACTTTCGTTCTCATGATCTCGATCCAAATGGTGGACAGGTTGAATGCCACTCTGCGTTGTCAAATCGGCGACCCGGGAGATGCAGTCTATTGCCAACGCTGATGACTCACTAATTATCGCAGCCTCCGCGCCGAAGCAATACTTTGTACGTGGGCGACCCAGCACGGAGCTGGGAATGAGGGACAAAACCATTGATTCCGGGCCCTGAATGTGCATGATGACCTTAATGAGCGTTCGCTTCGCGAATTCCACCTTTCGACCGTGAAAACCGCTAGTTATTTCGGCCGGGGCACCCTTCGCACCTTGGCGATAATCGGATGCGGGTGCTGGCTGCCGGCTTCGACACTGCTGGCGCAAACCGACCCGGGGTTCACCGTGGATACTGACCAGCCCATTTACGCCATGACGGTGGGAGTGGACGGGAAGATCACGGTGGGCGGTTCCTTTGGCATGTTGAACGGCACGCCTCGGAACGCTCTGGCCCGGCTCAGTGGCGACGGCTCGCTCGACCCGGGCTTCAACCCCGGCGCAAACGGAACGGTCTACGGACTAGCCGTGCAACCGGATGGCAAACTGATCGTTGCCGGCGGGTTCACCACTCTGGCGGGCACCAACCGCAGTCGCCTGGGGCGCCTTAATTCAGACGGCAGCGTGGACCTGACCTTCGCCCCGGGCGCTGACGGCGACATTCTCGCCCTCGCCATGCAAGCGGATGGCAAAATCCTGGTCGGCGGCACCTTCGCCAATTTGGCCGGAACCCCACGCACTCGCATCGGACGGTTGAACCCGAACGGCAGCATCGATGCAACCTTTAATGCCCAGGCCGCGGGAACGGTCCGAACGCTGGCGGTGCAACCGGACGGACAAATCCTCGTGGGCGGCGAATTTCAAACGGTTAATGCAGTTTCAGCCAACTACCTCTGCCGGCTGACGACGAACGGGACCTTGGACGGCAGTTTCATCGCCTCCGCCGACAACCAGGTACATTCCCTGGCCGTCCAAGCCGATGGCAGGATTCTCGTGGGGGGCCTTTTCATTTATGTGAACGGCCAAATGCACCTAGGCCTGGCTCGCCTAAACCCGGACGGCAGCCCGGATTCGAGCTTCACGGCAGCCGTCCGCCCGGGATACCTGGGCGACTCGGATACCATTGCCATCCAGAGCGACGGCAGATTCCTGGTCGGGGGAACCGCGGTGGGTTGGTTCGCTTATCCATACTTCGCGCGTTTCAACTACGATGGAACCAAAGATAACAACTTTACGGCGAACGTCCCGAGCGGCGTCCACTCCATCGCCATCCAACGCAGCGGATCCATCCTCCACGCCACCTATTCCACCTTCGGGACTGTGACGAACTACGCGGCGATGGACTCGCTCTCGCGTTTCACCGCCACAAACCTCACCTACATTACTTGGACGCGAGACGGCGGTGGCCCGGAGGTCTGGCGAACCACGTTCGAAACTTCGTCGAATCGCACCAATTGGACAATGCTGGGCGCCGGCACCCGATACAACGGGTATTGGCAAATGGGGGGTGTCACGGTCGCTACCAATGCCTACATTCGCGCCCGCGGTTACGTGGCAAATGGTTACCAGAATGCATCCTCGTGGTTTGTTCAGGCATTCCTCGGCCCAGTGATCATCGTCGATCAACCTTTTAACCGCACCAACAACGCGGGCACCACCGCCACCTTCAGCGTAGTCGCCGACGGCTCACCCGCCCTGGGCTACCGCTGGCGCAAAAACGGGGTAAACCTTTCCGATGGTGCAAATATCCTCGGCACCGCCACGCCGACCCTCACCTTAAGTAACGTGCTGCAGGCAAATGCCGCAGCCTACTCCGTGGTCATCACGAACAGTTTCGGCGCCGTCACCAGCAGCGTGGCCAATTTGACGGTCATTGATCCCTACATCAACAGCCATCCGACCAATCTCTTCATTGATGCCGGCCAAAGCGCAACGTTTAGCGTCAACGTCACCGGATCACCGCCCATTTCGTATCAATGGAAAAAGAACGGCACGAACTTCCCCGGCGCCACCGCTGCAACTCTCACGCTGACGAACGCGTCGATCATCGACGCGGGCAGCACCTGGCAGGTTGTGGTGACTAATGCGTTTGGTACCAGAACCAGCGCCGTCGCCCGCCTCAATGTCAACGGTGCCCTGGCAGACGGGTTCAATCCCGTGCCGAATGGCCCGATCTACTCCCTCGCGGTGCAAGCGGACCGAAAAGTAGTGATGGGCGGTTGGTTCTCCTGGGTTGGCAACCAGGTCCGCCCCGGCGTCACCCGCCTCGAAGCCAACGGCGCCCTGGATATGAGTTTTGCCGGCAGCATCATTGGCGATCCCGATTCCCCTGCCCGGCCCACAGTAGCCTTGCAGGAGGATGGGCGCATCCTGATCGCAGGGGGCGTGTTCTCCGCAAATGACGCGCGCCGCAACCAAATCGCCCGGCTTTATCCAGATGGCAATGTAGATAACGAATTCAGCCCGTCAGCCGCGGGTGATGTCTACGCCATGGCCATCCAGTCGGATGGCAAAATCCTCGTCGGCGGCACGTTCACCAATTTGGCGGGGCTCGCCTGCAACCGGCTCGGACGTCTGAATCCGGACGGAACTCTTGATACGAATTTCGTCGCCTCGGTGAATGGCACCGTGAACGACATCGCCGTGCAACCAGACGGCAGAATCCTCGCCGGTGGGAATTTTATCGCGCCCGGCCTCAACTCCACGTCACACACCAACCTTGTTCGTTTGAAGCCTGACGGTTCGGTCGATGACACTTTGTATCCGGGCACCGACGGCACCGTGTATTCACTGGCTGTGCAGGGCGATGGATCGATCCTGGTTGGCGGGACATTCACCTCTCTCGGCGGCCAATCCCGCAGCCGGATCGGACGCCTTACAGCCTCGGGAAACGTCGATGCCGGCTTTAATCCTGGCGCCGACGGCGACGTGCTCACGCTGGTGGTGCAGGTGGACGGCCGAATCTGTGTTGGGGGATATTTTTCGACTATGGCAGGTCAGCCCCGAAACAATCTTGGCCGCTTAAATCCGGATGGCAGCGCCGACCTGACGTTCAACCCGGGGGCAAACGGCACTGTCAATTCCCTCGCACTGCAACCCGACGGAATGCTGCTGGTCGCGGGAGACTTCACGGTCCTGGACGGTCAAAACCGACCGTATATTGGTCGGGTAAGCGCCACCGGTGCTGCGGTTCAATCTCTCGCGTATAGTTCAACAACCATTACCTGGCAAAGGAGCGGCACCGGTCCGGAAGTGTTGAATGCCTTTTTCGATGTGGCCACCAACGCCAACCACCTGGTCCGAATTCCCGGCAATCGCACTGCTGGTGGCTGGCAGGCAACTGGTCTCAACATGCCCACTGGCGCCTGCGTCCGGGTGCGTGGCTGGGTGGCCGGCAGTAGCATCGGGTCCAGTTGGTATGCTGAAAACGCGCTGGGGCCGGCTGTCATCGAACGCCAGCCAACCCATACCACCAAGGACGTCTTTACGGCGGCTGCTTTCCAAATCCTGGCGCTGGGTGAAGCGCCGCTGGACTACCGGTGGCTGCGCAACGGTACTCCGCTCACCAACGATGCCAACCTCAGCGGCACGCTCTCGTCGACGCTGAATCTCAGCAGCGTTTCCGGTTCAAACGCCGGCAGCTACCAGTGTGTCGTGAGCAACGGCTTTGGGAGCGTTACCAGTCTCGTGGCCACGCTGACCGTGCGCGATCCGCTCGTCACCAGCCAGCCTGCGGGGCTGACTCTGAACGCCGGCGATACGGCCACGTTTTACGCCAATGCGACCGGCACCCCCCCACTGGGATATTACTGGCTCAAGGACGGCGTGCCGCTCACCAACGGCGGCAACATTTCCGGCGCAGACTCCAGCGCCTTGACTGTGGCTAATGTTTTCGGCGGTGACGCCGGATATTATAGCGCGGTGGCGACGAATGCCTGGGGCAGCGCCACCAGCGCGGTGGCCAGGTTGACCGTCAGGGACCCGCTCGTGATCACCAATCCCATCAGCCAGCTTGTGCATCGCGGCGGCACAACGCTCTTAAGCGTCCTGGTCGGTGGTTCCGCGCCGCTGCAATACCAGTGGCGCAAGGACGGCTTCGCATTGCTGAATGCCACCAATGCGACTCTTTCACTCACCAATTTTCAAGCCTCCGACGCCGGCAATTACGATGTCCTGGCGGCAAACACCTTTGGCACAGTCACCAGCCTGGTGGCGACTCTGAGCTTTAACTCGGCCGTCCCGGACGTCTTGAATCCAGGCGCCAACGCTGAGGTGTATGCCGTGGCCCTGCAACCGGATGGTAAACTGTTCTTGGGCGGAGCCTTCACCACCATCGGCGGTCAGGCTCGCAACCATATTGCCCGATTGAACACGGACGGAACGCTCGATCCCAATTTCAACCCCGGCGCGGGCGGGTCGGTGTGGAGTTTTGGGATACAGCCGGACGGTCGAATTCTCGTTGGCGGCTCCTTCACGACCTTTGCCGGCCAAAGCCTCGCCAACCTCGGTCGCCTCAACCCGGATGGCACCCTGGATGCCACGTTCAACCCGAACCCTGTGACCAGCCCGGCTTCCAGCTCCCGCGTGTTCACCATCCTTCCACACTCCGACGGCTCCATCCTCATCGGAGGCGTCTTTTCACAAGTCGGCGGAATCTCTCACCTCGGGATTGCACGGCTCCATGCAGATGGTTCACTTGACCCTGATTTCAACGCCGGGGTAGATGGCTTCGTCTGCTCGTTGGCGGAACAGTTAAATGGGCGAATCCTGGTCGGCGGCGCTTTTAATACTTTAAACGGAGAATCCCGCGCCGGGCTTGGCCGGCTATATGCCAACGGCACCGTCGACAGCACATTCACGAACGTGGCCAGTTCCTATATCTACGCCCTGGCCGAGCAACCCGATGGTAAAATTCTGGTTGGGGGATGGTTCTCCTCGCTGGTGGGCCAAACCCGGAGCAGTATCGGCCGGCTCAATGCTGACGGCTCACTCGACGAGACGTTTAACCCAGCCCCGGATAATGCGGTCTATTCGATCCGTTTGCAGGCGGACGGACAGATGCTGATCGGCGGGTTCTTTGGCACTGTAGCCGGACAACCACGCGGTCGCCTGGCGAAACTCACCCCTGATGGACTCGTTGAACCAGGATTTAATCCGAACGCCAACGGCTCGGTTTACAGCCTGGTTGGTCAGCCAGACGGAAGTTTCGTTATCGGGGGATCGTTCACTTCCGTATCCGGTCAACCTCGCAATCGAATTGCTCGATTGATCGATACCACCGCTGCCACGGAGAGTCTCGGGGCGGACGCCACCAGCGTCACCTGGTTGCGAGGTGGCGCTGCACCGGAAGTCGCGCGCACCTCGTTTGAGACGACCACCAATGGCACGGACTGGACGCTGCTGGGCCCGGGTGCCCGCATTGCCGGCGGTTGGCAAATCACGGGCTTATCCTTGCCGCCCAACGCCACGCTGCGCGCTCGCGGATTCACCACCAGTGGCGGGTTCCAAAGCAGCTCAAGTTGGTTCGTGGAATCCATTATCGGAACGCCTTGCATTGTTTCATCGCCGATCAACCAAACCAACAATGCGGGCACCACCGCCACCTCCAGTGTCGTCGGCATCGACCGGTTGCCAGCCAGTTATCAGTGGCTAAAGAACGGCTCGCCGGTGCCCAATTCGGTTAACGTTTCCGGGGCCAATGCCTCTACCCTGGTGCTGACCAATGTGCTCGGCGCCGATGCCGGCTCCTACCAGGTGGTGCTGAGTAACGCGTGGGGCAGCATCACCAGCTCTGTAGCCACCCTAACGGTGGTTGATCCGCTCATTACCACGCAACCGATTGGCCAAGCGGCTAATGCCGGACAAACGGTCACGCTTTCGGTCAGTGCCACCGGCACTTTGCCGCTCGCCTACCAATGGTATCTCGAGGGAACACCGCTCGCGGCCGGCACCAATTCGACCCTCAGCCTCACCAACGTCCAGGCTGCGGCCGCCGGTGCCTATACGGTGGTCGTCTCCAATCAGTTCGGCACAGTCTCGAGTGCCCCTGCCTTGCTCGCCGTCAATCTGGCAGTGCCCGATGGATTTAATCCAGGCTCGGGTTCCGTTGCTGGCCCGTTTCTGTTCCAGCCCGACGGCAAAATCGTAATCGGCGGATATTTTGGTAACACGCTCACCCGGAGATTTCTCGCCAGGTTCAATCCCGACGGCTCACCGGACCCGTCGTTCCTCTATTCCAACGTGGTGGTGGATGTATCGGCCACTTATTGCCTGGCGCTCGAACCGGATGGTCGGATGCTGGGCTCGGGCCTCGGCCGTCAGCAACTGCCCACCAGCTTGTGGCGGCTGAACCCGGACGGAACCGTGGATGCCAGCTTCACCAACCAGATCGCCGGCACGATTTACGGACTCGTTCAACGGCCGGACGGGCGGATTTGGACAGGCGGAGGTTTTTCGTACATGAAACCGTCCATCCTGACCAACCTGGCGCTCGTGAGTCCCGCCGGCACGGTGGATACCAACCTGTTAACCGGCGTGAACAACACGATCCAGACCCTGGCCCTGCAACCGGACGGCCAACTGCTGGCGGGTGGTAATTTCACGCTGGTCAATGGGCACACCGCGACGCGCCTGGCCCGCTTCACTTCAAGCGGCCTGCTCGATGCAAGCTTCAACCCTTCAGCGAATAACTCAGTTTACTCCCTGGTCGTCCAACCGGACGGCAAAATCCTGGTCGCTGGCATCTTCACGACGCTCAACAGCAGCAACATCAACCGCCTCGGCCGCCTTAATCCGGATGGCTCGCTGGATACCGGCTTCAATCCCAACGTCAACGGCACGGTCTATTCCCTGGCGCTGCAGGCGGACGGTAGAATCGTGCTGGGTGGCGGTTTCAGCACAATATCCGGCCAACCTCGAAGTCGGCTTGCCCGACTGAATGCGGATGGTTCACTTGACCCAACGTTCAACCCAACGGTCTCCGGCGGAAACGCGGTCGTGTATGATGTCGGGCTCCAGGCAGACGGCGCTTTGCTCGTCACAGGAGGGTTTTCCCAAATTAACGGCCAATATCGCACGAACATCGCCCGGCTCACGCCTACCGGCCCCGCCATCCAGTCGCTCAGTTATGATGGCACCAACCTGACCTGGCTTCGGTCCGGCACGGCACCTGAGGTTTGGCGCACCTCCTTCGAGGTTTCGACCAACGGTTCGTCCTGGACTCAACTTGGCGCCGGCCAGCGTATCGCTGGAGGATGGCAATTGCCCTTTGTCTCTTTGCCCGAGCACGCCCACGTGCGGGTCCGCGGGTTCACTTCTGGCGCGCAAAATAACGGCGCTTCGTGGTTCGTCGAGAGCTTGCTCGGCCCCAGCTTGATCACCAGCCAGCCCGCAAGCCGCACGAACCTCGCCGGCACCACGGCTACCTTCTGGGTTTCCGCCGGCGGAACCGCCCCGCTCTCATACCAGTGGTTGCGCGATGGCCATCCACTCGCTGAGGGAGCCAATCTTTCCGGCGTCACCACAGCAACCCTGGTCATCAGCAACGTGCTGGGCGGAGACATGGGGCACTACTCGGTAATTGTCAGCAACAGCGCCGCCAGCGTCACCAGTAGCGAAGCAATGCTCCTGGTCATCGACCCCATCATCACCACGCAACCGACCAGCGTCTTCACCAACGCGGGCGAAACTGTCAGCTTCAGCGTCACCGCGATCGGCACCTCGCCGCTGACTTACCAGTGGCGCAAAGACGGCACCAACCTTTTTGCTGCCACGTCCTCCACGCTCGTCCTGCCCGATGCTCAATCGGCTGACCTGGGAGCCTATAGCGTGGTGGTGCTGGGTCCTTTTGGCGCCGCGCCCAGCCAGTCAGCCAACCTGACCCTCAACCTCGCCTTGCCTGATGCGCTCGCTCCTGAACTGGATGATCAAGTACGCAGCCTCGCGACTCAGCCCGATGGCAAGATCCTGATTGGGGGCAATTTTAGTCACCTTGGGAGCGACTGGTTCTACAACTTCGGCCGGCTCAATGCGGATGGCACCCTCGACACCAACTTCTACGGTCACGTTAACAGTTCCGCGGACACCGTTGCGGTGCAGCCGGACGGGAACGTCCTGGTCGGCGGTTGGTTTACTTACGCCAACGACTGGCCGCATAGCCGCATCTGCCGTTTCTATCCGGATGGCGGTCTGGACCCGTTCATCAACCCCTCGATCACCTCCAGCACCCTGAGCCCGTCTGTGGATTCACTGGTGCCGCAACCCGACGGCAAATTCCTCCTTGGCGGCTGGTTCACCAGCCTTGCCGGACAGAACCGAAATTACCTCGGTCGATTCAACGCGGACGGCACGCTGGACACCTTCAATCCCGGTGCCAATTCTCAAGTGATGGTGCTGGCGCTTCAAGCCGACGGAAAAGTCATCGCCGCGGGACAGTTCACGATCCTCGGTGGGCAACCTCGCAATCGGATCGGACGTCTGTTTCCTGACGGCTCTCTCGATTCGTCTTTCGACCCCAACGCGAATAACACTGTCAATGCGGTGGTCGTTCAACCTGACGGTAAAATCCTGGTCGCCGGTGCGTTCACGAGCATCGCCGCGCAAAACCGATCTTACCTCGCGCGGTTGAACCCCGACGGCACCGCCGACAGCACCCTGAATGTCAGCTTGAACGGTGGCCTGTCGGGCATCGCTCTCCAGGCAGATGGAGGGATCATCCTCGCCGGCGCTTTCACCACGATTGCCGGTCAGGCTCGGACCGGGCTGGCTCGGATCAGCACCACCGGCGTGGTGGATCCCAATTGGAGTCCACAAATCGTCGGCGGGGCCGGGGGCGTTGCGATTCAAGCGGATGGCAAAGTGCTGTTGTGTGGGACGATCAGCAATGTCTGCGGGCAAACCCGATCGCGCCTGGCCCGGTTGATGACGGTCGGCACCGCCACTCATCGGTTGCAGTGCGACGCTTTGGGCGTCACCTGGCTGAGGGACGGTTCTTCACCGGAAATTTCCGGTGTCGGATTCGAATTATCTGTCGATGGCACCCATTGGACCAGCCTGGGCTCGGCGACCCGCGTTCCCGGAGGCTGGAGAGTCGGCACCACTGACCTCACCATCAATTCCCAAGTCCGCGCGCGAGGTTTCCACAGCGGCGGGCGTTGGAACGGTTCGCTCTCCTTGATCGAGGACACGATTCAGGTTCCGCCACTAACCCCGCCCGCCATCATCACTGATGACGGTTCGCTGGGCTACGGCACTAACCAATTCAGGTTCACCGTGCGCGCCCTCGCCGGCCAAACCCTCGTCGTTGAAGCCACCACCGATTTTTCGAGCTGGATGCCGCTGCAAACCAACCTCGTTTCCACTCCGCCCGAATTCCAGGTCATTGACCGTCAAACCGCCCCTTACGCTCACCGCTTTTATCGCGCGCGACTTTACCAGTGATGTCCTTGCCTAAACAGCTTATCGCATTTTGGCTGGATGCGGGAAGTTGGTTTGCGATAGTTGCAGGTATGCGTGTTGAGCTTCGCCGACATCGGTTGACCGTTGCGCTTGCCGGTTTGGTTTTCGCTATGGCGCTGAGCGGCGCTGCCCTCGCCGGACCACCACTGCGGCTGCACCCGCAAAATCCGCATTATTTCGAATTTCGCGGGAAACCAAGGGTCATCGTCACTTCGGGCGAGCACTACGGGGCCGTGCTGAACCTGGATTTCGATTTCAGACGCTACCTGGCGACACTCAAGCAGGACGGGTTGAACGGGACCCGCACCTTCTCCGGAGCCTATTGCGAACCCTACGGAGCGTTTAATATCGCCAGCAATACGCTGGCGCCCCGCCTCGGCCGGTTCATTTGCCCATGGGCGCGGGGCGAGGAAGCGGGTTACGCCAATGGAGGGAACAAATTTGACCTGACCCGTTGGGACGAGCGGTATTTTGAGCGGCTGAAAAAATTCCTGGAGGAGGCCTCACGCTGCGGGGTGGTGGTGGAATTGAATTTGTTCTGTCCGTTTTACGACGAGAGCATGTGGAAGCTCAGCCCGATGAACGCGGCGAATAATGTGAACGGGGTCGGAGCGGTGGCACGCACCAATGTCTACGCGCTGGACCGCAACGGCGGGCTCCTCAAGTTTCAGGAGGAGATGACGAGGAAGATCGTCCGGGAATTGGGCCGCTTTGATAACTTGTATTACGAGGTCTGCAACGAGCCTTATTTCGGCGGAGTAATGATGGATTGGCAGCATCGGATCGTCGAGGTGATCGCGGCCACGGAGAAGGAATTGGGAGTGAGGCACCTGATTTCACAGAACATCGCGAATGGAAAAGCCAGGGTCGAGCACCCGCACCCGGAAGTGTCCATTTTCAACTTTCATTACGCGTCCCCGCCAGACACGGTGGCGCTGAATTTCGCGCTGCAAAAGGTGATCGGAGATAACGAGACCGGATTTCGCGGCACCAATGACGCCCCCTACCGCATGGAGGCATGGGATTTCCTTGTGGCCGGAGGCGCGTTGTTCAATCACCTGGATTATTCCTTCATCGCCGGACACGAAGACGGATCGTTTGTCTACCCGTCATCGCAACCCGGCGGCGGGAACGCAGTTTTCCGAAAACAGATGCGGATTTTGCACCAGCAATTCGAGCGCCTTAACCTGGTGCGGATGCGGCCGGCGCCGGAATTGATCAGTGGAAATTTGCCGGAAGGAGTCTCGGCCCGAGTGTTATGCGAACCGGGAAAGAATTACGTGGTTTATGTGCGGTCAGGTTTGGGAGCGACGAAGGAGAAGCCGCGAAGCACCAACTTTGCCCCTGGAGACGTGAAGCTGACTCTGGATCTGCCAAAAGGGGTGTATCGGGAGGAATGGCTGGATCCAAAGTCGGGCCGGAGAGCTACGGAGCAGCGTATCAAACATGAGGGCGGCCCGCGGGAGTTTGTTGCGCCAGAATTCACCGAGGACGCGGTTTTGATTGTAAAACGCTGAAGGCCGGCCGAAGCCGGAGCAGCTTAGACGACGGGAAGTATTGCCGGCATCACGGGCTAATCGTTGCTTTTACTCCATCGCCAGTTCTCTGATTTTGCAAACGGTTCGCCAATTTCGAACCGTCATCGGCACCCCAATCAGTCTCTCAGCGCTAGCGGCCACCTTAGATTTCCCGACTCCCTCGGGTGCGTGCAGATAAAATACCTCCTGGCTCAGATGAAACTGTTCGCTGGGCTTCCTCAGAAGCTGAAGTTTATCGAGCGCAGGATTTTCAGGTGGGGACGCTAAAAAGCCCAAATGCAGGCTGCTCGGAACCGCTTCAGCTCCGGGGAACGGGTTTCCTTCCAGTGCCCGAGCGATGAGATCAAGACTCACAATCAGCACCAGCGGTTCGAAGCCGCAGCGCATTTTGATTCCGGCAGCCAGTTTTCCGGCAAGGGTCTCCGGGTTTGATTCCACGCGCCGCAGCGCACAAAGCAGTCCACCCGCCACTTGAAAGCGCGTCACAGTAAGCTAGTTTATGCTCTTGATGACCCCAATTAATGTCCACGCCAGGACTCGGGCTTACGGACCCGCAGCCTTGGCCCTCCTAAGTCTCGCGCTGTCTCTCGCCGCCACGGTGTCAGCCCACGCCGCCACCATTACCACTTACGCCGGGGGCGGCACCAACGGCAATTTCTCGAACACGATCGGTTTCCCGGCTACGAATGCCAATTTCAACGCCAACCAAACCAGCATCCAAGGCCTCGCCGTGGACCGCCTCGGCAACCTCTATCTCGCCAGCTTTAATGGCCACCAGGTGTTACGCGTGGACCCAACCAACGGCCTGATCACCAGCTTTGCAGGCAGCGGCGTCTCGGGCCATAGCGGCGATGGCGGCCCGGCCACCGACGCGCAATTCAACTCGCCCCAGAGCCTCGCCGTGGATCTCGCCGGCAATGTCTTCGTGTTGGATGAACTGGACAGTATCGTGCGGAAGATTGACGCCGCCACCGGCATCGTTTCGACCGTGGCCGGGAGATACCCGACCGCCAGCTACGGCGGCAACGGCGGCCCCGCCACCAACGCCTCGCTTGGCTTCCCCCAGGGCGTCGCCGTGGATGCCCACGGCAACCTCTACATCGCCGACACGTTTAACTTCGAAGTCCGCAAGGTGGACGCCGCCACCGGCATCATCCACGCCATCGCCGGGCGATTCCCGAGCCCCGGCTACACCGGCGATGGCGGTCCGTCCACCAACGCGCTCCTGTCTGCTCCCTACCGCGTCGCTGTGGACGCCTCCGGCAATCTCTTCATCCTCGACGGCGGTCCGCCCACGCGTGTACGGCGCATTGACGGCCAGACCGGCATCATCACCACCATCGCGGGCGGCGGCGGGGGCGATGGCGCCTCCGGCTCCGCCACCAATGCCAGTCTTGACCTCAACCTTTTTGGCTCCGCCAACGACCTCGCCGTGGACAACCTCGGCAGTCTTTTTATTGCCGGATGGTCGCAAGTGTGGAAGGTGGACCTCGCGAGCGGCACCATCTCCATCGTCGCCGGCCGCGGCGGCACGAGCATGGGATTCTCGGGCGATGGCGGCCCCGCCACCAACGCCGAGCTGAACACCGTGTTTGGCCTTGCCGTGGCCGGCACCGGCGACCTTTACCTCACGGACTACGGTAATGAACGCGTCCGCCGCGTCACGCCCGATGCCGTGCCGCCCTTTGACGTGGTGATCGATTCCAGCACCACGCAGACCTTCCTCAACCTGCTGACCGCGGTGCAGGGCAGTGTCGTGATGACCGATGTCAACGGCCGGAACTCGCTCGTGATTCCGAACCTCACCGCGACCGGCGGCAGCGTCATCGTGACCGGCAACGACTCCGCCACGACCCTGACCATCCCGATGCTGAATTCGGTCGGCGGCAGCATCACCATCAGCAACAACTCCTCGCTGGCTGGTGTGCCTCTCGGCAGCGTTGCCAACGTCGGCGGAAACATCACGGTTAGCGGTAACGACGGCGCACCCATCACCATCGGCAGCCCAACCGTGAGGGGCGGATTAACCCTCACGACCAGCAGTGGATCTGTAAGTCTAGGCAGCCCGTCCGCCGGCGGTGACTTGACGATCACAACCGGCACGGGAGCGGTTAACCTCGGCAGCCCAACCAACTCGGGCAACTTAACGCTCACCACCAGCAGCGGTTCGATCAGCCTCGGCAGCGCGAACGTCAGGAGCAATTTGGACATCTCAACCAGCACTGGCACGGTCAGCCTGGGCAGCCCAAACGTTTCGGGCAACTTGATGGTTACAACCAGCAGCGGATCGCTTGATGTCTCCGGCGCGCACGTCTCCGGCAACACCATCGTCACCACCACCGGCTCCTCGAATGTCACCTTGTCCACCGCCCTGGGCAGCACGTCGGTGACGCTCTCGAACGGTGCGGCGACGATGCAGGCGGTGTTGCCCGCCGGCACGTTCAGGAGCAACGTCGTCTTCTCCGTCAGCACCGTGCCTCCCGCCACGCTGCCCACCTTCGGCACGATGTCGAACGTCACCTCGTCCGTCATTTCGGCCGTGGGCGCCTACCACTTTACCTTCGCCATCCCCACGCTCAACCAGGACGCCGCGCTCACGTTCAACATCCAGTTGAGCGCGCTCGATCCCACCAACCGCGCCGCGTTCCTCGACGCCTTAAACGCGGGCGCCGCCACCGTGGCCGTGATCGGCGACGCGCCGGGCAGCGTGCTGCAGGTGTTTCCCGTCTGCGGCCTCGGGATCGCGCCCAGCGCGGGTGGTTGCGTGAGCGTGACGAAACTGGATGCCACCAGCACACCGTTGCCGGACGGTAGCCTGGCCGAGCCGGCGTCCGTGCGCTTCAGCGGTCTGGCCGGTCATTTCTCAACGTGGGCCGTGGTGCTGGCCAAGCCGTTGCGCGTGACGACGACGCTGCTCGGCAACGGCCAGTTGCGCCTCGCGTGGCCCGACGTGAGCGGCGGCGTGTTGGAAACGAGCACCAACCTCGCGCCGAATTCCTGGTCGCCCGCCGGCTCGCCCACTAGACAACCGGACGGTAGTTGGCAGCTGGAGGTTTTCCCCGGCGAACCGCAGCGGTTCTACCGACTCAAGGCGCAGTGAGCCCAATGCATACTGCAACCCACCGACAGCCTCTCGCCGATCAACTGGCCGACACGCATGAAAATCCAATTCAAATCCATCTTCGTCGCCGCACTCCTCGTCGCCTCTTTCTCCTCCTCCTCCGCCACCATCACCACCTACGCCGGCGGTGGTGGCACGGACGCCGACAACATTCCCGCCACCAACTCCCTGTTGCTCGGCATGGAAGGGCTGGCGCTTGATCCGGCGGGAAACCTCTTCATCGCTCACTACACCGGCGCGCGCATCCGACGCGTGGATCACACCACCGGCCTGATCACCACCAGCGCTGGATTGCCGGGTGACTACGATTTCAGCGGCGATGGCGGTCCGGCCACGGCGGCGCGCATCGGCACGCCGCAGAGTGTGGCTGCCGATCTTGCGGGAAACATCTACCTCCTCGACACCACGGCGAATTGCGTCCGGAAAATCAACCACGCCACTGGCGTCATCACCACCGTGGCAGGAATACCCAACAGTGTCAGCGCCACCGCGGCCAGCGGTTTCGCCACCAACGCCGCTTTCTTCATGCTCGATTCCATCGCCGTGGATGTTCATGGCAACCTCTACCTCGGCGACCAGGGCGTCATCTATCGCGTGGATGCGGCCAGCGGACTCGTTCACCACGTCGCAGGCGCATTGTTCGCCTCGGCATTTTCCAATGACGGCGGTCCGGCCACCAATGCCGTGCTCGGCTTGCCCTTTGGATTGACGGTGGACACGGCAGACAATCTCTTCTTCGTGGATGGCCAAGTGCCACACACGCGCATCCGCCGGATAGATGGCCGCACCGGCATCCTCACCACCGTTGCGGGCAACGGCACGAGCGACGGCTCTTCCGGCTCGGCCACCAATGCCAACCTCAATGAAGTCAGCGCCTACTCCACGCTCGCCGTGGACAATCGCGGCGGACTTTTCATCGGCGGCGTCGGCAAAGTCTGGAAGGTGGACCTCAATACCGGCTTGATTTCCCTCTTCGCAGGTGTTTCCACCGGCACGGGATTCAGCGGTGATGGCGGTCCGGCCACCAATGCGTTGCTGGCTGACATCCGGGGTGTCGCCTGCGCGGGCAATGGCGATGTCTTCCTCACCGATGCCGCCAATCTTCGCGTGCGCCGCGTCAGTGCGGACACCGTGCCGCCGTATCAAGTGCTGGTGGACCTGTCCGCCGTGACGAACTTTCTGACGCCGCAAGCCGAAGTGCAGGGCCGGCTCGGCCTCGCCACCGTGAACGGCCATCTCAGCGTGGTGCTGCCCACGGACACCAACGTCACCACCGGCCTGTTCCTCACCGGCACGAACGGGCTGAAAATCTTTGGCGTGAATGGCTCGGGCACACTCACTTTTCCGGCGCTCAACACCTTTGGCGGCAACCTCAGCCTGGTGGACAACTGCGGACCGACCAACATCAACCTCAGTTCGCTCACCAACCTGGGCGGCTCGCTCACCATTAGTAGCAACTGCGCTGCGAGCGTCACGATCGCCAGTCCCACTGTTCAAGGAGAACTGTCAACTGTCACCACGACTGGCAGCGTCAACATCGGCAATCCCGGCGTGCAAGGGAATTTGTATTCTTCCACAACAACCGGCAGCGTGAACATTGGCAATCCCACGGTTCAAGGGGGACTCTCAACCGTCACCACAAGCGGCACGGTCACGATTGGCAGCCCAACGGTTGGAGCCAGGCTCTCATCTATCACCACGACTGGCTCTGTCACGATCGGCAGCCCAATCATTCAAGGCGACTCAAGTATCACCACCTCGGGTGGAAGTGTCTCGCT
This sequence comes from Verrucomicrobia subdivision 3 bacterium UBA693, assembly GCA_002298785.1. Lineage (GTDB taxonomy): Bacteria > Verrucomicrobiota > Verrucomicrobiia > Limisphaerales > UBA8199 > UBA693. The sequence continues at coordinate 133,340 of DBMR01000018.1, forward strand.
CGGCAATCCAACGGTTGTAGGCAACTCAACTGTTACTACGTCGGGCGGCTCAGTCACGATTGGCAATACTTCCGTGGGCGGAAATATGACGGCGACTTCGGGCGGCGGCACTTTCACCATCAGCAACGCGACAGTGACGGGCTCGGTCAATCTCAGCGGCAGCAGCGTCACCATTAGCAACATCGCCGCCCATGGTGAGGCCAGTGTCGCCACAACAACCGGCACTATCACAATTGGCAGTATGACCGTGCAAAGCAATGCCAGTGTCATGACTACGACTGGAAGCGTCAACCTCGGTTACGTCGCCGTGCAGGGGAATGCAGGTGTCTCAACAACAACCGGACAGGTCAACCTCGGCAGCATCGACGTGCAAGGGAATGGAGGTTTTTCCACAACGACTGGGGACGTTAACATCGGGAGTTCATCAGTGGGCGGAAACATGACGGCGACTTCCGGCGGCGGCACTTTCACCATCAGCAATGCAACCGTGACGGGCTCGGTCAATCTCAGCGGCGACAGCAATTCAACCTTCACCGTTGCTGGTTCAACCTCGAGTGCCAGCATGACCATCGCGAGCACCTCAAAGATTTTCGTGGTGATGGAAAATTCCAGCGTGTCGAACAACATCACCATCAGCTCTGGCTCAGGCACAGCGGTGGATATGGGAAATACCAGCGCTGGCGGAGGCATCAGTGTTTCGGCGGGCGATGGGTCGGCAGTCAACATGGGAACTTCAACGGTGACGAGCAACATCATCGTCAGTGCGGGTTCGGGCACGTCCGTGGTCATGGCAAATTCCAGCGCGGGAGGAGACATCATTATTTCAACCGGTTCGGGCTCTTCCATCACCATGGGAAGCGCCAGCGTTTCAAACAATATCAGCATCAGCGCCGGCGCAGGTTCACCGGTTGATATGGGATCTGCGAACGTTGGCGGCAATTTGGCCATCAGCGTCAGCGTTGGCGGGAGCACTCCCGTGGATTTTTCCGGCGCACACGTCGCGGGCAACACCGCCGTGGCGGTCGGCGGCGCGACCAACGTCACCCTCTCCACCGCAGGCGGCAGCACTTCCGTCACGTTGACCAATGGCCCGGCCACCGTGCAGGCCGTGTTACCCGCCGGCACATTCACCACCAACGTCACCTTCTCCGTCAGCCCTGTCGCGCCCGCCGCGATGCCCACCTTTGGCGTGGCGGCGGACGGCGCCGCCGCCAGCGTGACGGTGATGGCGGCTTACCAGTTCAACTTCGCCATCCCCACGCTCAACCAGGACGCCACGCTCACATTCGTCATCCAGTTGAGCGCGCTCGAGCCCACGGCCCGCTCCGCGTTCCTCGACGCCCTGAACGCGGGTGCCGCCACCGTGGCCGTGCTCGGCGACGCCCCGGGCAGCGTCATGCAAGTGTTTCCCGTCTGCAGCCTCGGGATTACGCCCAGCGCGGGTGGTTGCGTGAGCGTGACGCGGCTGGACGCCACCGGCACGCCCTTGCCGAACGGCAGCCAGGTCGAGCCCGCGTCGGTGCGCTTCAGCGGTGTGGCCGGCCATTTCTCGATGTGGGCCGTGGTGCTGGTCAAACCGTTGCGCGTAACGACGACGCTGCTCGGCAACGGACAGTTGCGCCTCACCTGGCCCGGCCCGACCTCCGGCGTGCTGGAAACCAGCACGAACCTTGAGCCGAATTCCTGGTCGCCCGCCGGCTCGCCGTCCCAGCAACCAGACGGAAGCTGGCGGCTGGAGGTGACACCCGCGGAGCCGCAGCGCTTCTTTCGCTTCAAGATGCAGTGACTATTTCTAAGCACCATGACAACGATTGAAAACCACAAAACGATGAAAACCAGACCCACCATCAAACAACTCTGCTTCGGCCTGCTGACCTTTGCCTGCTGCCTTTCGGCGGTGGCCCAAGGCACCACTGCTTTTACCTACCAAGGGCGGCTGAACGACGGGGCAAGCCAGGCGACTGGCCTCTATGATTTACGTTTTGCCGTCTTCGACGCCGCCACTGCCGGCACGGAGTTGGGCAGCACCCTAACGAATGCCACCACGCCCTTGAGCAACGGCCTGTTCACCGTCACGCTGGATTTCGGCACCGGCATCTTCACCGGGCCCGCGCGCTGGCTCGAGATCGCCGTGCGCACCAACGGCGCCGGCGGCTTCTTCACCTTGAGCCCGCGCCAAGCATTGACGCCGGCGCCGTACGCAATCACGGCCGGAAATGTCATCAGCGGCGGACTGGCGGCGGGCACTTACGGGAACGCGGTGACGTTGAACAACGCCGCCAACCAGTTCAGCGGCAGCTTCGCGGGCAACGGCGCGAACGTGACGAATGTGAATGCCGCGTCGCTCGGCGGTCTGGCGTCCTCCAACTTCTGGCAGTCGGGCGGCAACAATGTCGCGGCGGGGAAGTTTCTCGGCAGCACGAACAACCAGCCGGTGGAAATCCGCGCCAACAACCTCAAGGCGATGCAATTCGCCTACGCGTCGAACGCCGTTTCCGGCTACAGCCCGAACCTCATCGGAGGCCACACGGCCAATTACGCGCGCAGCGGCGTCGTCGGCGCGACGATTGGCGGCGGCGGGAACACGGGTGTGTTCGGCACGAACGCCGTGCTGGCCGACTTCGGCACGGTGCTCGGCGGCCAGGGCAACACCGCTAGCGGGAAGTATTCAACGGCCGGGGGATTGCTCTCTGCCGCCAACGGGCAATACGCCACGGCCTTCGGCGGAGTATCCACCGCGGGCGCGGATTTCGCGACGGCGATGGGCCAATCCACGGCGAGCGGAACCAACTCAACGGCCATGGGGCAATCCAGCGCTACTCAGAACAACGCCACCGCGATGGGGAATTCGAGCGCCACGAACTTCGCGGCCACGGCGATGGGCAGTTCCACCGCCGGCGGATATGGCGCCACCGCCTTGGGGAGTTCACTCGCCAATGGTTGGAGATCATCTGCGCTGGGGTATTCCACAGCCTTGGGCAGTTACTCTACCGCCCTGGGTGCTTCATCAACCGCTTCGGGCGCAAATGCCTCCACCGCGATGGGCGCCTCGCAAGCAGTGGATCCCTATTGCACAGCGATGGGCAGTTCCCATGCAGGAGGGAACGGATTGGGTAGTGGAGCTTATGCCACGGCGACGGGCAGTAATTGCTGGGCCACCGGTTTGGCCTCCATCGCGATGGGCTACGATACCGACGCCAACGGCTTTGGGGCCATCGCGATGGGCATCGGCACCAAAGCCAGCGGCGAAGGTTCCTTCGCGATGGGTGGTGGCTATTTTCACAACCCCCCTTTTACGATTGCCAGCGGAGATTACTCCATCGCGATGGGCACAGCCACCACTGCCAGCGGTAATTATTCCGTCGCGATCGGCTCCAGTTGCAGCGCGAGTGGAAACTATGCATTTGCAGGCGGGACTGAGGCTCAAGCGGTTCACGCGGGTTCTTTCGTGTGGTGTGATTCATTGGCCCAGACTGGTAGTTCTCAAGGCGTCAACACCTTTACCGTCCGTGCGTCGGGCGGAATCTATTTGTTTACTTCTGGCGGAGCCACGGGCGTGCAAGTGGGTGCTGGGGGCGGATCGTGGTCCTCCATTAGCGACCGGAACGCAAAGGAGAACTTCCAGCCGGTGAACGCGCAGGACGTGCTGGCGCGCGTTGCGGCGCTGCCCCTGACTTCCTGGAACTACAAGACTCAGGAGAAGACCATCCGCCACCTCGGCCCGATGGCCCAGGACTTCTACGCGGCCTTCAACGTCGGCGAAGACGAGAAGCACATCACCACCGTTGATGCCGACGGTGTGGCGCTGGCGGCGATCCAGGGCTTGAACCAGAACCTAGAAGAAACCCGCACGGAACTGAAACGGAGGGACGCGGAGATCGCCGAGCTTCGCGCGCGGCTGGAACGTCTCGAAAAGATCCTATCCCCTCCGACGGACCGCTGAACCAAAACCCACATCCCAAACCGAGTAAGCAGTTATGAGAACACAGAAGATAGCCCTGCTCGTTATGGCCGCTCTGAGCGCTGGAAGTTTGCTGCTAGCTCAAACCTTCTCCATTGACTGGTTCAAGATCGCGGGCGGCGGCGGCACCAGCACCAACGGGCAATACTCGCTGTCTGGCACCATTGGCCAGCACGACGCGGGCGGGCCGATGACCGGCGGACTTTACTCGCTGGTTGGCGGCTTCTGGGCGGTGCCGACACTCGTGCAAACGCCCGGTGCACCGACGCTCCACATCACCAACAGCTCACCTGGATTCGCCGCGATCTGGTGGACCCCGGCCACGCCTGGTTTCACGCTGCAATCCACCGACAGTCTCTCGCCGACCAACTGGGTCAACGCGCCCAGCGGCACAAACAATCCGGCGACGGTGCCGGCGACCCTGCCGGTACGGTTCTATCGTCTTTTCAAGCCATGAATCCGGCCAACACCATGAAAACCAGAACGCTTCTTCGTTTCCTCAACTTCTACCTCTTGCCTTTTGCCTTCTGCCTTTCGGCGTTGGCCCAGGGCACCACCGCCTTCACTTACCAAGGGCGGCTCAATGTCGGCGCGGCGGCCGCGAATGGCTTGTATGATTTCCAGTTCACCGTTTACAACGACAGCCAGGATCCGGGCTCATTCGTTACCGGGACCAACACCATGATCGGCGTAGGAGTGACCAACGGACTGTTCACGGTGACGCCCGACTTCGGCGCCATCTTCGACGGCCGGGAGCTGTGGCTGGGGATTGCGGTGCGCCCCAATGGCGGCGGAGCCTTCACTTTGTTGTCGCCGTTTCAGCCGCTCACACCGGTACCGTATGCGTTGTTCTCGGACCAGGCGTTCCGTGCCACGCAGGCAGACTTCCTCATGGGCAAACTCCCGGCGAGTCAGATCACCGGCACGATCGCGTCGTCGAACATTGGCGTCGGCACCATCACCAGCAGCAACCTCGCGCCTGGCGCGGCGGCGGCCAACTTGGCGGTCGGCGGCGGCGCCGCTGTGCCTTCTTCGGGCATCGTGCTCAGTGAACGCGAGGTGAATCAGAAACTCCTCGATGCCGGGTTTGCCCCACTGGGAACTTCGTTGACCGGGCCGGGCGAATCATGGACGGTCCTTTCCAACGGCCCGCCCGCCACCGGCGCGCTCAGCGCCGGGCGCTATGGACACAAGGTCGTCTGGACGGGCACCGAGATGCTCATCATTGGCGGAACGCCGGACAAGACCGGCCTCCGCTATAACCCCACTGCCAACACGTGGATCGTGTTGAACAAATCCAACGCCCCGGCCATCGGCGACGACGTGCTGGTGGCGTGGTCAGGGTCGCAATTGCTCGTTTGGGATGCGTATCATCGTGTGGGCGGACGCTACAATCCCACGACTGACACCTGGCTCGCGATGAGTGACACCAATGCTCCTTCAGCCCGCGTGGATTCCTCGGCGGCGTTTGCGAACGGCTACCTGGTCGTATGGGGCGGCTCGGCTCCGGGCGACAACTTTTCGTTCCTCAACAGTGGCGGGCGCTACAATACGACGAACAACACCTGGACCGCCACCTCGCTGCTCAACGCGCCCCAGGGCCGCGCCGCCCCCACCGCCGTCTGGAGTGGAACGGAAGTGATCTTCTACGGCGGCAAGACGAATTACTCCTTCGTCCAATCGACACCCATCAAGGCAAGTTTCAGCGGATCCACGGGGTTGGGCAGCGGTGGACGATACAATCCAGCTACCGACACTTGGGCGCCAGTGGCCGCGAGTTCACCAAGGTTCAATCACACCGCGGTTTGGACGGGGAGCCGGATGCTTGTTTACGGCGGATTCGACCACGACGGTTATGCCAGCCTTATCGGCAGCCTCTTTCCGAAGACCAGTCGGGATGTGCAGGATCCGTCAGTTGAAGGCGCTGCCTACAATCCCGCCAACAATTCCTGGACCACGCTGGGCACCGCCGGCGCTCCAGCCAACCGGGCAAACCACGTCGCCGTCTGGGATGGAACAGACCTGCTCGTCTGGGGCGGTGAAACGACGAACCACCTCGTCAGTGATGGCGCCAGCTACACACCCGCTTCGGACAACTGGACCATCCTGCCGGCAGTTGGTTCGGCCGCGCGCATCGGCCACGCCGCGGTCTGGACCGGGACCCAAATGGTGCTCTGGGGTGGCAAGGACAGCAGCGGCTCACAGTTGAGCGATGGACTGCGCTATACACTTGCCGGCAACACCTGGTCCACCACCACCCCGCCGCCCTCCAGCGGCGAGCCGAGCGAACGCTCCAGCACCGCCAGTATCTGGACCGGCGATGCGCTCATCGTCTGGGGAGGCGCCACCAGCAACATCGTACTTCGCACCGGCGGCATCTATCGTCCCGGCGCAGGCTGGACGAACACGCCCGAGGCCGGCGCGCCTTCCGCTCGGTCCGGAGCCGCTGCGATCTGGACGGGCACCGAAATGATTGTCTGGGGGGGCCAGGCTGGCTCGTACCTTCCTCTGAACACCGGCGCGCGCTTCAATGTTTCCTCCAACCGCTGGTATCCCATGACCACCCTCAACGCTCCACGCGCTCGCGTGGGCCATGCTGCCGTCTGGACGGGCACGGAGATGATCATCTTTGGCGGATCGGACTTTACGAATGTCTTCTATCCGACGTTCCTCGGAACCGGCGGCGCCTACAATCCTGCCACCGACACGTGGAGAGAAATTCCCCAAAATGCGTTTATGACCGGCGCCGGCCAGTCAGCGGTCTGGTCCGGCAAGGAAATGATTATCTGGGGAGGCTATACCACCAGTGGCGGAATTGTCCCCACCTACACCTTCAATAACCTCGGCTTCCGTTATGACCCCGCCACCAATCAGTGGACCGCAATCATCGCGGCATCGCCGCTTTCGCCGCGTTACCAACAGACCGCCGTGTGGACCGGTTCGGAAATGCTGGTCTGGGGCGGGCGTGACTCCACCAGCCTCACCAACTCCGGCGCGCGCTACAACCCGGTGACAGACACCTGGTCCACCATCTCGACGACCAACGCGCCGAGTGCTCGGACCGCCCATGTCGCGGTGTGGGCGGATGGGCCGGGACAAATGATCGTGTGGGGCGGCTTCGACGGCGCCTCGTATTTGACTTCCGGCGCACTCTACGATCCGTTCGTCGACAAGTGGACCACCATGACGAACAATGCTATGCCGCTCGGGCGCTACGCCGAGGTGGCCGCTTGGACGGGCAGCCAGATGTTGATCTTCGCCGGAGCCAACAGCTCCACTACCATAAGCGACGGCAAAGCGTTCACGCCCCGCAAAACGTACTACCTTTACCAGAAACCATAACCACCCCGCGTGGCCCGCCGAAGTTTCCCCGCATCACCAAGCCAGAACACCCACCTCGTTATGAGAACCAGGCTCAGCTCCAATCCAATGGAAGCCCGACTATTGCCACTTGCACGCGCCCTTGTACCGTTTGTCTTTTGCTTTTCCGCGCTGGCCCAAGGCACGACCGCCTTTACTTACCAAGGCCGGTTAAACGATAGCGCGGACCCCGCGAACGGCATTTACGATGTGCGCTTCGGGCTTTACGACGCCGCCAGCGGGGGGACGCAGCAGGGAAATCCGCTGACCAATTCGGCCACCGGTGTGAGCAACGGCCTATTCACCGTCACGCTGGATTTCGGCAACCAATTCCCGGGCGCGGATCGCTGGTTGGAGCTTGGTGTACGCACCAATGGCAGCGGTGCATTTACCTTGTTGGCACCGCGACAGAAGATCACCGCAACGCCGTATGCCGTGATGGCGGGCAATGTTGCCAGCGGGGGGCTCGCAACTGGAATTTACGCCAGCGCGGTAACGCTGAATAACCCGGCCAACCAGATTTCCGGCGCGTTTACCGGCGACGGCAGGAACGTGACTAACGTAAATGCAGCTACGTTGGGTGGCTTAAGCAGCGCCAGCTTTTGGGGAACTTCCGGCAACATTGGAACGGTGCCGGGAACGCAATTCCTGGGCACAGCAGACAATCAGCCTTTTGAACTCCGCGTGAACAACCATACCGCCTGGCGGCTCGCGCCCTCAGTGGGAATTCCAAATGTTCTGGGCGGTTCAGTGGCCAATAGCGTTGCCCTGGGGGCTGAAGCCGCCACTATCGCCGGCGGCGGGCTTGATTCTTTCCCGAACCGGATAAACGCGAGTTACGCCACCATCGGCGGCGGCACCTTCAACACCGCCAATGGCGGGTGGGCCACAATTGCGGGTGGGCGGGATAATACCGCTTCCGGATCCCACTCCAGCGTCGCTGGCGGCAGAGCAAACATTATCCAAACCAACGCTGATTCCGCCACGATTGGCGGAGGTCAGTATAACCAGACCGCCGGCAACTATTCCACGGTTGGAGGTGGGTTCGGCAATTTCATCGGCACAAACGCTCTTTCGGCCACCATCGGAGGTGGCGAAAATAACACAAGCTCTGCCATTCGCTCGCTGATTGGCGGCGGCTTCTACAACCAGGTCGGGGATGCATCCTGGGAAGGCGTCATCGCGGGCGGGTCTATCAACAGCATTAGTTCCAATTCGCCGTTTGCCTCGGTCGGCGGTGGCCGCGAGAACGCCATCGGATCCGGCGTTTGGGGAGGGCGCATCAGCGGCGGACGATACAATTTAATCCAACCCAATGCGACTGACGCGACCATTGGCGGGGGTTTCGCAAACACGAGCGGGGGGCCGAATGCCGTGGTGAGTGGAGGTTCCGGCAACAACGCCAGCGGCCCATATACCAGCGTGAGCGGCGGGTTGCAGAATCAGGCCAGTGGAGATTACTCGTCAGTACAGGGTGGCTTTTACAATCAAGTCGCAGGCGGGTTTTCGAGCATCAACGGCGGAACGACCAACTCGGTCTCCGGGCAATACTCCGCCATCGGAGGCGGTCGCAATCTTACGGTCGCGGCTGATTTTTCATCTGTCCCCGGCGGCGACGGCAACCGCATTGCCGATGCCGGGCCGCATCGTTCCGTTATCGGAGGCGGTTCCGGCAACACCATCTCCGGTCCTGCCGATCACGCCACCCTCGGCGGAGGCGAAAACAATTCCATCACCGGTGGCGGCTTGGGTGCCTACAACACCACCCTCGGCGGAGGGTACGGCAACACCATCTCGGGCACCGCCTATTATGCGACCATCCCCGGGGGTAGTTTGAATTTGGCTTCCGCCCCATACTCTTTTGCCGCTGGCGCCCGAGCCCAGGCTCTGCACAGGAGCGCGTTTGTGTGGGCAGATATCAGCAGCCTGAGCCCCTTCGCCTCCAGCGGAGATTACCAATTCTGCATTCGAGCTCGCGGCGGCGTTCAACTCGAGCCCCAAACCAGCATCTACTTCGGTTCCCAAACTCGACAAATGCTCAATCTCTGGAGCACGTTATACGGCGTCGGGGTGCAATCGAGCACGCTCTATTTCCGCTGCGACGCCAGTGCGGGCCCCACCGCCGGATTCATCTGGTACAAAGGCGGCGTCCACAATGACGGTTACGCTAACGCGGGCGGCGGCACGGAAATGATGCATCTGGTGGCGGGCGGGCTTTACGTCAACGGCTCTTTGGTGTCCACCAGCGACCGAAACGTGAAAGAGAATTTTAGCCCCATCAATGCGGAGGAGGTTTTGCAGAAGGTCATTACGCTGCCCATTTCACAATGGAATTACAAGGCGGACAGAAGCACACCCCACATCGGTCCAATGGCACAGGATTTTTACGCCGCGTTCAACGTCGGCCCGGACGACAAGCACATCGCTACCGTCGACGCCGATGGCGTGGCGCTGGCCGCGATCCAGGGACTGAATGCGAAGTTAGAAGACCGAAGTCAGAGGTCAGAGGTCAGAAGCCAAAAGACCGACGCTGAACTCCGTGAACTGAGGGAGGAGAACACGGAATTGAAACAGCAAAATGTATCCCTCGAAAAACGTCTCGCAGCCCTGGAACAAATCATTCGCCAGCAAAAATCAAATTGAAAGGAAACCAGACGTGAAAGTTAATCTAAAACTCATTGCCACCTGCTCTCTCTTAACTTCCATCTGCGGGTCCGTGTTGGCCCAAGGCACCGCCTTCACCTACCAGGGCTGGCTGAACGACGGCGGCAATCCCGCCAACGGCAGCTACGACCTCGCCTTCACACTTTTTGCGACGAACGTGACCGGTACGCCCATCGCCGGACCAGTGACGAATGCGGCCGTGTCGGTGAGCAACGGCTTGTTCACGGCCACGGTGGACTTCGGCAACGTGTTCACGGGCGCGAGCAACTGGCTGGAGATCGCTGTCAGCTCGAACGGCTCGAACACGTTCACCACTTTGACGCCGCGTCAACCACTCACCCCCGTGCCGTATGCGCTGGTGGCGGCGAATGTGTCCGGCCCGATTTCCGCCAACGCGCTGCCCGACGTGGTGGTGACCAACGGCGCCACGGGTCTGACGCTGGGCGGCGCGTTCAGTGGCGATGGCTCGGGCTTGAGCAGTGTGAACGCCTACTCTGTGAACGGCCTTACGACCGACAGCCTGTGGAAGGTGGGCGGCAATGCCGGCGCCAACCCGACCAACGGCGCCTTCCTCGGGACCACGGACAACTTGCCGTTGGAATTTTGGGTCAATACCAACCGGGCGCTTCGCCTCGAGTATGCCCCGGACCCGTTTTCCGCAGCCGGTGCAGCTCCAAATATCATCGGCGGCTATGCCGGTAACGTTGTTAGCAATGGCGTCGCTGGCGCTTTCATTGGCGGCGGCGGGGATTCCTGGCTGCCGAATGTAGTGGGTGGCTCCTTTGCCTCCATCCTGGGCGGGCATGGCAATCAAGCCACCAGTTTTCATTCCGTTTGCATCGGCGATAGTTGCGTCGCTAGCGCCCCTTGGGCCATAGCAATGGGGGTCCACGCTCACGCTTTGCACGAAGGTTCTTTCGTATGGGCCAATTCATCTTCTGCTTCTTTCTCAGCCGTTGAATCCACGGCCGACCATCAATTTCTGCTCCGCGCCGCCGGTGGCGTCGGTATCGGGACGGCTACCCCACCTCCAGGCGGATTGAATGTCGCCAGTGGCGGTCTGGCTGTCTCCGGTGCCTCCAGCCCGAACTATCCCGGGGCCAAGGGAGTCTTTATCGAAAAGTTGAATTACAATTCCGGAGGCAGCTTCGGGGTCGTCTATGCTTATAACTACGCCGACGCTCCAGCGCACGCCATGTCCCTCTGCTTGAACTCCCCGGGTGGCAACGTGGGTATCGGCACGATCAATCCGTTGACGACTTTGCACGTCATCGGAAACATCCTCGCCACTGGAGTCATTACGCCGAACTCCGACCGCAATCTCAAGACCGACTTCGCGCCGGTGGACGCCGCAGTGGTGTTGGAACAGGTCGCCCGGCTGCCCATCCAGCAATGGCGCTTTAAGACCGAGCCAGCGGAGGTAAAACACTTCGGTCCCATGGCGCAGGATTTCCGCACGGCGTTTGGCCTTGGCGAAATCCCAACCGCCATCGCTACCGTCGACGCCGATGGCGTGGCGCTGGCGGCCATCCAGGGACTCAATGAGAAAGTGGAAGGCCGAATAAAGCATGAAGAAAGCTTCCGGCAGGAGCTGGAGGAAAAGCTTCAAAAAAAGCAAACCGAAATCGGAGAGTTGAGAACTCGTCTGGAGAAACTGGAACGGATGCTGCACGGGAAGTCGGGTGGTGGGTAATAATACATGAAGGACTGTAGAGCATTAAGCGTGAGTTGGCATTCGAGCGAAACGTGGTTATCCGGCAGGCGAGGGAGTAGTTTGAGGGGTGTCAAGAAAATCAAACATAAACCCACAACCCACCGGAGAACCACTATGGACATCATGGTCGGAATTGATCTGCACAGCAACAACGCCGTCTGCGGCCTGATGGAGGTAACGGGCCGACGTCTTGGTCACCAGAAGCTGCCCTGCGAGCTGGCCGTAATCCTGCAACACCTCAAGCCTTACCAGCCCCGCATCAGCACCATCGCCATCGAGTCGACCTTCAACTGGTATTGTCTGGTGGACGGCCTGCAGGACCAGGGCTATCACGTCGTGCTCGCCAACCCGGCGGCGATGCAACCCTACAGCGGGATGAAGCACACGGACGATGTCTCGGACGCTTACTTTCTGGCGGACCTGCTGCGGCTGAAGCTGCTGCCGACGGGCCATCTCTGCGACCGGAAAATCCGGCCGGTGCGCGACCTCTTGCGGCGCCGCTTGCTGCTGGTGCAGTTGCGCACCACCCTGATCCTGAGCTTCGAGAGTCTGAACGAACGGACCCTGGGCCAGCGCGTGGCGCTGGCCCGCGTCAAAGCGATGAAGCCTGCGGAGGCCCAGGCCCGCTTTAGCGCGCCCGCCGATCAGTTGCTCAGCGGGGAGCAGCTCACGCTCATGGGCCATCTCAGCGCCTCCATCACGAAGATGGAGCGGCACATTCTGGCGGTAGCCGGGAAAGGGGCCGCCTACCGGCGCCTGCAGGAACTTCCCGGCATCGCCAAGATCCTGGGACTGACCATTGCCCTGGAAACCGGCGACGCCAGGCGCTTTGCCGACGCGGGCCATTTTGCAAGCTATTGCCGGTGCGTCAAAAGCGTGCGCCAGAGCAACGGCAAGAAGAAGGGGGAGAACAACCGCAAATGCGGGAACAAGTATCTGGGGTGGGCGTTTGTGGAGGCGGCGCACTTGGCCTGCCGGCACGATGAACGCTGCCGCCGCTTCTATGACCGCAAGAAGCAGCAGACCAATCCGGTCATTGCGACCAAGGCGCTGGCCTGCAAGCTGGCCAAGGCGGCGTGGCACGTCATGGTCGAAGATGTGCCCTACGACGCCGCGCGCGCCTTCGGGCCGGGCCGGCACAGTGATTTAGGGGAGACCGGTCGTGAGCCAGCGGCGGGGTCTGGGCCCGCGAGCCAAGAGGACTGAATGGACCCGGCGGGTCTCCCCGCCGCCCGCCGCCGCGGGCCGGCTTCCAGGCGAAAGAGATTTTGGTGATTCGACCAAGCCCTGAGTCAAGGCCAGGTTGGACGCGAAACCCGCAAGGGCCGCGAGCCACAAGTCATGATCCACTGAATGAACAGAGCTTGGCACTGAATGTTTTCTGGCTCCCGGCGTGCCGGGAGGAGGGCGTGCGCTCCGGGCGGACCCCGGTCCGCCCGGAGCGGATCGGATTGTCACCCAGGCCGGTCGGGTCACGCTGGAACCAGATGGGTGACTGAACGGATCACCTCCCCGCCGGGGAGGGACCATCCGAATCAACGACCGAAATGACAGGAAGCAATCGCGCCTTGAACGCCGCCCGCCAAAACGGCCAAAGCCAAAGACAGCTTTTAAGAAAAAAAAGGCTGGCTGACGGAAATCTGTTTCCCCTCTTGACCGCTAACGCTAATGGGTGACACCGCTCGCTCGGCGGCACCATTGGCTCGGCCGCCCAGCCAGCGATCTGGTGGCATGTTCCGGGCGAATATCCTTGATAAATATAAGGTCTGGTCATAGCTTTGCGCTATGCTATTGCTGCAAGGAATGCTTTTCCCGTTTGTCATTGGCCTGGTCAGGGCTAGTTGCTCCTTCCGTGCCAATTCCACGGTGGTTAGCCAGTTTGCCTTCGCGATCAACAGCGTGCAGCCCGTGGTGACCACCAAAATGGAGGACTTGTTGGGTCAAGTAACCTTGGGCAGGAAGCATTGTGCGATATGACGATCAAACATAAGGGTTTAATTAGTGTCGGGCTGGCGTTGAGTTCGGTGGCCTTTACGTGGATTCATTACACCTTTGTGCAGTACGTCGCATTTCATCGTGAGCTCGATACACCTTTCCCGATCAGGTTCTTCGGCACTTTCCTGGTGGCCGCTTACCTGTCGGTATTCATTCTCGGCTTCGTAGTGTGGCTCAGTATACTTTCGTTCCAGCGGAAGGATGGTCTCGTCGTGAAGATTACACTGTTAATTTGTTCCGCGTTAATTGTCGGAATTCCTTTGATGATTATCTTCAAACCATTTACTCCCGGCCGTCCTTTTGTTGAAGTCTTTGCTTCGAGCGTCTCCACCAGCGAGCATCTGGACAGTTTCGTTCTTTGGGCTCGTGAAACATTGGCGCAATGGAGTGGTGACCCCAAGGATCAAACCCTTGTGGATGACAGCCGATTACCAAAAGAGGTTTACCGGCTTTATGATCCTCAATTTTCGCCGACCTTGCACGTTTTTCTTCATCGGGATTCAGTTAGTAAAGAAAAAGCTCTAACGGTTTTGTTCTATTTCGGAAATCCATGCGGAATCTCGATCGGTGAAACGAACTACATAGTGTCTCATCAAAAGATAGAACATATCCAAAAAGTGCGGGACGGGGTTTACGTGTTCGAAAGCAGCAGACCATAGACAGGTTTTCAGTACGGCTCACTAAGTGCCTGTGGACAAAACCGGCGGTCCGGGTAGGTGCCAACCGACTCGATTACCAGACTGTCGATTCACTCTCGGCTGTAAGCTATCAAGCCAGTCAGATGGACTTAGGGAGTCCGGTTCTCGGTAACAATCTCCATCAAATCGATGGTTTTGTCGCCGAGCAATTGACGCATCCGCCAACAATATTACGTTCATATACAACATTTTAGCCATATCTCTATTATTATTGTAGACATACTTGTATTTAGTGCTATTTTGGCCTCAGACATTTTCGAAAAGCATGATCACAGAAATTGAATTCAGCCGGGTGCAGCCAGACTCCGGGCGCGCCCAACGAAACCGGCGGTCGCTCGCTCGCCTGCTGCAACCGCTGGAGGTAATTGCCGCCCGATCGCGGCACCTGAGTGCTGATCACGAGGCGCGGTTTGAGCACGCTGGGGAGAGCTATGAAATCCCCAGGTATTTGTTCCGCGGACCAAAAGGGGGCGATGAGAGTTTGCGGATCGGGATTTTCGCGGGTGTGCATGGGGATGAACCCGAAGGAATTCATGCATTGGGTCAGTTCCTCGCCCAACTGGAACAACAACCGGAGCTCGCCGCTGGTTACGAAATCCACGCCTATCCGATCTGCAATCCCACCGGTGTGGAAGACCGCACCCGGCACGCCCGTGGTGGCAAGGACCTGAACCGGGAATTCTGGCAGGGTTCGACGGAACCCGAGGTGCGGCTGCTGGAGTCGGATTTAGTGCAGCATTCCTTTCACGGGATAATCACGCTGCATACCGATGACACGAGCCAAGGGTTTTACGGGTTTGCGCACGGAGCGACCCTGACTCGTCACCTGATCGAACCGGCGTTGCAAGCGGCCTCTGTGTTCCTGCCGCGCAACGAAGCGGAGAACATCGACGGCTTTCCCGCGCGCAACGGCGTGATCCGAAAGTGCTATGAAGGCGTGCTGAGTGGTCCGCCCAAACTCCGCCCGCGACCCTTTGAAATCACACTGGAAACGCCTTCAGCCGCTCCGGGGTATTTAAAAGAGGCCGCGCTGGTGGCGGCGCTGCGCTCCATCCTGCTCCGGTATCGCGAATTCATCGCGCACGCCGCGAACCTGTAAGCTCTCGAGAGGAGTTTCAGGCCTGGCCCGACGCCTTGGCCTCGGGCGCCAGTGCTTAGCTTCGTCTCCTGCCCTGCGATCCTGGCGACGGCTTCAGCAGGCAGAACTGAAGTCGTAGTTCGGCCGCCACGGCCTGTGAGCAGGTTGGCGCCAACAGCTTGAACCACAACCCTCTGCACCAGGTCCGGTGGACCTAAATCGCATCTCCTGGCCACTGCCCCGCCGGCCGGGGATTTGCATTACCTCTGCGGATGTGCGAAGTTCTTTTAATACTTCAAACATCTTCCTCAGATAGCGGGTAATGAGGAACGCTGGATTTTCTGGGGAGAGACGGGGATGGGTTTGTTCCAGGTGGTGGTGCCGCCAGGGTTGTTTATCCCGGATGGTCACCTCCGATTAAAGTTGCACCCTGATCGATTCCGGAAAGAACCCACTCTCCGGTTGGAGTCCTGGCCGTAGCTAGCGCGACTGAGCGCCGGGAGCCGCCTTGGGACGACTTGCCAGGACGATGAAGGCTGAACCTGTTCACCGGAGTTCAAGTGTATGAATTCAATAGAAACCAGCAGCCGGGAAGCATGCCTGACGGAACTCGTCACCATCCTGGATCAACGGCGTAGCGAACTCGCGCAAACCTGGGTCGCCAATTTGAGCCAGACTTTGGGGAAACGCGCCGAACCGAGAATTGCCAGGCTGCGTGAGGAGCAACGGGCCGGCACCGATCTACTCACGATGCTGCGAAAGGCGCTGGCCGACCCCACGTCCCCGGCCCCGCTGCTGAACGAGCAACTGCTGGCGAAACTGAGGACCCAAACTTATTCGGTATTTGACCTGTTCACCGAGGCTCGCTGTCTGGAACGGACGCTTTCGGAGGTCCTGGACCACGAACCGGCGCCTTCGCTGGTCGAGGCCGACCAGCACCACCGGATGTTACCGCTGATCCGAGAGACGCTCGACGAACTAATCGAGGTGGCCCTTCGAAACACGGCTGAAGTCTATGAGAGCGTCGTGGAAAGCGGCAGCCGAGGCTTCTGCCAGGTCGATGCTGAGGGGAAAATTCTCTATGCCAACGCGGCTTTTTGCCGCCTGGCTGAGTCGGAAACGATGATCGGTAAAGACCTGGCAGGATGTTTTGATGGTCAGGAGCAGCAATTAGTGGCCAACGCGCTTCGGAGATCGTGGACCCTTCAACGCCCGCTCCATCTGCGAGCGGCCAACGGCCATTTGGTGCCGGTTGCGGCTGAAATTGGCCCATTGACCATCGCCGGAGAGAACCGGAGCAGCTACGCCGGCGTGGTCGATATCTCGCGATTGGTGGAAATCCAAAACAACATCTTTGACCGCTCACCGCTGGGCATTACCAAGGTGAACCTGGAGGAGGAATTCACCTATGCGAATCCGGCGGTGTTGCGCATCGTGGGCGCCGAGACCCTGGCCGGCCGACACATTCATGACGTTTTTGATGAGGCCAATTACGCGAAAGTCCAGGAGCAACTGCGCCAGCGCCGACGGGGGGAGAGTTCGGAATATGAGGTTGCCTTTCGCCGCTTGAGTGATGGCCGGTCGATCCCTTCGGTGTTGGCGGCGGTGCCGGAAATGGACCTGGACGGAAGGGTGATCGGAGCGGTGAGCATCGCCCGCAACGTGCTGCTCGAAAAAGCCACGATCGCCATTCATCGGCGCATTCAAGCCCTGCAAGAACCGCGCGCGATGCTGGTGGCGATCGAGGAGGAACTCCGGCAAGTCCTCGCCTACGATATGTTCGCCGTCTCGCTTCACAGCGCCGATGGCGGGCACGTTCGGTCCCTCCATGCCACCATCGACGGCAAGGAGTTTGTCAGCCCGCGACGCTGGTGGGTTTTGACAGACGCTATGCGCGACTGGATGAACGAAAACCGGGTTTCGACCACCGGGGATCTCGAGGTGTATCTCGCCGAAGAGAAATGGCGGTCGCTCAAGGAAGATCCACATTTCAAGCCGCTGCTGGATATGGGCATGCGTTACTTCGTCATCATTCCGGTGATCGAAGGTGATCGCATTGTGGCGTCTGTCGTGCTTTACAGTCGCCGTCCTTTCCCGGAGGACGACCTGGCGATACTGAAGGCGGTTCCGGTGGATCAGGCCGTCCTGGTGGCGCTGCATCTGGCCCAGGAAGAAGAGCAAACCTTCCGATTCCAATTAGCGAAGCGGGTTTCGGAGGCCTCCAACAACGTGGAGAAAGTGGCCGGGATCCTGGTCCGAGCCCTGGCCGAACAGTACGAGTGGACGAATGTCGCGATCTTCCAGGTGGATTGGCCTCGCCGTTGTCTGCGCCTGGTCTCCCAATGGGCTGCGCAGGAGGCATCCAGGCTCCCCGATGAATTCGCCCAACCACTCGAACACGGAGTGTTGGGTTACGTGTGCCGAAAAGCGGTGCCAGTCAACATCGGCAATGTGACCGCGACGGAATGGAAGGATGTCTTTCAACCCAGCCAGTTGAAAACCATCTCGGAGCTCTGCGTTCCCATTCGCGGAGTCGATGGACAAGTCCGGTGGCTGTTGAATGTCGAGGACGTCCGGGAGAACGCGTTTGCGGCGGAGGAATTGCACGCGTTGGAAACCGTGATCAGCGAACTGGCGACGCTCCTGGAGCGGTCCCGCCAACATCATCTCCTCAAAGCCGTAATTGAGTCCACCTCGGATGCCATCATTGTGACGGATGAACAGGGCGGCATTCGACAAGTGAACCCCGCAGGACAGCGTTTGCTGGGCTATGCCGAGAGCGACTTGCTGGGACAACCGTTCCGCCGCTGTTTTCAGGATGAAACGGCGGCGGTCAACCTGATCGAGACCAGCGGCAGCCGGACGGACCGGGTTTGGCTGCAGCCAAAAGAAGGACCACCACGAGACGTGCTGCTCTCCGTGGCACGGCTGCCGGGAACTGGCGATAGCCGGGTCTTCACCGCCAAGGACCTGCTGCCCTACAAACAAGCCGAACGCCTGGAAGCGCTGGAACGCGTCTACACCGAAATTGCAGGCCAGACCAAAACACGGCTCGCCCTGATCTATACCTGGATCAAACGCCTGAGCGAACGGCTTGATTCACAGGACACTGTGGATACGCTGCAGAAAGTGCGGCGACAGTTGGGGCAGTTGGAACTGACCTACGATCGGCTCTTTCTGGCGGAGGGCACCGGTCTCGCGGTGCCATACCACGAGGTGCTGCTGGATCTAAAGGAAATCGTCGCCGCCGTGCGCCGTGATTTGCCCGAGGCCGAATATCAAACCCTCAATATCCAATGCCCGGACTCCCTGCCCCACGTCCGCGGTGATTTATATCAGCTCTGGTTTTGCGTAATGACGATCGTAGCCTATTTGTTTCGGTTAGTTCCGCAGGATCGGCAAATCCGGCTCGTGCTATCGCACCAGAACGATTGGGTCAGCATCGAGATCGTTGGTTACCTGCCGGCGGAAGTCAGCGAGTCGGAGGAAGGTAAACGGACTGCCCTCGCGAAGACCATGGCCGACCTGGCCATGGGGCAAGGCATCATCACCAAATTCGTGGAAAACCACCACGGGAAGTTATACGAACCGGACCGGCAGGGGGAAGAGGTTCGATACCGTATCGATCTGCCCGTTGCCAAGGAGTCATGATATGAGCCGCTACGCCTTATTGGTATGCCGCGATCTGGACTTGGCGAACGTCATCCAAGACCGTTTGCAGGATGGCTTGAGCCGCAGTGGAAACGCGCTAATCGTGGATCACTCCCGAAACGCTGCGGACGCCAAGAACCGCCTGAGCGGGCACCCCTACCACCTGCTGGTGACGGAGTCGGAGATCCCGGCGGACCGGTCGGCTCCCTTGAACCCGCAGGCTCACGATGGCGTGGCCTTGGTGAGAGAGGTGCAATCGGCCGGGATTCCCTCGGTCGTTCTGGCAACCTCGGTCAGCGGGGCGTTGCTGGAGGAGACCCAACGCTTGGACCGGTGTTATCTGGCCCTCCAGGGGGAGGAGCACTGGGATGATCGCTTGCTGCGGCAGTGCGAAGAGGCCCTCCAACTCGCCACTCCGCTCCCGAAGCCAGGGCCAGAAACCCACGTCGCCGAGGCCGAAATCGTCGTGAATCTGGCCGAAGAGAAGTGGACCTATAAGCTGGAAGGCTTCGGTTTCCCTTACGAGGCGACAGGCTCACTTCAGATCCAGCAAGATGCCATTGCCGAACTTCAGGAACTCTCGGAGAAGATCGGGGAAAACGATCCCACCTGGGAAAGCAAACTGCATGAAGCGGGGAGCAAGTTGATGGAGCAGATCTTCAAAAACAACGCCGAGTTTAATTCCCGGTTTAGCCGATTGGTGGGCATGGTGGGCAAGGAACGAAACGTGAAAATCGAGTTCGTCGTCGATCAAACCATCCAGGGCGTCGCCCTGGAGTCGGTACTCGAGATCGAAGGCCGCAATTATTGGATGCTTCAGGCCCCGGTTTACCGCAAGTTTCGCAAACATGAAGCCTACCCCCTGTTCGCTACCGAAGCCGAGAACCGAACCCCGATTCGCTGCCTCATTATCGAAGCCAATGTGAGCGGCAGGTTGAATGTCCGTGGCCAGTCCATTTCGCTGGCTGACATCGCCAACGTGGGGACGGAGACCGAATGGCTCCGTGGCTACCTCGAACAAAACCGGGCCCGGTTCAACATCGGTTGTATTGAACATGTTAAGCAAGCGACTCCCGGCCAGAGGTTCCTGGAGACGGTTTCCCAGTTGGGTCGGGGAAAACAGTGGGACCTCGTGCATTATGCGGGTCACTCCTACTACCAAAATGCCCAGGGCGGGTTCCTGTTTCTGCCCGGAGACCAACCGGAAATCGTGACGGCGGAGCTGTTCAGTTTGAAACTGGAACGTCCCCGCTTCGTTTATCTGAGTTGTTGCCAGAGTTCCCAGGCTCCGTTCGTCTTCACGCTCGCCGAGAAAAACGCCGGGGCGATTCTCGGTTTCCGCTGGGATATTGAGGACAACGAGGCGTTCGACTATGCCAAAATCTTTTATCGCGCCCTGTTCGAGACCGATCATAAACTGGAGTACGCCTTCCTCCGGGCCAGGCAGGAAATGCATGCCCGGTATCAGCAGAATAAGATCTGGGCTTCGCCAATACTGATGATGTAACCAGGCGCAACCAGCGGACACTGATCACCAGCCGCTGCAGCAATTCGACCGCGCGGGACTCAGGGCTCGAGTCCCATTTTATCAACCGGGAGCGGTTTGAATCCGGGCAGATGCTTGAACACCGGTGACTCCCGGCGCAGCCGATAATCCCCTTTGGCAGCATTGACAAAGCCCGGGTCACCATCCGTGGACCAGGTCGAATCGGCGTCCAGGCGCCAGTTGCCGCCGGAAGTCTGTGCGCAGCGGACCAGGAGGTTCAAGCGCGCGTGGTTTACCCGCGGAGCCCCCGCCGGAGGGTTCAAAAAATCCACGAGCTCCGGATAATGGGTAACATATGGCGGTTTGGTGATGTCTACCTCTTTCAGAAGTTTATCTGGAAAAAAACAATCCTGACCACCCTGAAGGGCGTCACGCCACCGCGCATCGTCCCAGGGGGCCGAGCCCAGGGCACGCTTGCAGTCAACGAAGATGTTGTTTACAGCCTGGATGCCGTGGCCGCCATGGGAGAAGACGGTCCCAAACGATCCTTTGCCCGGTTCGCCACACCGCACGAAGAGGTTGCCGAACACCATGTCTCCGCCGTCCCCGTCGTCAAAATAGACCGCCGCGTTCCCGTGCCCCATGGGGCTGCCGATGTCGTGCCAGTAATTGAAACGGATTTGGTTGCCACGGCACGAGGGATTGCGTCCTTTGTAGAGGGCGCCACAGTCATCCGTCTCGGTGCAGACATGGTGAATTTCATTGTACTCGAACACGTGATCATTGCCGCCCACGAAGATGGCCTGGTGCGGGGCATCGTGGATCAGGTTGTGAGCGGCCCGGTTGCCGACACCCTCGAACGACAGGCCATAGGCTGAAGTGAGCTGGTGCTCCGAAAATCGCCAGATATGGTTGTTCAGCGCCTCGTGGCCGGCGCTGGTCAGGGTTTTGCGATCGCCACCGCCGAGCACCAATCCGCCCTGGCCGGTGTGATGTATCCTGCAGGAGATCACTTGGTGACGAGCTCCGCCGGTCACCCGAATTCCCAGCCGGCGCAAGTTTCGCACCTCGCAGTCCCGAATCACGCAGGCAACTCCGTTGGACACCTCGATCCCATGATCCAGGCCGGATTCAACGATGAATCCCTGCCACCGGATCCAGCCAGCGTCGCGTAAAGCCACAATGGGAGAGTCGAGAGTCGCCAGCGTCACCTGTGCCGAGACAGTGTCCGAGGGTGGCCACAGGTACAGTCGGCCCAATTCGCGATCGATCACATACTCTCCCGGTTCATCGAGCTCTTCCAAAACATTCAATGCCCGATAGCGGCGTGGCGACGGGTTGCCCTGCATCAGACCATACACGTGCGGTGCGGCGAGGCTGATGAGGTGTTTGGTCGTATCAATTGCCCCAACCCGAATCACTTCGTCATACCAGTCATAGCACCAGTAGCCCTGCAGCCAGACCCCTTGCGCCGGGCGCCAACGGGCCGGACGGTCGCCCGTATACTGAAAGCTCCCCGCAAGCCCGCGCTGGTCGCCGTCTCTGGGCCGAGAGCCAGGCTCCACGATCCGGGCGATGGTCGCCCAGCCCGCGTTTGGCCACCGCGCGAGAGTCATGCGTTGCCCGTTGAAAAAAAGCTCCGGCCCGGGAGGCACCCCATGGTAGGCCACCGGAAATGCAGTGAAATTCGTGACACCCAAGGCTCGTAGATCCACCGCCATCACATGTCCACGGCCGGCGGGATCGAGGCGCTCGAGGACTGGAGCGTCCGTGACCGGTTTCCAGGCTGAAGCAGGTATCGACCTGCCGCCAACGAGCCTGACCGTTTCTCCGGGCGCAGCCTGCCAGGTGACTGGCCGATTGGAAGAGCCGGAATCCAACGGGCCTAAAATGAAGGGCTCACGAATTTCGTAACTGCCGCCGTGTACGACCACTTTTCGGGCTTTGCCAGGTCCAACCGCCCGCAACGCCTCACGGGCGCGCTCCAGGGATACAAATGGTTTCCCGCGAGTGCCGGGATTGCCGTCACTGCCCGTCGGCGCAACATGAAACACCGTGTCTGCCACGGCCGAACCGACAAACAGGACGAGCGCCCCCAGGCACGCCAAACCTGACCGACTGCATTTAAGCTCCCCCAAGAGCTTTGCCGCACGACCATCCACAGACACCGAGAAGGATTGAAAGAGAGCGTTCATTCTGCGGTTAGTGGGACACATGACCGCGAAGATACCCGCTCGCCGAACATTGCCAAGCGATTCGTTTCCTGCGGTGCTTTTAGCAGCGGCGCCTATGTCCCTGGAAGAACTTCCCTTCAATCGCAGTCCAAAGTGATGGGCGCGGCCCTGGGAAAGAGTCCGTATCTCAAAGCGCTGCCGCTACCGGTTTCCAGGTAGACAGGTGGGCGGCTCGTTGGATTTATTTCAGTTTTCTACCTGTTTTTGAGGATAGGCAAACCGGCGCCACCTCAATAATCATGTCGGCGTGAATCTGGGCCCCGAAGGATAGCCGGGGGATGCCCTGCAGGGGAAATAGGGAATAAGGGACGCTGCTTGGCAGCATGGGGGGGAGCATCAGCTACGCTGGATCGCCCAGATTCACGCTTTCTTTTGCCCGCACACGCCCCTCCCGGGAAAAGCGTCATCAGGTGAAGATTCCAAGTTCGTTCGCCTTCCTTTTTCGCGGCAACTCGGGTTTCTCCATTCCCTTTAACTGGCCGACTGTTTATCCTGGCTTATGAATTTCACAAAAACCACGGCCACTGGCCTCGCGCTTTGGCTGTTGCCGGGCATACTGATCGGAAAGCCTTTGGCGGATACGCCATTCTGGCAGGATGTTGCGGTGCGCATCGGTCAGGCCCCGGAATTGAACAAAGCACGGTTCAAAAGACTTTGCATCGACAAAGAGCACACCGTTTATGTGCTCACGGACAAAGGGGTGGCGCGTGTGTTCGACGACACTCTGGTCTTGGATAAAAGCTACCGGCCACTGGCGGGGAAAATCGCCACCGACATC
Organism: Verrucomicrobia subdivision 3 bacterium UBA693; assembly: GCA_002298785.1. Lineage (GTDB taxonomy): Bacteria > Verrucomicrobiota > Verrucomicrobiia > Limisphaerales > UBA8199 > UBA693. Next base: position 156,959 of record DBMR01000018.1, read on the forward strand.
GCGCTCACCCGAGACGGTGACCTGGCTTACCAATTCGAGGACGGCTGGTTGTCGAACGGAGTCAATGGAGCTGAACGCTTGGATGCGAACGGGTCCTGGCGCAAGCCGGCGCCAGTCTTGAACGCCCCGCCGGGAGCGCCCTGGCCCGAAGTGACCTCACAGGTGGTGGTAACGGGCGGGGTCTGGTACGGCTCGACCCGTGGAGTGTTTTTCGAACGGGCGGGAACCAATTCCCGATACGCCATACCATTCGCGCCCGGCATCGAACCACCGCGTTTCCGCTATTACGCAGGGAAACGTTGGTTGCGCGACGATCACGTAGTCGACCTGGCGGTGGACCCGGATGGACAGGTGTGGGTGCTAACGCAAAGCGGATTGAACAAGATCGAGTTCCGCCAGACCACCCTGGCCGCCAAAGCCGACTGGTTCCACCGGAAGATCCGCTCGCGCAATATCCGCTACGGGTTCACCGCTGAACGCCGACTGCTGGTGCCGGGCGACATTACCTCCAGCGAGATGATCGACACAGATAACGACGGCGGCTGGACGAGCTATTACATCGGCTCGCTCGGGGCCCGTTATGCCGTCACGCACGAAGAGGAAACTCGCCGGCAAGCGTGGGACGCCTTTGGAGCGTTGGAACGTCTGCAAACCATGCACACCAACACTGGCTTCCCCGGACGCACCTTCGAGCGCAGGGGTTTCAAATTCTCGGATACCGATCGCTGGCGCGATGCCCCGGATCCCGGCTGGGAGTGGAAGGGCCACACCAGCAGCGACGAAATCTGCTCGCAGACCTTCGCGCACGCGGTGATGTGGGAACTCGTGGCGGCCAACCCTGCCGAACGCGCCCGCATCGCCACTAATTTCGTGCGGATCGCCGACCACATCCTGGCTCACGATTTGTACCTAGTGGATGTCGACGGCAAGCCGACGCTCTGGGGCCGGTGGAATCCGGAGTATGTGAACTGGTTCCCGCACACGATCCACGACCGCCAGCTCAATAGTGCCGAGTTGACTGCCGCCCTCCAACTCGCCTACGCCATGACGGGCCAGGCGCGTTACCGGGAGCGCGCTTACGAATTGTTCGAAAAACACGGTTATCTCACCAACATCCTCAGCTCGCTAAAGCTCGTCGCACCAACGCCGGGCTATGTGCACCTGGGAAACGACATGGGGGACGAATGGAATCACAGCGATGACGAGCTGGCCTTTTTCTGCTACTGGCCGCTCGTCCGGTTCGCTTTCACCGAGGACTTGCGCGCCAAATATCGCTCCGTCGTTCGCGAGCACCTCGAAATAGAATGGCCTGAACGCTACCCGATTTGGAATTTCATCGCCGCAGCGTGCGGGGTAAAGAACTTCGACGCAGCCGGCTCCGTCTGGACCCTGCGCGGCACGCCGCTGGACACCATCGCCTGGCGGGTTACCAACTCCCACCGTCAGGATTTGACCCGGCTGCCACCGAACTTCATGGGCCGTCAGATGCGGGAACTGTTGCCTCCTGGGGAGCGTCTCATCGCCCGAATCAACACCCAGCCTTTTATCCTGGACCAGGGCGACGACGCCACAGATTTTCCTGGCGACGAATTCCTCCTTGGTTACTGGCTGGGACGCTACGTCGGGGCGATCAGGGCACCGTAAGCGTAAGCTCAGCGTCTTGAGCCAGCCTGGGCTTCGCCCACTCTGAGGACAACGGCATCCGCACCTTTAACCGGGTGAGTTCCACCTCGGCGGTCATCTCGGCGCGCCATTCCCGCTCCCCGATTTCGGCCAGAGTATCCTTCTCCTCCAGGAGGTAGTCGGCACCCCGGCTCACGACCGCGTCCAACAAGTTGGAAAGCGTGTCTACCGCCTGCAAGTTGGATTGGGCGATGATCCGCCGTAAGGCCGTGCCGTAGGCCGGATCGGGTGGCAACTGGTGGAAGGCGTTTGCCAGGTGCCATTCCATGTCGGCCTGTTGCAGGATCGCGGCGAGTCCGTCTGCATTAAAGTTCCGTCGCGAAAAAATCCCCTGCACCAGCAGTTCATACCAGTCCAACATGGGCTCGAGGAAGGAATAGCCAGGGGCGAGGACGGTTCCGGTCAGTCGACCGGCAGCGCGCAGTTGCGCTTCGATCGGAGTGCCGGCATATGGCAACATCTTGCAGAAATTGATCGGGAAATAACCGTCGCCCCCGACGGTGCGCAAAAAGGAGATGTTCGCCTTGATGGTGTCCACGGTTGAGGAGGGGTCAAACAGCATGAACCCGATTCCCAGCGCGAGGTTTTGCCCTTTCAACAGGTCGACGGCCCGCAGGTTTTGATCGACCGTCGTGTGCTTATTCAAGGTGCGCAAACCAATTTCGCTGCCCGACTCAACTCCGAGGTAAACTGCCATCAGTCCGCGCTCTTGCATGGCCTGCAGTTTGCCCGGTTCGAGGTCATCCACCCGGCAGGAAATCTTCCAGCGCACACGTTTCGACAACCCCGCGGCGTCCATGGCCTCCATGAACTGGTGGAGCCACTCCCGTTGCCGCGGAGTCCGGGCGGCGAAGTCATCATCCTGGAAGTTAAAATACTGAATCCCCTTGCTTTGGTATAATCCCACCATTTCCGCCACTACCGCTTGCGGTGAACGCACGCGCCGGAGGGCGCCGGGTGAGCTGCCGTAAAACTGGCGGATGCTGCAAAAGGCGCAGTTGAACAAACACCCGCGACTGGCCAGCATCGCCGCCATTTTCACTCCCAGCCCAACTTCCTGCGGTTCGTCACGGTGGATGAACGGCAGGCGATCGAGATCGGTCACCAAAGGGCGAGGCGGGTTCACCACCACGTCAGGTCCTCGACGAAAGGCTAATCCCAGGATATTTGACCAATTATCAGGCTGCCCCAGGTTCTCGACCAATTCGGTCAGCGTCAATTCTCCTTCAAAACGAACTACACTGTCCAATTCCGGAAGCATTTTGAAAGTTTCCTCGGGGCGCAAAGTGGGAAAATGGCCCCCAGCCGTGAAATGGGCTTTCACGCCATGATCACGCAGGCAGCGCATCAAACTCCCAAATTCATCCAGCGAATACTGGAAAATAATCGAGAACCCGATAATACGAGGCTGGTGTTCCTGCACGGCGGCAAGGATGCGCGCGTTCTGGCCGGGACCGAACGGCAGAATCAGCGCCGCGTGGCCCTGGGCATGGAGATAAGCCACCAGTGAGCGCAACCCAAGATTCTCCTGACGCTCGTAGCCAACCAGCAGCACCTCCGCATTGGTCGAAGCGACGGTTTCTATCCTGCCAGTTTCCGGTAATGGTTCAGGCGACACTGGGGTCATAATGAAGTTTGGGAATTTCCAGGCGATTTGAATGTGGCAGGCAGATCATTGATAGGATCCGCCTGCCTTTGTTCAACCCGCGGTGGTCACATACCTTGGATGCCGACAACCTTCGCGATTTCCTGCATCCGCTGCACCTCAATCTCTGCGATTTTGGTGTTCCAGGTCTTTTGAACCTCGGCAAACTTGCGCAGTTTATCCGCGCTGAGTTTTAACCAGGGGGGAGCCGGATCCCAGTATATTGGCCTCCGGAACAGAATCCATAGCCTAAATAGTTCTTCATCCGTCATATGGTATCCTTTTCACATTAACATCCTGCCTGGCGCCCGCCAACCCGGCGTCCAGCAATTATCCAATGCAGAGGGTTGGCTCTGCCATTGTCGCGGGAATCACCTCCTTTCGCGTCAAATTGCACGATCTCAATTTGGCATTCATGCACGGGAAAATTTAAAGCTGTGGTAAACCCTGAGTCTGACCGCCATGTATCTGTAAATATCTACTATTTGGTGCTTTTGGCGCACAACCGCCAACTTCTCAGAAAAGCACACGAAAACTCAGGTTGCCCGGTTTAAATCCCTCGTCACCACCAGTTTTGAGCTTCGCCTGAATCAGCTTCAGAGAGGCCGGTCGTCATCAACAAGGCGTTACTTCAAACCGAACCGACGCCGCGCCCTGAAGCCTGGGACCGCGCTCGCCAGGCAGCGGGAGAAACTCCTTCGTGAGCCTTGAACACGTTGCGAAAATGGTTGGGATTAACGTAGCCAACCGCTCCCGCCACTTCAGAAATCCTAAGGCTGGGGTCCCGCAGCAACTCCATGGCCTGCGCCATGCGCAAGGCATCGAGGTACCGGTGAAACTTGATGCCAGTTATGGCCCGGAAAATCGTGGAGAGATAATTTGCATTCATCCGGAGATGAAAAGCGACTTCCCGCAGTGCCATCGGGTGGCGGTAATGCTCTTTCAGGTAATCGAGCATTAGTTGAACAACCTGTCGCGAGTGATTACCGCGGACGCGGGATGCAGGCGGAAGGCTGGAGCCTGACACGTCGTGGTCCCGTCCGGTCGGATGCCGGGCTGCGGCCAACTCGAGCGCCAGGTCCCGCTCATGTTCCACCCAGCGAATCTGGGCTGCCGCGCGGAGGTCATGCAGTATAAGACGTAACAATTCCTCCGCACGACGGAGAACCTCGCTGGTGACGCGGCAGCGGGAGTTTGCTCCGCGCGGCGCGTCGCTTCCGGCGAGAAAATCCGGATCGGAATGGCCTGGTCCAGAAACCGAGTCGCCGATCCACGCCTGTAACACGACGGTGAGCAAATGTCCCCCCGGCGTGCGCAGATTGGCCAAAACGTTGTTTGCCGCGCAGTCCCCAATGAACCGATGCCCTTCGGTGCTCGAGCCGGGTGCATTCCAATTCCTAGACAGGCACGAGAGGCACCGGGATGGCGGTTCGCCATTCGAATTCAAACACCCTCGGACGGTCGGGCAAAGAAATACCTGGCGGAGAAAACGGGAATCTCCGGGCGGGTGCCAGCACCAGTGCAGCGGCAAACCCACGAGTTTTAAAAATAAACTGGATACTCGCTTGAGCAACCGGTCCGGATCCAACTCCCGCCACTCGTCGAAGTCAAATAGAGCTCCAGCCAGATCAGCACCAACAGCAAAGCGGTTCCCGATATCAAAGCCGTCAGGCGAGGACGACAGGGCCTTCATCCCAGGCGGTTGCCGACCTGGAATGGTCGCGGCTTTCCAATAGGACTTTTTAGCCACAGTCGGACCGGAATACACCAGGAACCCTTACTCAATAAAACCCGTAGATTATCCCTCTGAGGCAGCACTGGGATTAGACCGTCCCGATGCTGTGCGCTGATTATTTACTTCGTAACCCAACTTTTCGCCCCGGTCAAGCGCCGCAGACGTCAGCCGGCAGAGATACTGGCAACCTTCCATTAATGCGCAGGAGGCGGTCTCGAAAAATTACTCTCGACTCCGCTTCAAAAGTGGGGTCTAAAAGCAGGAAACCATGCGCGCCGTTAATTTGATCAGTCGTCGCAATTTTCTCAAAGGCACTGCCGGTGCGGCGGCACTGCTGGGGGTGGCCCCAAACATCATTCCGGCCCGACTGTTGGGGGCCGATGCGCCCAGCAACAAGATCACGGTCGGAATGATTGGCGTTGGGGACCATGGCACCGGCTGGAACCTTTCCTATTACCTTCGGAATAAGCAGGCGAAGGTGATCGCCGTGTGCGATGTGGACGACAACCATCTGCTCCGAGCCAAGGAAACGGTTGACGACCGCAACGGCAACGAAGATTGCTTTTCCACCCGGGATTTTCGGGAAGTGCTCGCTCGCAAAGACGTGGATGCGGTGATGATCTCCACGCCAGACCATTGGCACACCCTGCTTAGCCTGATGGCCATCCAGGCGGGGAAAGATGTCCAGTGCGAGAAGCCTACCCTCACAATCCACGAAGGCCAGGTTCTGAGTAAAGCGGTGCGAAAGCACAAGAAAGTGTTTCAAACCAGCACCGAAGATCGCGGGGTGCCGGAATATCATCGGATGGCGGAGTTGGTCCGTAACGGACGCATAGGAAAGCTCCAACGCATCGAAGTAATTCTCCCGCGTCAACCGACGGGCCCTGGGGACCCGACCCCGCAACCAGTACCGAAAGTTCTGGATTACGAAATGTGGCTCGGCCCGGCTCCTTTTGCCCCCTACACGCGGGATCGCGTACACTTCAATTTTCGGTGGATCTGGGATTACTCCGGCGGAATCATCTGCGATTGGGGAGCGCATCTTTTTGACACTGCTCAGTGGGCCAATGACACCGAGCATAGCGGCCCAGTGGAAGTAGAGGGGACTGGGACGCATTGGTCCGGCGGCCTATATAACACGGTTAAGGACTACGATGTCACCTATCGCTACGCCAATGGAGTGGTGATGACCTGCAAACCGGGCGAGCCGAGCCTCAAGTTCATCGGCAGCGATGGCTGGGTGGGCAACACCGGTTGGCGCGCCCCGCTGAAGGCGAGTTCACCGAAAATTCTCGATTCCAGGATCGGGCCGGAAGAGATTCACCTCTATACGAATCCAGCCTTGGAGCACGACGACTTCTTGAAGTGTGTGCGTAGCCGGAAAGACCCTTATTTCCCGGTGGAAATCGGGCACCGCGTCAGCACGGTCTGCCACCTGGCGAACCTGTCCCTCCGGCTCGGCCGCAAGTTGAAGTGGGATCCTGTCGCAGAACAATTCCTGAACGATCCCGAAGCGAACAAACTGCTCGACCGCCCACGCCGAAATCCCTGGCAATTGCCGGAAGTTTAGTGTGTCACGACAACGAGGTCGTTAAAAATCATCATGGTCCGAAAACTAATTGCAGCCGCCGCGTTGATCGCGCTCTTAAGTTGCCTCACGGCTGCCGCCGAACCGTCTGGCGCCACGAATTCCACGGCTGCCGGTCTGCGCATCGCCACCTTCATGGTCGACGCAACGCCGCCCAACGGATCAAAGATGGCCTACGACCCCGTCACCAACTATTGGGACCTTCGACTAACTGCACGTGGCATCGTGTTACTGGGAGCGGGGGATCCGATCGTGCTCTGCGCGGTGGACTGGATCGGCATCGCCAATGGAGGGCAGGACGCATTCCGCGAGGCGCTGGCCACCGCGGCGAAGACCACCCCTCAGCGCGTGGCCGTTCACTGCCTCCATCAACATGACGCACCGGATTGTGATTTTTCGGCGGAGCGGATCCTGGCAGATGCAGGGCTGGAGACTCAGCAGTTCGATAGCCGCTTTCAGCGGAAAGTGCTGGCGGACCTCCAAGCTGCGGTGCGCGACGCCGCGGCGCATGCACAACCTCTGACCCAGTTTGGATTGGGCGAGGCCAAAGTGGATCAAGTCGCTTCAAACCGCCGCATCCTCGGTGAGGATGGCAAGGTGCGGGAGACGCGATGGACCGCCACGGTGGACCCGAAAGTGCGCGCCGAACCGGAGGGGGTTATCGACCCGATGGTCTCGCTGGTAAGCTTCTGGAACGGCGAACGCCCAGTCGCCGTGCTGAGTTATTACGCCACCCACCCGCAAAGCTACTACCGTACTGGCACTCCCAACCCGGACTTCCCCGGAGTAGCACGCTTCCTTCGGCAGTTGGCGGTCCCGGCCGCCTTGCACATTCATTTTACCGGGGCCGGGGGCAACATCGGTGCTGGGAAATACAATGATGGCTCCAAGGAAAATCGAGAAGTGCTGGCCGGGCGCCTCGCAGACGGCCTACGCCGCGCCTGGGAGAATACGCGCCGGCATCCACTCTCCCCCAGTGACGTGCGCTGGAGCGTTGAACCCGTCGCCCTGCCTCCCGCCAAACATCTGTCCGAGGAGCAACTGGCAGTGCAATTAACGGACCGTAATCAGGCGTCCGAAGCCTCGACTGCGGCCGCCCGACTGGCGTGGCTGAGACGTTGCCGCGCCGGGAACAAAATCGACCTCACCTGTCTGACGTTGGGACCGGCTCGGATATTGCACCTGCCTGGAGAGAGCTTTGTGGGGTATCAGTTGGCGGCCAAGGCTCTGCGCCCGGATTTGTTTGTCGCCGTTGCCGCCTATGGGGATTACGCGCCATGGTACATCGGAACGGCGATCGCTTACACCCAAGGCGGGTATGAGACCAGCCCTGCGGCATCCAACGTGGCGCCGGAAGTCGAAGGTGTGTTAATGACCGCCATCCGGAAACTGCTGGAGAAACCGCTGTGACTCCGACATCCCGCTCGACCCAAGATAACCCATGAACCGCCGTGAATTCCTTGGAGCAACGGCCTTGTTGCCGTGCGCTTTGAAAAGCCTCGCTACCCCCACGTCAAACGTGACTATGGATATCCTCAACCAAGCTGTGAAAGAAGCGCTCGTGCCCGGTGCCGCGATTGTGGCCTCGAAGGGCGGAGTGATTCGATTGGGAGCAGCGCTGGGCACTTATTGCCGGCTCAATGACCGGGAGGCACCGCTCACGTTGGAAACGCGGCATCCACTTTACTCCTTCTCCAAGTTGATTACCGGCACCGTGGTGGCCATCGCCCGGAGCGAAGGCCGGTTGGATTACTCGGACCTGGTGTCCAAACACATCCCGGAATTCAAAGGTGGCGGCAAAGACGTCATCACGTTGCGACAGTGTCTCACCCATTCGGCAGGGTTGAACAAAGTTGAATCCGTCTCAGTGTTCGATGCAGCGCGCTGGAATAAGGCGCTCGAGGCGCTTTGCGCGGCGGAAGTTGCGTGGCCGCCAGGTTCGCGCACTGTTTACCATGGCTGGAGCGGTGCCTTCCTGGCCGCCGAATGTGTGCGCCGCACTAATGGCGGCAAGCCCTGGCCGGAGATCTGCCGCGAAAAGCTCTTTGCCCCGATTGGTGCCGCCTCCCTTTCATTTGACTTGCCGCAGGCGGATGCGCCGGTGGCCATCGTTCCTCAACCGGACGCCTTGAAGCCTCTGCCGACCACAGCGGCGGCAGCCTTTGCTTACGCAGGGCAACCCGGAGCCGGGTGCTTTGGTACGCTGGAGGATGCGCTCAAAGTGCTTCAACTGCATTTGCAGCAAGGCGTATGGGAGTCGAAAACCTTGATTGGAAAGGAGACCTTCCGCGAGCTGCACACGGTTCAATACGCCGCTGAAATCAACTCCGCCCGGGCGGCCGGGAAATCTCCCACCCATGAACCCTGGGGGCTCGGCCCCTTGCTGCGCGGCGATGGCCCGGCTTGCGGTTCCCACCGCTGGTTTGGCTTTAATAACCAATCCTCCCCGGGCATTTTCGGTCACGCCGGGATTGACACCGTGATCGGCGTCGGGGACTTGAATAGCGGTATCGCCTTTATGTTCGCCACCACCAATTCACCGAAGCCTGCCGCGAAAACCACCGAACTGCGCAACAATGTCACGGACTCGGTATTTGAAGAACGGCGCTGAAAGAGGACTTTTGACTCCTGGGCTTCACGTATCCGGGTATTGCCGACGCCGGGCCGAGGCTTTTTGGCCCTCCCCTCCAATTTTCGCGCCCTTACACCTTGCGAAAACCAGACACCTAACCGGTTCCGGCGGCGGTAATACACTGACTCGTCGCTGTCCCTGGCTCGAAAAGGCGTGGCTCCAACCGGCGCGCGGACTGGGTCACGCGCGGACACAGCACCTCTTCCACTATCCCGCACGGATTGTCACTGGTTTGGCAAGGCGTGGCTAGTCAGACGAAGTACTGATTGCCACGGACCGTCCACGTGTTGACACCGCGAACAAGTTTGCCACGCGGGAGCGCCGCGCCTAGACTGCGATATCCAATTCTGTATGGCTTTGGGGACAACGTATCTGCGGTTGATCGGCTTCCTGATCGGGCTCGGGATCACTTCGACCAATGCCCAGGTCAAATTGCTCGAGACCAGCCAGGTAGCACGTGAGTTCGATCAGCAATCATGGAAGCATGAACACGGCCTCCCGGCGGATCGCGTTTGGGCAATCTGCCAAACCCGCGATGGTTTTTTATGGGTCGCCACCCAGAAGGGGCTGGCTCGATTTGATGGTCGGAAATTTCTCGTGTTTGACCATGTCAATACACCGGAGCTGGCCAATGACGATTGTCGCGCACTGGTAGAGGATGCAGCGGGCAACCTGTGGATCGGAACCACGGACACGCTCGTGTGCAAAACGGGGGAACGATTCATCCGCCTTGACGGCTGGCCACGTTTGGGCGCCATCGACCGCGCCAGTCTATGCGCTCGAATCGCCGGTGGCGTGTGGCTCGGTGGCACAGGCTATTTGCGCCAATTCGACAGCGACCAGATAAAAACCTTTCCTCTGGACGGATCAATCTCAAATCCTCCAAATTCGGTCACCGCGCTTCAGGAAGATAACAACGTCGTCTGGGTCGGCAGTTCCTCTGGTCTCTTCCAATTTGATGGCGTCTCGAAGCGGGCTGAACCCGCGCCACCGAATCCGGACTGGGCCGGGCTGGAGGTGGTGAGTTTCTGGCGGTCCGGCACGGGAGAGTTATGGGTATTGTATTCCGATCGAGCGCCGTTTCTTCATTGGCCTTCGGCCCAGTTGCATCTCGCCTGTCTCAAGGATGGCCGATGGGTCGCGGGCATAGCAGAGCGAACCGGCGGTTTGCTTGCCGACACCCGATCTCGCTTTCTGGTAGGCGATGCTTCCGGCGCCCTCTGGCTCCCCGCCAACGAAAACCTGATTCATCGCTATTCCAAAGGCGAACTGCAGGCACTCCCCCTGCCCCGGTCCGATGCCAAGGTCTTTGCGCTTTGCGCCTTCTCCGACCGCGAGGGCAACCTATGGATCGGCACCGAATCGCATGGCTTGCAGCGGTGGACTCCGCGCAGGATCCGGTGTGTCACCTCACAGGATGGCCTCACCAACGACAATGTTTGGAGCATCTGCCAAGCGCGCGACGGCAGTGTTTTGGCGGGAACGGACGGCGGCCTGCACCGATTCGTAAACGGACGCTTCATCCCGCTGGTGCGACCGGACGGTTCGGCGATTCAGGAAGTTCGCTCGGTGGCAGAGGATGTGGCTGGGACGATGTGGGTGGGAACCATCCGCAGTCTCGAGTGCATCCGCAATGGGGAGGTCACCCCCGCAGGTCTGCCCGGTGAATGGGTCGAGTCGAAAATCCGCGCCCTCTGCCCCACTCGGGATGGATCGGTCTGGATCGGCACCGTGCGCGGATTAACCCGATCACAAGGCTCCTCTCGCATCAAGTATACCCGGGCGGACGGGTTAGGCAGCGACGAGATCCGAGCGGTCCTGGAAGACGGCGCTGGGGATCTTTGGGTGGGCACTTTAGGAGGCGGATTGAGCCGCTGGCACGCAGGCCGGTTCACCACCCTCACCACCACCAACGGCCTGCCCAGCAACAATGTATGGGCGCTGAGCGAAGGCGCTGGCGGGGTGCTCTGGATCGGAACCGAAACGGGGCTGGGCCGGTTGCAGAACGGCCAGTTGAGTGCTTTTGGCCGGGAGCAAGGATTGCCCGCCGTTCGCATCAATTGCCTGGTCGAAGACAATGCGGGCCGGCTTTGGATCGGGCACGATAATGGGATATATTGGATCGACACCCACCAGCTTGAACTGGTCGCGAGCAGGCAGCAGATTGCCGTCCAGGCCGTGCAATACGACGAATCCGACGGCTTGTTGAGCGTTGAAACCAACGGCCAGAAAAGCAACCCGACTGCCTGCAAAACGCGCGACGGCCGTCTCTGGTTCCCCACCACCCGAGGGATCGCAGTAATCGACCCGTCCACCGTTACCCTGGACCGGATCGCACCACGCTCGGCCATCGAGGAAATCCGGGCTAATGGCAGATTAGCCTTTGAAAACGGCATGGCGAGGATGGTCAACTCCAGTAGCAGCCCGCAGCATGCCGCCCCGCCGAGTCCGCTGCAATTCCCGCCGGGGCAAGCGCGAGTGCTGGAATTTCGCTTCACCGCGGTTACTTTTGAGGCGCCGGAAAAGGCCCGGTTCAAGTATCGCCTCCTGGGGTTGGATGACCATTGGATCGACGCCGGCAACCATCGTGAAACCTACTTCACAGATCTGCGTCCGGGGCAGTATCGGTTCGAGTTGATCGCGTGCAATCACCACGGAGTTTGGGAGCAGGAACCGAAGATGGTGGCCTTTCAGGTAGCGCCCTTTTTTTATCAAGCCTGGTGGTTTTACCTGGCCGCGGGAAGCACTGCTGCCGGAGTGGTGGGGTTGCTCGTCGCGTGGCGGGTTCGGGAGATACGCCGCATCCATCAGTTGGAACGGTTGAACGCGCTCAACGAGCAGCGGCGTCAAATTGCGCGGGACATTCACGACGAACTGGGCGCCTCCTTGACGCATATTCTCCAACTCAGCGCCGAAACCGGCCGCCAAGCCACCGAACCGGAACAGGTCCGCCGACGAACCCAGCACATCGCCGCACTGGCCGATGAAGCAGTCGATCAGATCGGCGAGATCGTCTGGGCCAATAACCCGGAGTACGATACCCTAGAAGATCTGGTGGCTTATCTTCGTGAATACGCGGCAAATTTCTTCGCGGAAGCCAATTTCCAGGTCGAGTTCAATTTCCCGGAAGCGGTGCCGCCCCAACCGGTAAGCGGTCTGTTTCGTCGACACCTCGTGCTGCTGGTGAAAGAAGCCCTGCAAAATATCAGCAAACATTCTCGGGCGACTCTGGTCAAAATCACGCTGAGTCTCGAAAGCAATCGACTGCAACTGTGCATTTCGGATGATGGCCAGGGATTGCCCGCTGGACCCCGGCAGGCTGCCGGCAACGGACTCACCAACATGCGGCTGCGCGCCACCGAGTTAAAGGGCGAACTCGAGCTTCGGTCGATTCCTGGACAGGGAACCGAGGTTCGATTAGCAGTGCCGATCCTGGAGGTCTAAGGCTTGACCCTCACCCTATGCCATCCTCCAAAAATCAACCTTCCCCGACCACCCGGATCGCCGGTCGTTGCAGATTAGCCCATCAATCAACGCTCCTCGCACTTTCATCCGATGCACCAATAACCACCATCGTGATAGTCTATTTTGATTTACTATGAGCACCAATGCCCCAGTCATTCGCGTCGCCGTCGTGGAAGACCGACAGCAAGAACGGGAGCACCTGGCGGAATTGCTGAATGCCGCGTCAGGATTTTGTTGCGTGGCCCCCTGCCGGTCTGCCACAGAAGCGTTGACTGTCCTGCCGGAGTGCCGACCGGACATCGTGCTTATGGATATTAACATGCCAGGCATGTCCGGCATCGAGTGCGTGCGTCAATTGCGCGACCTCCTGCCTGAGACGCAAACCATGATGCTCACCGTGCTCGAGGATCATGAGTTGATTTTTCAGTCCTTGGCCGCGGGAGCTACCGGTTACATGCTGAAAAAGACCCCTCCCGCAAAACTGCTTGAAGCCATCCTCGAATTGCGGGCGGGAGGCGCTCCGATGTCGGGCCAGGTTGCCCGCAAGGTGGTGGCTGCGTTCCGTCAGCCCACCACTGGAATTCAGCCCTCGTCAAGCCTCACCCCGGTAGAGCAGACCATCCTGCAATTACTTGCTCGTGGCTTGCTCTACAAGGAAGTGGCAAACCACCTCAATATCTCCTTGAGCACCGTCCGCACCCACGTCTGGCACATCTACCGCAAACTGCAGGTTCACAACCGCACCGAAGCGGTGCTCAAGCTGCCACGAGAACATCGGGACTTACCCGCGCCAACCCGGGTATAGCCAACGCATAATTCGCGAACCCTCCGAGTCGTCGGCGGAAGTTCAGCCTTGGTCTCGCCGAACCGTTGAGCCACACGACATCAATCGCATCTCCGGCTCCAGGTCAATCCCCAGCCTCGTCAGCAAAGCAGACCACGAGGGAAACGGCACTGGACGCGGACTGACTTTGGATGCCGCTGCCGGTCGGTGCCGACCAGTCATAGCCCATGATATTGTCCGACAGGCGACGATTGCGCCAGGCCGTGTCGGCATTGGTCCGCATCCAGGGCAGGTACTCTTTGCAGCCCGCGTCACGAATCAAGAGCTTCGCGTAGCGCACGAAAATGCCCTTGAACGCTCCGCCGTCGCCCTGGTTCTCGCTTCTCAGGATCTGGTTGGGACCGGTGCAAAGATTAGCCCGAGTCCAGTCCGCAGCCTTCCTGGCCTCGGCAAGATAGGCCGCATCCCGAGTCTTCAGGTAGAGCAGCACCGATGCGCCGATAAAGGTCCCCTGGTTGTAGGTCAACGAGAAGGTGGCGAGGGGTCCACGATTGCGATTGGTACGTGTCGCCGTATTGTTGGTGTTGAAATTGACACGGTTGGTGCCGGGAGTGAGCCGGATGCTGTCGTAGACTTTGCCGTTCCCGTCGGTCAGCGTCCGCTTCTGCCATTGGTAAACGCTTTTGGCCTTCGCTAAGTAGGAGTCGTCGCTCAGGAGATTCGAGAGGCGCACCGCGGCGATAACCGCTGGTCCTTCGATGCAACTGTTTTTTGAGCGTCGATCGCTCGTCCACCAAATGCCCCCGCCGAGGTTCGTGTCGCAAAAGGTATTGTAGACGAAGTCGAAACTGGATTTTGCCTGTTTGAGATAACGCTCGTCCTTGGTGATCTGATGAGCGCGTGTGCAGGCGATGGCCCACCACATGATGTCATCGTTGTATTTGTTCTGCGTCCAGTCCGGATGTTGCGCGATGAAACCGTCATACAGATCGTTGATTTGGCGCTTCACGACCTCGCGGTGCGTGCGGTCATATTGGTCCATGACGGTGTCCCAGAGCTGGGCCTCCAGCCAGAAATCCGCCAATTTCGAACCGGTTTCCTCTTTACGATACGATTTCTTTCCAGCGTCCCAATAGACCTGGTTGAGGGAATTAAAAGCAATATCCGCCTCCGCTTGCGTTACTGCCTTCGCAGGGATAGCCACCGATGCCGTGATCAGGCAGGCCGCAAAAAATCTCCAGAACACTGCCGGAGTGTCTTTAATAGTCATACTGTGCATATCATTATGAAACTGTGCCCTACGCCAACGGAGCCCGAATGTTGATACGGTGCAACGCTCCGCTCCTCCGGCTTCTGCAAGCCGGCGATGATTGTACATCCCTCCTCGTGGCGATCCAGCCGAATGCGTCGGCGACGGGGAAGCGGCGCGACCGGATATCGAACGCGGACCAACGAAGCGCCGATGACCACCGCTGAAATTCGCCGTTCCGGCGCCAAAACAGTGGCCAAAGGTTTCGCCTTCTGGTTGAATCCCGCCATGATTCGCACGGCGGCAACCTGCACCAGCACGTTAGGCCTGTTTGCCGCGCCAGTCCGTCCTTCAGCGGCCTTCTCGCCTACCGCAAATAGGCACGCTCACCATTTCGTCCTTACGAAGTCATGAAATCCACTCGCAGGAAATTTCTTTCCAAAGCCGGCAGCGCCGGGCTCACCATGCCCTTTTTGGCCCAACTCTCTTCTGGAGCGGAAACGCCGGTGTCTGGGGTTCACCCAGACATCGAAGCAAGGCAGGCAAAGCTGAAGGAAATCCTGCGTCAACCGGTCCTGAAACGGGAACTCTTTACCAGTCCAGTCATCATCAAGAGCCTTGAATTGCTGCGGTCAGGAAACAGCTTCTTGTGTCGGGTCCGATCCAACGACGGCGCGGAGGGAATTTCGGTGGCCCACAGCGGGATGAAGCAACTCTACCCGATATTCCTCAACAATCTGCAGCCTTTCTTCCTCGGCAAGGACGCGCGCGACCTGGATTTGATCCTGGAGAAGATCTACATTTACGGTTTCAACTTCCGGTTTAACGGCATCGCGTTGGGACTGCCACTTGCCACGATCGAGTTTGCCATCCTGGATTTGCTGGGCCGGATCGCAGGCCGTTCGCTTGGACAACTGGTTGGTGAAATTCACCATCCTGAAGTCGCGGTTTATGTTGCCACCGAATGGCGCGAACGCCCACTCGAGGAAACCTTTGAGCGCATCAAAGAAGCCGTGGCGCAATACGACGCCAAAGCCCTGAAAATAAAGGTCGGTTACCTGATGTTCATGACCACGGATATGAACGCAGCCGGCCCCCAGGGAAAGACGGAGCGTCTGATTCCCCTGCTCAGAGAAACTTTTGGCAGCGAGATGGCCCTCTACGCCGATGCCAATGGGTATTACGACGTGAAGGAGGCCATTCGGGTGGGCAAACTGCTCGAGCAAAGCAAATATGCCTATTTCGAGGAACCGGTCAGGTATGACGACTTTGAGGCGATCAAGCAAGTGGCAGATGCGCTTGACATCCCCATCGCCAACGGCGAGCAGGACCAAAGCTTCGTCAACTTCCGCTGGCTCCTCGCCCATGACGGCTTGGAGATCGTGCAGCCAGACAGCTACTACTTCGGCGGACTCATCCGCTCGGTGAAGGTCGGCCGAATGGCAGCCGCTTTCGGGAAAACCATCGTCCCGCACATGTCGGGTGGCGGACTGGGTTTCCTGTATAACATCCACCTCGTATCCGCGCTGCCCAATGCGGGAGCTCACCACGAATTCAAGGGACTGGATACCCAGGTGCGGTTTGAGTGCAAAACTTCACCACTCAAGGTGAAGGGCGGCAAGCTGAAGGTGCCCACAGGTCCGGGGTCGGGCGTGGAAATTGATCCTGACTTTATCAAGCAGCATCACCCCGTGAACACGTATTAACATCGCGTTATCCCATGAAGCCGATACTCACTTCCCAACCACTGCGTCGGCGCGACTTCCTGAAAGCGGGAGCGGGCCTCGCGGTCGCAGTCACGGCCGGTGCCTCCCCGCTGACTTCCGCACTCACCGCGGCAGAATCAAATCCAGCTCGCAGATCCATGGGCATCCAGGTCGGGGCGGTTTCGTTTGTGGATGAAGGGACGGAGGCTGTGCTCGATCTTTTCCAGGAACGCGGGGCGATCGACACCATTTATCTGACCACTTTCACCTACGGGCGCGGACTGGCTGGTCGGCAAATCCCCGGCCAACCATTCCCCGATCACGGCAGCAAGGAGTCTGACGAGCAATCGTTTCACGGAGGTAATTACGCGACTCCGCACCCGGAGTTTTACCGCGACACCGTGCTGATGCAGACACGCGCGCCGGACCACGGCGAACTGGACATTTTGGCCCAAGTGCTGCCGTCGGCAAAGAAGCGCGGCCTGCGCGTCATCTGTTCCATCGAGGACGTATTCCGATCGGATGTCCCCAGCTTCAAAGAGGTCGCCGAGGTGGACCTCCAGGGTAAACGAACCGGGACGCTCTGCCTGTGCCACCCCGGGGTGCGCGCCTTTTGGACCGGCCTGGCAATTGACCTCTGCAAATCCTACGAGATCGATGGCCTCCTCTTTTTCAACGAACGCAACGGTCCCCTGCTCAATGCGCTCGGGGCCAGCCATGCTCAAAGTATCGCCTCTTCGCGAGTCACCTGTTTCTGTGAACATCACCAACGGGCCGCGAAAGCACAAGGCATCAACCTGGACCGGGCCCGGCAAGGCTATCAGCAGTTGGATCGCTTCGTGCAGGCGGCGCTGAAAGGGGAGCGACCGAGCGACGGCTACTTCGTGGAATTCTGGCGATTGCTGGTCGAGTGGCCGGAGATTATCGCCTGGGATCGACTCTTTGACGCCGCCAAACACCAGGTGCTGGCTGAAGTAAAGGACGCGGTAAAGAGTGTAAGGCCGGGTCTGGAGGTCGGTTTTCACATTGAACACGTCAATTCCTTCAACCCGATTTTCCGCGCCACCCGGAGCTATGCCGACCTGGCGACCAAGGCCGACTTCCTCAAAGTGGTGGTCTATAACAACTGCGGTGGTGAACGTTATGCGAACTTCATACGGAACGTTGGCTCGACAGTATTTCGCGATGTGCCGCCCGAGGAGTTGCTCCAGTTCAACAATCACCTCCTGAATTACGGCCAGGAAGCGAAGCTCGAGGAACTGGCGACCGCCGGGCTGTCCCCTGATTACGTGTTTCGGGAGACGCAGCGGGCACTGGCCGGGGTGCAAGGCAAATGCCGCGTGCTCCCGGGAATCGATATCGGCATCCCCACCGGCAAACGCAGCCGCAAGGCTTCCCCGGAAGATACCTACGCCGCAGTTTCCGCGGCCATGAAGGCGGGTGCGCACGGGCTCATCCTGTCCCGGAAATATTCAGAGATGGAGTTGGCGAACCTGGCGAGTGCCGGAAAAGCCTTTCGCGATGCCCAAAAAGGCGGGTGAAGCCCCGGCCATATGATCCACTCTCACCATTCCACCAGTCGTCGTGAATTCCTCAAAGCCGCGGCGCTGACCGCCACCGCTTTAAGCCTCACGCCGCTGCCTGCCGCCGAGCGTGCCGTGACCACCACGAACAAAAAGCCCTGGTACCTGCGCACCCTGCGGTGGGGGCAGACCAACATCACCGAAATCGATCCCGAGAGGTATGATGTTGACTGGTGGCGCAAGCAATGGAAGCGAACCCACACGCAAGGGGTCATCATCAACGCGGGTGGAATTGTGGCCTATTATCCCAGCCAGGTGCCCTTGCACCGGGCGGCGCAACGGCTGGGTGACCGGGACCTTTTCGGCGAACTTTGCCGCGCCGCTCACGAGGACGGCCTCGTGGTCTTCGCTCGCATGGATTCAAATCGCGCCCACGAGGAATTTTACCGGGCACATCCGGACTGGTTTTGCCTTGACGCCACGGGACAACCTTACCGCGCGGGCGAGCTCTATGTGACCTGCGTGAACGGCCCGTATTACGAGGAGCACATCCCCGCCATTCTGCGCGAAATCGCCAACCGCTACCACCCGGAGGGATTCACCGACAATAGCTGGAGCGGGTTGGGACGAGGCAGTGTTTGCCACTGCGAGAATTGCCGAAGAAAATTCCGCGAACGCTCCGGCAAGGAAATCCCCAGCTCGAAGGATTGGAATAGCCCGGCGTATCGCGAGTGGATTCGCTGGAACTACGACCGCCGGCTCGAGATCTGGGAGCTAAACAATCGCACCACCCAGGCGGCGGGCGGCCCGGATTGCATTTGGTCTGGCATGAACAGCGGCAGCATCAGCGGTCAATGCCAATCATTTCGCGATTACCGGGCGATTTGCGACCGAGCGGAAATCATCATGCTCGATCACCAATCCCGCAGTGATGGTGCCGGGTTTCAGCAGAATGGTGAAGCCGGCAAGTTGATCCACGGGTTGCTCGGCTGGGATAAGCTGGTTCCGGAAAGCATGGCCATGTACCAGGCGGGAAAACCGACCTTCAGAATGTCCAGCAAACCGGCCGCCGAAGCGCGGATGTGGATGCTGGATGGCATTGCTGGTGGACTGCAACCTTGGTGGCACCATGTCGGTGCGGATCACGAAGATCGCCGGATGTACCGAACCGCCGAACCGGTTTTTCGCTGGCATCAGGACAACGAAAGCGTGCTCGTGAATCGCCAACCGATCGCGACGATTGGGGTCGTCTGGTCGCAGCAGAACTGCGACTTTTACGGACGAGACGACGCCGACCTCCTGGTGGAACTGCCCTGGCGAGGGATGACCCAGGCGCTGGTCCGGGCTCGCATCCCCTATCTGCCGGTCCATGCCGACCACATTGATCGGGACGCCAGAAAGTTTTCCGCCCTCGTCCTGCCGAATCTCGGTGCGCTGTCCGATTCACAAATCGCCGCGATTCGCCGTTTCGTCGCCGGTGGTGGCGGGATAGTAGCTACCGGCGAGAGCAGTCTGTTCAACGAATATGGCGACCCACGGCCCGACTATGCCCTCGCCGATCTATTTGGCGCCCACTTAAACAGCCTGGCACTGGCTTTCGATGAAGGGAGACGCCGAAAGCAAGCCAGTGACACGGCACATACCTATTTGCGGCTGACCCCGGAACTTCGCTCGCGCGTCGACGGACCACGCAACCACAACGAACCCGTGGCTACGGGCGAACGGCACCCTGTCCTGCGCGGGTTTGAGGAAACCGATATCCTACCCTTCGGCGGTCTGCTCGACGGTCTCAGGCTGGACGCCGGATCCCAAGTCTTGCTGACATTTGTGCCGGCGTTTCCCGTGTACCCGCCGGAAACCGCCTGGATGCGTGAACCGAAGACCGACCGACCGGGCTTGGTCCTGAATACGACCAATTCGGGGGCTCGAATCGCCTTCCTGCCGGCGGACCTGGACCGTCGGTTCGCGCGCGATAATCTTCCGGACCATGGTGACTTGCTGGCAAACCTCATTCGCTGGACCGCCAAGGATGGCATCCCGATGGCAGTGGAAGGTCCGGGACTGCTCGATTGCCATCTTTACCAACAGCCCGGGCGAGTCATCCTGCATTTGGTGAACCTTACCAGCGCCGGAACTTGGCGCCAACCTCTTCACGAGTTGATTCCTGTGGGTCCCTTGAACATTGGGGTAAAGCTCCCGGAAAAGTTGGAAGCGGCACATGCCCGTCTGCTGGTCGCGAACGAGAAGGTCCGGATCACGTCCGCTCACGGTTCGGTGCGATTCGAGATCAAATCCATCCTGGATCATGAGGTCGCTTTAATCGACCGGCGCTGAGATTTTCGACTTTGGCCGCACGAAAAACACCCAGCGCTCCGTCGCCCCGGGCGTTATTTACCCGTCGGGCTTACAAGGTATAAGCCGGCACCATGAACGGGAATTTCGCGACTGAACGAGTTTGTAAACATCCCCAGGTTTTCCTTTTTCCAGAGATCGCGCACTTGGGCCGCGCCGTTGATTCCCAGTACGCTCAACGGCACTGAAACGAGGCTGCGAACCGGCACTTCAACCTTGGCCGAATCCGTCAGGATCAGGAATTCAACCGAACCCTTTCCCAGGCTCCACGGCGACAGCACCCCACGGGCATGAAACGAATCGTAGCCCTCAGGGAGGTCGTATTCGATGAACGATATGGAGTGCGTGCCAATTCCGTCGACAGGTGCGCCCTTCAAAGTGATGGGCCGGTCTTCCACCGTGCGATTCACCCGCACCTCTTTCCAGCCGGCCTTCGCGGTGACCCATTTGAGGTCCGTCAGTCTAAGGGAACCTTTGGGCCCAGTGAGTTCCGGCTCGATCCAATCCGCGTGGTCATAATTGAAGCCATCGCCGGCATCCGTAACCAACAGCACCAATTTGCGGGCCTGGGCGATTTTCGCGGAAATGTCGACCACCTGCTCGCCGGGAGCGCCGCGGACGACCGGGCTTCGGTAAACCGCCTTCGCGAGGTCGTAAGGCAGGTCCTTCCCCTGGGCATTGAACAGAGCGACATAACGATCCCGGCTTCCCGGCACCTCAGCGGTCCAAACCACCAGATCTCCCTGGCGGGATAATTGACGATTCCCAACGCTGGCCTGGTTAATCGCCAGTACCTCAGCATTGGTCAGTAAATCGCTGGTGAACGAATCCAGCTTTGTCATGTCGCCTCCCAAAATCAGAGGCGACCGGGCCATGCACCACAGGGTCATGCAAAGGACCTGTTCATCCCTGGTGAACCGGGTGGGGCGCGTGAATTCGATTATGCCAAAGGGAAGCATGTCCGCGTCCGGCCAGGCGCCTTCACCGCGGTATTTCGTCCACTTGTCGAGCCGGTCAAACATCTCGTAGAGCGGTTGCCATTTGTCCCAAAAATCATCGGAGATCCGCCACATGTTGGCGAACTGAGCGACATGGCTGCCGCGCGCCAGTGGGGTGTCGCCCGGGGAAAGACTCAGCACCATCGGGCGGCGTGATCTGTCAATGGCTTTGCGGATGGCCTCAATTTCCGCGGTTTGCACCTCATCGTACGGCCGGGCGATATCATCCACCTTCACAAAATCGACACCCCAGGAAGCGTAGAGCGCAAACAGCGAATCATAATACGCCTGGGCCCCGGGCTTCCGAAGATCGACGCCATACATGTCCGGGTTCCAGGGACAGGTGTGCGTGGGGAGCGCAATATCCGCCGCACGGGCGGTCGTGCCGAGGATCGGGGTATTGCGCTTCACCGCCTGTCGCGGGATGCCGCGCATGATGTGAATGCCAAATTTCAGACCCCGAGCGTGAACATAATCCGCCAACGGCTTAAAGCCGGCGCCATTCGCGGCAGCCGGAAATTTGCGCGGCGCCGGCAGGAGCCGACTATGCTCGTCCATCGTCAGCGGGGCGCCCTCTTGATAGCCATGACCTTGCGAATTTGGCTCATACCACTGGATGTCCACCGTAAAATAACTCCACCCGGAGGGCTTCAGCAGGCGAGCCATGGCGTCCGCCTGATTCATAGCTTGCGCCTCAGTCATCGTGGTGCCGAAGCAATCCCAGCTATTCCAACCCATCGGAGGGGTGGGCGCGACCTTCCAATGCGCGGGATTGGGCTGTGCGACCGCGGCCGAAACGGCCACGAGGATGCAGAAGCATGAACGTCGGAGCATATCATCGAGCATAATCGGCATCGGCCTCAAGGGAAAGGCTCAGAAAGAGACCTCGAAACTCACGTTTATTGGCTGAAGCTTCGCTAACAGCCGGCGTGACCACCGGGCACAAGCGAGCCCGCCAAAGTCGTTCCATTTTTGGCAGGCCACTGCCATGCCACGACCATGCGCCTCTTACGGGATAACCATTCGAGCCTGGTTTTGGTCAAGGGACCAAAAATCGGTTCGAGGTGTCGAAAAGAGTATTCAATAAAAATGCAGCCATAGACCTCTACCGCGCCAACTCGGCGTAAGAAACCTCAAGCGCACAAAGCTATTCTTGGCAAGACGAGCACACCAAATGAAGCCGCCATGGAATGAGATTCTTGCTTAAAAACGGATCGTTGACACTCGCCACCAAACGCGAAAGCCTAGGCGCATGAGTGAGTTGCTTTGGTTTGTGGCGCACACCCGGCCACGGTGCGAAAAGAAGCTGGCGGAGTACTGCGGCCGCGAACAGCTCCCGGTCACCCTGCCATGTTATCGCGCCGCGCACAAATACCGGGGCAAAACCGTCACTTTTCAGAAACCGCTCTTCCCTGGCTATGTCTTTCTGCAATTAGTTGGCGACCAGCGACGGAAGATTCAGCAAAGCGATTACGTTGCCAACCTGCTGGAGGTGTTCGATCAGCAACTCTTCGCGCGCCAATTAGAAGAAATCCTGCTGGCTCTCGACACGTGCGAGGAAATTCGCCTCGCGCCCGCCATTGGAAAAGGCATGCGCGTGAAAATCAAGCATGGCCCCTTGCGCGGAATCGAGGGCTGGGTCGAAGAGCGCTACGGCATGAACACCGTTCTGCTCCGCCTGGACTTCATCGCTCAGGCCGCCGCCGTAAAACTCGACGCCAACGAACTGGAGCTCATTTGACCCTCGCCCCTCGTGTAAGGGCACGTCGCTGGTCCCAAAATAGCTTCATCAGTCATCCACAGCCCCGCTCCGGCAGCATGTCCCATAACTGCTCTAACATGTCCTAAATCTGAGTTGATGCCAGTAAAGGGACTGTGTTAGAACCTGTCTGGGGTGCTCGCCAGCGGCGCTTAAGTGGCGAAAGCGCGCCGTGGACGAGATACCTCACTAAATCGGCAAGTCAGCCCGAATTCGCCCGTCAGTTTCATGGCACAGGTTACTGCGGTCAGTCAAAGCCGCAAGGGCCTTCAATGGTTACCAGGAATATAAGCACGATCGCTTGTGTTACCTGGTCTGATTGTCATTTGTTTTGTGGATAAACAGCAAGTTCAGCAACCGATTCGAACCCTGCTCCTCGTGGATGATGAGCCGATCTGCCGAATGACCACGAAGTGGTTCTTCAGCAACCTCGGCTACGCCGTCGATACCGCACGATCCGGAGCCGAAGCCTTGACCCTTTTCGATGCAAAAGTCCATGATGCAGTCATCACCGACAACCGCATGCCCGGCATGACCGGCACCGAGATGTCCCACATCATCAAAATGCGATCACGCTCCACTCCCGTGCTGATGTACAGCGGGTCCAGCCCGGACGATCGATCCTGCATCGACCGCTTCATTGAGCGACCCGAACACCTCCTGGTGGTCAAAGATGCTCTCGACGAATTGCTCGCGGCTTGCGCGAAATAGCCAAATTTACTACAAGTGCCTGTGATCAGGATAAATAGATACTCAACGACCATTTGATTTGTAGGCCTGCCCCACGCGTCCCCAAGGACGCCTTCCATGGATTTCGGGTGGCGCTTCCCCACCCCACAACTTCTCCAGGATCACCAAAACCGGTTCTCGCGACGGCATTATCTCTGTCCAGGAATCTCGGCACGCCTAATTTTCCTTGGGCACTTTTAACTTTACTTTGGTGCCTTGGAGGTACATCTTGTCCCAATCACGCACATAAATGGCCCAAACCTGCATAGCGGCCAAGGTACGTGTTTTGCTTAATTATAAAGTGGTATCAGGCAGGAAGTTCGCCTAGAATAGCCGTAAATCACGCGTGACTTCAACAGGTAGTTTTGGAGAACGAACCTGTGGGCTTTGACATAAGCCCAAAGGTGGGTATGACTGGGAGTGGGTTATGACATTCTTATTTGGGGTAACACCGCGGAGTCTGCAAGGCGGGGTCATGGAGGGCCGTGACGGCTGTGGCCGTTCTGGATCGATCTCTTTTGGCCAGCGCCTAGCGTCGACTCGCGCGCGTGAAAGGGGGAAATCATGCTAGGAAGCGATTATCTATCTCTTAAATTAGTACGCTTGAACCCAGGAGAAAAATGGCTGGCCGACAACTCCAGCAATTTGGTGTTCTTGTTCCCTCAAGGCGGGTCCGGGGAGTTTGCCAACCGGACCGGCGCCTACCCGTTGGCCACCAGCGATGTGTTGGTATTCGATTCGGTCGCGTCCATCAATATCTCAGCGTCCCGAAACGGGGACTTGGCCTTTTGGTGGTTCAGCCTCTGTTCTGAACATTTATTTCCGCTTTTTGCCACCCACGAGTTGTGTCTCGTGCAGGAAGTCACCGATCTTCTCAAGCCGGGAAAGCACTATCCCGCATCTACTCCGCTGGCAGCCGAATGCCACAAATTCCTGCGCGATGTGCCACCCCAGTTCAACCTTGATCACCGGAGCCAGTTATTGCGAATTGCCGCTTCCATCCTGGCGGCCGAATTCAAAAACACCCAGGGTCACCGCTCGGGATTCGTCTCCATGGATGATCATTTGACACAGGTGTTCGAAAAGCTCTCGCTCGACGAAATCCTGAATCTCTCGGTGGGTGACTTGTCGAATCGCTTCGGTTGCAGCCGTCGGCACTTGAACCGGCTCTTCCATCAGCTTTTTGGCTTCTCCGTGGCGTCGCTCCGAATGGAAATGCGTCTGCTTAAGGCGGTTGCGCTGCTACGCGATCCGCAATCCAAAGTAATTCGCATCGCGGAACAATGTGGTTTCAACCACCTCGGGCTGTTCAACACCTGCTTCAAGCGCCGCTTCGGCACCACCCCGGGTGAGTGGCGAAAAAACACCCCGCCTCCGGCCAAAGAGTCGCACACCGCCGGCAGTGTCGACGACAACTGCCGACTGCGCGCCATCGGGCTCTGTCCGTGGGCCGAAGATGCGCCAGGCATCGTAAATTCAGCGGAACGCAAAACCACGGCCACCAAAGCACTGACACCCGCTTCTGATGGTAACCGCCAAATCCCTCCCATCACCACCAAAGGCGTTCGCCCAGCCGTCACCACCAGCATCGCCAAGCCCGAGGGTCAGAACCGGCGGTTATCCAACCCTTAATCTATGTCCCACCCACGCCAGCGAAAATTTCAGCGCGGTCCAAAGACCTCCAAATCGGCCTTCCGGACCAGGCCCGGCATCCAGCCTTGCCTCGCCATGGGTCTGTTGCTCGTGGCTCGCACCGCCGGTGCCCAACAACAAGGCGAAGGCTATTCCCAAGCAGGTGACGCCGCCGCCCAGTCGCGCGCGCTTCAGGAACAGTCGCAGCCTTACACGATCAAAAGCGGCGATTTCCGTTTGCTGGCCACCCCCTCGCTGGGCGTCGACTGGAATGACAACATCAATCTGGCTAGCTCGGGCGCCTTGCAGGATTTCATCGTTAAACCCAATCTCCAGCTAACCGCCACCTATCCCCTCACCGCCCACAATGTGCTGCGCCTCAACGTCGGCGTGGGCTACGATTGCTACTTGGATCATTCGGATTATAGCGGGTTCCGCCTGACTTCCGACTCGCAGGTCAATCTGGATGTTTATGTGAAGGATTTTTGGTTCAATTTCCACGACCGCTTCAGTTACACCCAGGACTCGGCAGGAACGTCCGCCGTCGCGGGCAGCGGAAAATCCGGCGGTTTCGACAACACCGCCGGCCTCACGACGACCTGGGATTTGAAGGATATGGTCCTCACCCTCGGCTACGATCACGAGAACTTCTTTGCCTCCGACACCTCATTCGAATACACGGATCGAGCCACTGAAATTGTGCCCGTGCGCGCCGGTTTCCGCCTCCATCCCCAACTCACCGCCGGGCTGGAAGGATCGGCGGCCTTCACCGCCTACGATCAACCGGTTCTGAATAACAATGTTGGCTATAATATGGGCGTCTACGCGGACTGGCGACCCGGACACTATTTCAGCGTGCTGGCCCGCGGCGGTTATACGATTTACAATTTCGAACAAACGAGCCAGGTAATCCGGGCAATCGACCAGAATTCGTGGTACGTCGGGCTCACCATTTCTCACCAGATCACCGACGCCATCAGCTACTCGCTCAGCGCGGGGCATGAATTGAAGTTGGGCACTCAAGCCGATTCACAGGAATACACTTACGTGCGGCCTGGGGTGACTTGGAGTTTCATGAAAGATCTCAGCGTGAATTTCACCCTTTCCTACGAAAACGGAACTCAAGGCACCGCCGGGTCAGTAGGTGGTGTCGATGAATCCTATGATTATTTCGGTGGCGGCCTTGGATTCACCTATGATCTGACAAAAAAGCTCCGGCTCGGGCTGACCTACCGGTTGACTATCCGCGGTTCGGACGCCCAATCGCGTGACTACACCCAAAATGTTATTGGCCTGAATGTTGCTTACACTCCAAAATAGAACTGAAATGAATCATCGGCGCGTTCGAATCTTGCGAAATCCAAGGCCCGAAAGCTCTGGAGCTCGATCCCTTTTTCTGCGCCAGGCCTTTGCTCTGCTCCTTTATTCGCTGCTCACGGCCGTTTCCCTCGGAGTGTCCGGAGCTGATTTCGCGGATTTCTCCCCGATCCTGAAACCAGCTACAAACTCCGAGCCATCAACCGTTAGCAATCAACCGCCCACCCTCGCCAACCAGACTGCCATCAACCCGCCACCCGCAACGGCCATCAGCAACCAGCCGTCTAATACCAGCAGCATGGAGACCCTGGACGACAAACACCTGCTGGCCATCGGTGATCGCCTGAGTTTTCGCATAATTGAGGATTCCGAGGATCCCAAAGAATCGCTCGATCCCAAACCCCTTTTGGTCGCCGATTCCGGTGAAGTCGAAGTGCCTTACATCGGGCGCATACCCGCCGAAGGCAAGACTTGCCGACAGCTTGCCCGAGAAATCAAAGCGGGCTTGGAAAAGGAGTATTACTACCAGGCCACCGTAATGATAGCGGTCGACGCCAAAACCACAAAGAGCCACGGCCGAGTTTATATCGTCGGCCCCGTTCGGATGCCGGGTCCGCAGGAAATCCCGAACGACGAAACCCTCACTCTCAGCAAAGCGATCATGCGAGCGGGCGGTTTCAGTGATTATGCGGATAGACAACGCGTAAAGGTGACCCGCAAAGGCAGCACGGGCGCCGCGGATAAGCAGAGTTTTGTCGTAGATGTCGGCCAGATTTTCGACAAAGGCAAGATGGAGAACGATCTGCCCCTCGAACCCGGCGACCTCATCCTCGTCCCCGAACGCCTCATCCGCTTTTAAGGTATGCCTTCGCGCTTTTCATTTTGTAGTTCCTATTTGGCGGCTTTCCTGAGTCCTCATCCTGGAATTCCCGCTTTCCGCTTTCCAATTTCAACTTTCATCGTTTCAGCTTTCAGCGTTTTCCCTAGATGAGCGATCTCCTCCCAGTCCGTCCCCAGCCGATGTCACCCGCAGAACCCGGGTATGCTCCCTACGCCCCGATGGACACGTATGCCGCGGCGCCCGGGTCCAATTCGCGCATTCGCAGATACTTGACATTCCTCGCCAAACTATGGTGGGTACCATTGCTTACCCTCCTTTTGGGAGTCGGGGCGGGCGGCTTTTATATCCTCCAAATGCCCCCATCCTACAGTTCGGTGGCACGCCTTTTCGAGGCGGAAAAGTTGAACCTCCCGGGAGGTGCAGCCTTTTCTGAAGATGCCCAGAATCGACTTGGCACCGAAACCGAGCTACTGCGGGCCCCTAAGATCGAAGAACTCGCCCGCGAAAGCCTGCGCAGAAGCTCCACCAACGCCACCATCCCCCGGGACAAAGACGGCAACCTGCTTTCGGTAAGAATCGATGCCGGGCAAGCCCCCAGGAGCACGGTAACAATCGTCAAGGCGACTTGTCAGGATCCCAAGTACGTCCAAGCCTACCTAAATGCCCTGGTTAACGAATATCAGGTATACAAGAAAGAGGTTCGCAAGATTGTGTCTGGTGACACGTTGAACTCCATCGCGATCCAGGTGCAGCGATTGGAAACTGAGCTAAAAAGTTACCAGGAAGCGCTCACTTCCTTCGAGAAAACAAACAACCTGGCAATTTTGCAGGAAGACGCCAGGATCGCTGGCGGCTACCTGGCACAACTGAAAACGCGACTCTCCGATTTGAAACTCGAAGAACAACTCCTCGACGCCACGGCCGCGGAGCAGGAGTCCTCCCCCAAAGGCAAGACGAATTCCAACAGCTTTCTCGCTGATGCCCTCAGAAACTCTGCCAACCTGGGCTCGACGACCATTGGAAGCGACCGCCAAATTGCCTTTAACGAACTGGAACTACTCAAGATCCAGCGCGAGAAGTTCGTCAAAACCCTTCGCCCGAAACACCCTAAAATGCTCAAGCTAAACGCCGATATTGAGCGCGGGGAAAAACTACTGGAGCTCTACCGAACCCAAAATCGCGATCAGATCGCCGCCTCCCGCCAGGCGGTCAGAATGCGCATCGAAAACGTCGAAAACTCCGTCAAGGACTGGGAATCCAAGGTCGTGATCGCCAACGCCCTCGTCGCGGAGGCCGACCGTCTTAAATTCAACGTAAGCCGCTCGCAAGGCTTCTACGACCGTTTGCAGAGCATGCTTCAAAACGTCGATATCAGCCGCAACATCAACCAGGAGTCTTCGATAATCCTGGACTACGCTTCCCCCGCAGTCAGATCGTTCAGCGACGAAAAAAGAATCCTTGTGACAGCCGTCGCCGGCAGTCTGCTGCTGGGCCTGGCCATCGTGCTCTTGGTCGAATTGCGGGATGATCGCTTCAATTCCCTCCACGAGGTCACCGAGAAGATCACCGACAACATTATGGGACAAGTGCCTGAGATTGCCGTGAAGCGCAACCAACCACTTCCCCTCCTCGGCCACGGGGAGGATGACCACATGTATGCGGAATCCTATCGCAGCCTTAGATCCGCGCTCCTCTTTCTGCCGCTTGAAAATGGCGATCGTCCCAAAGTAATTCTCATCACCAGCGCTATTCCAAATGAGGGGAAATCGACGGTTGCCGCTAACCTCGCCAAGACCCTGGCACTCGGCGGTGCGCGGGTCTTGCTCATCGATGCCGACCTGCGCAAAGGCCACCTCCACGACATGCTCGGGCTTAACCGAGAGCCAGGAATTACCGAATTCCTGAGCGGTTCCAGTGATCCAATAGCAATAGTCCAAACCAATTCGGTCACCAATCTGAGCTTTGTTGCCCGGGGCGCTTCCCGCCAGGGAAACCCGGGAGACCTCCTGCTCGGTGCTAATTTCGAAAAGGCCTTGGCCCAATGGCGGGCCGAATTCGACCATATCATCATTGACACTTGCCCCGTCTTCGCCGCCGACGATGCCACCACCTTGGCGCCCAAGGTCGACGGCACGTTAATAGTCGTTCGAAATCGCTTTTCCCGGGCACGCGCTGTTCGCGAAGCCATGGACCACCTCTATCAACGCCAGGCCCGCGTTCTGGGAGTAATTTACAACCGCGCCCACGTCAGTGAGAAATCCTATTATTATTATAAATACGGAGAATACGGCGCGGATCCCGACAAGAAGGGACAAGAGACAGAAGACCAAAAAACGTCCAAACATTGACTCCCGACCAGGAAATCGCCAGGCATCATGAAGTCATTCGGAATAGGCGGACGCATAGTCCCTCGGGAGAAAAACTCCGCCCGACAAGTGACTTGGAATATCAAAACAGTGATGCGGCTTGGGGTAATCGAATTTGACTGGAAAGTCGATGCCGGTAACAGGGCAGCTACTCTGTCACCGAGTTCCCCAATCCAGCATTGCACCTGGCACATCTGCGGTTACATTCGGCGCAAATAGCCGATCGCGAGTGGAACAGCAGCGATCTGAGTTTAGCAGCGGTGGTTCGTAAATCAGTTGTTCAAGAATCATGTAGATTCGCGCCCTGCGCACAGGGCCCTGCGAATCGACCGGCACGAAGTGTGCCACGGGAAAATGCTGAAACCTGGAAATTCTGAAAGCGGAAATCCGATTCGGTACCAGCAGCGACAACACATGGATACCCCGAAACCGGGAGTAATCACGAATGCGACTTCCTGAGGAATTCCGTACCAGAGCGAAGAGATTCGCATCAGCGGTTATCCGGCTCTATGTCCAACTGCCCCGTTCCCGCGGTGAAGTTCAAGTCCTGGGTCATCAGCTTTTGCGTTCAGGGACCTCGGTGGCGGCACACGTTCGCGAGGCCTCACGGGCTCGTTCAAAGGATGAATTCGTTTCAAAGCTCGGCGGCGCGTTGCAGGAGGCAGACGAATCTGCTCTTTGGCTGGAGCTACTGGGTGAGGATTGCGGAATAGACCCGGCAAGCACCCTACCCTTGGAAACGGAAGCCAGCGAACTGCTGGCCATCATGACCACCATGATCAAACGCACGAAAGGCGGCACCTAACCCCCATTTCCGCTTTCAGCTTTTGCCTTTGATGGCTTTCAGCTTTGTAATTCAGTGATTTCAGCTTTCAACTTTCAGCTTTCTGCTTTGTCTTTGACTGCTTTCCACTTTCAGCTTTGCCCTTAATGCCCTCCCCCCTCCACCTTTTGCCCGTTGCCCGTTGGCTCCCAATCGCCCTTTTCGCTGTCCTCTGGCTCGACCTCATCCGGTTGCTGGGATTCACTTGGAACTCAAAGGAACAATACGCCTACGGCTGGTTCGTCCCCTTCTTTGGCCTCGCCCTCCTCTACCGCCGCTGGGCCGATCGACCATTCCGGGTACCCTGTCCGCAGTCCGAAGTCTCAGGTGCCCACGCCCCTTCCCCCAGTCCCCACTCTGCACTCACCTTTCTCGTGGTAATCCTGCTTGGCCTTCTGTTATTACCTCTCAGAGTAATCTTCGAAATCAACACCGACTGGCCCCTGGTCGCCTGGATCTACACCCTGATCGTCGTCACCCTAACTCTCTACGCCTTCCACCTCGCCGATCCCTTCCCGAGCTCGACCGCTCACCTCAGAACTCAGACCTCTGCTCCCCATGTCCGTGGTCTGAGGTCGATAGTCTTTAGTCCCTGGCTCCGCCATTTCCTCTTCCCCGTCGCCTTCATCCTGGTAGCTGTAAGTTGGCCTTGGCGCGTCGAGAAAGGCCTCACCCAGGGCCTGATGCAAGTCGTTGCCAACTTGACCGTCGAGATCCTGGGCTGGATCGATATCCCGGCGCTCCAACGCGGCAACCTTATTGAGCTCGCCAACGGAACGTTGGGCGTCGACGAAGCCTGTTCTGGCATCCGCTCCTTTCAATCCACCCTCATGGCCAGCCTCCTGATGGGAGAACTCTACCGCCTCCGCCTCTTGCCACGCGCAGCCCTCGTTCTGGTCGGCTTGACAATGGCCTTTTGCTTCAACGTCATCCGCACCTTCATCCTGAGTTACCAGGCCAATAAAGAAGGCATCAGCGCGATTGATAAATGGCACGATCCTGCCGGCTTCATGATAACCGTAGCCTGTTTCATTTGCCTTTGGGTCATCGCCGTCTTCGCCTCCAAACACTGGTCTTCCCTTCCCGCCGGCCCTCCGTCCTCCGATCCCCGGCCTCTGAATGTCCCTCCCCAATTTCAAATTTCTGCTTTCAAATTTCTGCTTTTCCCCTTTCCCCCATACAGCCGCTTCTTGTTCGCCGTCGGAATTTGGTCGCTTTTAACAATTCTCGCAACCGAGGCCTGGTACGCCAAGCATGGAACAAAAGCTCCCAGCTTTGTCTATTGGTCCGTGGCCATGCCTGAAACCCAGCTGGGCTTTCAGAATCTTGAATTGCCTCCCAAGACACGAACCTTGCTCAATTGCGACGTGGCCAACACTGCAAAATGGCAGGAGGAGGGTGGCGCGGAATGGACTGTTTATTTTCTCCGATGGCAGGGAAACACCAGAGCTTCTTTGATTTCCAAGCGAGGTCACAATCCCGAAGTTTGCCTGCCGGCTGCCGGTCTTCGGAAAGTTACCGGACCAGAACCAGGATCCTTCGTTATCGACAACCTCAGTCTGCCCTTCCAGAGATACTCTTATACTGCTCAAGGCCGATTGCTCTACGTCTTCTGGTGCACCTGGGAAGACGGCGATGAACGTTGGAGAAGCATGCGAGCCAAAGGCATGACCGACAGGTTGGTGGGGCCGATTGAAGGCCGAAGATTCTCAGGACAGCAGACTCTGGAAATCATCGTTAGCGGCTACGCCAATGCTAACGAGGCTGAACACGCTGTTCGTCAGCGCCTGCCGAATCTTATTCGGATCGAGAAGCCCACCAACTCCACCATGCCAACTTCTGGCCAGTGACTCTGGCAGCCACCGGATAACACTCTACCAACATGGAATTCATCGACCTCAAAGAACAATATCGGCGCTACAAATCCCAAATCGACGAGCGCATGCAGCGTGTCGTCAACCACGGGCACTTTATTATGGGACCTGAGATTACTGAAGTGGAGCAGGCCCTGTCCGCCTATGTTGGCGTCAAACACTGCATCACCGTCGCCAGCGGCACCGACAGCCTCGAAATCGCCCTCCGCGCACTCGGCGTCGGCCCTGGCGATGAAGTCGTCACCGTCCCGTTCACCTGGATTAGCAGTTCCGAAGTCATCAGCCTGGTTGGCGCCAGGCCCGTCTTCGTAGATGTCAGGCCCGACACGTTCAACATTAACGAGGATCTGATCGCGGCTGCCATCACCCCGAAGACCAAGGCGCTCCTGCCCGTTAGCCTCTTCGGACAAATGCCCGATTACGCCCGCATAAATGCCATTGCCGCTAAACACAACCTTCCTGTTATCGAGGACGCCGCACAGAGCTTCGGTGCCACCCAAAACGGAAAACGGAGCTGTGGAGTAACCCTCATCGGCAGCACCAGCTTCTTCCCCGCCAAACCCCTCGGCTGCTACGGTGATGGCGGTGCCTTGTTCACCAATGACGATGCGCTCGCGGAGAAAATGAAAGCCATCCGCACCCACGGAGGCATGAAACGTCACCACCATCCACTGCTCGGCATGAACGGTCGCTTCGACACCCTCCAGGCCGCCGTTCTCCTGGCGAAACTTCCCCACTTCCAGGAAGAAGTCCAAGCCCGCAACCGCATCGGCGCCCGCTACACAACTCTGCTGTCCCCCGTCCTCCGCCCCCCGTC
>DBMR01000007.1 GCA_002298785.1 Verrucomicrobia subdivision 3 bacterium UBA693
CTTTCCATGAACCTACTAGGGTGGCGGGTCGTTCAGAGCAGCTTTCTTTTGGTTTTTCAGCCGGCAGTCATATTTTCGCCGGCAACAAAGCCATGCCGTGTTTTTTGGCTAACTTGTGTAACCAAGCTTGCTCAGTTTTTTGGACGCGGTCTTGATATTTTTGGAGTCCCTGTTCGACATAGGCCATACCGTGGACCAATACCCGCCAGAACAATTCGGCCAATTTCCGGGCCAGCGCGAGGTTCGCCACCAGTCCGCCGCGCCGCGCTCGCAGACGCCGGTAGAAGCCTCCTAGCGCCTTGTCTGCGGTCCGCCCCACAGCTCGGGCAATGACGCAGAAAATGCGTCCGGCCCGATTGCGCGAGCGCTTCTGACTGCCTCGGCGTTTGCCGCTTTGCCGCGCACCCGGAGCCAGTCCTGCCCAAGCGGTGAAGTGCTTCTCGGTCTTCCAGGCAGCAGACAGCTCGGTCCCGGTCTCGGCAACCAATTGCAGCAACGTGTAATCACTGATTCCGGGGATGGCGGTCGCGTCTTTGCCATTGCACAGTTTCCAGAGCATTTGGCGCAGTTGCGGAATCTTCGGGCTGTTGGCTCCGCTGCGCCTGCCCCAGGAGGGAAGCGGCTCCGGCGGCCCGGGCTGATGATCGGTGAGTTGCTCGAGCACCCGTTCCAGCGCTTGGTCGCATTCGGCAATTTGACCCCGATAAAACTCCCAGGCCGCCAGTGCCTGGCGTAACGCGAATAAGTGCTCATCTTTCCAAGTGCCCACCAGCGACTCGCAGACCTGGGCCGCCTTCTTCTGCTGAATCTGGCAGTCACACAAGGCCAGCAGCGCCACCGGATGACGCTCGCCGGCCAGGATCGCCCGGATCACCTTCAATCCGCTGACTCCGGTCAGGTCGCTAATCGCATCATGGAATTTGATATTCATTCGCTCCAGGGCCTTCTGCATATGCTGCTCGCAACTGGCGCCCGCGGCGATGTGATCGGCACGCAAACGTTGGTAATCCTGTAAGCGTCGAATGTGCTCCTGCGGAACGAAGCCAGCCTTCAGCAGTCCGTGCGCGTGCAAGGTGGCCTGCCATTGGCAGTCTTTCATATCCGTTTTGCGGCCCGGCAAGTTTTTCACGTACTTGCCGTTGACCATCACCACCTGCATCCCAGCTTTCTCCAACACCTCGTACGGACAAAGCCAGTAAACGCCGGTGGCCTCCATCGCTACCGAACGCACGCCCTCACCGAGCAGGTAGTCGCGCAATGCGTGCAACTGCACCGTAGTCGAGCCAAACACCTTCGGCTCGCCTCCGGCGATCGACACATGCATCGGCTCGCTGCCAATATCGATGGCGGCGGCTTTCGGATCAATTACAGGCAGGGCACTCATGGTTTATCAATCGGTCGTTTGCGTGTTCCTGCCCCGTGCCCTGTCGGAGAGAAAAAGACAACGAATCTTTCCAACGGGAAGCTAAGCTCACCAAACAATACGCGCGTCACCGACAGGAACCAGTCTATAAGACGAGCAGCCTTGCGGCGCATCAAAGCACTGAGCGGTCATACTGCGCGAGGCACGAACGACGCGCCACCCTAGTAGGTTCATGGCCACAATGCGAACCCCAAGGTTTGGAAACTATAAACATGGCGCTCCTGCCGGAGCTGGGGAAGCAACGATCGCTGGCGATTTCTACGATGCTCACCGCTTCCCCACCGGCATCTGAAAAAGCGATCCTGGAAGCTCGCGCTCCAACGCCTCCCGTTCCGGGTGAGGCCAAATGTTCGGCTGTCGCTCCCGTTGGCAGCTCGGTGGAGCGGTAGGTTGCCTTAAAACGAGACAGGATGATGGTCTGAGAGGGAGAATTGAACACGGTATTGGGGGGCGGTTCGGTTGGAGTGGCGGTCGAACCACCTGGGGAGCAACAGTTCTACCGAGATTTCTGAGCGCAATCGGTGCCTGCAGTGCTTTTGAGGGGCGCTCACGGCGGGTGGTATGTTGCTTGCTTTACGGGTGGCATGCAGACGACACGCTTCCTCATCCACGACGGGAAACGTGCGCTCTCCGTCCGTCCATTCACCGGACGGGCAAAACGCCTCGCCGTTAATCCCTCAAGCGTGGCCTACGGGTCTCGCTCTTCAACTCATTGGGTTTGACTCTGGCGGCCTGTTCGCAGGCCGCCAGCCCTTTAACCGGGGGCAGGCGTCATTTTTCGGGGCTCAGCGCGATGGCGCTGAGCGGCGGCAGCGTAAGGGCGGCCGACTGCGGGTGGCCATGCGAGGGGATGGGGTCGGTGGAGACACCGCCCAGGTTGCCCGAGTTGCTGCCGGCATAACAACCGGCGTCGCTGTTTAGAATCTCCCGCCATCTTCCCGCGCGAGGGAATCCGAGGCGATAGCCCGAGCGCGGCACCGGGGTAAGATTCAGGACTACCAGCACTACATTTTCCCCGCCGGCGCTCTGCCGGAGGAACGCGAGCACGCTGTTTTCGTGGTCGGAGCAATCCAGCCAGCAGAAACCGTCGTGGTCATAATCCCCTTGCCAGAGGGCGGGATAAGCCTGGTAAACCTGATTTAAGTCTTTGACGAAGCGTCGGGCGCCTTCATGGAATGGTCCGGCCTGGAGCAACCACCAATCGAGCTGGGCGTTGGCGTTCCATTCCGCGGTCTGCCCGAATTCCCCGCCCATGAAGAGCAGGATTTTGCCGGGAAACAGCCATTGGTAAGCCAGGAGCGTGCGGAGGTTGGCGAACCGGCGCCAGTCATCCCCGGGCATCCGGCCGATGAGCGATTTCTTGCCATGCACGACTTCATCGTGCGACAGCGGCAGGATGAAGTTTTCGTGGGAATGATAGAGCATGGCGAACGTGAGATCGTTCTGGTGATGCTTGCGGTAGATGGGGTCGCGCTTGAAGTAATTGAGCGTATCGTGCATCCAGCCCATGTTCCATTTGAACGTGAAGCCGAGTCCGCCCAGGTAGGGCGGGCGGGTGACCAGGGGCCAGGCGGTGGATTCCTCGGCGATGGTCATCAGCCCGGGGAATTCCGTATGCACGAGGTAATTGAACTTGCGCAGGAACTCGATGGCTTCGAGGTTTTCCCGGCCGCCGTATTGGTTCGGGATCCATTGGCCTTCCTGGCGGGAATAATCGAGGTACAGCATCGAGGCGACGGCGTCCACGCGGAGGCCGTCGATGTGATAGCGTTCGCACCAGAAGAGGGCGTTGGCGATCAGGAAATTGCTCACCTCATGCCGTCCGAAATTGAAAATGAGCGTGCCCCAGTCCTGGTGCGCGCCCCGGCGCGGATCCTCGTGCTCGTAGAGGGCGGTGCCGTCGAACCGGGCGAGGGCCCAAGTGTCGCGCGGGAAATGCGCCGGCACCCAGTCCACGATCACCCCGATGCCCGCCTGGTGCAGTTCGTCCACCAGGTATTGAAAATCTTCCGGTGTCCCAAACCGGCTGGTGGGGGCGTAAAAGCCGGTGACCTGGTAACCCCACGAGGGATAAAAAGCATGCTCCGCCACCGGAAGGAACTCCACATGCGTGAAGCCCATGTCGGTCACGTATTTCACCAGCGGCGCGGCCAGTTCCCGGTAGCTGAAAGATTCCGTCGCGGATTTTTTCTGCCACGAGCCGAGATGCACTTCATAGATGCTGACGGGTGAACGCATCGGGTTCTGCTGGCGGCGCGCGGCCATCCACGCGTCGTCTTTCCAGGGGAACTGGCGGGTGTCCCATAGGATCGCGGCATTCTTCGGGGCGACCTCGAAAAAGAAACCGTATGGATCGGTCTTCAGGCTAATTTCGCCATGGACGTCACGGACCTCGAATTTGTAATGCGCGCCGCGCGCCACGCTGGGGATGAAAATTTCCCAGACGCCCGACGAACCCAGCGACCGCATTGGGTGGCGGCGTCCGTCCCAATCGTTGAAATCCCCGACCACACTTACACGCTGGGCGTTTGGCGCCCAGACGGCGAAGCTGGCTCCGGAGACGCCGTCGATGACCCGCACCTGGGAACCCAGTTTTTCAAAGATCCGGTGCTCATCGCCTTTGCCGAACAGGTACAGGTCCGACTCGCCGAGAGTAGGCAGAAAAGAGTAGGGATCGCGGCTGCGGGAAACCTGCCCGGACGGCCAGGTGATCACGACATCGTAAGCGTAAACATTGCTGGCCTCGCGCGTGACGCCTTCGAAGACGTCCGACCGGGCCAGGCGTTTGAGCTTGATGGTCGGTTTGTCTTTTTCGTGAACCGGTTGCAGCTCAACTTTCGTGGCGCCCGGCACGAGGGCTCTCCCCACCAACCCGGCGCCCTCGCCTAAAGAGTGCAGGCCGAGCAATTGGTGTGGCGAACGATGCCTGACTTCCACAAGGCTTCGCAATTCATCCTGGGTAAGAACCATGGTGCAGGAAGTTAACAGAGCAGCGGAGATTTGCACCGGAAAAAACCAGTTTCATCGACTTCCACCCCAGCCACCTGCATTGGGAAGGGGTGATGGGCGGGTTTTTGATCTGGCGCGAGCCTGGGTTTTAGCCCACCTTGTCTCCGCACAGAACGGTTTCCGTATGTCATGAAAGCGAAGATCATTATCACACCCAAAAAAGCGGTGTTGGACCCGCAAGGGAAGACGGTGCAGAACGCGTTGGCTCACATGGGCTACGCGGATGTTGGCGCCGTGCACGTCGGCAAGTACTTGGAAATAGAACTGACCGGCTCGGATCGCGAGGCGGCCCGCCGCCATGTGGACGAAGCCTGCCACAAGATCCTCAGCAACCCGGTCATCGAGGATTACCGCTTTGAAATTGAAGGTTGAGGCGTCACGGGCTTCGGACCGGTGCGCCGCTGGTGTTTGAGGTGAATTATGAATTTTGCGGTTCTACAGTTTCCCGGATCGAATTGTGACCAGGACGTGGTGCACGTGCTGCGTAACGTGTGCGGGCATTCCGCCCGGTTGCTTTGGCATAAGGATACGTCGCTGGGCAATGCGGACGCGGTGATCGTGCCGGGAGGATTCAGCTACGGCGATTATTTGCGGACCGGGGCGATTGCCCGGTTCAGCCCGGTGATGCAGGCGGTGCAGGCGTTTGCGGCCCAGGGCGGACTGGTCCTGGGCATCTGCAACGGTTTTCAAATTTTGTGCGAAGCCGGGCTGTTGCCAGGGGCTCTCATCCGCAACCGCTCCCTGCAGTTCCGCTGCGAGCACGTATTTCTCCAAACCCTGACCACCGATTCCCCGTTCACGAACCAGGTACCGGCCGGGAAATTACTTCGCATTCCCGTGGCCCACGGCGAGGGTTGTTATTTTGCCGACCCGGAAACCCTGGCGGGCATGCGCACTCGCGGCCAGGTGCTGTGGAAATATGTCGACGCCCAGGGTGAGCCCACCCAGGACGCCAATCCCAACGGGTCGATTGAGAACATCGCCGGCGTCTGCAACGAACGTCGCAACGTGGCCGGGCTGATGCCCCATCCCGAGCGGGCCAGCGAGGACATCCTCGGCTGCGCCGATGGCCGGTTGATTTTCGACAGCCTCATTCACGCTTTGCAGCCGGGTAAATCCGCCGTAGCCGCCTGACCGGGGCGCCAGCCGCACCGGAATCGGGAGTGAACATGAACCCGGCTTCTCCCAGCATAAACTCTCCCCAGCGCGTGGTGGTCGTGGGCGGAGGCGCGGCGGGATTTTTCGCCGCCATCACCTGCGCGGAACAGAATCCTGAGGCCGAGGTGGTGGTCCTCGAAAAAACGCCCCATTTCCTATCCAAAGTTCTGATTTCGGGCGGGGGCCGCTGCAACGTCACCAACGCGGCCCGGGACCCGCGCGAACTGAGCCGGCACTATCCCCGGGGCGGCCCGGCGTTGGTGGGGGCCCTGACGAGATTTGGCACGGTCGAAACCTCGGCCTGGTTTGAAGAACATGGCGTGCCGCTTAAGACCGAGGGGGACGGGCGCGTTTTTCCGACCAGCAACACTTCGCAAACGATCATTGATTGCCTGTTGGGAACCGCCGCCCGGGCGCGCGTGCGCTTGCTTTCGGGGCACGCGGTCGAGAGCGTGGAGCGGACCGCTACGGGCCTGGTAGCCCATATTCATGGCGGCGAATCGTTGCCTTGTGAGCGGCTGATGCTGGCGACCGGCGGATGCCGCGCCGCCGCGGGTGGTCAACTCGCGGTGAGCCTTGGGCACACGCTGGTGCCGCCGGTGCCCTCCCTGTTCACGTTCGAAATCAAGGTGCCCTGGTTGAACGGACTCGCGGGCATTTCGGTTCCGGAGGTGGAGGTTACCGCCCCGGAATGGTCGTTGCGCGCCACCGGCCCGCTGCTGATCACCCACACCGGGCTCAGCGGTCCGGCGATTCTGAGGCTTTCCGCCTGGGGCGCCCGCGAGATGCACGCCTGTGGCTACAACTTTCCGGTGCGAATCAACTGGCTGCCGCAGTGGAAAGAAGAGAAGGCGGCGGCCGAGTTGGAGACGCGCCGGGCCGCCCAGCCCGCCCGCCGTTTGATCAACACCCCGCTGTTCACGCTGCCCACTCGGCTCTGGGAACGATTGGTGGAACAGGCGGCGATCCCGCGCGAAACCCGGCTTGCGGACCTTTCCGGCGCCGCCCGGCATCGGTTGCTGCAACAAATCTCGCGCCTGGAACTGCCGGTCACCGGCAAAAGCCTGAACCGCGACGAGTTTGTCACTTGTGGCGGGGTGCGCCTGTCCGAGGTCAACTTCAAGACGATGGAAAGCCGGGTGTGCCCGGGGCTTTTCCTGGGTGGGGAACTGCTGGATATCGACGGATTGACCGGTGGCTACAATTTCCAGGCGGCCTGGACCACCGGCTGGCTGGCCGGCAAAGGGATGGCAGCATAATCTGCGGATCCCGGTCAGGGATTGATACAGCGCCGGGAAACGGGGGGGGGAACCGGGTGGTTGGACCTTTTTCGAGGTAATCTTCTGAACCGCAGGCAAATACACGTGCGACTGGGGTATAACCGCTGCCGTTTTGGGTTATAAGCAAATCTTCAATAATACTTATGGCAAAAAATGGCTGAATTTTGACAATTAATGTTTGGACGCTGGCGGGCTTTTCTGATTTCGTGTAGTCGAACTAATAGAAATTGCGCCACACTTAGTAGTATTAGTTAAACAAATACTTGTAGGCGGGCGCGAGGCTCAGTGGTGGAGGCCACAATGAAGTCGATCAAGCGCACGATAAAATACGATGCGGATCGGGTGCAAGGCTTTGGCCGGGAGATTATGGGGGTAACCGGCTGCGAGCAACTTCCCAGTTGCATCCAATGCGGCACCTGTTCGGGGGCCTGCCCGCTGAGCATTTACATGGATTTTTCCCCGCGCCAGGTGATGGCGCTGGTGCGGGCGGACTTCAAGCGCGAGGTGCTTTCGAGCAATACCATCTGGCTGTGCGCCTCGTGTTACGGCTGCACGGTGGAGTGTCCCCGCCAGATCCGGATCACGGACATCATGTATGCCCTCAAGCAGCGGGCGATTAGGGAAGGGGTTTATCCGAAAGGCATGCCGATCCCGGTGTTGGCACGGGAGTTCACGCGGATGGTGCTGAGCAAGGGGCGAATCACTGAGACTTTGCTGGTGATGCGCTTGTTTCTGAAGGCGAACTGGCGGGCGGTGCTCAGTTCGTGGCGACTGGGCCTGGGCTTGATTCAAACCGGGCGGTTTGTGCTCAAGCCGGAGCGGATCGAGCGCCGGGAGGAACTGGCCGCGATGCTGGCCACGGTGAGTGTGACCCGGCACGCGGCGCGAGCAGCCAAAGGCCGGCACCATGCGACCCCGGAACAACTGATTGCGGAGGAAGTCCCATGAAATACTCCTATTTTCCCGGATGTTCCCTCAAAGGACTGGGGCGGGCGTATGAGGAATCGCTGCTGCCGGTGATGAAGCATTTGGGGGTGGAATTGCGGGAATTGCAGGATTGGAACTGTTGCGGGGCGACGGCTTACATGTCGGTTGACGAAGAGGAGGCGTGCGTGCTGGCGGCGCGGAACCTGGCCCGGGCGGAGAACCACGAGTGCCTGGACCTGCTGACCCCTTGCAGCGCCTGTTACCTGGTGCTCAACAAAACGCAGCGGAATTTCCGTGAGTTCCCGTCCGTGCGCGCGAGTGTGGAACGGGCGCTGGCCACTGCCAAATTGCCGTACCAGAACCGGGTCAAAGTGCGGCATCCGTTGGATGTGCTTTTTCATGACGTGGGGATCGAGGCGATCCGGCAGAAGGTGGTGCGCCCGCTCCGGGGCTTGAAAGTGGCGCCCTATTACGGCTGCCAGTTGGTGCGTCCGTATTCCACCTTTGACGAAGCCTGGAATCCGGTGACCATGGACCGCATCCTGGAGGCGCTGGGAGTCGAGGTGCTGCCTTACCCGCTCAAGACCAAGTGCTGCGGCGGGAGCCTGACCGGTACCGTGCCGCAAGTGGGCCTGCGGCTGAGTTACATATTGTTGAAAGAAGCGGTGCGGCGCGGCGCGGATGTCATCGCCACCATCTGCCCGCTGTGCCAGTTCAACCTCGATGCGTATCACTCGCAGATCGAAAAAATGTGGGGTCCGGCGCGGATTGCCACAGTTTACTTCACGCAATTGATGGGGCTGGCGTTTGGACTGGATCCCCGGACGCTGGGGTTGCGCCGTAATTTCGTACCGATGAAACCCTTGCCGGAAGCGGCCGCCCCCTCCCGAGCAGAAAAGCCAAATCCGGCCACCGCCGGGCAAACCCTATGAGCGCCAGCAACGGGAACGGGAACGGAAATGGGAACCGCAACGGAAGCCAGACCGGGGCCATTCGGATCGGATTTTACGTGTGCCATTGCGGGCACAACATCGGTGCGGTGGTGGACTGCGCCGCGGTGGCGCATTACGTGGGGACCCTGCCGGGAGTGGTGCTGTCGCGCGATTACAAGTACATGTGCTCTGATCCGGGGCAGGAACTGATCCAGAGCGATATTCGGGAGCATCGGTTGAACCGGGTGGTGGTGGCCTCGTGCTCGCCGTTGCTGCACGAGCATACCTTTCGCACGGCGGTCGAGCGGGGCGGGTTGAACCCGTTTTATTTCCAGATGGTGAACATTCGCGAGCACAACTCGTGGGTGCACAACGACCGGGAACTGGCCACGGTGAAAGCCAAGGCGCAGGCGCGGGCAGCGGTCGAGCGGGTGCGGTATCATGATTCGTTGCGCACGACGCGGGTGCCGATCCAGCCGGACGTCCTGGTGGTGGGCGGAGGGATCAGCGGCATTCACGCGGCGTTGACCCTGGGTAACGCGGGCAAAAAGGTGTTCCTGGTGGAGCGCGAGCCCAGCATTGGCGGGCACATGGCGCAATTCGACAAAACCTTTCCCACGCTCGATTGCGCGGCGTGCATCCTGACGCCGAAAATGTCCGCGGTCCGAGCCCACGAAAACATCACGCTCTGGACCTACTCGGAAGTGGCGAAGGTGGAGGGCTACGTGGGCAATTACACGGTGACCATTCGTCGCCGGCCCCGGTACGTGATCGAGGACCTGTGCGTGGGCTGTCTCGAATGCGTGGGCAAATGTATTTATAAAGAAGCGAAGTTCCCGGATGACTTCAACGTCGGGTTGAGCCGGCGCAAGCCGATCTACATTCCGTTTCCGCAAGCGGTGCCGCAGGTGGTGTTGATCGATCCGGAACGCTGCCTCCAGGTCAAGACCGGCAAGTGCAAAAAGACCTGCCTCGAAGCGTGTGCCGATCGTAAAGCCATCGATTTTTCGCAGCAGGAGGAGTTGGTGCAGATCAAAGTCGGGACGATCATCCTGGCGACTGGTTTCAAGCTGTTTGACGCGAAACGCATTCCGCAATACGGCTACGGGCTGTATCCCAACGTGGTCACCTCGCTGGAGCTCGAACGGTTGGTGACCAGTTCCGGGCCGACGTCGGGTGAGATCATCCTGCGGGACGGCAGCAAGCCGCGCACCGCCGGGTTTATCCTGTGCGTGGGATCGCGGGATACCCGGACGAATCGCTGGTGTTCACGCACGTGCTGCATGCATTCGATGAAGCTGGCGCAGCTTTTCAAGGAACATACGCAGGCGGATGTGACCATTTTCTACATGGACATCCGGGCCCCCGGGAAGGGGTGCGAGGAGTTCTATGATAAATCCCTCCGGGAAGGGATCCGGTTTGTGCGCGGGCGAGTGGCGGAGGTCACCGACTGGGCGCTGGCGCCAGAAGAAGAGGGCAAACTGGTCATCCGGGTGGAGGATACGCTGGCGGGATTCGTGCGGCGCATACCCGTGGACATGATCGTGCTGGCGGTGGGGATGGAGCCGCAGGCGGACTCGCAAGCCATGCGGCGCCTGTTCAACCTGAGCTGCAGCACCGAAGGCTGGTTCCTGGAGAAACACCCGAAGCTCGCGCCGGTGAGCACGTTCACGGACGGCATTTTCATTGCCGGCTGTTGCCAGGGGCCGAAGGACATTCCGGACAGCATCGCGCAGGCCGGGGCGGCGGCGGCGGAATGCCTGGCGTTGATCGATCGCGGCTATATCGAGCAGGAGCCGAACACGGCGCATATCCACGAGGAAAACTGTTCAGGGTGCAAATCGTGCCTGCCGTTGTGTCCGTATACTGCCATCAGCTTTGATGAGACCGTCGGACGGGCGCGGATCAACGAGGCGTTGTGCAAAGGGTGCGGCACTTGCGTCGCTTCCTGCCCTTCGGGAGCCATCGGGCAGCACTTGTTCGAGGACGAGCAAATCTTCAAGGAAATCGAGGGCATCCTGGCCTAAGCGAACCTGAAACTATGAATCCTGGCACTGA
Organism: Verrucomicrobia subdivision 3 bacterium UBA693; assembly: GCA_002298785.1. Lineage (GTDB taxonomy): Bacteria > Verrucomicrobiota > Verrucomicrobiia > Limisphaerales > UBA8199 > UBA693. The sequence continues at coordinate 10,788 of DBMR01000007.1, forward strand.
ATCCATTTACTCTCCCGCGCACGGCTGGCAGCCGCGGCTGGTGGCCTTTTTCTGCAACTGGTGCACCTATACCGCGGCGGACCTGGCCGGCGTCTCGCGGTTGAAGTATGCGCCGAACATCCGGGTGATCCGCCTGATGTGCTCCGGTCGGGTGGACCCGCAGTTCATTCTGGAAGCATTTGCCCGCGGGGCGGACGGCGTGCTGATTGGGGGATGTCATCCCGGCGACTGCCACTATGTGGAAGGCAACTACAAGGCCCTGCGTCGGTTTCAACTGCTGGGACGATTGCTGCGCGATCTCGGGATCGAAGAGCAACGGGTGCGGCTCGAGTGGATTTCCGCGAGCGAAGGGGAACGGGTGCGCCTGGTGGTCAACGAAATGGTCGAGCAACTGCGCGCGCTGGGCCCGCTGAATCTTCCCGAGAAGATGGAAGCCTGGGATCGTGAGATGACCGCTCTCGAAGAAACCGTTCACGCCGAAGCCCTGGCCGCCGTATGAGTGCCAAACCCAAAGTCGCCTTTTATTGGTGCGCCTCCTGTGGCGGATGCGAGGAGGCGGTGGTGGACCTGGCCGAGGAAATCGTGGGCGTGGTCGAGGCGGTGGAGTTTGTCCTCTGGCCCTGCGCCATGGATTTCAAGCGGGCGGACGTCGAGGCGCTTCCGGACGGGAGCATCGCGGCCACCTTTTTGAATGGAGCCATCCGGTCGAACGAACAGGAGGAGATGGCGCATTTGTTGCGGCGCAAGAGCCAGTACCTGGTGGCTTACGGGGCTTGCGCGCATCTGGGTGGGATTCCCGCCCTGGCAAACCAGTTTACCCGCGAGGAACTGCTCCGTTACGTTTACGAAGAATCTCCCACGACCAGCAATGACGCCGCCGTGCGCCCCCGGCCGGACTGCGGGGTTAATGGTCATCGGATCACGTTGCCGGAATTAAAACAGATGGTCCGGTCCTTGGACCAGGTGGTGCCGGTGGATTATTACGTGCCGGGTTGTCCGCCCACGCCCCGGCTGACCAAAGCCGCGGTGGCCGCGCTGCTGTCCGGGAGTCCGCCGCCGGCGGGTTCGGTGCTGGCGCCGGACCTGGCCCTGTGCGAGCAGTGTCCGCGCAAGAGCACGAAGCCGGTCGATTTGAAGTTCATGGAGTTCAAGCGGCCGCACCAGTTGCGCCTCGATCCCGAGACCTGTTTCCTGGCTCAAGGCGTGGTGTGTCTCGGCCCCGCGACCCGGGGCGGTTGTGAATCGGCCTGCATCAGCGGCGGCATGCCGTGCAGCGGCTGTTTCGGCCCGACCTCGCGCGTGCGCGATCAGGGCGCAAAAATTCTTTCCTGCCTGAGCGCAAACGTCGAAGCCCGGGAACCCGGGGAAATCGAGGCCGTGCTGGCGGGCATTCCCGACCCGGTCGGGACCTTTTACCGATACGGCCTGGCTCGGAGCATCCTGCGACGGGATGTGAGCCTGGCGGCCGAACCTGTGACTCCGCGCGCATCATGAATACCCCCACCGCAGCGCTGCCTGAAGGCGCGACCGCTTCGGCCTCCCGCCGAATCACAATTGATCCGGTCACGCGCCTCGAGGGGCATGGCAAAATTGATATCTTCCTGGACGACGCCGGTGAAGTTGAGCGCGCGTACTTGCAGGTGCCGGAGCTGCGCGGGTTCGAAGTGTTCACGCGGGGCCGGCCGGTGGAGGAGATGCCGCAGATCACGAGCCGGATTTGCGGGGTATGTCCCACCGCCCACCACCTGGCCGCCACCAAGGCCCTGGACGATCTCTACCAGGTCGAGCCGCCGGTCACGGCGCGGCTGATCCGGGAATTGGTCTATAACGCTTTCATGCTCGAGGACCATGCCCTGCACGTTTACCTCCTCGGCGGACCCGATTTCATCGTGGGCCCGGACGCCCCGAAAGAGCAGCGGAATGTGGTGGGCGTGCTGCACAAAGTGGGTCAGGAAGTCGGTTTGAAGGTGATTTCGATGCGACGCCGCATTCGGGAATTGATCGCGTATTTTGGCGGCAAAGCCATTCACCCGGTGCTGGGTTTGCCGGGAGGCGTTTCCAAAGGATTGAAAGCGGAGGATTTGCCGCGGTTCCAGGCCCTGGGCCAGGATGCGCTCGAATTCGCCCTGTTCACCTTGCAGGTGTTCAAGGACATCGTCTTGCGCAACGAGCATTACGTCACGCTCATCACCTCGCCGGAATACACGCACCGGACCTATTATCTCGCGCTGGTAAACGAACAAAACCGGGTGAGCTTCTACGATGGCGAGGTGCGGGTGATCGACCCGGCGGGGAAGGAATTCGCCAGATTCCCGGCGCGCCGATACCAGGAGTTCATTGCCGAGCACGTCGAGCCGTGGAGCTACGTGAAGTTCTGCTATCTCAAACCGGTGGGCTGGCACGGGTTCGAGGAGGGGGAGAACAACGGGGTTTATTCGGTGGCGCCCTTGGCGCGGCTGAATGTCGCGGAAGGCATGGCCACTCCACTGGCACAAAAAGCATACGAAGAATTCTTTTCGGTGCTGGGCGGCAAACCGGTGCACCACACGCTGGCCAACCACTGGGCCCGGGTGGTGGAGATGATCCAGGCCGCGGAAACCATTTGCGACCTGGTTAAACGTCCTGAAATCACCGGCACCGAGCTGCGCGTCCTGCCCACCGCCAAACCGAAGGTCGGCATCGGCGCCATCGAGGCGCCGCGCGGCACGTTGTTTCATCAGTATGAAACCGACGACCAGGGCCTGGTCACCCGGGCCAACCTGATTGTGGCCACGCAAAACAACGCCGCCCGCATCGCCATGAGCGTGGAGCGTGCGGCCAAGGGCTTGATCCACAAAGGCATAGTCAACGAAGGACTCTTGAATCGCATCGAGATGGCCTTTCGCGCCTACGACCCGTGCTTCGGCTGCGCCACCCACGCCTTGCCCGGGCACCTGCCGCTGCGGGTGCGCATTTTTGATTGCCAGCACCGCCTGGCGCGGGAGATAATACAGCAGTAACCCATGAGCGACTCCGCCGATGCCACCACCGCCCGGTCTCCGCGCCTGCTGGTGCTCGGTTTGGGAAACGAATTGCTGCGCGACGACGCCATCGGGCTGCGCCTGGCGGAGGCCGTGCGCGAGCATCTCTCGCGGCACCCCAATGTGACGGTCGTGGAAAGTCCCGAGATGGGCTTGGGTTTGCTGGACCTGGTCGCGGATTTTGACGAGGTGATCGTGGTGGACGCCGTCCAGACTGGGCACGCCGCTCCGGGGCACGTCCATGAAATCGACGCGGCCGATGTGCCTTTGTTGACCGGCGGTTCCCCGCACTGCCTGGGCATCGCCGAAATGCTGGCGCTGGCCCGCGAGTTGCACCTGCCGCTGCCGCAACACATCCGGATTTTCGCGGTCGAAGTTTCCGACCCCTTCACCCTCAGCCACCAGTTGACCCCCGAGCTGGATGCGGCCCTCCCACAGCTCACCGCGATGCTCGAACAGTGCGTGGACGACGCCAGCGCGAACCGCCTCCAGGCTCCGGGCAAACCGGCCGCATAATGGCCTCCCGCCAAGGCCCGGAGCTGCCGAAGCCGGGCCGTCGATGCGCGGCGCTGTCGGCCACTTCCTCACAGTCGGTCGTAAATCATGATAGTCGCCATTAGTAGTTATACTATTATAATATACTGGACGACTGGCGGGGGCTGGATTAAACTGAGTGCGATATTATCGGAACTATGGGAGTGCCTGCAATCAGCCTTGATGGCCCACCAGTCGGCGGTGGGTCGGGTAATTATGAGGAAGTTCACTCAAACTGGAATTAGCGCTCGCAGACGGTCCGCCCTGGACCACGTGAGGAGTGGCCTGAGATGGCTGATTTCCCGTTATACCTCCCTGGTTCTGGGAATCACTTTTGGAGTCACGCTGAGTGTCACCCCGCTTAAAATGCCCTCGCGTACAAACATCGAAACGGTGGTGTTCCCATCCGTGAAGGTGGGAATCGTGGTTGATCCTTCAGCGGTTCCTTCAGCGCCGTGATTATGTGGCCCTACCCAAATCCAGGCCTTATCCGGGCCCTTCCCGATGATGAAAAATGGGTTTTGACATTATGAATACCTTAAGATTGATGGCGTGGCTTTTCGCTTTGGTGGGCGGCTTGGCTCAAGCTCGCAGCGAGAGGTTTACCAATTATATCACGGTGGACGACCACTATCCGATCGACACCAACGTCGAGCCTGCGGTCCTCAAAGGCGGTCCCGAATCACGTCTGGCGGCGGCGGACCCCGAAGGACACTGGGGTGAGATCATCGGAGGGCTGCAACTTGGATTGCGTTTTAAGACCAATACGTTTAGGAGTGGCGAACCGATCATCGGATATGCCTTCATCCGGAACATAGCTACGAATGTTGAGGAATACACGCTCTACATGGACATGCACAGTCCCGGGTGCGATTACAGGGTCACTGGCCCTGATGGCCTAGGAATAGCCTACCGGCTTCCCACCCCGATCTGGGGGCATAATTTGAGGAAGTCTGTCTCCCCAGGGTGCCAGAATCGGGTTTGGGTGCGGCTGGACAAAGCGTTTGACCTGAGCCGGGCCGGCACCTACCAGGTGACGGCAGTGGGGAAATACCCAATTAGAGCCGAGAAACGATCAGCGCCCTTCAGCTCGGCCCCGGCGGTAATCCACATTTTGGGCACCAACACCCCCAGCAATGTCCCTAAATGAACGAAAATGCGGGGCTTCATGATCAACGATTAACACGGCTCGTATGCGGAACAGACATATCATCTGGTTTGCCTCTCTGTTGGTGACGATTTCGAGCGTGACGGCCAGCGATCTGCCGCGGGGCCGGGTGATTTTGTGGGGGCGAAATATCGGCGGTCACGATGCCACGGTACCCGTTTCCTGGGAATCGAACTGCGCGGGTGTCGTGACCTTTGAAGGAAAACCGCTGACCAATGTGATCGCCATTGCCGCCGGAGCGTCCCATGCGCTCGCACTCCGCGCTGACGGCACGGTGGTTGGGTGGGGGGAGAATTGTTACGGTGAGGTCACCGGCGGGTCCCGGTTAAACTCCCGGCCGACAAACGGAATCGTCTCCATATCGGGTCATCCGCTCGTTGCCACGGCCGTGGCTGCGGGAGATGGATTCAGTATTGCGCTAAAGCGGGACGGAACGGTTGTAGCTTGGGGGATGAATGAAATTGGCCAGACCTCCGTTCCGATGGGATTGTCGAAGGTGGTGGCCGTCGCTGCCGGGAAGCGGCACGGACTGGCCCTGAGAAGCACGGGGCAAGTGATTCAATGGGGGGCGTCCGGCTTCCCGCCACCGCAAAACTTAAGCAACGTGGTGGCGATCGCGGCCGGAGGAGATCATTTTGGGCGCAATCTTGCGTTGACGCGCGATGGCCAATTAATCGCCTGGGGCGGCGAAAGCAGTATTGGTGGCGCCACCCCACCGTCCTGGCTGAGCAACATCGTGTCGATTTCGGTAGGCGAGCGCCACAGCTTGGCGGGCACTCAGGAAGGGCGGGTAGCGGGTTGGGGCGATAACGCGGATGGAGAAGCCACGGGGATTCCGACGCCGAATCATCCGAACCTCGGGGCTGGCTTCGTTGCGCTCTCTGGTGAGGAATTGAGCGGGGTGATGGCTGTGGCCTGCGCGAACCGGTACGGCATGGCCGGGATTGGATGCAGCTATAGCCTGGCCCTGAAAAGAGATGGTAGTGTCGTAGCGTGGGGACGCAGCGGTTTGCGTCCGGTTGGGGTGGCGCCCGGATTGACCAATATTATAGCCATTGCCGCCGGCCGTAATTTTAGCTTGGCGCTGCAGGCGGAGGAGCCACCGGGAAAGTGAAAGCCGGGACCCGATGCGTCGTTGAACACGCTGTTGCTGTGCGCCGCGCCAATTGCTCAATGCCTCCCCGCGACGCCAGGGTTTCCGGCAACCCCGAATGGACAAGTCGCGCAAGTGCTCCGGCGGGATTGGGATATTGAAGTATGAAAACTGTGCAATTATTGACCTGGCTTTTCGCTTTGGTGGGCGGACTGGCTCAAGTTCGCGGTGACGTGTTCACCAATTATCGAACGATGGACAAACTTTATCCCATCGACACCAACGTCGAGCCTGCGGTGCTCAAAGGCGGTCCAGCATCGAGGCCGGCAGAGCTCGATCCAGCAGGGAATTGGGGTGAAGTCACCGCCGGACTACAACTTGGGTTGCGCTTCAAAACCAACACGTTTGCCATCGGCGAGCCGATTATCGGCTACGCTTTCATTCGGAACGCGACCACGAATGCCGTGAGTTACATGGAATACATGGAAATGCACAGTCCCGGGTGCGATTACACGGTTGTCGGCCCTGAAGGTCAGAAACTTCTCTACCGACTGGGCATTCCACTGCTAGGCCATAGCCTGAGTCGACCAGTCTCCCCTGGGGATCAGCATCGAGTCTGGGTGCGACTGGATAAAGCGTTCGATTTGAGCCGCCCCGGCAAGTACCAAGTGACGGCAGTGGGAAAATACCCAATTACAGCCGAGAAACGATCGGTTCCTTTCAGATCCGCTCCGGCTGTGATTCAGATTCTTGGCACCAACGCCCCCGGTTCGGGCTCAAACAATACGCGCTGAGCCAGTCCGGTCCGGCTCGCCGTGCGCCAAAAACAACTGTGATCCTGAAAGAACAAAACGAGGATGCTGGTGTTACCAAGGGGATGAAACCTCGATTACGGAGGAGGCTCCTGGTGGCGGTTTTCGCAGTCGCAATCCTCGCCGCACTCCCTAAAGCAGAGGCGGTGGCACTTACGGAGAAAACCAATGGCATTTATTTGGGGATGATGGGTTGGGGAAATCCAGGGGGTCATCCTTCCAACACCAACTCCATAATCCAGGCTAAGGTTGCAGGTCATTTCTTCGGGTAGGAGATGAAAGGGGTGTGTAAAACGGACTGCCCCTGACAAAGCGCTGGCACCGCGAGCTTGCCGGGCTATACTGCTGCCTCGAGAAAGGCCCGACAATGATAAGGATGCAGAAATGGCTGTTGATGGCGGCCACTGTTGGCGCGGTGCTGCAAGGCAAGGTGGCTGAAGCCGGCACAAAAGACGAGGAACCTTCCGAGTGGCGGGCGGAACACCGGATCATCGACCTGCACCAGCATTTGGACTGCACCACCCAGCACCTGGCTCGGGCGGTGGGCATACTCGATGCCGCCGGGGTGGGTGTGGGGGTGAACTTGAGCGGCGGCACGGTCACCCCGGGCAAGGACGGTGCGCCTTCAGAGTTCGAGCAAAACAAACGCCTGGCCGATTCGTTGTATCCCGGCCGGTTCGTGCATTACATGAATCTCGATTACAGCGGCTGGGACGAGCCTGATTTTTCGGAGCGGGCCGCGCGGCAGATCGAGGAGGGGCACCGCCTCGGCGCCGCCGGGTTCAAGGAATTCAAGCGATTGGGCTTGTTCATTCGGAACCGGGCCGGGGAGTTGGTGAAGGTGGACGATCCCAAACTGGACGCAATGTGGGAACGCTGCGGTCAATTGGGTATGCCGGTGTCGATTCATGTGGCGGACCCGAAAGCGTTTTGGCTGCCCTATAACGACGCCAACGAGCGGTGGAAAGAACTCAAGGACCATCCGAGCTGGTGGTTTGGTGATCCGAAAAAGCATCCCGGCTGGAAGGACCTGTTGGAAGCGCTGAGCCGGGTCATGGAACGGCATCCCAAGACGATTTTCGTGAGTGTGCATTTCGGCAACAACGCTGAGGAGCTGGATTGGGTGGACCAGGCGCTGACCCGGCACCCGAACCTGCGGGTGGACCTTGCGGCGCGCATCCCGGAACTGGGCCGCCATGACCCGGCCAAAGTCCGGCGACTGTTCCTCAAACACCAGGATCGCATTCTGTTCGGCACCGATTTCCAGGTTTACGACCGGGTCATCCTCGGATCGAGCGGCAAAGAGCCGCCGCCCACCGACGCCGATGCCGAGGTCTTCTTCGCCAAGGAATGGCGCTGGCTCGAGACGACCGATCGCAACTGGCCGCACATGACGCCCATCCAGGGAGACTGGACCATCAGCGCGATCGGGCTCCCGGCCGCAGTGCAGCGCAAGGTTTACTTCGACAACGCCCGGCAGTTGCTGGTGCGGTCGCTGCCCGCGCCCCGGCTGATTTCCCGGCGAATCAGCCAGGATCTTGAGATGCATGCCGCCGTGGGACATCCGCTGTGGCAAACGGCCCTGCCCGTGCGTCTCGACCAGTCGTCGCGCAATGGCGCGGCCCGGCCCGACAGCACCACGGTCGTCCGCTCGTTGTGGTCGCCGGATTATCTCTACCTGCAGTTTGAGTGTCACTACACGAAGCTGACCGTTTTTGCACCACCACGGCCCGAGGGAAAACGTTTTGACCTGGGCAAAGCCGGCGCCAGCCTTTGGGAGCGCGACATTGTCGAGGCCTTCATCGGGACTGACTCGAGTCATCCGCGCCATTACGGTGAGTTCCAATTGGCGCCGACCAACGAACGCCTGGATTTACTGGTGACCAATCTCCCGGAAAAGGACTTCGGCTGGTCGAGCGGCTTTTCATCGGCGGTCAGGGTGGACCCGAAGGCGAAGGTCTGGACGGGGATCATGCGCATCCCGCTGCGGGCATTGAGTGAGGTCAAACCGTCGGCGGGTGTGCAATGGCGGGTGAACCTGTTCCGTTGCGACCGGGCCAATCGGGCTTTTCTGGCTTGGCGGCCGGCGTTGGATGGTTCCTTCCACGTGCCCGAGCGATTCGGCGTGCTCGATTTCGTGGAGTAAAAGCCGGAAACTCAGCGCCTGCACCGTGGATAGCGCTGAATCTCAGCAATTCTCGTTTCAGCGATTGCCCCCCGTTTGGTGTCCACCCTTTAGGGTGTCCCGGGCCGAAAATCACCCTGAAGGGTGGACACCAAACTTCTCAGCCGCGTCGGAATGAGAGTTGCTGAATCTGCTTGCCCGGAGCGATTACCCCGGTCAGCATCAGGTTACACCCGGGCACAGCCCCGGCGCTATGGCACACGGCTTGGTTTTTAACATTCAGCGATACTCGGTTCACGATGGTCCTGGCATCCGCACGACGGTTTTTCTCAAGGGTTGCCCGCTGCATTGCGCCTGGTGCCATAATCCCGAGAGCATCTCGCCCCGTCGCGAAATGGTGGTGATGGAAACCCGGTGCATTGGTTGCGGCGAATGCGGGCGGGCCTGTGAACTTGCCGATGCCGCTGACGGCGAAGGCTGTCTGCCGATCCAGAATGGGCGCTGCACCTGGTGCGGCGCTTGCGTGGAAGCTTGCCCCACTGCGGCGCGCCAGGTTATTGGGCGGGAAATGAGCGTCGAGGAAGTGATGCGCGCCGTCTTGCAGGATCGCGTTTTCTATGAGGACTCCGGCGGGGGCGTCACTTTTTCGGGCGGGGAACCCCTGATGCAGCCCGACTTTCTGGCCGAATTGCTGGCCGCCAGCCGGGCGGCGGGATTGCACACCACCGTGGACACCTGCGGGATGGCCAAAATCGAGCATTTGCTCGGCATCGCGCCGCTGACCGACTTGTTTCTATACGACCTGAAGTTGATGGACGAGGCGCGGCACCGCGAATTTACCGGCGCCTCGAACCGGGTGATCCTGGAGAACCTGCAAGCGTTGGGGCTAACCCATCGTCAGATCTGGATTCGCGTTCCCCTGGTGCCGGGAGTCAATGACGACCAACCGGCGCTCGAAAAGACGGCTCGCTTCGCCGCAAGCGTTCCCGGTGTTCGCCAGGTCAATGTGCTCCCCTTTCACCGGACCGGCACACCGAAAGCCCGGCGCCTGGGCAAAGCTGATTCGCTGGGGGACTTGGCGCCGCCACCGGTCGCCGCGGTGGAAGCGGCGCTCGACGTGTTTCGTCAATTCGGTCTCGAAGCCAGGGCTGGGGGATAACGATCCATGCACCGGCATTAACTGCTTAACCTGAACCAACTCATGAACGATCGCACCGCCAAACTCCGTCGCCAAAGCCTCGATACCCCGCCGTCCCTTTCCGCCGAGCGGGCCCGGTTGATCACCGAGTTTTACCAGGCCAATGCCGGCCGTTACACCGTTCCGGTCATGCGGGCGCGCGCGTTTCTGCATCTGTGCGAGCACAAGACCCTGTACCTCGGGGATGACGAACTGGTGGTGGGCGAACGCGGACCACGGCCCAAGTCGGTCCCGACCTTCCCGGAACTGACCTGTCACAGCCTGGAAGATTTGCGCATTTTGAACTCGCGGCCGAAGACGTGGTACCGGGTGGATTCCGAATGTCTCAAGGTTTACGAGGAACTGGTGATTCCCTACTGGCGCGGACGTTCCATGCGGGACCGGATGTTTGAAGAATTGCCGCTCGATTGGAAAGCCGCTTATGCCGCCGGCATTTTCACGGAGTTCATGGAGCAACGGGCGCCCGGTCACACGGTGCTGGATGATAAGATTTATCACCACGGCATGCTGGACTTTAAACGGGACATCCGCGCCGCGATGCACCGGCTCGATTTCCTGTCCGACCCGCACGCGTACTCGAAACGCGAAACGCTTAAGTCATTCGAGATTTCCTGCGACGCGCTGATGCTATTTGCCGCCCGCCACGCAACACTCGCGCGCGAACAGGCGGCGACCGAGCCCCGGCCGGAGCGCCGGGCGGAACTGTTGGAGATTGCGGCGATTTGCGATCGGGTGCCCGCGCACGCCCCGGTGACGTTTCACGAGGCGCTGCAGTATTATTGGTTCTGCCACCTGGCGGTGATCACGGAATTGAACGGGTGGGATTCGTTCAACCCGGGCCACCTGGACCAGCACCTCCTGCCGTTTTATGAACGGGGACTGGCGGACGGCTCGCTCACGCGCGAGCGGGCCCGCGAATTGATCGAGTGCTTCTTCATCAAGTTCAACAACCATCCCGCGCCGCCCAAGGTGGGAGTGACCGCCGCCGAAAGCGGCACTTACACGGATTTTGCGAATATCAACATCGGCGGCCTGCTCCGGGACGGTTCCAACGGCGCCAACGAGGTTTCCCGGATCCTGCTCGATATTGTCGAGGAAATGCATTTGCTCCAGCCCAGCACCAATATCCAGCTTTCGTGCAAGAGCCCGGACGATTTTCTTCAGCACGCGCTGCGCGTGATCAGCCGCGGCTACGGGTTCCCTTCCATTTTCAACGCGGACACCGTGGTCGAGGAGCAGTTGCGCCAGGGCAAGACCCTCGAGGACGCGCGCGCTGGCGGTTGCAGCGGGTGTGTCGAGGTCGGCGCCTTCGGCAAGGAAGCCTACATTCTCACCGGCTACTTTAACCTGGTGAAAGTCCTGGAATTAGCCCTGCACGATGGCGTCGATTCGCGAACCGGCCTCCAGCTTGGACCCACGACGGGTGATCCGGCTGAGTTCGGGAGTTTTGCGGAGCTTTTTGCGGCTTTCCGCGCGCAACTGCGCCATTTTGTAGATCTCAAAGTGGCAGGCAGCCGGTTGATCGAGCGGATGTATGCCGAGGAGATGCCGGCGCCTTTTCTGAGTGTGTTGATTGACGATTGCGTTTTGAAAGCCCGAGACTATAACGCCGGCGGGGCGCGCTACAACAATACCTTCATCCAGATGGTGGGGTTGGGGAGCATGGCGGACTGTCTGAGCGCCATCAAGGAGGTCTGCTTTGAACAGGGGAAGGTGTCGTTAAAAGCCATGGTCCAGGCCCTCGACCAAAATTTCGAAGGACAGGAAGTGCTGCGTCAACGCCTGATGCATCGGACCCATAAATATGGGAATGACGATGACTACGCCGATAACCTCATGCTGGACGTGTTCAATGCGTGTTTCGCCGAGGTCGACGGTCGCCCGGATGCTCGCGGAGGGCATTACCGGGTCGAGATGCTGCCCACCACCTGCCACGTCTATTTCGGCAGCGTGACCGGCGCCATGCCCGATGGCCGCCTGGCGGGGATGCCGCTCTCGGAAGGCATCAGCCCGGTCCAGGGCGCGGATCGGTCCGGTCCGACCGCAGTGCTCAAGAGCGCCGGCAAGATGGATCATGTGCGGACGGGCGGCACGTTGCTGAATCTCAAATTTGCGCCCAACCTGGTGGGTTCCGAGGAGGCGCTGCAGAAGTGGGCGCACCTGGTGCGCGGCTATTTCAAGATGGACGGGCATCACGTCCAGTTCAACGTGCTGACCGCCGAGCACCTGCGCCAGGCCCAGGCAAAGCCCGAGGCACACCGCGACCTGATTGTTCGCGTGGCGGGTTACAGCGATTACTTCTGCGATCTCTCGTTTGAGTTGCAGGAGGAGATAATCGCCCGGACGGAGCATCAGGAGTTTTGAGCGTGCAGGGCCGGCGCGCCGGGCGAACGGATGGAAGAAGTGGTTGAAGCCGAGGTGAAATGCTGACACCTTTCGGCGAATCGCGATACGAATATGAAAATCGGAAATTTTGGCAAAATCGGTTTTTTGATGTGTGCGTTGATGGCGTCGATCCTGGCTGGTTCGCTGTTGTCCGGGTGCGCCAGTCACTCCAACAGTGGTCCCAAGACAACAGCCAGCGTCGGCCAGCAACTGCAGGACCTGGAAAAGTCCTATAAGGATGGCATCATCACTCAGAAGGAGTACGAGAAGCTCAAGAAAGCCATCATCAAAAATAACGATTGAAGACTCGCCGGGCAGGAGGCCCGCGGTGCCCCGCGTAGCGTAGCCGTCCTCGGCTGCGAGTACGGGCACCGTCCCGGTGCCTGGTGGTGGTTGCCGGTCAGACTGAGGACAGGATGAACATGATTTACAGGATTGGGGGACTGAAGAACCACAGCGCGGCAGGGCCTAGGCTTTTCCATCGTGTACATCCTGGGAATCGTGTCTTTCGCAGTGATTGGTGTTAGGGATGGCGGCGAGACGCCCGCGATACGCCGCGTAGCGTAGCCGTCCTCGGCTGCGAGTTCGGGCACCGTCTCGGTGCCTGATGTTGGCTAATACGTCCACGATACGCCACTTCCAGAATCGGTTTAGCGGCTTACGCGCAGCAACTGGCCACCGCCACGTGACAAGTGGAGTTCGGCGCGCTTGCCTGCGGCGCGTGACCAGACGCCGGTAGCAGGATCGAAAAGTTCCAACTTCGATGGCCCCCGGATCCCGATGGTCGCTTCGGCCTGGTAGTCGAGGTTCACCACCATCACGTGCGTCGGAGTTTTCGCCTTCTTTCCCTTACCGGCCGGACCGAAATACCCCAGCACCACGCCTTTGACCGGCTGGAGATTGGTGTAGCCCATACTGCGCACCGGAGGGTCGAGTTGAAAACGGGCATCCGCAGGCAGAGGTTGAGTTCCCTGGGGCAACATGCCGGCATGGTAAACTCCCAGCGAGGTCAGTGGCTGCAGTTCCCGAGCGAGAGACACGAACTCGCGATTGAGGGTTTTCAAGGTGTAAAAGAGCGGGGTAGGGGTGCCGTCGGCATGAGCGACGGCGCCCGTGTGACCCGGGCAGGAGTAGACGTAGTAGGAAATTCCCTGCGCGCCATACGCCACAGTAGTATTGACGAGATAACGGACCTCATCGCTGGTGGGCACGCGCATCGAGGGTGACCACGTGCAGGCCTGCACGATGTTCAGGAACGGCAGGCCGGCGTCCATCGCGGCGCGGCGGATCATCGCCAGGTTGAGGAAATAGCCTTCGTTGTCACCTTTCACCGAGAATTGGTAGTGGTCGTAACTGATGAGGCCGGGCTTTACGATGTCTACATATTGCCGCAGGTGCTCCCGGTAGGCGGTGACCACATCTCCCGGGTTGCCCAGTTGCTCATTGTTGGCGTAAGTGGGGAACAGGTTGATGTAGGCCAGATGGGCCGGATCGCGTTCGCGCAGGTAGCCGACGAGCTTGCCAAGGCCGGGGAAATTCGTGGCGTTGGGTTCATCGGTGATGAAGTAATCATACAGAGCCGGGTGCCGGCGCACGCGGGCGATCAGCGCATCCAATTTCTCGCGCTGCACTGGATCATCCAGCGTGGCGGGCGACAACAGGCCGTCGGTCAATTGTCCGCGCAAACCGTGTCTTTGGACCACGTCCAGTTCTTTCTCTCCGCACCAGACCAGGTTGAAACCGCCCTCGGCCATCTGGGCCGCAGTGGCGTCGGTCATGGCCGGGCCGCACCAGTACGTGGCGATCGGTGTGCCCACCTTCCAGGCGGATGCGGACGGTTCCGCGCCGGTGGAATCCGAGGGACGAAAGGCAAACAGCATTCCAACCAGGACACCCAGGCGAGCGAGCGATTTCGTCATAGTCATGAATAGTGTTTCAAACGAGTGGTCAAGGCATTGAGCGCCAGACGCGTCGAAAAGGCAACTGCAATGAAACAGCACGGCTCGGTGAAATTGCGTTCGTGCGCGAATCAGACCACAACCGGGAATGTGGTTGACTCCGACTCTCCGAGTTGAATGCTTACGGGAGCGCGGTTGTGACGGGCATGTGCAGATGATACCGAGGCGTCGAGATTTCTTGCTGCTGGCGGCGGCCATTTTTGGCCTGGTGCTGCGGTGCCAACTGGCGGCCGAGGAACCGCGCCAAACTTCCGGACTCGACGTGAAAGCGGTGGAGCGCGCTCGCATTCTTGCGGCGGCCAAGGCCGCGCTCGAAGCATCGCCGATCACGATCACGCGGTTCCCCGCCAAACTCAGCGAAGGCGGGCCGAACGATTTTTACTCGAATGGCGACTACTGGTGGCCCGATCCGGCCAAAGCCGAAGGTCTGCCTTACATCCAGCGCGATGGGGAAACCAACCCGGCGAATTTTGTCGCGCATCGTCGCTGTGTCATGCAACTGCGCGATGCGGTGGCGGCACTGGGCGCGGCCTACCTGGTGACCGGCGAGGATCATTACGTCACGAAAGCGGCAGGCTTATTGCGGGTATTCTTCCTGGATCCGAAGACGCGGATGAATCCGCACTTGAAATACGCCCAGGCCATTCTCGGACGCACTCCGGGCCGCGGCGTCGGCATTATCGACACGCTCCATTTGGTCGAGATTCCGCCGGCGATTTTGGCGATGCGACGGTCGCCGGCTTTGCCGCCGGAGGTTCTCGCGGGCTTGAAGCAATGGTTTGCCGACTACACCGACTGGATGATCACGAGCAAGAACGGGCAGGAAGAGGCCGCCGCGAAAAACAACCACGCCGTCGCTTACTGGCTTCAAATTGCGACCTTTGCCAGTTTAACCGGCGACGAGGCTCGCCTGGCGGAGTGTCGGCGCCAGTTCAAAGCGGTGTTCCTCCCGAAACAAATGGCTACGGACGGCAGTTTTCCGGCGGAACTCAAACGCACGAAGCCTTACGGCTACTCCATTTTCCAATTGGATAACCTCGCAGCTTTGTGCCAGGTCCTCTCGCGCCCGCAGGACAATCTGTGGCAGTTTGAATTGCCTGACGGACGCGGCATGCAGCGGGCGATGGCGTTTTTGTATCCGTTTCTGGCTGACAAGACGAAGTGGCCGCATCGGCCCGACATTAAGGCCTGGGCCGGTTGGCCGGTGCGGCAGCCATGCTTGCTCTTTGCGGGTTTGGCCCTGGACCAGCCGAAGTACGTGGACCTTTGGAAACGACTTCCGCCGGACCCCATCGACGCCGAAGTGCGCCGCAATATGGCCATTACCCAGCCGTTGCTGTGGATCGCAGCCGCCGGTGAAATCGGGCGTACCGCAGCTACCTCTTCACCATGACGCCTTCCCCACGGAAAGTGCGGCTGATTTCATGGAGCCGTGATGTACCACCAGCCAGCGACTTTTGAAGGTGGTATGGTGGGATTCACCGAGCCCTTTCCCCAATAACAGTCCCAGTAATCCGAAACATTTCCGGGACCGATTGGACCCATCGCCGCGGGTCGACCGTGGTCATCGTAACCGGCGAAGAAGGCGGCGATGAACCACGCACCGGTCACCGGTTGAGGAGGGATGTAGGGAGGCGCCAGCATGTAGCGGGCGAAGCCATATTCGAAGCTGCCATCGGCAACGGCTTCGCCAGAGTTGAACCCGGTGAGCACATGCAGCCCACTGAACGCCGGTCCCCACCGGTTCGGAGACGTGCCGACGGAACTGGTCTCGTCCAAGGCGTCGCAACAGTCCATCGCCATCCAATACAGGAAATCGTTCGGCCCCAGCGGCCCCCAGGAGTAACGGTAGTCGATCTTCAAATATTTGCTGTTCGAGGTGTTGGTATTGTTGATGACGTTAACCTGCACTGTCCACCCATTGCCTGGTCGCGCCAGGCCGGCGGTGTTGTACTGGTCGCTCGTCGCTCCGGGCACGCTCGAGCAAAAGTAGTCCGGCGCGCCGTCGGTGTTGTTCAGGACGATGCTGGCGGTGTTCACGCCGGAATAGTCCGCATCCCCGTGCACCCAGGGCGTGGACACATATACCCCGGGTGGAGTGGGCTCGATAAAGTCTCCCGGCCAGGCTGCATCTCCGTTCCAGCAGAAACTCTCGAAGCCGCCTCCGGGCAGGTGCATGCCCTTCTGCCACCCGATGCGGTCGACCCCAAACGAGGGCTCGTTGGGACTTTCGGTTCCGTAACAAACTTTGGGGGGGCCGGAGTACGGAGGGCGGTCGTGAATGATTTGAACCGGCACGGTGGTACTGTCGCTCGCCGAAACTCCGTTGCGATCAACGACCGTGACGCCAATGGTGTCGGAGGCGGAAACATTCTGCGGGTTCAGCCGGAGACGGTAAAACGCGGATCCCGCCTGGCGGTCGATGGCGACAGTGTTGACCGCGTTGTCGGTGACGACCTGGCCATCAAAGGGGGCCCAGTTAGGTGAGGCGAGGTCGGAACAGGCCTCGAGGTTAAACCACGGCGAAGGGTAAGGCCAACTGAGCTGAAACCCGCCTCCGACAACCGGGTTTAATGACAGCACCGGCGGCGCAATCCGGCGAGCGGGATTATAACTCACTGACGCGCCCGTGTTTTCGGAGACGGTGGGGTCCGAACCGGTCCATAGAAACTCATAGGGGCCGCTGCCGCCCACGACGGAAACGCTGGCGACTACCTGGGTGGTGCCTTGCGCCGACAAATGCACAGTGGGAACAAAATCGATGATGTCGGTGGCCGGCATCAGTCGGGTCTTAAGCGTCACCGGTGTCGTCTGGCCGGTCTCGGGATTGGTCAGGGTCATCGAACCGCTGCACGAGTAATAGGGCAGGATGGTACGCACGGTTGAAGCCGAGCCCGGATTCCGCCACGAGAAGAGCGGGGGCGCCCAATAAACCAGGCGCAGACTGACCTCGGCACCTGGCGGAAAGAGGGCCGCAGCGCGCGCGGACGCGTCCGCCGCCGGGATCAGTGGCACCTGGATACCCGGCACCAATTGTCGGAAAGAGTAGAGGAGGCGAGTCACGCGCCCTCCAGTCCCAAAGGCCGCCTGGACCTTGGCTCCTGGTCCGATCAGAGGGTAGCCTCCGGGCAGCACAAACTGATAGTCCACAATCGTGTCGAGGAACTGGTTGTTGGAAACCACTGTGCCGGAAGAGTTGGTGTAATAAGCCATAAAGCGGGTGTGACCAAGGACCGGCGTGCCAAATTCCGGGACCAGCCCGGCTGCCGCGAGTCCGTTGGCGAACACCGACAGCGCGGCGTTGGTGTCCATCACTTGTAAATTGGCCAGGGCATCGAAGTCGATACCCTGAAACCGGATCGGGATGTCCGGGTACAGGTTCCGGGTGGAATCCAACAACTCGCTGACGATGGCGGGGTCCGTTACCGGAACACTAGGCACGGCGAGGTGGTTGGTTGGGTCGACGAACGTAACCAGGCCGTTCGTGCGCTCCACCAGGTTGGGGGGCAGGCCGAGGTAATCCGCCAACGCGGCGCCTTGCGCGTCGGTAACACCCGTTTGCGTCACCTCGTATACGGGCAGAGTGCCAACCGCCTGAGCCATGGCCACCGGAACCGTGCCGCTCCACATGCTCAAAATAAATGATAGACACACGGGCCTCCAAAGTTCCCTGTGAACCCAATCACGCCCGAAGCCCCGACAAAATCTGAGGTGATGGTGCATAAAACCTGCTTTTGATAGACATTACACCATCTTACTATCGAACGCAAATCCGCCGGGGCCGGAGATCGTGCCGGGCGGATGATCAACATTTGCACCGGTGGAGACCGCGGTAAGGGGCCGCTCCGTCGGGGTCAAAGCCGGTGCTCGCTGAAATCAAAGCAAACCGCTGAGCGGGAGCGGTTTAGCTGGATCAGCGTGGAGCCTGGTTGGTGACGGCCCTGATCGTGACGTTGGTCAAAGCGATGTTGGTGCCGTTCAGCCTGGTCGCGCCGAGGGCCCAGGTGGTATTGCCGTCAGAAATTGTTTTGGTTTCCGGGGCGGTGGGCGGAGCAGGCTTGGATTCCTGTTTGCAGCCCAAAGCCAGGACGAGGAGGGCACATCCAACTACATATATAATTTTCATTTCGTGTGTCGACGGTAAGCGCTAGCTCTTGATTTGCAGGAGCGTCACCCGCTTGGTCCGGTCATAGTTGACCAACGGGGAGGCGCCTCGTAAAGATCCTTTCAATCGTGGATATATGGTAGCCCAAAGTGATACAGAGGTAAGAAAGCATTGATCGAAGTTATCCTCCACGCGGAATCGGAAGAGTAACGCGGCGCGTCTGGCTAACAAACCCCCAGTGGAATCCAATAGCCAACCCACACCCCCACCACCACTCTTAGCCCCAGCGGGGCGGCACAGTGGGTAGCCGATGGTCTCGTGCCGCCCCGCTGGGGCTTGAAACGGTTCTTATTGAGATTGGTAACTATAAACATTCCGATCCCTTGGAGCTTTCCGAAAGGCCAACGCCCGGCCCGAGTAGGGTCGCACGACTGACATTCGGAATCCAACGGAGACGAAATCCCGGCGCCCAGTGCATGAACCGGGTTAAGCACCCGGATGGTAGCACGATTCAGTAGCATATATCGGCGCAGTTACGGCACAGCCAGCCAATTTGTCGTTCCATCTCCAGTCTTAATGGCTGCGCCTACGTTTCCGTTGGTGAATGAATCCACACTGCCATCGCTGAATACAAGGTGGCCCTTCTCCAGATGGATTTCCTTGGTCCAACCAAGCGCGTCTCGCGCCGAGATAAATCCGGGGCGTGAGGAA
>DBMR01000012.1 GCA_002298785.1 Verrucomicrobia subdivision 3 bacterium UBA693
GTGATGCTGGTTTGTCGGTCAAATGAAGACAGGATGGCCATGATTTACAGGATTTCGAAGCAGGAGAACCCCAGTACAGCAGTGGTCAGGCTTTCCCATCCTGTCTTTCTCAGTGCTCCGTCCCAGAAGTGGCGGCGAGACGCCGCCAACACTCGCAGGCGAGACGCCCGCGATACGCCGCGTAGCGTAGCCGTCCAGGCTGCGAGTGGAAGCACCGTCCCGGTGCGTTTGGGGGAGTTGGCGGCGGGACGCCGCCAGCGCCCGCCGGCGAGTCGCCCGCGCTACTGGACTTATGGATACGCGTTGAAAGTTCGGAATTTCTTTCCCTGCGGAAACCTGTCATGAATGGTGGAAGCGAAAACGAAACGCGAAAGCAGCGACGACATGACTACCAAAAGATTGAAACTAAGCTGGTGTGCGAGCCTGTTACTTTGCGCGGTGAGCGCCTGGAGCGCCGAATCCGCCGCGGGCCGATGGTCCGAGGCCCGGGCGCAAGCCTGGGGGGAAAAGAACGGTTGGCTGGTCGGCTGCAATTTCCTGCCCAGCACCGCCATCAACCAATTGGAAATGTTCCAGGCGGACACGTTTGATCTCGCCACCATCGACCGGGAGCTGGGCTGGGCGCAGTCCCTCGGCTTCAACACGCTGCGGGTGTACCTGCAGGATTTGTTGTGGCAACAGGACGCGCCCGGGTTTCTCAAACGCCTGGACCAATTCCTGGCGACGTGCGACAAGCATAACATCGGGGTGGTGTTTGTGCTGTTTGACTCCTGCTGGGACCCGTTTCCGAAGCTCGGACCGCAGCGGGCGCCGCGGCCGTTCGTGCACAACTCCGGCTGGGTCCAAAGCCCGGGCGCGGAAATCCTGGCCGACACCACCAAACACGCCGCGCTCAAGGCCTATGTGCTCGGAGTGGTGGGCCATTTTCGCAATGACCGCCGTGTGCGGGCGTGGGACGTGTGGAATGAGCCGGACAACGTGAATCGTCCGGCGTATGTGGAGCGCGAGCCGGCGAACAAGGTGGACCTGGTGCTGCCTTTGCTGCGGCAGGCTTTTGCCTGGGCGCGCGAGGCCCAGCCCTCGCAGCCCCTGACCTCGGGCGTCTGGATCGGCACCTGGCCCGACCCCGAAAAGCTCAGCCCGACCGAACAAGTGCAGTTGTCGGAGTCGGATGTGATCAGTTTCCACAACTACAACGATCAGGCCAGCCTGCGGGAGGCGGTGAACCATTTGCGGCGTTACCATCGGCCGCTGTTGTGCACGGAATACATGTCGCGGGGCAATGGCAGTTTCTTCGATCCGCACCTGGCGTATTTAAAATCACAAGGGGTGGCCGCGTTCAATTGGGGGCTGGTGGACGGCAAAAGCCAGACGATTTATCCCTGGGATTCCTGGACCCGGAAATACGATGGGGAACCGCCGCTCTGGTTCCACGACATCTTCCGCCGTGATGGCAGTCCCTACCACACCGAGGAAGTCGTGTTCATCCGGGATGTCGTCCGGAGCAAGTTCCTGGTCAATGGCCGGGATCTGACGGGTTGGCGCCAACCGCGGGGCGACTGGATGACCGCGGGCGGCGTGGCCCTGGCTGCCAGCAATCCGGAAGTTTTGGCCATCACGCCGGGTGAAGGGGTGCTCGTGAACGGCAAAGCCGGACGCACGGTGGACCTCCTCACCGCAGAAGAATTTGGCGATGTGGAGCTGCACGTCGAGTTCTGCCTGCCCCGGCATTCCAACTCCGGCGTTTACCTCCAGGGCCGGTATGAAATCCAGGTGTACGACAGTTACGGTGTGGAGAAAGACGCATATCCCGGCATCGAATGCGGGGGCATTTATCCGCGCTGGATCAACGAACAGAATGTCGAGGGTCACTCACCCCGGGTGAACGCCAGCAAACCGCCGGGCGAATGGCAGTCGTTTGACATCACATTTCGCGCCCCGCGATTCGATGCCAAAGGGGAGAAGTCGGCCAACGCCAAATTTGTGCAGGTGGTTCATAACGGCCAGGTGATTCACGAGAATATCGAGGTGAAAGGACCGACCCGCAGCGCGCGGTGGAACGACGAGAAGGCGGTCGGGCCGATTCTGCTTCAGGGCGACCACGGACCGGTGGCTTATCGCAATCTGCGAGTGAAACCGGCCCAGAATTAGCGCTGGGGTAAGTCAGCGGCTCAGCCAACCGGGACCGGGGCGCCAGGCGCTCACTTCGACCCGATGGCGACAAGTTTGGCGGTGGTGCGAAAGTAGAGGGTGCCATCGGCCGCTGCCGGAGTCGCGAGGCAAAGGCCGCCCATTTTATTGGTGGCGATGGCGGAGAAAGTGTCCGTAGCCGCCAACACGAATACATCGCCAGTCTCGGTGGTGAAATACAGGTGCTTGCCCGCGGCGACGCCGGACGCGGTGAAGCTCTGACCACCTTTGCCCAGGCGTTCGCTGTAGTGAATGCGCCCGGTTGTTTTGTCCAGGCACGACAGCACTCCCAGCCAATCGCAGCTCCAGACTTTGTCGCCAACTGAGATCGGCGTTTGCATATAGCTGCCAAGACGCGGATGGCACCACGCGATGGCGGCGTTGGTGGATTCCAGTTCGGGCGGTGTAATGTCGCCACTCGCCGCCGATAGCCGGACGGCTCTCAAGGGACGGAATTTGCCGTGCGCGCTGGTGAAAATGGCCAAGCCATCCGCGACCAATGGCGCTGGCACTGGGATATCACCGCCTCCCGAGAGGTTCCAGACGGGTTTCCCGGTTTCGAAATCATAGCCGCCGATCTGTTTCCAGCCGTTCAGGACGATCTGGGCCTGGCCCCCGACGGAGGCGATCGCGGGAGTGCACCAGTTGGCGACTTCCTTGCGGGTGGTCCGCCACAATTCGCGACCATCCTTCCCGTCGTACACCGCGACAAACTGCTCGCTGAGGACGTCGCACTGAACGATGACTTTGCCGTCGTGCAGCAGCGGGGAACTGGCGAAACTCCATTGCATGGACGGAGCGTCCCATGGGCCGGCGTCCATCTTGCCGAGGTCCCGCTTCCAGAGCGGAGCTCCCTCCATATCGAAGCAGAACAGGCCTTCGGATCCGAAGATCGCGACCAGGCGCTGGCCGTCCGTCGCGGGCGTGGAGTTGCAGTGGGATGCCTTGGTGTGGCGCTCCTGGCGGGGCACGGCCTCGTGGCCGGGCTTGTCCCAAAGCAGTTTGCCGCTGTCTTTGTCGAAACAAAGCAGTTGCCACTGATGCACTTCCTTTTCCTTGTAGGAATCGCCGTCGCCGTAGACCCCGATCTTCACCTCCGGCTTGGCGCCAGGTCGCACCGCGGTCGCGATGTAAATGCGGTTGCCCCAAATGATCGGGCTCGCGTGTCCGAGGCCGGGAAGGTCCGCCTGCCACCGGATATTCTCGCCCGTCTCGACATTCCAGGTGGTCGGTGCGGGCACCGCGGAGACGCCGCGCCCGTTTAGTCCGCGAAATTGTGGCCACTGGTCTGCGGCAAGCCCGGGTGACAAGCCGGTGGCCAGCGCGACAAGGATTGGGATGAATCGTGATAATGCCTTCATACTATGCCGTTGAGGGGTGGTTCGAGGTTGGCTTTGAGTGCGAGTAAGCGAGGAAAATGGTGCGCGCTGCAGGGTTTGAACCTGCGGCCCCTTCCGTGTGAAGGAAGTGCTCTACCGCTGAGCTAAGCGCGCAACCCACCAACGGACGGCAGCTTAAGCTGGATTGACCCGCGAGGCAAGCTTTTTGGTGGTGCGACAGCGGCGCCGAATTGTCGCAGAGCCGGAGCGATGGCGGCTGTGAAGCGGGCGAAGAAGGACATGGTTCGCACACACCGATCGGGTCACAAACCTCGAGACATCGCCAAGGCAATGCTGAAAATGGCTCCGCCGCATCGCTGGCTATCGCGACACGTGGCAGGTGTGGGAAGAGGGACATGAGGAAAAAGGTGACAGGATAACAGGATTTGCAGGATTGGGATTATGCGTCCTGGCGGGCAGGCCTGGTCCTTGGAGTGAGAGGTTGGGTTCACGAATGAAATTGCCGGTACGGACATCCGCCGCCTTCGGGGCGCTACGGCGTTACCAGTGGGCGGCCTGGCCACGGGCCGCATAGAGGTCTACCCGGCGAGTGAATCGTTTCCAACAATTGGGGAGGTTTTTGGCAATCCCGACGGGATTGAATCGATCAGCCCGGGGTTGGCCGCGCGGCAGCGGACTACCCTGGGTCAGGCCGTTAGGAAGATTTCCTCAACTCTGAAGGAGTTGAATCGCGCCCCAACCCGTGCTGGTGATGGAACTGCGGCAATGATTGGGACAAATCGCAAAACTTGCGAAGGCTGGCATCCGCTCCGGGATGCGAATGGTTTTTGGGGATGACGATACGGTGGTGTCGGCGCTGGGCGTCTCAACCACACGGCTAATCGCTTTGAACCTTCCTGGTTCGGGATGCCGCAGCGTTGCTCCATGATCCTCCACGGATTGTGCAAAATATTAGATGACAACTAACCGGTATAGGCACAAACTTCTTCCGTGAGAACAAAGGGAAGTCCATTTCATATCTTCGGTCCAATACCTTTGTCCCAACGGTAATGTTAGCTGCTCACACAGTGAACTTTCGAGCCATATCTCTGATGCTGGCCCTCCTCCTGAGCGGTTGCGCTACGCGCTCTTCAGGCAAAAGGGACGGTGAGGTGGCGCTTCCGCCACGCTTGGATTCCTACTTCGAGGAGTACTGCGATTACACCGGCAATATGGGCATTGGGTTCGATCCGGACCACACGTGGGACTACGAGTTTCGGCATCGCCTAAAGAGTACGACGGACCCCGAACTCAAGCGGCTGTTCGTTCTCCAGAGCCTTTATCGAGATGTGCAGTTCGCCCTTCGTGATTTTGGTGCCGGCAAGATCAGAACAGGCCAGGCACAGTATCGGCCGCTTACGCCCGACGAGTGGATCAAGACACGCCAGGATATCCAGAGAAGAATCGATGACCTCACTGCCTACGCTTCATTCACCAACTTTACGAGTTCCTCCTTCGATCCCATGTACACGCCCGACCTCAGCCTTGATCTGGCTTGGGTGGGTGAGCTCATGCAGCAACTGCGGGGTATCACAAACGCCCCCGCAGCTAACAAATCACTTCTCGCGCCGAGATAAGCTC
>DBMR01000125.1 GCA_002298785.1 Verrucomicrobia subdivision 3 bacterium UBA693
TGCACCCCTATGATCGCTTACGACCAACCTGCAAATCGTCATTAAACAGTAACGGGCCCTCAAACCAGGCATCGTTGTGCATGACCAATTAGCACAGGAACTGCCCAGGGAGATGCCAATATGAACAGCAGCGTACCGACCATCGCAAAAAAGGCGCTTGGATGGCTCTGCAGGATATTAGGAGTTTGGACGTTCTTTGCTGGGCTCATGGGCGTGTGCGCAGCCGGACTTGCCCCAGCTACATTGTTAATCCCGGTCGCGCTGTACCTCTTGGGGAGTTGGCTGGTTGAAGGGAATAAACTATTCACCTTCAGGTGGAAATAGGCGCATGCGACCGATTAAGGCCGTAATGAACCCCGGACCAGCCGCTAACGGAGGTCCCACTGAAGGCTAAAGGACAATGCAGCGAACTTCCTCAGTGATGCCGTGGACATCCGGGCGACAAACGAAAGCTAGGGCGAAGCGCAGACCAACCGGCAAATCGTCATTAAACAGCAAGCGCTCCACAGGCTAAGCACCAGGATCAGCATGAACCGGCACCACTTGTGGCCAGACCCAGTCCCGCGCGTCCCACGCCGAAGATGGTGGGCGGTCGTTCGTCTCAGAAAGTGGAGAGCCCTGGTCATCTTGAGCGTCCTCACCCACAGAGTACAGGCAGTAAGTCCCGTCGGAACGGAGTTTGTAGCGCAGGGGTTGACCATCCATGAGATCATGGGGCACCTCCGCTACGAAATCGGGCACCAGGGCCTCAAGACTCACAGATGGTTTTCCATGCCGCAACTCGTACCGCTTCAAGCCAATGGCAGTGGTCAGCATGTGGCAGAGCGTCAGGTTTTTCATCGAGGTTGACCAAGCTCGGCGAAAATCGGCATACGGATACTGGTGGTTGAGAATGGAAGCTCCAACTTTTTCGGACATCTGGTCTATCAGGGGCACGGCGATATAGAAGCGCCAACTGGCAGCCAGTAGCTGATAATTGTTCTGGAGAGATCCGAATCGCCGATTCAATTCCGTCCCAGAGCCGGTTTGAACCGCCGCGCGTATGGCTTCAAGTTCCGCCTGATAGTGCTGCAGGTGCTGCAATTTCTCCTGGTCGGCCCAGGCAAATCGCCACAAAGGATGGAACAGCCAATCACGCCAATAACGTATCGCGTAGACCTGCGCGGAAACTGGGACTTTATACCCCAGCGATTCATAAAAAGATTGGTAGCGCGTAACCCATGCCAAGTAAGAATGCGATGAGAACCACTGGAGTTCGTAAAGACGGCCGCTGCGTTCCGCCGCAATGGTGCGCTGCATCTGGGCCAACAACTTGTCACACTGGAAGGCCTGTTGCAGCTCCGCCAATTGCGCATCCGTCCAACCATCAGCTTGGAGCGCGTCCCAGGCCACTTCCGTGCTTAAACGTAAGATTGCAATACGGATCATGTAGTTAACCAGGCTGGGGTCTTCGGCGTGGAGCCTCGTGAAACCCGCCAAGGCAAACAGGTTGTCTTTTGCTCCCGCGAGATTAGTTCGATGAAGGTCAGACAGGGCAGCCGCCTGCAATGCCTGGGCGGCGCGCCGGACATTCACAAAGTTGGGGATGCTGAGTTTGTCCAACCCGCTAAGGATCTCGTAACCCATATCGGCAGGTGGGTCGCGGAGGATCTTTCGCAATAACTCGAGCGATGGTTCAGCGTGTCGAATCTCCAACTCAAGCTCCAGCCAGGTATTACTCTCCGTGGTCTGGGAGGCTAATACGGGACTCGGTTCCTGGCTTCCTCGTCGGGCCATTCCCGATTCCTTGACCACGATCGCGCATATTTGACCAGAGAAGCGGCTCAGCCCAGGGGGAAGCTGTTCAACTGCCAGCCGCAATTCGTTTGAAACCGCCAGGCTGCGGGCTGTTGGCCGCGGCCACATTTTGTCGGGCTCAAATATCTCACCTTCGGCGGCCATTTGCTGCTTCCAGCGGTTGAGAGCCCACTGGCCTCGCCATCTCTCCATCAACAAGGCAGCAACGACCACCAAGACCGAGAAGGCCATTACTTTGAACAAGCGATGGCGCAGCGGTCGCGGTGGCTGCTTTTTCAAATCTGCTTTTAGTTTGATCACGAGGTTTTTGTCACGTGCGCCTCAAAAGAACGTAAAAACAGCATCTCGTGTGCCAAAGAAACCCATCATTGATTTCTTCCTCGACAATCCAATCCAGCCCGGCAGATCCTCTCGCGGTGTTCAGGCGACGCCCGAAATCATTAGATGAGACGGATGTGGCCGCGGATCCGGGGCGCCTCGAACTGTTCTGGCTTTTGCGGCGGGAGGTCAACGATGAGATGCTCCAGCAGATGGCGGCTGCCGACGGCGGCATGGGACAAGAAGATTATTACAAAGAGCTGAGGGAAATCCTTCGCACGGGACGCGTTCTTTGTTCGGGCGACACTTTCGAGGTCTGCAATATTCTACGGTGGGGAACGCTGGATCTATCGGTGCCGCTCACCTCCGAAACGCGCTGCCACGAAGTCACTCGCCTCTTCGGATCGTGGATCCTGCTGAATGCCTATGCTCAGCCGGAACGTTTTCAAAACGGCCAAATCGAATCCGGCGACGAACTCGCCCTCCAGAATCTTTGCGAAATCAGCGTGGCCCTGGGGCCAGAGTTTGTTCGTGCAGCCATACCCTTGGTGTTTTGGGCGCAGACGGCGGGTGCAGCAGCCCACGATCGCCTTGAGAACCTGTTCTACGCGTTGAGCCTGCTGGTGCTGCGCTGCGCCTCACCCGACGCCGAGCAAATCGCGGCGGCTCCCGCCGTGTATGACAACTTGGTTCACCAGGAGCAGGAACTCCGCGGGCAACTGTCTGCGGAAGGCTCTGAGAATTGTCTCCCAGGGTCTGCCTGGCTGTTCGGTCTTTATCAGGGCGACAATGATGGTCCGTTGAAGTCTGAAAGTATTCAACGCAAGTGGGTCAGGACGGCGGTGTGGGTACTTGGCCGGTTGGCTGCTTCGAGTTCAGGAGGAGCTAATCCCAGATTAGTTGAGTTTAGGCACCGCCTTCTAGACCCACTGTCCTAAGTGCTGCGGTGTGGATCAATAAGATGAACAGCCTGGCCTAAACCAACAACAAACGTTCCCCACGCAATCAATTCGGCAATTTGGCAGTGCCTACTTCAAACGTTTAAAGCGGGTCGTGAAACCGGCGCCAAGATCAGGCTCTTTGCCCGATTGAATTGCTTTCTTCCACTTTACTGGCTGGGCTTGGGAAGTTTTCCAGAATTTGGTGCATTCATCCAGAAAGTCCAACACCGGTTGCGTTTGCTTTAGTCCAAGGAGATCCCTCATCAATGCCAGGTCCGGTCCGTAGGAACCGAGCGCGGGCGAAGCCTTCGTGACCTTTCCTGAAGCGATCAGACACTCCCCTGCCCGTTTGGTGTCGCCACGGCTTAAGGCGATTTCCCCGAGGATGGAGTTGGCCTGGTGGACAGCATCACCCAAATCCCACTCTCGTGCCAAACGCTGGTCAGGGGGAAGGTCGGTGCTCGCGTCGGATCGTTGGCGCGCTACCGCCAGCCAGCGATCGGCGTATTTTTCGGCAATTGAATACTCCCCTGCCCAAAAGGCGGCTTTGGTTATCGAGGAAAGGAGGTCGAGTTGAACTTGCTCCTTCCTTTCTGGAGGCAAAAGTCTTTCCGCGGTTTGCAGTGCACCCAAGGCTTTAGCCGCTAATCCGCGGTCTCCCTCTGGACGGTCGAAGCACGGGCCAGACTGGTCGAGACAGGAATTGCCATAAGACAAAGCCGAATCCGGATCTCGCTCGGCGAGTTGTCGCAACAAGGACTCACCTTTCTTGATGAAGGCTTTGTCCACAGGTGAAAGCATTAGAAAAGTACCGGCCTGCCTGATGATGTGTGGATTGTTGGTGTGCTGCTGCGCCAAACCGATCCACTTGCCGGCTACGATCTCGAAACATTTAGGATCAGCCAGGATTGGGGACAGGCGGCTTATACTGATGGCATTTGCCATTTTTGAATAGGGATCCAATTCGATAAAGTTTGCATACAAGCGTCCAACTTGTTCAGCGCTGCCATGGCCAGGATCATCAAATTCGTAATGGATCAGGTGATAAGATAGCAAACGAACGAGCGATGGTTGGTCTTTGGGATTGGCCGCACACTTGGACTCAAGCTCCCGCGCCGCTTCGCTGGTCAAGGCCGCTCCTTCACGATTCCAAGCGTCCAGTTCTCTATCATGATTCATGGTGCTATTGGCGGCGCTGAATGAAATGAACCCCTCGCTGGTGAGGCCAGCTCCTGCGCTGGTGATTAAACCAGCCACGTTGGTGGCGGTAGCGGCAGGAATCACCTGAGCCACTGAAGCGAGGGCTGTCCGCATCGCTGCGATTCCCAGGACCAGCAGAATGCCTCTCCTCATGAGCCTCCACCGACCGCGGTGGGCTGCCAAATTGGTTTTCATGAACTCAGGATAAGCCATTGATGACCGCGAGCATTAATTGAAAAATCGAGCAACAGCATCGACGTAGCCAATGGTCTGGCTGTCGGTCGCAGCTTTGGTCTGTCGAAACCGATCCCATGGAATAATCTCGCGCTCAAACGCATGTCGGCTCGATTCGACGTAGCCCTTGACGAGGAGGACAAATTGAAAGAGCCGGGTCGAGAAAGGATGTGACCGGGCCCGGCCACGCATCACGCCACCACCAAAATCCAGTGCCAGCTATGTTCAGAGCGAACACAGTGCCGGTGAAACCGTCGGCCGTAGCTTTGACCGACGGTTGTGAACTGCCTCTTTGGAGATTCAGGTTGAGGTCCTCTATTTGAAAACCACAAGCCCATCCCGCATGGGGAAACTCAGCGTCCGACCAGCTTTTGGAGATGCTCCGGATATCGAGCGCCCTGCACCTTGATTTCCGAGGCGGCGCGCTCGAGAGAGCGCAGGTCCGCTGGCGTGAGTTCGAGCGCCACCGATCCGAGATTCTCGCGCAAGCGGTGGATTTTGGTCGTGCCCGGGATCGGAACAATCCAGGGCTTTTGAGCCAGCACCCATGCCAAGGCAATTTGCGCAGGGGTCACTTTCCTTTCAACGGCAAACCGGGCGATCACATCCACCAGGGCCTGATTCGCCTTTCGATTCTCCGCGTCGAAGCGTGGAACCTTGTTGCGGAAATCATTGGCGTCGAACTTCGTGTCCGCACTGATTGTTCCGGTGAGGAAGCCTTTACCCAAGGGACTGAAGGGGACGAATCCGATGCCAAGCTCTTCGAGCGCGGGGAGCACGTCGGCTTCGGGTTCTCGCCACCAGAGAGAGTATTCGCTCTGGAGGGCGGTCACTGGCAGGACGGCATGCGCGCGCCGTATGGTATTCACCCCGGCTTCGGACAGGCCGAAGTGCTTCACTTTGCCCTGACGAATCAACTCTTTGACTGTCCCTGCCACGTCTTCGATGGGCACGTCTGGGTCAACCCGATGCTGGTAGAGCAGGTCAATGGCGTGGACCCGGAGTCGTTTCAGGGAGGCATCCACAACCCGCCTGATATGCTCAGGTCGGCTGTTGAAATTACTCAGACTGGTCTGTTTGCCGGGGTCACAATCGAATCCAAATTTCGTCGCGATCACCACCTGGTCGCGAAACGGAGCCAAGGCTTCGCCGACGAGCTCCTCGTTCGTGAACGGTCCGTAGAATTCGGCGGTGTCGAAGAACGTGACCCCTTGTTCGACGGCCGATCGGATCACGGAAATCATCTCGTGCTTGTCCCCGGCCGGGCCAAGGCCAAAGCTCATGCCCATGCAGCCGAGGCCGAGGGCGGAGACTTCCAGATTACTTTTGCCCAATTTGCGCTTTTGCATAAGCGATTTGCGGTTTCGATTGCCTGCGTATCACTCCGCTTTGAGCGAAGCCATATCGATGGAGAAGCGGTATTTGACATCGGACCTGGCCATACGGTCGTAAGCCTCGTTGACCTTCTGGATGGGGATGACTTCAACGTCCGCGGTGATGTTGTTCTTACCACAGAAGTCGAGCATCTCCTGGGTCTCGGCAATGCCGCCAATCGGCGAACCCGACAGACTGCGGCGTCCCAGAAGTAAAGCGAACGCGGAGACCGCGTGAGGCTTTTCGGGCGCGCCGACCAAGGTGAGGTTGCCATCCACCTTCAGCAGGTTGAGATAGGCATTGATGTCGTGCGCGGCGGCGACCGCATCCAGAATGAAGTCGAAACTACCGGCGTGTTTGTTCATTTCGTCAGCGTTACGCGAAATAACCACCTCGTGTGCGCCCAGGCGGATGGCGTCGTCTTTCTTGGAAGGCGAAGTAGTAAACACCACCACGTGCGCGCCAAAGGCGCGGGCGAACTTCACGCCCATGTGGCCGAGGCCACCAAGCCCAACGACGCCGACCTTTTGGCCCGGACCGACTTTCCAATGGCGCAGCGGCGAATAGGTCGTAATGCCGGCGCAGAGCAAGGGCGCGGTGTTGGCGAGAGACAGGTTTGCCGGGACACGGAGCGTGAAGCGCTCGTCCACGACGATGCTCTCGGAATAGCCACCGTAAGTCGGCAGCCCGAGGTGCCTGTCGGTCCCGCCATAAGTCCAGACTCCGCTGGAGCAGAACTGTTCATTGCCAGCGCGGCAGTGGGGACAAGACAGATCGGCATCAACCAGGCAACCCACGGCGGCGAGGTCGCCCACTTTGAATTTGGTGACGTCAGGCCCGACCTTGGTGACGCGTCCCACGATCTCGTGGCCGGGAACACACGGGTATACAGTCTGCATGAGACTGCTCCACTCGTTGCGCGCGTAGTGGAGATCAGAATGGCAAATGCCGCAGTAAAGAATTTCAATCTGCACATCCCGTGGCGTGGGATCACGACGCGGGATGGTAGTGTGGGTCAGCGGAGAGGTCGCGCTGGCTGCGGAATAGGCTTTGGTTTTATACGTGTTCATAATGCTCTGGTTAATGTCGTTACAGGTTTTTTGTCAAAATTCAGTCGGCGCTCAAGCCACTGCTTCGGCCGGACGATGCCGGGTGCGCCATTCTCCGGACGAGGTTCCTTCCCATCCCTGGAAGGCACGGAAGAACGAGTTGGCATCTTCGTAGCCCAGCAAGAAAGCGGCTTCGTTTAGCTCGACCGAGCTGTGCTTGAGGTAGTGGCGCGCCAACTCGCGCCGGGTGTCTTCGACCAATTGCTGAAAGGTGATGTCAGCATCCGTGAGTCGACGTTGCAGAGTGCGCGCGCTCATGCAGAGCTCCCGCGCAATTTGCTGGAGCGTCGGGCGTTTGCCAGCGAGGGAGCGCTTGAGGGTGTGCTTGACTTGATCCCCAACATCCACATTGGCGTTACGCTCTTGCAGTTCGGTCTCCAATTGGGTCCCAATGACCTTGAGTAACTCCTCGTTCTGGGTGACGAAAGGCCGGTCAAGGTCGCGATTGCGAAACACTAGTGCGTTGCGGCCGGCCTTAAACCGCACCCGGCAGCCGAAGTGGGACTCCAACGACTCGCGGTGCTGCACGGCGCGAGTGAGTTCCAGGCGAAGCGGAACGATTTGCCCGTCGGTGCCGCGCTGACCTAGGCCGAGGATCCACGACAGAACCAAATCGACCATCACGTCGGGTTCAACTTCCTCCGCCTGAAGGTAGATGAACTCCACGGTAGCCTCGTCGCCGGAGGTGCGAACGCGGATTTCTTCCGGACAGGTGATCCGTTTGTACCGGGCAATGCGTTGCAGGGCGTCGCGGAAGGTGCGACTGCAGACGGCTGCAATGGCGGTGGGTTGGTAGCGCTCAAATCTTGGTTCTGCCCCCAACTTCAGGCCAATGGCTGGATCGTTGCTAGTTTCCCCAATGGCGCGCCAGAGGGCGAAAAGCTCGGCAGTCGTGACGTAAATCTTTTCCTGCTGAAAGAAGCCCGCCCGGAGTCCCGCTCGGCGCAATACCGCTGGCACCGACACGTGATGCTCTTCCAGTCGCCCGGCTAGCAGGCTGGAAACTTTGAACCGATCGCTCACTACTTTGGTGGCATTCACGAGCTTAAGTTAACTCAGGACCGAAATCTGTCATTGACAGAACGCGCCAAATTACTAGCCAAACGCGCCAGGGCTGAATCTGAAGCCTGGAGCATTTCGCTTGAATGATGAAAAGCACCACTGCACACGAGCGTGTTGCAGCTTGCTTTGCAATGCCTTTGTCTCGTCCTTTCGCCAATGACTTTCGGCGATATTCTGGTGGTCTTAAGGTAAATCGGGACAGACAGTCTACAGCAGAGGACCTGCCGCTTTCCGAGCCAGCACTAATCGAGCTCAGGTCCCTTCCGAGTGGATTAAGGCAGTTTTTCCACGCGATAAAACCGACTCGTCACCTGGGCAGCCGAGGCATCGGTAAAATCGGTGTTGGTGCCAGTTGACTCCAGTATGGGGCCGACGTTGTTCCAGGTGCCGCCGCCGAGAATGTCGCGGTATTGGATCTGAAACCGATCGCCAGGGCTATTCGTCCAGGAGAGGTGTGGCAAACCGAGCTTCAGGTCGAAGGTGATAAGAAACTGCGGCGCGACCGCCGATCCAGTCACTGTGAGCGTAAAGGCGTTTGCCGTGTAGTTGGTTTCCCAGCTGAATCCTACCGGCAAAGCCACGCCCAAGAAGAGACCGGTTCTCGAGCCAAACCGCGCCACAGTGAACACATCACCCGAATTTGGGGTGTAACCGTTGAGGTTCGCGGAAAAAGTGCCTTTCAGTGAAGCCGCACCACGAAGAATCACCTGGCCACTGCTGCCCGGGCCATTGAGGGCACAATTAATGCGACCGCCAGTAAGGTCATACGGTTGCAGGAAGCTGATGACGCCCGTTTGCACATCCACGATGCCACGATTCCAAAAGGGAACCTCCACTGAATTGGTACCGGTGCCCACCGATTTGCGCAGGATCCCCAGGTTGTGTATTAACTCTGAGCCCAATCCGTAATTGGCAAGCGCCGACTCGCTTTGGAAATCCACCAATCCGCCCGCCAGGTTATATAATTGACCATCACGGAAGCGGAGATCGCCGCGTAGCAATTGACAGTTACCTTGATTGGTCACGATCCCCTCGAGGTCGTAAAGAGTACCGATGGAGCCTTTCAGGACAACACTCGAATCTGCGGCTAGAGTGATAGTCCCCCCCGGCACTCCGAGGATCCCAGAGACCCAGACCCAGGAGCCGTGAATCGTCGCATTTCCACCGGCGAGCCTGGCTCCGGACAGGCGAGCGTTCGTCGTATTGATGCTGGTGTTGATGGCAAAAGTGCCGGAAGAAAACGCATTCGTCCCTACGCCGGTAAAGGTTGAGCCTGGTCCCAGGCTGCCGCCACCTGCCCACTCCAGGGTGCCTGCGACGGCCGCGGCATCGATTACCCCGAAATTAGATAAAGCCACATCCACGGTGCTGACACCGGCACCTGCGGACTTCCGAATGGTCCCCAGGTTACTGATCAACTCGCCACCTTGACCGTAATCTGCCAAATCCGCGTCACTTTGAAAATCGATGGTCCCGCCAGGCAGGTTGTACACCTGACCACCCCGGCATCTCCAATTTCCACTCAGCAGCTGAATCTTTCCTAAATTCGTAATGGCTCCCTCCTGGTCATAGGGAACACCCAAGGCCCCTTTCAGGGTGAGCACCGCATTTGCCGCGAGCGTGAGTGTGCCATCCGGCTGTCCCAGATAGCCGCTGGTCCAGAGCCACGAGCCACCGAGTGTGCCGTTCCCACCGGAGAGGATCGCCCCCGCCAATCGACCGTTCGGCACGTTGATGGCGGTCGTGATCTCAAACGTGCCGCCGGAAAACTGATTAGTACCTGTGCCGGTAAAAAGAGAACCCGACTCCAAACTGCCACCCTTGCTCCAGTCCAGCGTGCCTTGCGCCGCATCGATATTACCCTGGTTTTGGAAGAGCACATCCACGGTGCTCAAGCCGGTGCCGCCAGATTTGCGAATGATCCCCTGGTTTCGGAGTTGCTCGTTCCCCGCACCATAGTTCAACAAATCTGAGTCACTCTGGAAATCAAGGTACGCTCCTGGCAAAATATAAATCTGGCCGTCCCGGCAACGAAGGTTGCCTGTTAGAATTCGAATCACACCGCCATTGGTAATCGCCCCCATCTGGTCGTAGGACGTTCCCACGCTCCCCTTGAGAGTGAGCACACCGTTCGCCGCCAGCGTCAATGCGCCATCTGCCTGGCCGATCGAACCACTCGTCCAAACCCAGGAACCGGCCATCGTCCCATCTCCGCCAAAGACGTTCGCACCGGCGATGCGCGCGTTCGGTATATTCACGGGTGCAGTGATGCTGAAAGCGCCGCCGGAAAACAGGTTGGTGCCTGTGCCCGTGAAAAGAGAGCCTGGCTCGAGGCTGCCTCCGTTGCTCCAGTCCAATGTGCCTTGCGCCGCATCGATATTACCCTGGTTTTGGAACAGCACGTCGACCGTGCTCAAGCCAGTTCCGCTCGATTTGCGGATCGTGCCCTGGTTGGACAGCAATTCGGAACCGGCGCCATAATTCACCAGATCCGAATCGCTCTGAAAGTCCAACATCCCTCCGGCGACGACGTACAGTTGGCCACTGCGGCAGCGCAAGTTTCCCGTAAGAATCTGGATCGTGCCCGCGTTCGTGAGAGCGCCCATCAAGTCGTAGGAAGTGCCGATGGCTCCTTTCAGGGTAAGCACCGCCCCTGCCGCGAGGGTCAAAGCTGCGTCGTTTTGTCCCAAGGAACCGCTGGTCCAAATCCAGGAACCGTCGATCGTCCCGTCTCCACCAAACACGTTCGCACCGGCAATGCGCGCGTTGGCAACATTCACGCTGGTATTAAACGCGAAGCTGCCTCCCGAGAATTGGTTGGTGCCGGGACCGGCGAAAGTCGAGCCGGCCTCGAACTCTCCGCCATTGCTCCAATCGAGGGTGCCTTGAGCGGCGTTGATCATGCCCAGGTTCGAGATCGGTACGTCGATCGTGGTGATTCCGGTGCCGCCGGATTTTCGCACGGTTCCCTGGTTGCGTAACGATTCGGTTCCCATGTTGTAATTGACAAGGTCAGAATCGCTCTGAACATCAATCAAGCCACCGGCAAGATTGTAGAGTTGGGCACCGCGAAAGCGCAGATTGCCCGTGATCACCTGGATAGTGCCGGCGTTGGTGAGAGCGCCTTGCAGATCATAGATGATGCCGGTAGTGGCTTTCAATTGGAGCGTGGTAGCGCCATCGAACGAAAACGGGCCGGTAATGCCCCCGCCGCTCCAGACAATGGTCCCACCGCTCACCTGCGTGGCGTCGCTGCCCACCAACTGCCCACTGTCGAGCGTGATTTCCTGGTTGACTCCAAGGGCCATTGAGCCATTTACCGTGAGGGTCTTGCCGTTGACACGCAATGCATGAGCGCTGCCATTCATGATCATCCCGGCCACTGTTGCGTCCACGTCTAAAACCACCACCACTTTCGAGGCGGTGGTCAGCGTGATCCGCGCCACGTCACCCGGGCCGGGCACCTGCTGCGGCATCCAATTACGAGCCACGTTCCAGTTACCTCCAACGAGGTTGGTCCATTGGATCGTCGCGGCGTTGCACGACCAGACCGCTGCCAAGCAGAGACTAACCAAAGTGATGAGAATCGAAGTGAATGCGGAATATGCTAGTTTCATAGGCACAAAGGGACCCATCCCTCTCGGGAACCCGGGTACGCCACTATATTTGTTTTCCTTCTGAGAACGGAGCTACGGGTCATCTGTACCACTAATGGGGCGCTAATGTCAATAAGAAGCGCAGGTCGAACAACCGGGTGCTCGGTTCGCATTAATAGTCCGCCGAGCACCGAGAACGGCTCACCGCGTGTTCTTTTGAATCGTATACTCCCCTGCCCCCGGATAGCTGTTAAAGGAGGGTACCACCTCAACCTGCGCTTGGGAGCCATTGCCAAGCCGCCAGAGTTGACCTAACATTTCAGCGTGCAAGCGACTTTATTTCCCCTTAGTGGATGGGAAACGGTTCTGATTCTTGCAGTACTGCTGGTGCTCATCGGCGCGAAGAAGCTGCCCATGCTAGGCAAAGGGTTGGGCCGGGGAATATCCGAATTTCGCGACACTACCAGACGAGTGGCAGACGAGGCAGATGCTGCGGCTGCTGAGGCCGGCCGGAGTGTAGGAGGGGTATATGGCAAACCGGCGGCCCAGGCGTTGACTCCGGACAACCAGGTTGCGGAGCTCTATAACCCGGCTGCTTTTCGTAGAAGCCAACGAACAATGAAGCGCATAAAGTCCTTGCTTGTGAGATTTTGGGATTGGTTGTGTCGCTGCGCGCGCACAATTCCCAACCGGATCCAATAGCTGCCTTGAATCTCATTCGATTTCCCTCCAGGCTGGTGACCATGACACGCATACGCGGCACCCTGCTCTTTCAACGCATCCTCTTCGGCGCAACATTAATCGGAGTTTTGGCTCATCCCGCGCCATCCAAGGCCCAACCTGACTCGGCCAAATCAAGCTCACAAAAAGCCTTTGCCGTCCTCCCGCTGGAGCAATCGGCGAGCCGCAGCGTTATCGCCCGAGACCCTTCGAGCATCGTACAATGTAAGGATGAGTATTGGGTCTTTTACACGGGACGAGGCGTACCTTCGTACCATTCCAAGGACTTGGTGAAATGGGAACGCGGACCAGCGGTGTTCAATGCCGCGCCTGAATGGATTGCTAAAATCGTTCCCGAGAATCGCAATCTGCAATACTGGGCTCCCGACATCATCAAACTGGGCGACCGGTATCTTCTCTATTATTCGGTTTCATCGTTTGGAAAAATGACTTCAGCCATCGGGTTGGCGACTAATCCGACCCTGGACCCGAAAGATCCGGCGTATCATTGGACCGATCAAGGCTTTGTGGTGCGCACGCAGGACGGCGACGGCCATAATGCGATCGACCCATCCGTGTTTCATGACCGCGATGGCAGCTTGTGGTTCACTTACGGCTCGTATTGGTCGGGCATCAAACTCCTTCAATTGGATCCGCAAACCGGCAAGCGCATGGCGCCGGATTCGAAACTGTATTCCCTCGCTTACAATGAATCCATCGAGGCTTCGTATCTCTGCCGGCATGACGACTATTACTACCTGTTCGTCAACTGGGGTAGCTGTTGCCAGGGCCCCAAGAGCACCTACAACATTCGCATCGGCCGGAGCAAAGCCATCACGGGCCCATATCTCGACAAAGCCGGGTTGGACATGCTGCAACGGGGCGGCAGTCAATTCCTAGCAACCACCAACGGACCCTTGATCGGCCCCGGCCATGCCGGAACTTTGACTGCGCAAGGGAAGACCTGGTTTACCTCGGACTTCGAAGGCGACTTGCGAATGGATGGGAAGGCGACCCTGGCCATCATGCCCCTGCACTGGAATGCCGACGGCTGGCCGGAGGCGACGGTGAACGATGTGAAGAGCGTTCCAGCCACGGATTCAGCGGCAAAATAATCCCGGTTGCCGGCGCTTGAATCATCCCGTGAACAGCAAGCGGATGGATTTTGATTTGCAGCCAGACTCTATTTGATGGAGTCAACCAGTGGGGCCGCGCGAGCGCCCTTTAGCGTGGCGTGAAAACCATAAAATCCCGCTGCCGCCAGCAAGAAACGCAATCCTGTCGCCGTAAAAAAGAAATGGCGGCAATGAGAGACGCATTCCATGGAAGAGTAGAACGCACCCTTCAACGAGCATCAGGTCGCCGAACCAAGGAATGGCCACCGCAAATCTCTGCGGCCACAGCATGAGCGCCAAATACCAGCAGCCAATGAGAGCAAAAGCCCCAGAGGCCATTCTAGGCCAGTCTGGGCCGGACTATTCGGCTACGGCAGGAGCAGGCTTGGCGCTGAAGTCACCCGCCGTGACCACCACCAATTTGGCCAGGTCGAGATGTCCGCGTAAGGCCGCTACTACCTGCTCAGGCGTCAGTGCTTCGATCCGTCGCTGCAGCGACGCTTCGTATGTCATGGTGCGGTCAGTGTAGCTCAAGTTGGAAAGCAAGCCGGCCAGTGCGACATCGCTGGAGCGAGCCACTTTCTGTGCTTGCAGGTAGCCCTGCCGTGCCCGGTCCAACTCCTCTTGGGTGACCCCGTCGCGCAGTAACCGTTCCAGTTCTTCCTTGGCCGCTTTGTCCACTTTCCCAATGTTTTGCGGATTGCTGATCGCCATGATGGTCAGCGTGGCGCGCTGGTCAAACGGCGACACACTCAGGCTTGAGGCGACGGAATAGGACAGTCCTTCCCGCTGCCGGATGCGATCACCCAGCCGCGAGGAAAGCGCGCCGCTGCCGAGAATATAATTACCAATAACCACCGCCGCATAGTCCGGGTCGTCATCGCGCAGCGGAAAAATCAGGCCCGCGGCATAAGTCGCATTCGCTTTGTCCGGGGTGTTGACTTTGTGCTCGCCGGCAGAGACTGGTCCGGGGATGGGCATCGGTATCCGGGCGTAAGGCTTCGCAGCTTTCCAACCCCGCAGGGTTTCAGCCAAAATTGGCAGGCATTTCTGGGCGTCGAAATCGCCAATAATTGTCAATTCCCCAGCTTGCGACCCGAGATAATCCCGGTACAACGTCACCACCTGTTCGTAGTTTGCGGCTTTCAGACGGTCGATGGATTCTTCGATGGTCGGCTGATAACGGATATCTTCCTTCGAGTACGGCGCCAATTCCTGCTGCAATAGCCGCGGTCCGAGCGCGGACGGCTCAGTGCGCATCTGTTCCATCATCGCCAGCCGTTCGCGCCTGGCCACCTCGAATTCTTCGGCCGGTAAAGCGGGCTCACGCAAGACCTGCTTCAGGAGACCCAGCACCTCAGGGAATGTATCTCGCTTTGCCTGAATCGAGAATGTGACCGAGCCAACAGCCCCACCGCCGCCGCCACCGCCGCGACGACCTCCCCGTCCACCCCCTCGGGCGCCGGCGCTCAGCGTGGCTTTCAAGCGATCCAGTTCGTCTCTCAACTGCTGGTAGCTCAGGTTCTTGGTGCCCCGCAGCATCAATTCCGGCAAAAAGCCCGCCGCCGACTCGAACCCTTTCAGGTTTTCCTCGTTGCCGTACCGCAGCGTCAATTGGAGATTTACTTCTTCCCCGCGCGTTTGTTTCGGCAACAACGTCACTTTGATGCCTTCCGGCAACGCCTCGCGTTTGGCGCGCGCCTCCACGTTCTCCGGGGTCGCGTCAAACTCTTCGCCTTCGGCGATCGCAGCCCGCCCCTGGTAATTGGCCACCAGTGCTTGCAGATTCGGAGTCGCTGGAATC
Source organism: Verrucomicrobia subdivision 3 bacterium UBA693 (assembly GCA_002298785.1). GTDB lineage: Bacteria > Verrucomicrobiota > Verrucomicrobiia > Limisphaerales > UBA8199 > UBA693. Next base: position 15,271 of record DBMR01000125.1, read on the forward strand.
TCCACCCGTTCCGGTTTCTCAGTGGGCAGAAAGAGGCCGACGCTCCGGTTGTTGCGCTTCAGGTAGCGTGCCGCAGCCGCTTGGACCGATTCGGGCGTCACTTTCTCTATCCGATCCCGATGCAGGAAATAAAGTCGCCAATCCCCTTGCGACGCCCATTCACTTAGTGAAATGGCGATCTGGCTGGTGTCCGCTGCAGCCAATTCCCGCGCTTTGAGAATTTGCTGCTTCGAGCGATTGACCTCTTCGGCGGTGACTCCTTTCCCCCCGACGGCTTCAACAATGCCAATGGCCAAATCGCGCACTTCCTCCGGCGAATTCTCGCGCGGCACGGCCGCGTCCACCATGAACAAGCCGGGATCATGGCTCGCGCGGGCGTAGGCCGAGACGCTGGAGGCTTTTCGAGTTTCAACCAGACCTTTGTAGAGCCGCCCGGAAGGACGCGTGCTTAAGATGTTGGCCAGCACCTGAAGTGGCGGGAGATCTTCATGCGGGCCCGCCGGAATGTGGTAAGCCAGCGCCACCGCTGCCACATCGCCGACTCGTCGTAGGGTCACCGTCCGATCCCCATCTTGCGCCGGTTCCTCGGTGTAGGTCACCTCCAGTTTTCGATCCGGACGTGGGATCACCCCGAAGTATTTGCCCACGAGTTCCAGCGCTTTCTTCTCCTCGAATCGCCCGGCCACCACCAGCACCACATTGTCGGGTTGATAGAACTTCTTGTAAAAGGCCCTCAGGTTTTCCACCGCCACGTTCTCAATATCGCTCCGGTTGCCAATCGTCGGCTTGCCGTAGTTGTGCCAGTGGTAAGCCGCCGCGGCCAGCCGTTTACCCAGCACTCCATCCGGAGAATTTTCGCTGCGCTCGAATTCGTTCCTCACCACTGTCATTTCCGACTCAAGGTCCTCCTTCCGAATCAAGCTATTCACAAGGCGATCCGCCTCCAGATCGAGGGCAAACTCCAGATTCTCATCCGTGGCCATGAGCGTCTCGAAATAATTTACGCGGTCGCTCGAAGTGCTGCCGTTGAACTGTGCACCATGCTCCTGCAAGGCCTTCGGGATTTGGGGATGACGTGGGGTGCCCTTGAAAACCATGTGCTCGAGCAAATGCGCCATACCGGTCTCCCCGTAACCTTCCTGTCGCGAGCCTACCAGCACGGTCAGGTTCACCGTCACTTTCGATTGGGATTTGTCCGGGAATAGCAGTAACCGCAATCCGTTCGCGAATTGGTATTCGGTGATGCCCTCAACCGAAGCCAGGCGTCGTGGAGTTTCAGCACCTTGACCAATTTGGGAGAATGACAGCAACAAAGCCAGGGCGGCCCATTGAAACGTGTTCATGCCGCAGATTCTAACTCCCCGAACAGCAACTCAAGCCATTTTTCCGTGCCTCAAAAGGATAGCACCAACGACTGCGCCGTGTTGGAATTGCTAAAATTGCCAGCCTGGATTAGCTGGCTAAACACTCGGTAGGAAATGATCTCTCGAAGAATTAACGATGCCCGCCACCTCGTCCACCACCGCCACCTCCGAAGCCACCCCCGCGAACTGCGCCGCCGCCAAAACTGCCGCCGCCACGCGATCCCCCACCGAAGCTGGCCCCACCGGCAAAACTGCCGCCACCACCGCGCGCACCACCGCCGATGAAAGCGCCAGCGTGGGTGACACCACCACCGCCACCACCACCGTGATAAACGCCTCCCGGCGCCCCACCGCCTCGTGGCGCCCCTCCCGGGTAACCACCGCCTCGGTATGCAGGATAGCCTCCATTCGGGTGACCGCCTCCACCGTGATAATATCCACCTGAATGCGATCCACCGTGGTTGTATCCGCCGTGGTAGTAACCCCCGTAGCCGGAGTAACATCCCCCCCAGTTGCCGCCATACCAGCCGATCCCAAAGGACAAGTAGGGATACCCACAACCATATCCGTAGCCATACCACGGATAGGAACGGTAATAGGTGTAAGACGGATAATAATACGGATAATCGTAATAGTAAGAGGAATACGCCGCCGTGTTCGGAATGACGTAGACCGACGATGAGGGTTGGGCGACTACGGTCGCCGGCGGCGAGCTATATACAGGAGCGGCTTGCGGAGCCGCAGCGACCGCCGTGTTGACAGGCGCCGGTGCCGGAGTCGGAGCCGATGCGGGATGCTGGCTCAACATCGCCGTAAGGGCGCTGTTAGCCACGCCCTGCCCTTTCAAAAACACGATCTCGGACGCCGTCAGATCAAAGCCGCGACTCGAAGTCTTCACATACGCCAGGATGACGTCCTCATTCACGCCGGCTCGCGTTAGTTTAAGCACATCGGCCGCGCCCGCGGAGAGTGCCGGATCGGGAGTCTTGACCGCAGGGGCAGTGGAAGTTGTCGTGGCGGTCGCAGAACTGTCCGGTTGCATACCGGCAGCAGGATAAACTCCGAGAGCCATCGCGGCGACGCCCGCGACTGAAAGCTGTTGGACGAGGCGTTTCATAAGCAATCCATTTACCGACGCTTTATCCTACGACTTTTCTCTAGTGACGTCAAGGCCAACCACAGCTGCGACAACCGCAGATTTGCCAGATTATCAGGAACTTAGCACGGAATTCCCCCAGCGACTGGCACGAGTGACGGGACTTTTGGAGGGACACTTAATAGACGCATGGCAAGCAGCAAGCGTCGAATTCTGGCAGATGGGGTGCTTCGGATGAGGATTTGACGGAGCACAATTGTGAGTTTCGCTTGTCTGTGAGATTCCGGGCCCTACACTTCGGGGCTTTGAATTCGTCGTGTTCGAAGAAGCATTGAGAACTGAGGCGCCACCTGACGCCGGTGCGACCGGAGTCGCGCCTGTCGCGCTCTTCCAGCCCGAAAATTTGCTCGTCCGCGACCGAACGCCACGTCCGGCATGGGTCGAGATCGACCTCGAAAAGCTGCGCCGAAATTTCAAACTCATCTTCCAACTCCTTCCACCCCATGTGCGGTTGCTCTCGGTCGTCAAAGACGACGCCTACGGCCATGGCGCTTTGCACGTTTCAAAGGCCGCGCTGGCCGCCGGGGCTAGCTTCCTGGCGGTCAGCACGGTTGCGGAAGCCATAGTTCTTCGGGAACGCGGGATCACCGCCCGAATCCTGATGCTGGGAGACCGGCACGAGAGCGAATTCTCCTGTTGCCTGGCCCACGACCTCACCTGCTGCGTGTCGGAACCGGAAGGAATTCGGAAGCTGGCGAGCCTGGCCGCACGGTTCGAGCGTCCCATCCCGGTCCATTTGAAAGTAAACACCGGCATGAATCGCTATGGTGCGCCCTGGTCCCAAGCCGCCCAAATCGCCGTGCAGATTCAAGCCACTCCATCCCTCCGATTGGAAGGCATTCTGAGCCACTTTGCGCAATCCGATGGTAAGGACAAATCCCACGCGACGCTGCAGCTTGAGCGCTTCGAGTCGGTCATCAGCCAACTGGCTCGCACCGGCACTCCGGCCCCTATCCGGCACATGGCTAATAGCGGCGCCTTTCTCGAAATTCCAGCGGCGCAATTCGAGATGGTGCGCCTCGGAATTTTGCCCTTGGGCGTATATCCTGGTCCGGATTGCCCTCGCCTCGCAGGACTGGAAGCAGTGATGAGCGTCAAGGCACGAATCACTGCGATTCAACATCTCCAACCGGGTGAAGGTGCGGGCTACGGGATACGCTTTAAAGCGGCACGACCAACTCGAATCGGGGTACTCCCGATCGGCTATGGCGACGGTCTTCCTTACGCTCGGAATCGCGGCTTCGTCCTGGTGCAAGGACATCGTGCCCCGATTGTCGGGGCTACGGCGATGGACGCGATCACCATCGATGTCACCGATATCCCGGAAGCCCAGCTCTGGGATGAGGCGATCATCATGGGCGGGCAAGGCGCAAATTCGATCTCGGCAGAGGACCTCGCCGACATCCACGGTTCGATCCCCTACCAAATCCTGACAACCTGGCGAGCCCGGCTGCCACACGTCTATCTGCACGAACAAATCGGCCCGTGCGGCTCGCCTAACGCTTAAGGCAAACCTGGCATCGGGCTGGTATCTCCGTGGCTCCGACGCACGCCGAATGCGAACCTTTCGAACGATCGACTGGCCGTTCAAATCGGCAGCTTGCGCACGCAGCACTCTTTTGCGAACGTATCCCCGTGGTTTTGACCGCGTACGCCATGGTCCGCGCGGGTGCGCGATTACAGCGTTGAAGGCGACGGCGTGCATTCAAAACCGCCTGGTTATGACCCAGGCACGAAGTGGCAGTCATAATATTGCCGGTGTGGCGAAATGGCAGACGCACAGGACTTAAAATCCTGGGGCCTTAAAAAGCCGTGTGGGTTCGAGTCCCACCACCGGCACCACCGCGCGTTCTGTGATGATTACGACCGCACCTGCAACCGCCGCCGCCCCTGCCACCCCGGGGGAGCCGGTCTTCCGCGTTCGCAATCTGACCAAGACCTACGGCACCGGAGAGGCCGAAGTCCACGCGCTGGCCGGCGTCGATTTGGATCTGTTTCCCGGAGAACTGGTAGTGCTGCTTGGCCCATCCGGTAGTGGGAAAACCACCCTGCTCAACAACCTCGGGGGATTGGACGTCCCCACCTCCGGGGACCTCCAATACCGGGATTTCGACCTCACCCGCGCTGATGAGGCCAAGCTCACGCAGTACCGCCGGGATCGCGTCGGTTTCATCTTCCAGTTTTACAATCTGATTCCCAGCCTCACCGCCCGAGAGAACGTGGGATTAATCACAGAAATCGCACGAGACCCAATGACCGCCGAAGCGGCCTTGGAAATGGTGCACTTAAGCCCGCGGCTGGACCATTTCCCCGCGCAACTCTCCGGGGGCGAGCAGCAGCGCGTGGCGATTGCCCGGGCGATTGCGAAGCGGCCGGAAATATTACTGTGCGACGAACCAACGGGGGCGTTGGACGTGCGCACCGGCGTGGTCGTGCTCGAGGCCATCCAGCGCGTTAACCAGGAATTAGGCGCGCTGACTGTCATTATCACCCACAATGCCATCATGGCCGACATGGCCGACCGGGTCATTCATTTCTCGGATGGCCGGGTGCATAGTATTCATCGCAACCCGCGGCGGGCGCCGGCCAGCACCCTTAACTGGTAATGCTAACGCATCTGGATCGAAAGCTCTGGCGAGATTTGCGCCGGCTCAAAGGCCAGGCGCTGGCCGTCGCCCTGGTCATGGCCTGCGGCCTGGCGATGATGATCATGGCACGGAGTTTGATCCATTCCCTCGATCAGACCCGCCGGTTGTATTACGAATCCAACCGCTTCGGTGACGTTTTTGTTTATTTGAAGCGAGCCCCAGGCTCCCTCGTGCCGCGGATTTCCGAAATCCCGGGAGTGGCCACAGTGCAGCCGGATCTCGCGGCGCAGGTCACGCTCGACCTGCCACAGTTGGACGAACCGGCCAGCGGAATGGTCCGCTCCCTTCCGGATTTTCAGAAACCAGAGCTAAACCGCCTGTTCCTGCGCGCGGGCCGCTGGCTGATGCCTGGCTCCAGCCACGAGGTGCTGGTCGGTGAGGCTTTTGCGGACGCAAACAGCCTGAAGCCGGGCGACAGCATTGCAATGCTGCTCAACGGCAAACGACAGCTGCTGAAGATCGCCGGAATCGTGCTCTCTCCCGAATACATTTTTGAGTCCCGCCCGGGAGCCGCATTGCCCGACAATCGCACCTACGGCATTTTCTGGATGCTATACCGGGACTTATCGTCGGCCTTCGATCTTTATGGTGCCTTCAACCATCTCTCGCTAACCCTGGCACCCGGTGCAGCTGAGCGCCCCGTGATCGCCGAACTCGACCGGCTTCTCACCCCCTACGGTGGTCGTGGCGCATATGGCCGTGAGGATCACCCGTCGCACATCCGCGTCTCGGATGAAATCCGGATCCTGCAAACCATCTCCATTGGATTCCCTCTGGTGTTCCTGAGCGTCGCGGCATTCATGACCAATGCCGTGCTGAGCCGGCTACTCACGTTGCAGCGGGAGCAAATCGCCGTTCTCAAGGCCTTTGGATTCACCAATCGCCAGATTGTCTTTCATTACCTCAAGTTCGCTCTGGTCATGGTCGCTGGCGGCACCGTGATGGGCGCGGCCGGAGGTGTGGTTTTGGGTCATCGGCTGGTGGAAATGTATCACCGGTTCTTCCGGTTTCCGGACTTGTCGTTCACGCTCGACCAAACCGCCTTCCCGTTTGCGCTCCTGGTATGCTCTCTGGCCGCCACCGCTGGAGTTTACAGCGCCGTGCGCCGCGCCGCCCAACTGCCCCCGGCGGAAGCAATGCGCCCGGAGCCACCCGCCAACTACCGTCCCTCCCTGCTTGAACGCACCGGCTTGGCCAGCGTGCTTTCTCACACTTTTCGCATCGCCATTCGCAATGTTGAACGGCGGCCGGCGCAAGCCCTCTTCACCGTGGCGGGCCTCGCCCTGGCGACCGGAATCCTGATTGTGCCCAACGCCTTCCGGGACGGCGTGAACCAGGTGCTGGATTTCCAATGGGATGTCGTGCAGCGGCAGGACTTGGGTCTGGGCCTGGTGGAACCTGGCAGCGCGCAAATCGAGCACCTCTTTCGGCAATTGCCTGGGGTGGTAACCGTGGAACCAACCCGCGCCGCCTTTGTGCGGATTCGCTTTGGACACCAACGCCGCCAGCTCGCCATTCAAGGACTACCTCCAAGCGGATTGCACAACCGGGTCGTGGACCGCTTTTCCAACCCCATCGCCTTGCCACCCGCAGGCATGGTCGTTTCCGCCAAGCTGGCGGAGATTTTCGGTGCCCACGTCGGGGATGACCTGGAAGTCGAAGTGCTTGAAGGCAAACGTCCGACCAAACTGGTGCGCCTGGTCGGATTGGCGGAGGATTTCGCGGGAATGGCGGCCTACATGGATATCCATGCGGTGAATCGCCTGTTGGAAGAAGGCGATGTCATCACTGGAGCGAGCTTTCGAGTGGATAATCGGGAACGAGCCGAATTCTTGCGTGCGTTGAAAGACATTCCGAAGGTGGCCTGGGTGGCGGTGAAAAACTCGCTGCGCGAGAACTTTCGCCAGACCACCGCTGCCAGTATTGGGTTAATCCAAAAGATCTACATGGTGTTCGCGATTGTCGTCGCCTTTGGGGTGGTCTATAACAACGCACGCATATCGTTGGCGGAACGCGCCCGGGAATTGGCCACCTTGCGGGTAGTTGGCTTTTCCCAACGTGAGGTCGGCACGGTGTTGATCACGGAACTGGTAATCCTGGCGGTGGTGGCCGTACCGATCGGCCTGCTGCTTGGCACCGGCTTTGCCGCGGGTATCATGCGCGCAGTGAATACGGAGACCGTGCGCCTGCCCTTGATCCTGACCGCCTCGAACTACGCCTTTGCGGTAATGGTCGTCCTGTTTGCATCCACCGCCTCGGCGCTGGTGGTACTCCGGAAATTAAGTCAACTTGACCTGGTGGGCGCATTGAAAGCGCCGGAATGAACCTGACATGAAAGAGAATTCGGTTCCAGATCCCAACCCGGCAAAGGCGGCTGCGCGACCCGGGCCGGCGGGTGCCAAGCCTCGCCGCTGGCTGCCTTACGTAGGTTTGGTGGCGGTAGTGGTTTTGATCACCCTCGGTCTGTGGCCTCGCCCGATCCCGGTTGAAACTGCCACCGCGACCGTGGGCACGCTCCGGGCCGTGGTCAGTGAAGAAGGCAAGACCCGAATTCGGCAACGCTACACTGTTTCCGCCCCCATTACCGGGCAATTGCGGCGGCTGCCATTCAAGGCCGGTGCCGAGGTTAAAGTTAATGAAACCGTAGTGGCGACCATCGATCCGGTGACGCCAACGCCACTGGACGCCCGTTCGCGGGCTTTGGCGGAGGCACGCCGCGACGCGGCAGCGGCCAACGTAGAAAAATCCCGCGCCGCCCATGATTTTGCCTCCAAGGAACGCCAGCGATTCGAGCTGCTCTTCCGTCAGCAGACCGTTTCGACCCAGGAACTCGAGAAGGCCCAGTGGAACGAGTCCTCGACCGCCAAGGAATTGACGGCCAACGAGAGCGCCCTGCGCCAGGCTGAGGCGGAGTTGGCGGAGTTTGCCCCGCTGGTGGGTACCAATGCTGCCCCGAGGGAGGTTAAAGCGCCGGCTTCGGGCCGGGTGTTGCGCGTCTTTGAAGAAAATGCTCGTGTGGTCCCGGCTGGCACGCCCCTGCTCGAAATCGGCGATCCCACGGACCTGGAAGTGGTTATTGAAGTGCTTTCACGGGACGGCGCGGCCATCACCCCCGGCACCCGGGTCGAACTCGAACAATGGGGTGGCCCTGCTCCGTTGCAGGCCCGAGTGCGCCTGGTGGAACCGGCAGCCTTCACCAAAGTCTCCGCGCTGGGGGTCGAGGAGCAGCGGGTGCGCGTGATCGCCGATTTGACCACTCCACCCGAGCAGCGCTTGAACCTGGGCGATAATTTCCGCGTCGACGCCCGCATCATTATTTGGGAAACCGATCAGGCCCTGAAAATTCCTTCTGGAGCGCTGTTCCATACCGGACAATCTGCCGCCGTTTTCGTTCTGGGAAGCACGCGCGCGCAATTGCGTCGCGTCAAAGCGGGTCAGTCCAGCGGCGCCGAAGTGCAAATCCTGGAAGGCTTGAAAACCGGAGATGTCGTGATCATCTACCCAGGCAGTCGGATCCAGGAAGGCGCTCGCGTCAGCCGCATTGGCTCGTAAGCTGTCACCAGGCTCGGACATCGGAACGATTGGTCAGGAATAGCCTGAAGTGGTTTAGCGGTTTAGACACCCCGGACAATCTTCAACCGGCTGCCCACAGCCAGGCGATCGCCGGTCAAACCGTTTGCCAAACGAAGATCCTTAACCGTGGTCCGGTAGTCACGCGCCAGTTTATACAACGTGTCACCGGCCTTTACGACGTGGACGGTGCCCTGGGCGTCTGGAGTTCGCTGGGCTTCAGCGACCGGCTCAACGGTGGCGGCAGCCGCTGGCGATGTCCGAGCGGCCATCACCCCCGACTTGGCTGGGTCCGCTGGAAGCGTTGCCACCGCAGTGTTGCCCGGGTTCAACTCCCTGGCCTTGACTTTCAACGGGGTCGCGCTGTCGCTGAGCCAATCGCCATGATATCCCACGGAGATTTCCGCGCCGGTTTGTCTTTGGCTCGCGTGAATGAGGAGAATGGCAAGTCCCAGCAGATGCGCTGCGAGAACGGCCATAAATCCAGTTTTGAATCGCTCGCGCCCGCTTCGCTTCGGAACGACAATCAGCGACACTGTGGGAATGAACGGGTTCATCTCTTTCACGCCGTCCCCCGCTGCATACCGGATGCCACAGTTGAAGGCTAAAGACTACCAAAGCGGGCGTGGAAAAGCTGAACCAGCAATTTTTGAAGTTGCCGAATTCCTGGACACACCGTCCCGAATGAAGGCGGTACCACGGTCGACGGAACCGGCTGATTACTCGACGCCAGGCCTCACGCAAACCACTCGCGCTCGCGGTTGTCGGCTTCTTTGACAGCCTTGGCCAGCACCGACACGTTTTCTGCGACTTGAAAATCAAACATGCCGACCGCCACAAAATCGGCCCCGTTATTGAAGGCATGCTTAAAGCCCACATGTGGATGGATGGCCCCAGCCGCCAGCACCTTGTAGGCAATCCATGGCCGCTTCAAATCCGCCATGTAGGCGATGGTTTCCTTGGGATCCATGCACCAGTAATTGTCGATGGAATAATTGTCGATGACCTCTTTCATCTGGTCTGGGCGGCGTTGCGACCAATAATTGGTATCGTGGAGGGTTTTCATATAGAAATCCGGCGCGAAACCCGCCTTCTCCACCGCCATCACCGTACGCAGTTCATGCCCAGCCACGCCCGCGATCATTCCGGCATTCCGAATATTCTGCAGCAACTCGCCAATCAACACGGTGTCCCCGTCCCGAGTCCAGGCATCCCCGACATTTCCCAGTAAAAACGCGCCGACGGCACCGGCGTCCTTGGCTCGCTTAACATCGGTCTTGAGATCGGTCTTGGACGGGCCGATCTGGGCCAGATACTGCAATTTGCCGCCTTGCGAGCGGTATTTGTCGTAAACTGCCGACGCGCGAGCATCGGTCGGATTCAAAATCATGGTGTTCACACCCTGCCGCTCGCACAGAGACCAGGTCTCAATGATCTTTTCGTCCGTAAAGTAGTGCTTTAACAACGGCGAGACGTAGATCAAGTCCCTGCTGTGCGCATAGCCGCTGATGAGGTTGCCACCGCAAATCATTCGACTGATACTGACCTTGCCAATCTTGCCGTAAAGCATGGGGATGGCAGGTTTGGCGGCCGCCGCCGCCGGTTCCTGGTTCGCCAAGGCATACTCCTCGAGGCTGCGGATCAGAGGAGTCCCGGCGGCGATTACGGCAGAGTTCTTAAGGAAGTTCCGGCGGCTGGATTTAGAGTTCATACGCTGTCCGAATGCCTTTTACCACTTGGCACAGCCGAGGACTAGAAAAATCCGCCACCACATTCATTGAAATCGCGTCCATACGAGGCTTTGCCGGCTTTCACCACCCCTCGTCGCCATTTGGGCCACGTGCTCGTAACGGGTCACGAGATCGGCGTTCCTGAAGCCGGCCGGGCGGTGAAAAGCCGTTTCAGCAAACTGAATTTCCTGCCCGTCAAATGATGTCGCCACGCATCGAGAACCACTGCCACAACGATTACCAATCCCGTAATGACCCGCTTGGTAGGTTCCGAGGCGCCCACCTGGGCCAATCCCGCCTCCAGAGTAGCGATAATAAGCACGCCAAAGAAAGTGTTCACCACCGAACCGCGCCCCCCCATCAGGCTGGTGCCCCCAATCACCACCGCGGCGATGGCGGAGAGTTCAAGTCCCACGCCCGCGTTGGGATCGGAGGAACCCAGGCGTGAGGTATAAAAGACGCCGCCCAACCCGGTCAGCAAACCGAGCAGGGCGAAAACCGCCACCTTGACCGGCTTGGTATTAATCCCGGCGAGGCGCACGGCGGACTCATTGGTACCGATCGCCACGAGGTACCGGCCGAACACTGTTCGCGAAAGTACCACCTGCCCCGCCACAATCACCAGCAGGGTGATCAAAAAAGCAGGCGAAACTCCCAGGCCCGGAATCGGAGCGGACGGCCACTCCACCGTCGCGCCGATGTATTTCGTCTGCGAATGAGTGGTCAAATAGGCCACGCCTCGGGCAATCTCCAGCATACCCAACGAAACAATGAAAGAAGGAATCCCCAGACCCACACTCACCAGGCCATTCAAGGTACCTGCGACCAACCCCACGCCCAATCCCAGCAGCGTGGCGACCCAGAACGGGAGGTGCCAGTTCACCAGGGCCAACCCTACCAGCGCTCCGCTCAATCCCAGCACTGACCCAACCGACAAATCAATCCCGCCGATTACCAGCACCAGGGTCATCCCGGCAGCGATCACGGCCAGGGCGGGAATGCGATTGGCCAAAGTCACAAACGTGCGCAGGCTGAGGAAGCTCTGGCTTAACATCCCGAAAAGCAGGACCAACCCCAGCCAGATAACCAGCATGGCCGCGTATTCAACCAGTTTCTTGGATTTCAAAGTCATGATGGGTGACTCTCCACTTTCCGATCCAGGTGCCCACTAAAAGCCGCCCGGGTAATCTTCTCCTGGGTCCACTCGCCGGGAGTGAATTCCGCGCTGATGCAACCCTGCGACATCACGAGGAGCCGGTCGCAGAGCGACATCAACTCTTCCAACTCGCTCGACACCACGAGCACGGCCTTGCCTTCCCCGGCCAACTCTCGCAGCAACTCGTACATGGTTTGTTTGGCCGCAACATCGATCCCCCGCGTCGGTTCATCGAACAGCAAGATACGACAATCGCGGGCCAACCACCGGGCCACCACCACCTTTTGCTGGTTGCCGCCGCTCAATTCCCCCACTGCCTGTTCCACGGAATTACAGGATATCTGCAACCGCTGACGATACGCTTCGGTCGTGCGCTCCTCCGCACCCGTATCCAACCAACCTCCAGCCCGCGCGTAGCGCACCAGGGTGTTCAGCGTCGTGTTTACGCGGATCGATTGTGGCATCAGCAGGCCGTCCTGCTTTCGGTCCTCGGGCATCAGGCCGATACCGGCGAGCAAAGCGTCGGTCGGGCAAAGAATTTTTACTGCTTTTCCATCCACAAAAGTCTCGCCGCCGCTCTTCACGTCCGCGCCAAAGATCGCGCGCAAAGTCTCGGTGCGACCGGAACCAATCAAACCCGCAATCCCCAGTATTTCACCCTGACGGAGCGTGAAGCTGACATCCCGCACTTGGTCCCCAGCGCTAAGATTACGGACTGACAAGGCGACCGGACCGGCTGGGCGTTCGGACAAACCGCCACGCTCAGGCAATTCGTGTCCGACCATTTCGCGCACCAGGCAGTCCGGAGTGACGTCAACGGAAAGATGCGTCGCGACGGCCCGACCATCCCGCATCACCGTAATTCGGTCCGCGATCCGCTTGATTTCATCCATCCGGTGACTGACGTAGATGATACCCACGCCCTCCTGACGGAGTTTCCGGAGGTGGCCAAACAAGCGTTCAATTTCGGGGTCAGTCAGGGCGGCGGTGGGTTCATCCAAAATTAGCACCCGGCAATTTCGCGACAACGCCCCGGCCAGCTCTACCAGTTGCTGATGGCCCACCCCCAACGCCCCAGCAGGAGTGGCAGGATCGAGGTCCCCCAACCCGACACGCGCCAGGGCGGCCCGGGCCGACTCGTGTAGTCTCGACCGCTGAACAAATCCCGCGCGGCAAGGCAGCCGGTTGAGAAAGATATTCTCCGCCACGCTCAGGGTGCCGATTACATTGAGCTCTTGCAGCACCATGATGACGCCCGCGTGCTCCGCGGCGCGTTTAGACGCCGGAGCATGGGGCAGTCCGGCGAGCCGAATTTCCCCGCCATCAGCTGGAGTCAGCCCGCAAAGAATTTTTGCGAAAGTGGACTTTCCGGCGCCGTTGCTGCCGACCAGGGCATGCACTTCCCCCGAGCGGAGACTGAAACTAAAGTCCAGAAGAACAGGGACGTTGTAACTCTTTTGGAGCCGCGTGACCTGCAGGAGATGAGCGGCTTCCGCCATGGCTAGAGCTTATCGGGTGATGAGATCCACGGCGGTGGTCTGATCTGCCGGAGGAACTTCCCCTTTAAGAATCTTTAGCGCGGCTTCAATTCCAAACACAGCGAGCAGATCGCCGTGCTGGTCGGCCGTCGCCACGACCTGGCCCTTTTCCAACAAAGGTCGCATCGCGCTGATGTTGTCAAAACCCACGACCAGCACTTTGCCGGTCTTGTTCGCGGCTTGAATGGCCGAAACCGCGCCCAGGGCCATATTGTCATTCGCGCACAGAATGGCCTTGAGGTCCGCGTGCTCGCTCAGCATGGCCGCCGCGACGTTGTTGGCCGCGTCCATTTCCCATCGGCCGCTCTGAACGCTCACGATGTTGGCGCCCGCCGCCTTCATGGCGTCCTCGAAACCCAGTCGCCGTTGTTGGCCGTTGAAGGCTGTTGGGATCCCTTCAATAATAGCCACCTTATCGCCGGGCGTCAGTTGCTTGGCGAGCGCTTCACCCACCTTGCGCGCCCCGGCCCGGTTATCCGGACCAACGAACGGCACCTTCAATGCCGCCTGTGTGAGCACCTCGGCCTCCAGTTTGTTGTCGATGTTCACCACCAGGATGCCGGCGTCTTTCGCCCGCTTCACCACCGTGACCAGCGCTTTTGAATCCGCCGGCGCGATCACGATGGCGTTGACCTGCTGCGCAATCATCTGCTCCACCAGGTTGACCTGCTCGGCCAGGTCCGTCTCGTTCTTGATGCCGTTAACGATCAGGGCGTAATTCGCCGCGTTGGCGGCCTGATGCTGACGAGCCCCTTCCGCCATCGTGCTAAAAAATTCATTCGCCAGCGATTTCATCACCAGGGCGATCTTCGGTTTGCCCGGACCGGATCTGTCAGAGCCGCCCTCCCCCAGTTTGCCACAGCCGCCGATCGAAAGCACGAGCGCAGCCATGGTTAGGCTGAGCCCAAGACTGGCGGTAAATTTCGAAAATATCAGCTTGTTCATAATTTTCTTCTGAGTAATTAACAACGACGCCGAGTTCTTCCACGCATCGAAACTTTTCCCGTGGCGAGCACGGATTCTATCTCCTGCCGTGTGGGCGCTGATGGTTGGGCGCCGAACCGGGTAACGGAAATGGCCGCCGCAGCGCTGGCAAATCGTGCGGCTTCCAACAGCGGCCGGCCCTCGGCCAGCGCCACTGCGATCGCACCGTTGAAGACGTCACCCGCCCCGGTGGCATCCACGGCGTCTACTTTGAATCCGGGGATCATCTGCCGCAAGTCTTTACCAGCCACGAACGCCCCGCGCGACCCCATCGTGATTACGACATTGCGAACGCCTTGCCCCAGGAGCTTGTCGGCGGCTTCGGAGGCTGTCGCCTCGTTGGAGACGGTCACCCCCGTCAACAATTCGGTCTCGCTCTCATTCGGCGTGAGCAGAAACACGTTCTTAAGCAAATTCGGCGGTAGCGGTCGCGCGGGCGCCGGATTCAGCACCACCCGCACACCGGCAGCAACCGCGTGACGGACGGCGGCCTCCACCGTGCGCATTGGGGTCTCCAACTGCAGCAGGAACACCTGCGCGCGGCGAAAGGCGCTGGCTGCCTGGCGCACATCTGCCGGGCTAAGCCGGTCATTGGCCCCGGAAGCAACGGCGATGCTGTTTTCGCCCTGCTTGTCGACAAAGATCAACGCCACCCCCGAAGGCTTAGCCGGGTCACGAACCACGTAATCCACATTGATCCCATCGGCAATGAAACCGGCCATGGCTTCATCGCCATTAGCGTCGCGCCCGACACGAGCGATAAACGTCACCGCCGCACCCGCACGGGCGGCGGCCACCGATTGATTGGCTCCCTTGCCGCCGGCAGCGCGGACGAATTCGCCGCCCAAAATCGTTTCGCCAGCCTTGGGTATCCGCGGCAATTTGATCACTAGATCGGTGTTCGAACTGCCGACGACGACCACTCGGGAACCAGGGTTACGCGGGGATCTTTGTTTTGAGGTTTTCATCGGTCAAAAGCCTGCAATTCCGCGCAAGATGAAAAGCTCTGGGCTGGATTATCCCCGCAAGCGGGTACGCCTAGGACACGCACCGCCAGCGCTGTCACCGGAGCAGCCAACTGCACGGTAAAGCTCTGACCGTTTTTAATGCTCCCGTTGCTGGTCGCGGTTGTCGCCGGATAATCAGTCAACTCAGCGATGGTTTCCCAAGCCGCTCCGGTTTCGCGCTGGATTTGCACCTTGGGCTTTCCCGCGCTGGCGTCGAACCAACCGCCATCGTGAAAGTTGCTGCCGTGCATGAACACCACCCGGCGGAAAGTGACGGGCGCAGCCAGTGCCACCGCAAACCAATCCTGCTTCGCCGATTGGCCATTAAAAGTCACCACCATGCTCTGCGGGTCATCATCAATTATGGAACCGGACACGTTGCCCAACCGCGATCGACTCTCCGTTCCATCCCATAGGAGATTGAGACTTGGCGGGCGCGGTAGCGGCAACCAGACCTTGTAGCGGGTCCCGGATCCACCAGCATCCGCAAACGGGACCAGGCGCACGACGACTGGCGTACCCGATGGCCGAGCCTGCGCGTTTACCTTGAACACCTCCGCACCCGGCCAGGTCTTCAACCGGTCCAGCGCGGGCTCAGGGGTGACCGACAACATAGCCAGATCCGGATTGGCAATGGTGATCGAAGCGAGACTCATCATACCTGCTGGGAGTAAGGCGTCATCGGCTGCGAGCACAAGGGGGCCGTAGAGGATGGCCACTTTCCCCTGGTTGCGATGATCACCAAGGATCACTCGTGGTTCCAGCTTAAGATCTAGTTCGATAATGTCCCCCGGCGACCAGGTCCTGCGCAAGGCCACGTAGCCATCGGAACCGGTTTTTGCTTCCCATTTGCGTCCGTTAATCGCAATGGAGGCGGTGCGACACCAGGCGGGAATCCGCAACTTAATCGAGAATTTCTCCGTCACTAAGGGCTCCACCTTGACCCTCACCCGCCCTGCGCTGGGATAATGCGTTTCGGTGACCAGTGAGACTGGGCTGCCATTTCGCAACTGCAACCGGGCCGTTCCGGCATCGTAAAGGTTCAGCACCACACCATCAGCATCGGTGCTGGTGGCAAAAGTGGGGATCAAGGCGACGCCGCGCGGCCCGCTGGACAGGCAACAATGACCGTCCAATGAATCGCTGTACGGTTTCTGACCCTCCATTTGGACGTAATACCCCCAGGCCGAGCAATCCGGACGTTGCGCGCCGAGCAATTGGTTCAGCACCACCCGCTCGAGTTGGTCGGCAAAACGCGCTTCCCCGGTCAATCGCAACAATTGGGCGTTGAATTGCAGCCAGGTGACCGTGACACAGGTTTCGCCCACATTGGCGACATTGGGCAGATCGTAGTCATCATGGAACAACTCGCCGTAACTGGCCGCTCCCGTAAGGTAAAGCCGTTTGTCCACAATATCCTTCCAGGCATTCAAGCAAGCTTCAAGGATTCGCCGGTCGCCGCCCACCGTGCGGTAATATTCCAGCGCCCCATTCAGGCAGGAAAGCATTTCATAAGCTTTGCCATTCCCGACTTTGTCCACCCGCTTGACGGACATCAGCGTGGAGATGATATGCGGTCCATTCGGCTGCTCCCACGCGCGCAGGATATATTTGCAGAAATCGAGATATCGCGGTTCCCCGGTCAGGCGATAGAGCAATACCATCGGCTCCAGCACGCTGGTCGGCGCCATGCCTCGGTGTTCGCCGGCCTGAATCAAATCCCGTTGCCCGGGACGATCACCAAAAACCTGGCAGAGCAAGTCCGCCATCCGCTGGCACGTGGACAATGGCTCGAGATTGCCGGTGTAGCGCATGTAGGTAATGAGCCCGATTAAGTTGTATTTGTGGGCCCACACATCCCACTCGGTCCAGCGCTGCTGCTCGACATAAGTTCCTAGGTAACCATCCCCCAATTGGCATTTGCAGAGCTCTGCCACCGTCTCGTCGAGTCGCGCGCGCAGCTTCGGATCGCCGGTGTAAACCCACGCCAGCGTCGCCGCGTGCAGCCATTTTCCGACATGTTCACCATCCCAGGACTGCCGTCCCGGACGTTTCCGATAACCTTCCAACAACCGCGCGGGATCCAGCATCGCCAAGCGATTGCGCTCGTTGGCCTCGGTGCGCATGCCCACCCACCCGGTCAAATGCGCCCGGTCCGGTATCAGGAAATCCTGACGGTCCTTTACCGCGCACGGAACCTTCTCCCGCACCGGAGTCACCAGAGCTCCAGACGTCGTCACTATGCTCCCTGCCAGAGTGCTGACGCCCAGAATCACTGCTAAAATGTCGAGCTTCGTTTTCACGATCGTTTTGGTGTGTGCTCTGAGTAGGAGATCATTTAGCAATTCTGGATCAAATGCGAGCCGGCAAATTACCGGCGCTCAACACGCCGGGACATGTCCTTGGCCCCGCCGGGCAGTTGCAAGGCTTCTGCACTTCCCTCAGGCGCGGGGTGACAAACCGAGAACGCGGCGACCCTGGACGCAAAACCCTCGGTGCGCCAACTTGCCAACACAAGCCGGGTAGAGTTCATGTTCCGCCACCTGAATGCGTTCATGCAACGTGGCCGCGGTATCCCCATCGAGCACTGGAACGGTTTGCTGCCCGATAATGGGCCCGGAGTCGATGCCGGCATCCACGAAATGCACGGTGCATCCGGCTACCTTCACCCCATAATCCAACGCCTGTCGCCAGGCTTCCAGACCGGGAAAGGCCGGGAGCAGCGAGGGATGGATGTTAATGATTTTGCCTGCAAACGCCGACAGCAGGCCGATCTTCAGCACCCGCATGAACCCGGCCAGCACGACGAGCTCGACCTGAGCTTCCCGCAAGCTCGCCACCCAGGTTTGTTCTGCCACTTCATCCAATCGCGTGCGGAATTTTCCCGGGGAAAGGTACCTTGCCGGTATGTTGCGCTGGCGCGCTTGCGCCAGGATTCCCGCATCTTCCACATCGCTTAACACCTGCACAGGGACCGCGTTGATACGCCCCGCTGCACAGGCATCGGCAATGGCGACGAAATTTGACCCTTTCCCGGATCCCAGGATACCCAATCGTAAAGGTGATTGTCCGTTCACAGGCTGTTCTTAGCCAGCCGGGGACACTGAACGCAAGAATTACTTCCGGGCGAGCGTCAGGAAATGCTTCCGCCACCCGCAATTTGCCCCGCGGGACGCTGGTCACTTGCCCGCGAGGATCTCCAGCAACCCCTTCTGTGGCGCGTACCGCCGCTGCGCCGCGGTGCGGAACTCCTCACGCAACTTCATTTGCGCCCACGCGCCCACCACAAAGTCATTAATTAAGCCGAACAGGCACCACATGCTGAAAAATGTTTCCCAGCCGCCGCCCGTATGCGACGTCACGCTGGCCATGCCGATTAAAGCCAGCAGCGCCCAAGGCGGAAAGAACACTAAAGCCAGACTGTTGGCAGAAGCCCGATTGGGTTGCCGCGCCGTCAGCCCCATCCATTGGCTCACCCAAAACAGGGCTCCCAGATCAATTAGTGTCATGACGATCATCCCCAACCAAAGACAAATCCACATGGACCGGTCGGATCCGTACTGGGTTTTGATGGTAGCGATGAATAGTACCGTCTCGATCAACAAAATGAAGACCAACGGGCCGAGAAAAATTCGTCGTAAGGAAAGATATTGGCCTCGCAAAATCTCGCTTACTGTAAGCGGCGTCGAAAGCAGCAACTCAAGGGCGCCGTTATGATGGTCCTCAGCCAATTGCCGACTGGCCTCGGAGGCAAAGGCCACACGGATAATGAAATTCAGAATAATACCCGTCATGAAATAGGTGCCCTCGTTCGTCCAGTCTGACTTGAAGCGGTGCCACCCCCAGGCCCAAATCGCCGCCATAACCACTAAAGCAAACCAGGCCACCGCCGGTTTCCAATGCCGACGGGACGTCAGCCAATAATACGCGTTCCGATCCAGTAA
Source organism: Verrucomicrobia subdivision 3 bacterium UBA693 (assembly GCA_002298785.1). Taxonomy (GTDB): domain Bacteria; phylum Verrucomicrobiota; class Verrucomicrobiia; order Limisphaerales; family UBA8199; genus UBA693. The sequence continues at coordinate 34,368 of DBMR01000125.1, forward strand.
CTTTCTCCGGAAGCGAGCGTCGCTGGGAGAATTCCCACGCAACCACAATTGAATACGATGCCCCACCCCACCGCGCCCGCTGGAGGAGGGTCGGTCCTGCCACATTCTTGGCAGGATGAGGGAGGCAAAACCCAGAAGAACCCAGGCCAGGGCGTGGGTCGCCCCCAGCGAGGTCCAGAATTGCCAGGCACTTCGCCGATAAAGCGCGTCGAAACCCAGCGCGTAGGTGTAGCCCGGGCAGAGAATGTAGCCCCAGGGAAAAACACTCCGACTGGTGGGATCTTTACCAACCAGGTAAGCATCGAGCGCGGGTAAACCACCGGCAACTAAGATTAGCACTAGCAGGGTGCCCCACACCGCCACGTGCGCTGACCGGGCGACGGTTGAAACCAGCATCCCGCAGGCTAACGAGAAAAAGAGCGCGTTCAGGGCCACCAATGACATCCGACCAAACTCGCCGAGAGTCACTCCTCCCATGAGCAGCGGCAAGCCCAGCACCGGCACAATCGCCAGGGCTCCGTAAAAAGCGTCCAGCGAGCTCGCCACCAGTTTCCCCAGCACCACATCGTGCCCACGTAGATTTGTCAGGAACAACAGGCCCAGGGTCCCCTCGCGCCGCTCCGCGCTCAGGCAATCCGCCGTGAACCGCACGCCCGCCATGGCACAATAGAGTGTCATCATCGCGGTCATGACCCCGAAAATGGCCTTGGAGGTTTCCTGCGGAAAAGACCCGGCCATCACCGAGAGCATCCAGGCGGTGATCGCCACCGCAACCGTCGCGGACAGCATGCGCGTCCAATGCGTCGCTTTGCGCCGCGCGGCTACCGTCAATTCGCGGATCACGATGGGCAGAAACTTCATGAAGTCAGTTTCGGTGGAGGAGCCATAACGCCAGGTGCAACGGCGGGCGGACTGAGTCGCCTAGGAGCCATCGTGCTGCCGCCGTTGGCAACCCGTTCACGAAAGGACGCCGCCAACCTGCTCCGCGACCAGGCGATGAACCCGGCATCTTTCAGCAAAGAAAGCAGGACCGCCAGCAGGACCGTAATGAGGGCATACCAGCGCGCGATGCTGGTGGGATTGCCGTTCCTCATTCCGAAAGCCACCAGTGGAATTGCGGACATCGAAACAATCTTGATCGCGATCCAGGGCAGGACTTGCACCCAGAGGAGCGTGCGCAGCGCCGCGGAACCGCTGCTCCGGGAGTTAAGCGCCGTCCACATCCCAAACCACGCGATGGCTGAGAGATTGGCCAATACTACCAGTGATTGCAGCAAAGACATTCCCAACTCCTCCCACTGGGTGAACGCGCCAGGCATGCCCCACAGCAGCCTGCCCTGGGAGGCAAGGGTCCCCAACGCATTGGCGCCGGCCAGGGCCAGCATCGGCAGCAGGAACCATCTCAGGCTGGCCAACCATTGCGCCCGAACAATCTCGGCCCCGGAAGCGGGCGTGGCTAAAAGCAGTTCCAGCATGCCTCCTTTGCGGGCTTCCAATAAGGAGCGCGTCGCCTGAAATGCCGCTCCAAGATACAGCATGAAGACAAACAAATTCTCCAACGTCGCCCAGAAAAACAGCCCTCCCCGAGCCTTCGTGCCGACGGCGATGGAACCGAAAGCGCCCAGAATCAGCACCGCCAACACCCAGGCGGAGGTGCGATGGCCGGTATCCCGGGTGAAGAACCAGGCCAATGGATCGCGGTCCAGCCGCCGCCGCCGAACCGCGAAACCGCCGGCTGCCTTGCGCGGCACCAAACGAAACACAGGCCTAGTTAACCAATTCCCATCATTCCCCTTCATTTGCCAGAACCGCGGCAAAAGCATGGCCGTTCCCGCCAGCAACACCCAGCCACAGGCATGGCTGAGGGCCAGAGCCCGATAAAACCCTCCGCTCGCGCTGGAAGCTGACACAAACGCGTAGCCCGGGCTGGTCAGGCTGAAAATGATACGACCCGCACCTGTAAATTCCTGGCGGGAAAAATCCACGAGCGGCCCACAAAACACGAAAATCAATAAAGCAAGTAAGGTGCCCGTAACGGCACGAAACGAGTCGCGGCTTAACGCGGAGACCAGGAGTCCTGTGGCCAGGGAACAGAAAAGCGCGTTTGCGAGCGCGAGGACGCTGCGCGCCAGTTCCCCACCGGTGACACCTCCCATCAGCAGGGGGATCGCCAGCATCGGAAAGCACGCCAGCAGGATCTCAAATGCCCGCAGCGACGTCGCCAACAGTTTTCCAGCGACAATGTCGTGCGTTCGCAGATCTGTGAGAAAGAGAAGGCCGATCGTGCCATCACGCTTCTCCTCGCTCAAGCAGTCGGCGGTGAGAAACAATCCACTTGCCAGCACTGCGGGCAACGCCAGCCAGGTCAGCGTTTGGAATAAGGCCTGACCGGTAATCGATCCGCCTGTCATGGACAGGTTGGAGAACCCGATAAATCCGCCCGCCACCACCATGGCCAGAAAAGCCGACGCCAGCCGCAGCCAGTGCGTTGCAGGACGGCGCGCCGCCACGGCCAACTCCCGGCCAGCGATGGGCAGAAAGCTCATATGGAAACTATTGCGTTTCTCCCCGGGTCAGGCGCATGAAAACTTCCTCCAGCCCCAGTTCATCCTCAGCGAGGGAAAGCAGCCGCGCGCCGCCTCGGACGAGCGTTTCTGCCACCACGCTGCCATCCAGTTCCGGAGACGCCAAAGTGATCTTCAGAAAGCCGTTCTCCTGGACGACGGCGGCAATGCGGGTATCTGTACGAAGCAACAACAGCGCGCTTTCAACATCACCGGCCACTTTGGCCCGGATGGTGCGGCCAGCGGTCGTGTGATCTCGCACCCCCTGCACCGGCCCGCTATAGATCAACTTGCCCTTTTCGATAATGGCCACCCGGTTGCACAGGGTTTGCAGCTCGCTCAAAATGTGCGAGGAAATGATGATGGTTTTCCCCATCTTTTGTAGCTCCTGCAAAATTGCCATCATCTCGATGCGGGCGCGCGGATCAAGGCCGCTGGCGGGCTCATCCAGCAGCAGCAACCGAGGGTCATGTATCAACACCCTCGCCAGCCCCAATCGTTGTTGCATGCCACGGCTGAGGGCGCCAATCAGGAAGCCCCGCTTTTCCCGCAAGCCGACCAGTTCCAGCACATCGTTGACAGTCTTCTCCCGCTGCGCCCCCGGAATGCGATAGCAGGCGCCGAAAAAGTCCAAGTACTCGGTTACCTCCATGTCCTTGTAGACCCCGAAAAAGTCCGGCATGTATCCAATTACATTGCGGACGGCGTCCGCATCCGTCACGACATCGTGGCCCAGGACTTTCGCCGTGCCGCCGGAAGGGGAAAGGAACGTGGCCAAGATGCGGAGGGTGGTGGTTTTGCCGGCACCGTTCGAGCCGATGAACCCAAAGAGATCGCCCTGGTTGACGGTCAGGTCGAGGCCGAGTAAGGCGGCAGTGCTGCCAAAGGTTCGGCTAAGGCCTACGGTCTGGACGGCGACCACTGGTTCTGGAATTTCGCCACTCATAGTTGCTGATATTCGAAGTCAGTTTGGTTTGGCCGCCGGCGCTTCGGCCAGCGCCGGCTTGCTTTCCGGCATGATGAACTCGCGCCACAAGGTATGCCGTTGCACCCGTCTCGGGGTAAAACGCAACATCGATGCAAAAGGCGCCTGGTCCTGCGCCCAGGCGAATACGACCGCTCCCCCTTCCCTCAAATAAGGGGTCACCTCGAGTCCAGGAGACTGCTGAAAATACACGGTGCGATTCGCTGTCCCCGGATGCTGCAGGAATGACGCCGCAATCGCCAACGCCGCCGGACCGTTCGCGAGGCGCATTTCGCCCTGGCCAAATGCCCTCCGGCGGTAAGTCGCCGCCAGGTTAAAGTCACTGTTAAATCCAACTACATACTCCCCGATCTTCGTGCCTTGTTCAACCGCCAGGCGCACCGGCTTCTTTTCCCGCGCCCCAATCGGTCCCAGCTCGTAAATGGCCTCGCCAACAGCGATCATTACCCGGGAAAACTCCCCCGTGGTCAGGTTCTCAACCTCTCCCACCCAATCCCCGCCTTCACGCCACAATCGGCTTTTAATCGACGTCGGCTGTTCCTCGTACCAATCCGCAACAAACAAGCGGCTGGACCAAACCGGAACGGAAACCTCCGCGCGGAAGCCCTCCCCCACTTGAGAGACTGTGCCGGGGTCGGTCGCCGCTTGCCCTCCCCACGACCCGGAAAATTCAGAGCGCAGGGCCGCCAGGTGTTGCACCGATGCCAGCGGATACTTCTGGTTGACAGGCGAGTAGATCGACCCATAGGTTCTTCCCCGCCACAGCGCGCGGTCCGCTTTCCCAGGGAACACATCCACGATATTCAGTTCTCCCCATTCGGATTCACCAGCCCGCAACTTGAACCCGATGAAATAGATCAATGCGGAAAACAATAACACGTAGCAGGGAAAAGTGATCCAGGTAAGACTGGGACGCCCGAGCCGTTTGAGCCAATAGCGATCTAACGGACCTATGACTGCCAGGTAAACCACCAGCAGCAGCAGCAACCATCCCAGCGGCAGCTTGCGCACCTGCCGGGTCTCAATAAGCGATCCGTAGAGCGCGTCACTGCTCCAGCCTCCCGGCATGTTCTGCGCTTGTTCCGAATAGAATTGCAGCGGCACCGCCGCCAGGCACGACCAGAAGATTGGGAGATGCTTCCACGAACGCATAGGCTCGCGTTCAGGGTTCGCCAGGAGACAGGTCACCGTGCCCCGACCTTTCTGAATCGACACGACCACTGGACGACCCGACACCGACAGCACCGTTCGACACAAGCCCAGGTCGCCGGTCATCACCCGCAGCGGAGCGGCTTCAAATGCAGCATCAGGCTCCAGACCCTCGAACGGATGTCGGAAGGTGTTCTCATCCGGATTGAATTGCTTCTTCCTTGATGTCGGGTTGTACGTTCCCGGCACAAAGAAATTCGTGTTCCAACCTTCGCCACAAATGAATGCATGAATTTCGCCGTGATGTTCCACCGATTCCGACCCGGAAATTTTCAGGCCGGTGAGGTTCTTCAGCCAGGGGGAACTCACGAAATCCGCTGCCTGCTCCAGCCCAACGATTAAGTGGCCGCCCGCTTCCAGCCAGGTCAGAATCGCCTGCACTTGCGCCGGCTTTACATCGGATGCCCGTTCCGAGTTGAGATATAGGGTGTCCAGCCCCTCCAGCACCAGCGGTGTATCCGGAAAGAGCGAGGGCAGGAGTTCGACGGCCTGTGGTTGCGTGGCCGGGTTGCCAGCGAAACTGGACTTGAACGTCGGCGATCCCGCAGCCGTCCGCGAGAGCGTGCCCATGATCGGCACCAAGGGTCCGGGCTGACGTCGCGGCTGCACTTCCAACACCTCCGCCCGCACTCGGCCACGGTTATCGATCAGGCGCACATCCCAGCTTTGCAGTGCGCGACTGATCGAAAATGCCGGCAGCACCACCCGTTTCATCGTGCCGCTGGGCAACTCCAGTGACAAACGACGTTCCGCCCCCTGGCCAAAAGTGCCCGGTGTCAGAACGATCGCGCCGGAGAACGAAGCCTCGTCATTGCGCACTTCACAAACTACCGGGAACCAGGCGGCAAACGGCACCACTCCGTCATACCCGGGAAACACGTCAAATTGGATCGCCGCCCGAGCCGGCGCCAGGCATAACCACCAAACCGCCAGGCACAAAGCCACCACGTGCCGCGTGCGGTACACCGCGCAGCCGTGCCGGTGGAGGGAGTTAAGATCGGGCCCCATGCTGGCACCTTGGTGCTGGACTGACTCTACAACCTATCAAACCTCGCGTGCAATGACGGAATCTCGTTTCACCTGCAACCCTCCCACAGTCGTGCAGAAGACAGCAGGCCGGGTTTCATTGAAATATTTTCACAAAAATTTGAGGTCGGACAGTTTTTGTCCAATGCACCCCACTAAAGTGGCCTCATAAAATATGATCACTCGGACACAAACACGGGAGTCTCAATTGGAACTGGGGTTTAGCCATGGCGATAGCCTCAAGCGCCAGTCTGCTGACTCATGCGCACCGAATTCGGCCCTATCGGCCTGGTGGTTTGATCGCATGCGCGAGCTGGTGGCACAAGCGCCCCGTTGGACACCCGAACCTGCTCGGAACGAATTCCAGCCTTTGAACGTTTCCCGCAAGCTGGTGTTGGCGGAATGACCAGGCCTCGACCTGCAAATCTGGACGACACGAAAGGTTCGGCCGAGCTTGATTGCCGGTTTCAATCGAAGTTCGCTCAATGGGGCCATCAGACCGGCAACTGGTCAATGCCACAAAATCTTTTGACATGGTGCGTGGCTGGACTAGGCTCTGCACCATGAGATTCGGCATCAACACTTTCCTGTTCACGTCGCCTTTTACCAACCAAAGCACAAAGCTCTTCCGCCAGATCAAGGCGTGGGGCTTTGAAACCGTCGAATTACCGGTCGAAGATCCCAGCAATTTCGACCCGGCGCATGTAAAGCGCGAATTGGATAAAGCCGGCCTGGTCTGCGGCTCCGTTTGCGCCTGCACCTCCGCCGACCGCGACCTGCGTGGCACGGCGCGCCAGCAGAAAATCGGTATCGCTTACCTGAAGACTCTGGTCGATTTCGCCGTAGCGCTGGACAGCCCTTCGATTATCGGCCCCGTGTATTCAGCTACCGGCCGGGCCGATGCCGTGCCCCCCGCCCTCTACCGGCAGCAATGGAAAACCGTGGTCAAGAACCTGAAGACCGTGGCCAAATACGCGAAGGAAAAGGGCCGTCAAATTTGCCTCGAACCGCTGAATCGATTCGAGACGGATTTCATCAATACGTGCGATCAGGCGCTGAAGATGATCAAGGCCGTGAACAGCCCGACGCTCAAGCTGCACCTGGACACGTTCCACATGAATATCGAAGAAAAGAACCAGGCCGCCGCCATTCGCAAAGCGGGCAAACACCTGGCGCACATCCACGCCTGCGGCAGCGACCGTGGCACACCGGGAGGCGACCATATTGATTGGCCCGGCATCGCCCGCGCGCTTAAAGACATCAATTACCAGGGCGACGTCGTCATTGAGTCCTTCACGACCAACATCGAGGTTATCGCCCGTGCGGCCGCGATCTGGCGCAAGATCGAGCCGAATACCAATGACATAGCGGTGAAGGGGTTGGCCTTTCTCAAAAAGACGCTGTAAATCGAATTCGTCCAACATCATGAACCGCACCACTCGCGCTGTCCTGACCTTTGCCGCCTCCTGGGTGATCGCCCAATCTCTCTCCGCCCAGGAAGCCGGCTTCAAGCCCATCTTCAACGGCAAAAACCTCGAAGGTTGGGATGGCAATCCCCAGCTTTGGTCTGTCCAAGATGGAGCCATCACCGGACGCACCACTAAGGAAAATCCGCTCAAGTCCAACACCTTCCTGGTTTGGACCAATGGCACCACCGGCGATTTCGAACTGCGGTGTTCGTTTAAACTGGTCCCGAACAACACCCAGAACTTCGCCAATTCCGGCATCCAATATCGCAGCAAAGTCCTCGACGCTGCCACGTGGCGGATGGGAGGTTACCAGGCGGATATGGAAGCCGGCGCAAATTACACCGGGATTTTATACGAGGAAGGGATGACCCGCGGCATCATGGCGCAACGCGGTGAGAAGGTCGAGTGGACTGCCGACTGCAAGAAGTCAGTAACCGGCACCACCACCCCTGCAGCCGAGGTCGAGTCCGCCCTGCGCAAGAATCAATGGAATGACTACGTCATCATCGCCAAAGGTCCGCACCTTCAGCATTTCGTGAACGGCAAGCTGACCGTGGATGTTACCGACAACTGCGAATCCAAGCGGGCCATGAACGGCTTGATCGGTTTGCAGTTGCACGCGGGCGAGCCGATGACCGCTCAGTTTAAGGACCTGCGGCTTAAAGTGCTGAATTAAGTTTACGCAGCGGGACTGGATCGTGTGCGGCACCTGGTAACTCAATTCTGGCAAAGCGGACTTGCATCCACGGCGGTCGCACGCGGCGTCAGCTTGTTTGTCGGCGCTTTCTGCCTGCTCAACCTGGCTGGTGACATTTTGCATCCAGGCTTCGACGCGAACGAGTGGTGGATCGACCTTCGCTGGTTGCCGCATGGCGTATCCCTGGCGCTGTTGTCCGTTGCTGGGGTCTTACTGCTGGGCAATGGATTGCTACCTGATCTTGGAAGTTGGCAACGCCGCGCCACTCTGGCTTGCACCTTGATTCTGACCGTCGCACTGATCGTCGATTCGGTTCAGTATTATCTGTTGCTTTGGCGCGGATTGATCACCAGCACCGTGCCCATCCCCTGCACTGCTTTGCTCGCGCTAAGTTTGGGTCTCGTAGGCTGGGAAGCGAGGAGGCCTCGGCGCCTGGAACTGCACTCGTTTACTGTTTGGCCCGGGTTGGCCACCTGCTTTTTGTTCTGCCTTTGCTTTCCGCTGCTGCAAATGTGACTGTTTGGCAAAACGGATTATCGGCGTCCGGCGGATGTTGCCGTGGTTCTCGGGGCTCGTGCCTACGCCGATGGACGGCCTTCGGACGCACTGGCTGACCGGGTCCGCACGGCCTGCGCCCTCTACCGCGATGGCACCGTGCGCTCCTTGCTTTTCTCCGGCGGCCCCGGCGATGGTGCGATTCACGAAACCGAATCAATGCGCCGCCTGGCAATTCAGCTCGGAGTCAAAAGCGACGATATCCGCGTGGACCTCGAGGGTTTGACCTCCCAAAAAACAGTGGAAAACACCTGCCGGGCTTTTGATCAGCTAGACGTCCAGCGGGTGATCGTCGTTAGCCATTTTTACCATCTCCCAAGACTGAAACTGGCCTACCACCGCGCCGGACGCGAGGTCTGGACCGTGCCTGCGCGAGAAAGTTACCTGCTGCGCCAACTGCCATTCAACATGGCTCGAGAGATTGCGGCGCTTTGGGTCTATTACTTCCGCCCACTCGCCTCTGCCTGAGGCCGAACCGGCCACCACTCACACCCCGTTTAGAACATCGATTAGCTGCCGCAGCCGTCCGTAATCTTTGCGGTTGAACCCAAAGGCGATCCGCGCCAGTTCCACATGGTCCCGGTCCTCGATCTCTTCCGCGGTGGCCGAAATGGTCTTGATCGGGACACCGGAGATGATATCCGCGAAATCCTCATTCATTGCGGCGATGGCGGATTCGCTGGGCGCATGCTTCAGGCGAATCACGAACAAATCCTTTACGAACCGGCTGGAATGGAAATTCCGGTAAAACCGCGTGATGATTTTGACCGCCTGGTCTGGATCATCCGTGATTTGATACAAATTCAGATCGTCCGGAGAAATCAATTGGTCGCGGAGCAAGTGTTCGCGAACATGTTTATCCCAGGTCTTCCAGTAAGTGCCGCCGGGCCGGTCAACCAGGACCAGGGGCATCAGTTGGCTCTTGCCGGTCTGCATCAAAGTCAATGCCTCATACCCTTCGTCCATCGTGCCGAATCCGCCAGGGAACAGCGCGATCGCGTCGGAGTGCCGGATAAAAATCAATTTGCGGGTAAAGAAATACTTGAACGTGATGAGCTTCTTGTCTTCACGAATGACCGCGTTGGCGCTCTGTTCCCAAGGCAGGCGGATGTTTGCCCCGAAGCTGTTCTCCGGACCGGCACCCTCGTGCCCAGCCTGCATAATGCCACCACCGGCGCCAGTGATCACCATGAAGCCGGCCTGGGCGATCTTCTTCCCGAAAGCGACCCCCTGCAAATACTCGGTCCGCGTGGGTTGGGTGCGCGCGGAACCAAAGATAGTGACTTTTCGAACATCGGAATAGGGGGCGAACAACTTGAAGGCATACCGCAGTTCCCGGGTGGCGGTCTGGATCACTCGCACATCCCCGCTGTCCTCCACATCCTTCAGCAGCTTAAGGGCATTCTCGATAATATCCGCTACGCTCTCCTCATTGTAACCGCCGCCACGGAACGCAATCAGTTCCTGGATGCGTCTTTTCAGCTCCGGATCCACCGGCGCTTTCTCAGTCTTCAACATAGGGCGCCCAGAATATCGGTTCGCAGTTCGAAATCAAACTATGTTCAAAACCTAAGCCCACGCGCAATTCCCCAAATATTCTTTGGCCTTCGCCCGAACTGCGGCTACATTCACGCCCTCTATGAACCCGAACACGGTGTTGTGGATTTACATCATATTCTTGCTGGCAGGCGGACTCTTTGGCTTCTTTAAAGCCAAAAGCAAGGTCTCCCTGATCACGTCTGCGGTCTCCGCCGCGCTGCTCATCCTGACCGTCATTCCCCTGTTCCAACCCGGAGTGGCACGGGCGCTCGCCGACATCATTATGGCGGCGCTGCTGGTTGTTTTCGCCATTCGACTGGCAAAAACCAAAAAATTCATGCCCAGCGGCATGATGCTGGTCGTGACGGCACTGGCGTTAGCGTTCCGGCACTTGCGCTTCTGACCAGCGCCCAAACCGGTGCCGTGCAGGCGCGCAAGTTGCGCACGAAAACTGAGCACTGATCTTCCGCGGCGGAGCGTTCCCCATCATGGCGGGCCCCGATTTACCGATCAGCAAAATTGCCGGAGAACTGGTCGCCGCCCTGCGCCAGGGAGACCGCCTCGTACTGGTCGCGCCTACAGGATCAGGCAAAACCACTCAGGTGCCCCAAATCCTTCTGGATGCGGGTCTGGCCGGCAACAAGCGGGTGGTCGTCCTGCAACCCCGGCGCGTTGCGGCAAGATCCGTTGCTGCACGTGTGGCATGGGAACGTGGCTGCCGGATCGGTGAGGAGGTCGGCTACCAGGTGCGGTTCGACGATCGCACCGGATCGGGCACCAGAATCAGCTATGTCACCGAAGGCATCCTCCTGCGCTGGCTTCAGCAGGAACCCACGCTGCCCGACATCGGGGTCGTCCTGTTTGACGAGTTTCACGAGCGCAACTTGTTGAGCGATGTGGCGCTCGCGCTGGTCAAACGTCTGCAGGAAACCAGCCGGCCCGATCTCAAACTTGCCGTGATGTCTGCGACGCTCGACGCCGAACCCGTTGCCAAATTCCTTTCCACCACTTCGACCAACTTACAGGCCAAAAAACCTACCGACACGGTTAGCGAAACTGGAACTGCACTCTCCGAGCGGGACCCTGGAGCCCCAGCGACATGTCCTATCCTCATTTCGGAAGGACAGATGTTTCCGGTGGAATTACGATATCAATCGTTCCACGACGATCGACCGGTCACGGAACGAGCCGCGGATGCGGTCCAGGAAATCGTAAACACGGGCGAACCCGGCGACATTCTGGTATTCATGCCGGGGATGGCAGAGATCAACCAGACCATCAGCGCTCTGCGATCGGTCAAAACCTCCGAGCGCCTGGCGTTCATTCCATTGCACGGCGATCTGCCTCCAGAGCAGCAGGACCTGGCCTTTGCCCCAAACGCCCTGAGAAAAGTGGTGGTGGCCACAAACGTCGCGGAGACTTCCGTCACTATCGACGGCGTGCGTCATGTGGTGGATGGCGGATTGGCGCGGGTGGCGCGATATGATCCCGAGCGCGGGATTGGGACGCTGATGATGGAACCCATTAGTCGCGCCTCCGCGGATCAACGCAAAGGCCGCGCCGGACGCACCGCCCCCGGCACTTGCCACCGGTTGTGGACCGAGAGCGGCCATCTGGATCGCCCGGAGCGCAACACGCCAGAGATCCAGCGCAGCGACCTGGCGGAAGTAGTCCTGCTGCTGCATTCCCTGGGGGTGCGTCGCGCCGGCCAATTTGAATGGCTCGACCCACCTGATCCTCAGGCCCTGGAGCGCGCCGAACAATTGCTGCAGATCCTGGGCGCGCTGCGAGTCCAGGAATGGAAGGGCGAAAACGAAACCACTGGCGTCGCCTCGGAGAATGCAACTTCCGACCTCACCAGCGTCGGCAGGCAGATGCTTCGCTTGCCCATGCACCCGCGCTATTCCCGGATGCTGGTGGAAGCGGCAAAGCTGAACTGCGTGCCGATCGCCGCCCTCTGCGCGGCCCTGGTAAGCGGGCGGGATTTGCTCATGCGTCTCGGACGGGACGATGCGCACGTCCGCGAGGCGCGCGAACTCTTCGAAGCGAGCCAGGTTTCCGATTTTTACACGTTAATCCGCGCTTACCATTTTGCACGGCAACGCGGTTTCAACGTCGAAGCGTGCCGCCGTTATGGCATCCATGCGTTAACCGCAAGGCAGGTAGAACAGACCTATGAACAGATTCTGGCCATCGCCCGGAACCAAGGCCTGGTTGCGGACGATCTCGGAACGCCAGAACCGGGGACCACCACCGCCGCCGACCCTCTGCCCCAATGCCTTCTCGCCGGGTTCATTGATCAACTTTGCGTGCGCCGCGACCTGTCCATCCTGGAATGCGAACTGACCGACGGCCGGCAGGGAACCTTGATGCGGGAGAGCGTGGTGCAGCACTCGGACCTGTTCGTGGCGGCGTCGATCAGAGAAGTGGAAGGTCGTGGAGCCAAGCCTTTGACCTTGCTGGGTCTGGCGACCGCGGTGGAGCGTTCATGGATCGAGCGAAATTACCCGGAGCAACTTCGCGTCACGCTGGAGCACCTTTATGATCGCACGCACAAACGGGTCGCCGCGATCCGGTTAACGCGTTTTCGCGACCTGGTCATTCATCACGAGCACGCCAAAGAAACCGATCCCAAGGCCTCGGGGAAGTGTTTGGCAGAGGCAGCCCGCAAGGACCTTTTCAGTCTGCCGCTGTATAATCATGAACTGAAGCAGTTCATCACCCGAGTGAACCTCATGCAGGCGGTCATGCCGGAGCTGGAGGTTCGAGCGCTGGACGACCGGTCCATACTGGCCTGCCTGACCCGGGCCTTTGAAGGCTTGACCCTCGCCAAAGAAGCCCAGGCGACACCGCTAAAGGATGCGTTTCGAGCCCACCTGCAACCGGGACAGGAAGCCTGGCTCGATGAACTCGCACCGATTTCTATCACCTGGCATGACGGTCGCAAACTAAAGCTTTTATATCCCGAAGCAGCGTTGGATGAGGACGGCCAACCCAACTCCCCCGAGCTACAGATTAATATCCAGCACTGTTTCGCTTTAAAGGATCACCCGCACATCCTGGATGGCAAACTCCCGGTAAAACTTTGGCTAACCGGCCCGGATGGCAAGCGGTTAGAGCCGACCTTCAACTGGCAAAGTTTTCGAAATCTCACCTATCCAAAACTGAGGCTCGCTTTGCAGAAGAAGTATCCAGGCCCGAGTTGGCCGTAAAACCCGGCGCACCCGACAAGCTGACGGTGAAAACACCGACAACCGTTTCGGCAATCGTCTCTCTATATTGGAACCCGCGAATCCATTAGAACGGTGATGGTGAAAAAGTACATGGTCTTTACCTACTACGCCGACCGCCCCATGGGTGGAGCCAATGATTACCTGGGGGACTTCGATACCATGGACGAGGCCCTGGACAATATCCTCGTCGAAAGAAGGCGCTATTACCAAGTGGTTGAACGCCGGACTATGCGAGTCGTAAAGGAAGGACTCTCGTTGTTCAAGCGATTTGAACCTGGCGAAATCAAGACCAACCGCCGACGCCCCAGCGTCACCTGATTCCCTCCCCCTTCTCCCCTTTTCTCCTCTCTTTCCTCTACGGCCAATTCTGGTTGGCTGTCAGATAGCTCAGATACTCGATCAAGCGTGACTTCATTTCCTTGCGGGAAATAATGGCGTCAATCAGCCCGTGGTCCAGCAGGAATTCCGCCGTCTGGAATCCGGGCGGCAACTCCGCCTGGGTGGTATCTTTGATCACGCGCGGACCGGCGAAACCGATCATCGCTCCCGGCTCCGCGATAATCAGATCTCCAACGCTCGCATAGCTGGCCATAACTCCGGCGGTTGTGGGATGGGTCAGGACGCTGATGTAAGGAAGTTTGCTCTTGGCGTGATACGCCAGCGCGCCACAGGTCTTGGCCATCTGCATCAGGCTGAACATGCCTTCGTACATGCGAGCACCGCCGCTCGTGGAAATGATGATGACGGGCAGCCCCTTTTCGGTCGCCCGCTCGATCATGCGCGCGAGCTTCTCGCCCACCACTGAACCCATCGATCCGCCGAGAAAACTAAAATCCATGACCCCGAGGGCCGCCCGGTGCTCACCGAGCTTTCCGATTCCGGTGATAACCGCATCCTTAAGTCCAGTGGACTTCTGATAACTCTGCAGTTTTGAGGTATAGGAAGCCACGCCGGTAAAGCTGAGCACATCCACGCTCGTCATGTCGGCGTCCATTTCCTCGAAAGTGCACGTTTCCACCAGGGAATGGATGCGCTCCCGAGCGCCGATGGGAAAATGGTGCTGGCAACGCGGACAAACCTTCAGGTTCTCGTCAAGTTCCTTGTCAAAAACCATGGTCGCACACTTTGGGCACTTGGTCCAAAGGCCTTCGGGGATGTCCCGTTTACGGGGTTTAGCGGCCAGTTTTGGCTTCTTGGCAAAATTAGTAGCGGGCGCGTTGGGCGGAGGCGGAGTCAGGGCAGGTTCAGGAGACTCTACGCCGAGCATTTTTTTGGTAAAGGAGGTGGTGGCCATTCGCGCTGGAACGGAGGTTAATTAATACAGGCTGACGACTATCACGGGACCAGAACTGGTCTCGTGCCGGTGAAACGTCGACCGGGCAGTTTGGAACGGGTTCCGCCCCATTCTCGTCCTGCCAGCGATCAATGTTGAGATAGTATGTGCCACGACAATTAACGACCCGTAATATTCAGGTTCCGCGGGCAACTGTCCAGACGCAAACGCTGGCCGCCCCGCCCCGCCGAAGCACATGAGCACAGGCATTGGTGGTAGCGCCAGTCGTCAAAACATCGTCAACCAGGACCAACCTCTTCCCTGCCACGTCCTCTTTGTCATTCAGTGCAAACGCTTTACGAACATTTTCCGCCCGTTCCTCGCGGGAAAGCCGGGTCTGAGTGCGCGTGGCGACGATTCGCTTCAAGATGTTGGTCTTTAACGGAATACCGGAGGCAACCGACAGACGACGGGCCAATCGCTCGGCCTGGTTAAACTCGCGCTCACGCTGTTTCATCGGATGCAGAGGAATGGGCAGCAGCCAGTCCCAATCACCTGGCGAAAGCACTCCCATCGAGAAAGAACCACCCGTAACCGGCTGAGCTACAACGCTAGAACCGCAAGCCCGGGATATCAGCAGATCCGCCAGGAAAGGTTCAAACCAAAGTTGCTGCTTATACTTGTAACGGTGGATGACGTCCAAAACGACGCCTTTTGCATAAACTGCGGAACGCGCTGATTCGAAATGCCAAGTCATCCCCAGGCAATTGGAACATTCGAAATCACTATCGATCTGCCCCGAAAACGGCAGACCGCAACGGCGACAAAAGGGAGGTTCGATAAAGCGGGAATCCGCCCGGCAGGCGCTGCACACAAACCCCTCGGACGGAGTAGCCCGTGCCTGGCGGCAAATCTGACAGCATTCCGGGTAGATCAGTGCCAGGACGGCATTGAGCAGGCGTTGGACCGGTACGCGCATGATATACCGCCGTCCTTACTGCCGCTGAGCTTGGAGCCCAGTCTGCATGTCTATTTGCCCAGCCGGATGTAGTCCGCTGCGCGCTGCAGCGCCTCACTTACCCTGGCCAAATCCTTGCCACCCCCCCTGGCGTTATCGGGGCGGCCCCCACCCTTTCCTCCCACGATAGGAGCAATGGTTTGAATGATCTTACCGGCCTGGATCTGTTTGGTGTGTTCCGGAGATACTGTCGCGACCAGCGACACCGCCCCGGCAGCGGCACCAGCCAGAACCAATACGCCCTTGAACTCTCCCTTGAGTGCATCGGCAACGCCCTGCAGATAATCGCCATCGCCCTCTTCGAGATTCGCGATGATGGCGGGAACAGTGCCTAAATCCTGTGCCTTGCCCAAGAGACCTCGGGCCACGGCACCCGCCTGCTTTTGCTGCACGGCCTTTAGTTGCTTCTCCAACTCCTTTTGATGAGCGAGTATCGCTTCCAACTTCTTTTCCAGCTCACCCACAGGCGAATTCATTTTGCCGGCGAGCGATTTGATCAACTCCAGTTGCTGGTTGGCATGATGATAAGCCGGCAGCCCGGAACAGGCTTCGATCCTGCGAATCCCGGCGGCAATGGCAGACTCGGCCACGATGCGGAAGAGACCAATCTCGCCAGTAGCGCGAGTGTGAGTACCGCCGCACAGCTCCATTGAATAGCCATCCAAGCTGCTGGGGCTTCCACCAATTTGCACCACCCGAACCCAATCTCCGTACTTGTCACCGAAGAACTGCATCACGTCTTTGCGTTCCTTGATGTGGTCGTACTTTACTTCGGTCCAGGATACTGTGGCGTTTTCAAGAATTCGCTCGTTTACGAGGCCTTCGATGTCCGCCACTTGCGTCGGAGTGAGCGGGCTGCTGGTGAAGTCGAACGTCAATTTCTCCGGCCCCACATAGGAGCCCTTTTGCGAGGCCCCGTGGCTCACTACTTCATGGAGCGCCCAATGCAGCAAATGCGTCACCGTATGGTGACGCTGAATGGCATCCCGCCGGTCCCGCGATACTGCCAGCGTAACCTCCGCGCCCACCGGCGGCGCTTCGGCGTCTTCGAGGAAATGCAGCCAGGCGGCCCCGGCTTTTTGCGTATTAACCACCCGCCAGAGCTGGCCACCGCCGGTCAATTCCCCGGTGTCGCCCACCTGCCCACCCATCTCGGCGTAGCACGGTGAGACATCGAGCACGACTGCCGTCCGGTCCTTGATTCCCAGCACCTGCAGCACACGCGCATTGCTCTCGAGTTGATCGTAGCCCAGGAATTTTGTGGGTGTAGAGATGTCGAGCTTGGAGACCTCGATGATTTCCCGCTTCTGCGCGGCGCGAGCGCGGGCCTTCTGCTCTTCCATCAACTGCTCGAAGCCGGCGGCATCGACCGAGAGCCCTCGTTCCCGCGCCATGAGCTCCGTCAGATCAAACGGAAAACCGTAGGTGTCATACAACTTAAAGGCAAAAGCCCCACTCAGACGCTTACCGTCCAGACGCGAGACCTCCTCCAGAAAGAGTTCAATGCCGCGGTCCAACGTCTTGTTGAACGCTTCCTCCTCGCGCTGAATGACCTCTTCCACTTGCTCTTTGCGTTCGCGCAGCTCCGGGAAAACGCTCCCCATCGTGTCGGCCAGCACATGAACCAGCTTGTAGAAGAACGGTTCGCGAAAGCCAAGCGCCCGTCCGTATCGCACCGCGCGGCGCAGAATGCGACGCAAAACATAATTGCGATCGGTATTCCCAGGCTGAATGCCGTCGGCGATCGCAAAGCTCAGGGTTCGAATATGGTCCGCAATAACGCGGAATGCGATATCCAGGTGTTCCTGGGGTGTGGCGATTTTTCCTTCTTTGGGCAGAGTGGAGCCGTACTTCTTTCCGCTCAACTTTTCGAGCTTGTCGAACAGCGGCCGGAAGATGTCGGTTTCATAATTCGAAACGACCTGGCTGAAATCCGTGAAATTGCGCGTGTTCTGAATGATGCCAGTCACCCGTTCAAAACCCATGCCAGTATCAACATGGCGCGCGGGCAATGCGGAAAAGCTACCGTCCGCGTTCGCATTGAATTGGATGAAGACCAGGTTCCAAATCTCAATGCATTGCGCCGACCCTTTGTTCACCAGGGATCCATGCGTATCCCCGATGGGAGTCAAATCCACGTGAATCTCACTGCAGGGACCACAGGGACCCGTGTCCCCCATCATCCAGAAATTATCCTTCTTGCCGCCATTCACGATGTGGACCGCGGGATCGAGGTTGGCGGCGCGAAATTTCTCCGCCCAATAGTCCCAGGCTTCCTGGTCGAATTCGCTAGGATCACCTTTGGCTTTGTCCGGACAATAAACCGTGGCATAAAGACGGTTTTTGGGAAACTTCCACACCTCGGTGATGAGTTCCCAGGCCCAGTCGATGGCTTCCTTCTTGAAATAATCCCCAAAGGACCAGTTCCCCAGCATTTCGAAGAAGGTATGGTGATATGTATCGAGCCCAACGTCTTCCAGATCGTTGTGTTTGCCACCGGCGCGGATACACTTCTGGGTATCCGCCGCGCGGGTGTCGCGACCAGGATTCGCCCCGGCCCATTTCGAGACGTCCGCCGCCCGCTGTCCCAAAAAGATGGGCACAAACTGGTTCATGCCGGCATTGGTAAACAGCAGGTTTGGTGAGTCCGGCATCAAACTGGACGAACGCACGATCGTGTGCTCCTTCGATCGAAAGAAATCGAGGTACGATTGGCGGACTTCGGCACTGGTCATCATAGTATAAAAGTGGCGCTTAGCTTACGGGGAGCAGGCCCCGGATGCGAGCAGTTTTGCAGCCGCGCCTCGGGACGAAAACATCCATTCTTGTAAAACCCAGGCGTATGCCTATCATTAGCGTTGAAACAGTTTCACTCACCACTAACCAAGCGTATTATGACCGCTAAAGCTGCCCCCGCCAAAACGCCAAAGCCCCGCGAAACTCCCGCCGGGCGCTGGATTTCATATCGCCCGGAAATCAAAGTGCTGGATTGCACCATCCGGGATGGAGGCCTGATGAATAACCACCAGTTCGACGACCAGGTCGTCAAGGCGGTTTACACGGCATGCGTGGAGGCGGGGGTCGATTACATGGAACTGGGCTACAAAGCCTCGCGGAAGGTCATCGTGCCAGGGGAGCACGGCGCCTGGAAGTATTGTCTCGAGGATGACTTGCGCCGCATTGTTGCGGATAACCCCACCCCGCTGAAACTGGCGGTTATGGCCGATGCTGAGCGCACCGATTACCATGAGGATATTCTGCCCAAGAATCAAAGCGTCCTCGACATGATCCGCGTGGCCACCTACATCAGCCAGATTCCTACGGCGCTGGATATCATCAAGGATGCCCACGACAAAGGCTACGAAACCACCGTCAATGTCATGGCAGTTTCCACCGTGCAGGAATACGAACTGAACGCGGGTCTCGAGTTGCTCGCGCAGTCCGAAGCCCAGTCGATTTATGTGGTGGATAGTTTCGGCACCCTTTACAGCGAGCAGGTCCAGTACCTGGTCCGCAAATACCTGGGCTATTGCAAAGCGGCGGGCAAGGAAGTCGGCATGCATGCCCATAACAACCTGCAATTGGCCTTCGCCAACACCATCGAAGCCATCGTGCTGGGCGCCAACATGCTGGATGCCACCATGGCCGGGCTGGGCCGTGGAGCGGGCAATTGCCCCATGGAACTACTCATCGGCTTCCTGAAAAATCCTAAATACAACCTCCTGCCCATCCTCCGTTGCGTCCAGGACAGCATCGAGCCCATGCGCTCCAAGCTCCTCTGGGGCTTCGATCTGCCCTACATGCTGACCGGCTT